>NZ_AP024651.1:4100664-4784108 GCF_019977295.1 Arthrobacter sp. StoSoilB20 | reverse complement strand
CAATCAGTTCCTAAATTCTTGCTTGCCGGCGTTGCTGGCAGCCGAAGTCTCTCCGGCCGCTCTGTTCTGGGCGATAATCCACAGAGTTATACACAGCGGGTGGACATTGGGCTACTGAGCCACTCTAGGGGATGGAAACGCTAGAAGATAGCTGGGAAGTTGCCTGTGGATAATTACACCGTTGTTGTTCTTCGAAACGGTCTGTGAGCCACTTCATCCACAGGCTGGGAACATGGGTTGGGCACAGCTGTGGATAGCTCCACGGCAGGCTCCCGGTTTGACTGCGGGTGCCTTTTTGCCCTAACGTTGTGAAGTCCTTTGTGTCCGCTTTTGAGATCAGTTGTAACCCCGTACGTTCACCGTACGGAAGGCAACGGCGGCAGGCACATACAAAACTTAGCGTCGGCCAGTTCTTCCCCTTTTTTGATCGGGTGGGCGCACCTTTGATCCACTGGAGTAACTAACGTGAGCAAGCGGACTTTTCAGCCGAATAACCGCCGTCGGGCCAAGAAGCACGGCTTCCGCCTTCGTATGCGCACCCGTGCCGGCCGCGCCATCCTGGCTGCCCGTCGCGGCAAGGGCCGCGTCGAACTGTCGGCGTAAACAACTGACTTGTCGGTCAGGGTCTTTTTGCGGGTTCGACGGTGCTAGCCACCCCTAACCGTCTGCGGACGTCTACCGACTTTTCAACAACTGTACGTTCCGGCGTCCGCAATGGACGCCGGAACTTAGTGTTATATACGGCCTCTATCGGGGCCGGGGAGCCGAGTCGAATCGGTTTCATTGTCTCCAAAGCCGTCGGGAACGCTGTGACCAGGAACCTCGTTAAGAGGAGACTGAGAGAAGCAGGCGCGCTTTCCTTGCACACGCATGGAACCGGCCTGGCGGTGGTGGTCCGGGCATTGCCCGCAGCTGCATCTGCCAGCTGGGAGCAATTGCTCTCCGACTACAACGCCGCGCTGGCTGTGACGACGAAGCGATTGGGTGGCTCAGCTCCACGCAATGCTTCGACCGAACACCACGGCACCACAACGGAAGGGACACCGCGTGCATGACATAAGCACCGCCGTCGTTCCTACCTCAAGCGACCCCTCCGGCAAGGTTCCGCATCGGAGCCTTCCGGCGGCGGTAGGCATGTTCCTGTGGGAGCTGCCCCGCAACATCCTTATTCTTTTGCTGAAGACGTACCGCAAGGTCATCTCGCCCCTGTACGGCCAGGTTTGCCGGTTCTTTCCCTCATGCTCCGCGTACGCGCTGGAAGCAGTAACGGTGCATGGCGCCGTGAAGGGCAGCTGGCTCGCAGCCAAAAGGCTCGCCAAATGCCATCCTTGGAACGCCGGCGGAGTGGACCACGTCCCCGCCGGTCATCGTCACTGGCCTGAAGGCCGGACGCCCACAATTGTTGTACTGAACAATCCGGACCAGTTCCTGGCTGCTCAGGCTGATGAAGAAGGCCGCACAGCGGCCTAACGAATAGGGATATCGTATGGACTTCTTTGAAACAATCATGTTTCCGTTCAAGTGGCTGGTGTCAATCATCATGGTTGGCTTCCACGAGGGACTGAGCTTCATTGGCCTGCCCGCCGCGAACGGCTGGACGTGGACTTTGTCCATTATCGGCCTCGTGCTGGTGATCCGTGCCGCCTTGATTCCCGTCTTCGTCAAGCAGATCAAAGCGCAGCGCGGCATGCAGCTGCTGCAGCCGGACCTGAAGAAACTTCAGACCAAGTACAAGGGCAAGACCGATCAGCTGTCCCGCCAGGCCATGGCGCAGGAACAGATGGCGCTGTACAAGAAGCACGGGACCAACCCGTTCTCGGCATGTTTGCCGATGCTGATCCAGATGCCGTTCTTCTTCGCGCTGTTCCAGGTGTTGTCGGGTATCTCGAACGCAAAGAATGCCGGTAATGGCATCGGTGCGATGAGCGCCCAGCAGGTAGTGGAGTTCGATGAATCGAGCATCTTCGGTGCGCCGCTGTCGTCTGCGCTGCTCCACGGTGGTGCCGGAAACATCTCGGTAGTAGTTCTTTCCATCGTGATGATCGTTGCCATGACGGCCTCGCAGTTCATTACGCAGAAGCAGATCATGGCCAAGAACATGTCCGAAGAGGCCATGGCCAGCCCGTTCATGCGCCAGCAGAAGATGATGCTCTACATCCTGCCGCTCGTTTTCGGTATCGGTGGCATCAACTTCCCGATCGGTGTCCTGATCTACTGGACCACCACCAACTTGTGGACCATGGGCCAGCAGTTCTTCGTCATTCGCCGTATGCCCACCCCGGGTTCCCCTGCCGCCAAGGCATTGGAAGAGCGCCGCGCCGCCAAGGGCCTCCCGCCGCTCCTGGGTGGAAAGAAGCCCGCCGACGCCGCCGCGGAAGCCGAAGCTGCAGCTGCTGCAGCCGCCGAGATCCGTGCACAGCGCGTCCAGCCACAACGTAAGAACAGGAAGAAGAAGTAATGTCTGCCGAGAGCACTGAAGAAGTTATCGCCGCTGTGACTGAAGACCAGGACGAAACGCAGGAAGAGACGCAGTCCAAGACGGCCAGCCGTCTCGAGGAGGAAGGCGATATCGCCGCCGACTACCTCGAGGAACTCCTGGATATTGCCGATATCGATGGCGACATCGACATTGAGGTCCGCAACGGACGCACCTACATCTCCATCGGCGCCGATGAAGAATCTGCAGCGTTGGATAGCCTGGTGGGCCGTGACGGTGAAGTGTTGGAGGCTCTGCAAGAGCTGGCTCGCCTCTCCGTACTCTCTGCGACGGAGAACCGTTCACGCCTCGTCCTGGACATCAACGGATACCGCAAGGAACGTGCCGGCGTTCTGCAGAAGATCGCCGAAGACGCCGTAGCCAAGGTCAAGTCCGACGGCGGTACCGTCGCCCTTGAACCGATGAGTGCTTACGAGCGCAAGATCGTTCACGACGCCGTTGCTGACCTTGGGTTCGTTTCCGAGTCCGAAGGCGAAGGCGCAGGCCGTCACATCGTCGTTTCGGCTGACTAGCAGCTCATGGTCGAAATAACCGCAGCTGAACTTGAAGCGGCCGAGAAGATTTTGGGAGAGCGCCTGGATCTCGCCAAGCGCTATGTTGAACATCTTGCAACGTCCGGTACTGAGCGTGGGCTGATTGGTCCACGGGAGATTCCGCGTTTGTGGAGTCGCCACGTCCTGAACTGTGCAGTCATTGAATCCGCCATTGCCATGGACAGCCACGTCGCCGACGTCGGATCCGGCGCAGGCTTGCCGGGTCTCTGCTTGGCAATTGCCAGGCCGGACCTTGAACTGACTCTGATTGAGCCGCTTGAGCGTCGTGTCATCTGGCTCCAGGAAGTGGTGGACGATCTCGGCCTGGATAACGTCACCATCATGAGGACGCGTGCTGAGCTCGCCGTGGGCATGGTGGACGCCGACGTTGTTACGGCGCGGGCAGTTTCTGCTCTCAGTAACCTGGCAGGTCTGACGATTCCCCTCCTGAATGGCCATGGCGAAGTTGTCGCCATCAAGGGCCGCAGCGCGGCCGAGGAGATCGAGAAGGCCAAGAAGGTCATCCGCAAACTGGGTGGCGTGGAAACGTCAGTTGTTGTTTGTGGACAGGAGCTTTTGGAGGAACCCACCACCGTGGTGAGGATTATCGTCAACAAGCCCGGAAAGACGGCCTGAGACCCGCTTGGTTTCCCGCGTGTCGGCGGCTGAGCAGTTAGGCTAGAGAACGGCAGCAAGCGCCGAATGAGAGTGAGAGTGTGACCAGTGGGCAGTAGTGAAACCTCCACGCAGCGAATCCCCCCGTTTATGTCGTTGGGGTCCGCGCGGGCAATGGCCACACCCTCTGCATCTCTTCAGTCTGCGATTGTGCGTCCCAATTCGGTTGAGAATGCTGCCGTTTCACGTGAAACCGTATCTGATGGAGTGCATAACGTGATGGATTCCATTGATGATTCAAGTCCGATCGCCCGTCAGTTGGCCAATGAAACCCGTCGGCGCGAGCGGTTGATCGGCAGGGAGCTCCCCAAGCCGGATAAAACCCGCATCTTCACTGTCTCCAACCAGAAGGGCGGAGTGGGCAAAACGACCACCACGGTGAACATCGCCGCAGCCCTGGCCTCTGCCGGGCTCAACGTCCTGGTGATCGACATTGATCCCCAAGGAAACGCCTCCACGGCACTTGGAATAGAGCACCATGCCGACGTCGACAGCATCTATGACGTCCTGATCAACGACCTCCCCCTGAAGGACGTCGTTGCTGCCTGCCCTGACATCCCGAATCTGATCTGCGCCCCCGCCACCATCCACCTTGCCGGTGCTGAAATCGAGTTGGTCTCGTTGGTGGCACGCGAGCAGAGGCTTCGAAGAGCCATCGACGTTTACGCCAAGGAGCGGGAGAAGAATGGTGAAGGCCGGCTGGACTTCATCTTCATTGACTGCCCTCCCAGCTTGGGCCTGCTGACGGTCAATGCCTTCTGCGCAGCCAGTGAAGTCCTGATCCCCATCCAGTGCGAGTACTACGCACTGGAAGGGCTAAGCCAGCTCCTCAAGAACATTGAGATGATCCAGAAGCACCTCAACGCCGACCTGGTTGTTTCAACGATTCTCTTGACCATGTATGACGGCCGCACCAACCTGGCTGCGCAAGTTGCCTCCGAGGTACGCCAACACTTCCCCGAGCAGGTTTTGGGAGCTGTGGTTCCGCGTTCAGTGCGTATCTCTGAGGCGCCGAGCTACCAGCAAACGGTGATGACTTACGATCCTTCGTCGAGTGGTGCGCTTTCCTACATGGAAGCCGCTGCCGAAATCGCCGAACGCTAGAATTCTTGAAACACTGCAACAGCCTGAGCAGGTCCGTGCTCGGCCATTTCATCGGAGGGATGAATCAATGAGCGAAAAGCGAAGGGGCCTCGGTAGGGGTCTTGGGGCTCTCATTCCCAGTTCGGCTGCGGCCCAGGGAAACGGTTCTGCACCGTCCCGCCCAGTGGATTTGTTCTTCCCGGAAGCAAAGAAGTCCGCTGAACCGGTAGTGGAGGCTCCGACTTCCGAAGCGGCTGTTGAAGCTGAGGCTTCGCAGCCGCCTGGTGCAGCAGCAGCCGTCGGTAAGGCCGCGGTGCAGGAGACTAGGAAGTCGGCAGCGTCGGATTCTGCTGCGTCCAAGGCTGCGGCTTCCAAGGGGCCGGCCAAGTCCGCCGCCAAGTCAACGCCGGCTAAGTCCGCCGCCAAGTCAACGCCGGCTAAGACTGCGACCAAGCGAACTACTGCTTCGTCGACTCCGGAAACCAACGATGTGAATGCTGCGGCTTCCTCTTCCTCTGCGTCGGACGTGGAGCTGGTCGAGGTCCCCGGCGCCCGCTTCGCTGAGATCCCGGTGGGTGACATTCACCCGAACCGCAAACAGCCTCGTTCGGTCTTCGATGAAGACGACATGGCAGAGCTGGTCCACTCGGTTCGAGAAATCGGCGTCCTCCAGCCAATTGTTGTACGTACTTCAACCGAAAAGGGTGGAGAACCGTATGAGTTGGTCATGGGTGAGCGTCGATGGCGTGCAGTTCAGGCCGCGGGCCTCGAAACCATCCCCGCGATTGTCCGAGACACTACCGACGACGACCTTCTCCGGGATGCGCTGCTGGAGAACCTGCACCGGAGTCAGCTGAACCCCCTTGAAGAGGCTGCTGCCTACCAGCAGCTCCTGGAAGACTTCGGCACCACCCACGAGCAGCTTGCGGACCGTATTGGCCGCTCACGTCCGCAGGTCTCCAACACGCTGCGATTGCTGAAGCTCCCGCCCTTGGTTCAACGACGTGTAGCTGCCAGCGTGCTTTCAGCAGGCCACGCCCGTGCTCTTCTGGCACTCCCGGACGCCGCCGCCATGGAACGTTTGGCTCAGAGGATCGTGGCTGAGGGTATGTCTGTCCGTGCGACAGAAGAGGCAGTGGCCCTCTATCAAGACCCCACTACACCGGCCAAGAACAGCATTCCGAAGCCGAATGCCCGCCACGAACGTCTTGACTACCTCGCTTCGTCTCTCTCGGACCGCTTGGATACCAACGTAAAGATCACTCTGGGGGCCCGCAAAGGCCGAGTTAGCATCGAGTTTGCCAGCGTTGAGGATCTCAATCGCATCATGGATGTCCTGGGACCTGGCGCCGAAGACTGACACTTCCGACTCTCTAGAATGGGACCTACTCTTCGAGTAGGTCCCATTTTGCTTGTCCTCTAAGTCTTCTCCTACGAAATGAGCATGGTCCCGCCACATTTGCCGTGCGACATTTCGAGGTCAGGCCCCTAAGTTTCGGAACAGCGAAAAAGTCTCGACGTTTCACGTGAAACATGGGTGGTGTTCCCCCCGTTGTGGACTTGTGGCATTGCGAGCAACTGTTCCGCAGTGTGGGTACCTACGCAGGATTTGGCTTTCTTGCTAATGTCGTGGACGGTACGGTGCTGTTGGACTGCTATGCGCCTCAAAGGCATATTATCCCGAGCCTCACTCCCAGGTGGCTGCATTAGGCCCAGTGATTACCGGATCAGAACGAAGTGGCGGCAACGCCCTATTGCGCCTGAACCACCAGAAGACTAGAGCTGGGCTCCTCTAGTTGATCCGAGCGGCTGTTTCACGTGAAACAGCTTGTCTTCGGCACTACGATCTAGATCGGTGTTCAGTCTGCCGTGGTTCCGGTGTTCCAGGCCAGACATCTATTTGCCCCGAAGCAGTGTAGGCCGCATAAACAGTAGCTAACACTTCAGTTTGCCGTCACCCAGCGGTCTAGAGGCAGAGAAGCGCCTTCGAGGTTGTCTAGGAATTGCCCCAACGGACGCAGATTTCGGAGGCAACCAGTGATCGTCCAACCCACCCCTTCTGGTCACCTAGGAGGTAACCGTGCGGGTCACGCAGTAGCAGTCTGGTGGGGCCTCGTTGGCCAGGTGGCAGACTCAGATGCAGATGCACTACCTGTCTGTTCGACGCCTCTTCTACTCCTCCTGCCTGGAAGGTAGCGGCTTCGGCGTCGTACCTTGTGTTTCACGTGAAACAAAATCGGACATGGCCTCGGATCCAGGAAACCCGCAATGGCCAGCACTCCTGACAAGCTTGGAGCAATCAAGACCTGGCGCGTAAGACCACCCGAAAGAACCCGACCAGCAATCAAGGCGCCTTGTTGCCGATAGTCCACTATTGGATAGATCATCAGGCATGTTGATGCAGTTGTTTCACGTGAAACGTACGCCGAACTACCAACCTCGGTCTTAGTCTTCGGTAGGGCTGGGAGCAAAATTCGCTACTTAGTGACCAGCGCCCCACCGCTGAAGGCTGCCTCTGATCGGCGTTTAGAGAGAGTGGATCTTTGCGGCGGCATTCAGTCGGTCATGTGATTAGGCCTGTAAGGCCCGCAGATCGGCTCTGTGACGTGGGCATCGTCCCTACTTTCCCTCCGGCCTCTCACGGGCTTCACTCCGGGCACCTCCCCCGTCTACCGAATCGCGCTACGAATAGGGTCTAGGGAACGGCGGCCTGGGGTACGGGCGGCGTAGATCAGTCGAGAGAGCTTGAACCTGTCTACTCAAGGCCTGGGGGCATCGGCCGGCTATGGGCGAGTTGTCGTGACCCTACTTCCTGGGTGAGTAGCGGCAGGGAAGCAGCTACGGTGGCAGTCGTGGTTACCGTCCGTGAGTTGTGACCTCCTCATGTCTGTTCGCCATTGCGTGCAGGTTCTGTTCTCGCCCGTAGTCGTCTCTCTGGCGTATGGGTAGCGAGGGCGGGTACTAAGGCCCCCGGTCTTTATCAGGGGTGAATCTACGCATACTCGCCCCTCCGTTGCTTCGTGGGCCCGTGGTCAGACCTGGTGTCCTTGGAGGTCCCGAGGTTGAAGTCCCTCAAATACTCGGCCGCCCTCCAACCGTCGCTTTGCGATTCCCGACAGCTTCGCTGATAGAGCCGCGCAGTTTTGCCATTGACAAGTCGGGGGTCCCAAATTTGCAGGATGACTCAAGTGTCCTTGCGGCTCCCTGCGGATATCGGAACCCCCTTAGGAGGGATGGAGCCGTGGCCGGTGCAGTTACGCCTGTTCGGGATTCTGTCCTCCTCCTCAGCACACCTCGGGTGCGACGACGGGAGAGCCGTCCTTTGGTCGTCCTGGCGCGGAACTGGCGGTTCTCTGAATGCCTTAGGCGGCAAGGAATGGCAGCCCGAGGAGCAGAAAGCGGATTGTTCAGGAATGCCGTTGGTTCAGGCCCGGTCTTTTGGCGGCACTGGCATCATCAGTCCCCTGCGGTCCACAACAGGATAAGGAGAGGAACTACCGATGTCATCACCTGCGACCGCGCCACCGCTGGAAGAGCCTCAGTAAACATAGTTGGTGAAGGCACGGCCGATTGGTCTGATGTCGCCACTGCCCGATCCGTGACTGCCTGGCATTTCCGACTTGGCACACGATGGGACCTACCGTGATTGTCGCGGGCGAGCTCTGAAGGCGAATGAACAGCTCGTGTCCGTTCGTAACGACAGGGCAGATTGTTTCACGTGAAACGGGGAACTGATTGTGCCGAGTGCATAGTGTCGGCTGGGATGCCTGCGCATAAGGAAGTGGATATCCCTGTGGATATCGTTGGGGATAACTTTGTGGGTAATGTGGGCTGGTGTGGTGTGCTTAGGCCCACATCGCGATCCGAGTGACCGCGACACCGGCTCGTCGAACCTGCTTCAGTGCGAACTCGATCGGAAGTTACGAGAGCCAAGTCTAGCGGCGCCCCTTTTCTGGCCTTTGCCCCTGATTTCCATTGGTTTTGCACGCAGATTTGGGCACTCCGCCTAAGTGCTGGGCGCATACACGCGGTGGCGCGAGATCGTGGATATTTCCATCTCGGTCGTACTCAAGGACCTACGAGAATGACGATCTGTGAACGGGCTCATACTCAGTGGATAAGCCTGTGGATAAGTATGTGCACAACTTCAAGACGACTGGGTGTCGATCGGTGGACAACCCTGGCCAAATTGCAGTCACCTTGGATGATGGGCAGGCCGCCATGCGACTTTGAGGACTCGATGCGACAAGGACACATGCCGGCTGGCACTAGGGTCCTCCCTGTCTTGTTCCAGCGCCATTACTCTAGTGGAGAAGAGTGTGCTCCTGACAGCCAGGAACCCTTAGCTCCGCTTTTCGTGATGGACAACGACATCAAGGAATTCATCGGATGTCTTTCCCACTTGATGACATTGATGGCTTAGACGGGCAGCGTATGCTCACTAGTGCCGGGGCTTGGGGCCGACGGAGAGCCAGTATATTTAGTGCGTTGTTGTGACGGGCGCTAACCATGCTGACCGTTCCAAGAAGTAGTGGACTTCGACCCGGCCGCCGGTCTAGAAGGAGCACGAGGAGAGATGAACTAACCCTTGCAACAGGGCCGAGCGTTGTCCAGGTCCATCCCAGCGCGCAGTCACGTGTTCCCTTTCGTTGGTCTTGTATGACTGCACCAGCTTGATCAGTCGATGTGCCCGAGCCAGTGTTTCACGTGAAACGTGCATTCGTGGCGCCCTCCCCTTTCGCCTGGACGACGGTCACGCCCAGCGGTGAAGGAAACTCCAGATCATGCCCGGAAGAGTATTCGTGGTCGCAGAAGCCACGTTAGCCACAGCAGAACATGACCGTTGCAGCCACGCGCCACCGCGTCCTTCTCTTCCCTGGAACGCCTGTGGCACTCAGGGCCTGATTGAGAGACTGGATAGTGACTCCCCGTATCGGCAGGGATAGTTCTGGTTATCATCGAATGCCCTAATGTCGAGACTGCGGTGAGTCCCTGACGCAGATGCGATTCGATGCTTGCTAGCGTTCACACATTCTGATTTCAATTGACGCCCCGATGGGCTCATTGAGAGAAACTGGACCACACCCAATTATCTGGATGTCGCCAGAGAGTCGTGTAGCCAAGCAGGTGCAACGGCGCGCTGCTCATGTTCGTCACCATGAAGGGTGGTGCAGTGGCTATAGACCATGGAGTTAGTGGTCCAAGTCGGATGTAGACGCGTCCCTCGCCGGAGGGCTCCAATGTTTCACGTGAAACGTTGGGCGAGAACAAGCGGCCAGAATATCTCCCATGGTCAGCGGAAGTCGTGGCTCGTCACCAATTAGCACACGATTCGGTCCGCCGTTCTGCTGCGTTCGCCTTTGAACTCAAGTCCGTTGGTGGCCGCATGTATCAGGCATTTCTCTCGGCCTGGATGGATGCATCCCGGCTACTCACACGGTGCTGCCGCCAAGGCTCTGCCGGCTCCCGCCAGTGGGGCGTTTGTGGTTGGAACACTGCATCGCACGTTTCCCTGAGGGTGTGTGTAGGCCGTAGCTCCCGGCGGCCATCCCACTGCTCAGAATGAGCTGCTGGTGCCCGCACCTCTGGCCCTTTTCCAAGATTCGGACGTGATCTCGCAAAGTTGTACTGCCCTGCCAGCTTCAGAGCCCCTGCAGGTGACCCTGCAGGTGAGCCTGCAGGGGCTCGATTGTTGGCCGTGGAGCCTCAGAACTCTCCTGGCAGATAGCAATTCCATGGAGTCATCGTGTTCATTAGTCAGTTGCTCGTTGCTGCCGTGGTTCTGACCCTCGTTGGCGGGCATCGCCTTTGCATGGGACTGGCGAGCGGGGCTTTGCAGTTGATAAGTTCTCTAACTCATTTTGCCTCTCTACCTCAATGTCTCGAATATCCGTATGAGGAAGACCCGGAGGCGAGTTGAATGCGGCTTGCAGGGGGCCAGTAGTGCCTGGGAGACTCGTAGCGGCTCCCCTAGGCTTTTTGTGCGCAGAATCGGCCCTGCCGGGTCTTCTGGCTGCCGAGGTCGGGCTCGCGCGCTTCAAGGTGCCAGGCAAAGTTCAGCGCTACCAGTAGCTTTCTGGCGGGTTCCCCGGGCTAACAAATCATGCAGTAGGAGAAACGTGTGCCTGTGACACCAAGACCAGTCCTGGGGTTTCACCTAGATCACGCGCCCTGCATCAATGAAGTCAGACTCGTTGGGGGGACCAAATCATTTCGTTGCTGCTGCATCGGCCGTGGAACCTCCCTAGGCGCGGCAAGCAGACCGTTGTTTCACGTGAAACATGCGGTTGGCTCCGTGAAGAAGTGGCATTTAGGCATGACGGTGTTGGGGCGACTTGGTGCGCCATACAGTTGGTGGCTCCCGTGCACGGCTTGCCCGCCCATGTTTCACGTGAAACCACCCAGTGACTACCTAGAGTTGGGCCGCAGGACTTTAGAGTTACTGCATCTTCTGACGCCGGAGAGACGGGGGACGTTTGTCAGGAGCCATGTGTGTACTTGTGAGCGTATTGAACGCAGCTACTGAATCACCGGCTGCAGGTAGAAGTACAAGAGTCATTTGCCGCAAGCGGTGAAATGGAAGACACTGCCCGACGCTGACCGATGGGCGTAGTGGGAACAGTAATGGTTGTCGTTCCCGCGCAACTCCCATTGGGTGTCGTGACATCCGCACAGCATTCCCGCCGGCAGAGGCAATTTCATTCACAAACCAGCGAATTCCTTGCCAAGGGCAGCCATGAAACCGCTGCAGATCTATGACCATCTGTCCACTTCCCATCGTCATGATCTGACCTCACTCCCCATGATGACTGCGTCGTGGGCACTCCCGCGAAACAATCAGCGTGAAGGGTCCGATCTAGTTACAAGCGGGGTTTCATCCGCCTAATTCCGGTCCGTCCTACCGTTCCAGTGAATGTAACCGGCGGCAAAGCCTGTCAAGAGTAGAGCCCCTTAAGCGCATCTCCTCCAAAGTGTTGGCCGATGACAATGTGGCAGTTCGGCCCCGACCGCCGGTTTGAGTGCTAGTCTGTCCGCCCCAGGTGGATTGGCCCAAAGAGGATTATCAGGATCATGCATTCCATTGGCTCGATTATGCCGTGATGAAAGAGGGTTGCCCAGGAGGGGGCGGGGATGTGGAAGAGGGTTGCCCGGGGGGGTGGGGATGTGGAGGAGGGTTGCCCGGGAGGGGGCGGGGATGTGGAAGAGGGTCGGCCGGGGGGGTGGGGATGTGGAAGAGGGTTGCCCGGGGGGGTGGGGATGTGGAAGAGGGTTGCCCGGGGGGGTGGGGATGTGGAGGAGGGTTGCCCGGGAGGGGGCGGGGATGCGGAAGAGGATCGCCCGGGACGGGGTGGGGATGTGCAAGAGGTGTGCCCGGGAGGGGGTGGGGATGTGGAAGAGGGAGCAAGTTCTGCCTACCCCAGGTAGGGCCAACCGAAATAGCCAAAACCTGAACCGCTGAAGGCTCCCCGGCAACGAACTGAGTGAAATGAAAGCTCTGGAAGTTTACTTATCCAAGAAATAAAAAAAGCCGGCTGCTCCCGCTCCCTGAGGAGCAGCAGCCGCCGGCTTTCGTTGACTCGGAGTCAGGAATCCGAGCTAGGACAGGACGTCCGCGAATTCCTTCTCGAAGAACTGCTTCGGCTTGGCGCCAATGACAGTGCTCTTCACTTCTCCCCCGCTGAAGAGGTACACAGCCGGGATGGACGTGATGCCGTACTCAGCCGCGATCGCGGGGTTGTCGTCAACGTTGAGTTTCACAACGTCAACCTTGTCGCCGTACTCGACGGAGATTTCGTCGAGGATGGGGCCGAGCTTGCGGCAGGGGCCACACCACTCTGCCCAGAAGTCCACGATGACCGGCTTCTCGGAAGCCAGGACATCCGTGCTGAAGCTTGCGTCAGTTACGTCTTTTGCGTTGCTCATAACTTTTCCCTTCTTATGGTTGCTTGGATGCAGCTCTAGGAGTGCAGGTCTGCGAGGTAGTGCTCAACATCGAGGGCCGCCACACAGCCCGAACCCGAAGCCGTGATGGCTTGGCGGTAGGTGGGGTCAATGACATCGCCCGCGGCGAAGACACCCTTGATGTTGGTGCGTGAGCTGCGGCCCTCTACGGCGATGGTTCCCTCGGGGGTCAGGTCCACCTTGCCCTTGATGAGGTCCGTGCGGGGATCGTTACCGATAGCCACGAAGACGCCGGTGACAGCCAGTTCGGACTCCGTGCCTTCCACCAGGTTCTTCAGTTTCAGGCCGGTGACCTTGTCTCCACCGAGAACATCTTCGACGGCAGTGTTCCAGACGAAGTTGATCTTCTCGTGGGCCTGGGCGCGGTCACCCATGATCTTGGAAGCCTTGAGGGTGTCGCGCCGGTGGACTACGGTGACCGACTTTGCGAACTTGGTGAGGAACAGTGCTTCCTCCATGGCGGAGTCGCCACCACCGATGACGGCGATGTCCTGATCCTTGAAGAAGAAACCGTCGCAGGTTGCACACCAGCTAACGCCGTGTCCTGAGAGTCGCTTCTCATTGGTCAGGCCGAGCTCGCGGTAAGCCGAACCGGTGGAGAGGATGATGGCCTTCGCCTGGAAGGTCTCCCCCGTTCCGATGGTCACGGTCTTGATGTCGCCGTCGAGGTCCAGTTCCGTGACGTCCTCAAACAGGATCTCCGTGCCGAAACGTGCGGCCTGCTTTTCGAAGTTTTCCATGAGGTCCGGGCCCATGATGCCGTCCGGGAAACCCGGGTAGTTTTCCACGTCTGTGGTGTTCATGAGTTCGCCACCAGCGGTGACGGAACCGGCAATGAGCAGAGGCTTCATGTTGGCACGGGCGGTGTAAACGGCGGCGGTGTAGCCGGCCGGGCCTGAACCTACAATGATGACGTCACGCACCTGCGATGCGCTGTTTTCTGCAATGCTCACGTGGCGTGAACCTCTTTCTTGGTCGATGCTGCGGCTTTCGGGGCGGCCACCTGACTCAACCCCGGTTAAGCCCCAAATATTCCGTTGGAGTTGGGGACCTGAAAGCCACCAACATTCAGGGTACCGTCTGCACGAGCGCCGGTTCCAAGCGGTGAAGTCATTGCGGGTAGCAGCAGGGGCCGTTTCGACTGGTCAAAACGGCCCCTGCTGCTACGTGGATGGATGCGGCTATTGGACGGTAACCTCAGCCAGGCGCAGGCCGAACCCGTACCGGGTCTTCGGTGCGGCCAGCTTGGGCAGGGCCTTGACATCCACGATCAGGTATTTGGTTTGCGTCGGCGCTGCCAGTGGCATGGTCAGTTCCGGGGAGGTGAAGCTGTTGGTTCCAACCAGCTTGGCACCGTCCATCGCAGGGCGGTCGTTGGTGTAAACGCTGATGCTGCCCCCGGATCCACCCAACTGGTTCAGCACAATGGACTTAACCTCGGTTTTTTCCTTGAGCTCAATCACCAGCGGCATGTTGGTGACGAGTCCGCCCCAGTCCGCCGTAGCAAATTCCATGTCTGACCAGTAACTTGCTGCGTTGCCATCGAATGCCCGGACCAGGTCTTTGTCGTACGTGGCGGCGAAGGGGAAATCACCCAGCCGGGAAATGCCCTGGATGGCCGGTGGCACAGCCGGAGGCGCCGTTTCCGAAGGCGTTGGCTCCTCAGCTTGAGTGCTGCTGCTGGTTTGCGGAGCGGGCGTGCTCTGCGTGGCTGCAGGGGCGCCGCTCGGAAGGAGACTGCCCAAATTCGTGACGGCGAGGACAAGGCCCACGATCAGCACGGCAGCCAGCAAGCCGCCGACGAGCCAGCGGAGTGATCGCGGCTCCTTCTCCGGAGCGTCGTCCTCGTACACTTCCTCGTCGTCGTAGTCTTCCTGGACAGCGGCCGACGCCGGGAAGCTGGTAGGTGCGCGGTCATAACCCGGGTCGGAGGTACCTCGCGAAGCAGCCGAGGCACCAGCGGCAGCAGCACCACCGGCAGCGGCACCTCCCCCGGCGAAGCCGTAGTCCTCTTCAGACCACAGGGACACCTTGGGCTCTGAAGGTTGACGCGACACTGCCGGTTCCCGTGTGGGTGCCGGCTGCGCATTGACAGCTCGCGTCGGCGGCTGGGGCGGCGCCGCCGGAGGCTGTGCGGCAGGAGCCGGCGGAGCAGCAGGAGCCGGCTGGGACGTCACGGCCTGGGTGGGCGGCTGGGCTGAGGCTCCGGCAGCAGCACCAGAGCCGGCGGCAGCACCGGAGGCACCAGCAGCACCAGAGCCGGCGGCAGCACCGGCGTCGTGGTTCTTGGTCCCCGAGTTCTTCCAGGCGGCCAAACCGGCCGCACCAGCGCCTGCGGCGGCAGCAGCCAGCTTGCCGGCGATGCCGCTCTTGGACGACGACGGGCTGGCGGCAGGCCGCGGAGGAACGTTGCCGGCCTCGGGTTCAGCGGCGCGATCGGTGTCGTCCCCGTTGTGGATGGGGTAGCCGTTTTCGTCGTACTGGATGTACGCGGCGTCGTGCTCGTCATCCTCGTACAGGCCGTCATAGGTCTCGGGCTCGTATGTGCGGGGCTGTCCGAAGATTTCGCTGCCCAGAGTCTCGGTGAAGAAGGGCTCAATGTACGGCGGGTTGGTGGCGACCACCAGGTCCAACAAATCAGGAGCGCTGCTGTGGTTGGTGATGAGGTATGTGGTGTTGTCGCTGACCCCAAGGTCCAGGATCTGGACGTGGCCGGGGCGCTCCCCCGTGGCGACTTCGCGGGCGCTCTGGGCAACCTGCTCGGCGTTGCCGGGTCCTGCGACAAGGATGCTCACGGGACGGTTGAGGACCTGGTCCACGCCGTCGAGCACCTGATCTTGGTCATGCGAGGTCAACACATTGGCCGTGACCTTGTAGCGGCCGCCAAGTACTGATCCGACGTCGATCGGGTGGGACACGTGTTCCTCCTAGGCTGTCCGGGAGCTGCGGGTCCTGCACGCGGCCGGCCCGGCGAGCCGGTTCAACCGCTTTTGCAACTACCTGTATTCATTTTCTAGCCTATCCGATCCATGCCCTGCGCCCATGTTGGCGCCACTGGCTCACTTCCGGTGATTTCCGCGCGTCGGGAAGTAGGGATTGCTCCCGGCGTCGCCTTGGAAGGTGCGTCGGCCCGGCAACGGGACCTGCGGACGGAATCTGCCGCCGCGCGCGGTGCTGGGTGCATCCTCTTCCGGCAGGTATGTCTTGGGGGCGTCTGCGACGTCCCCGGCAGGCGCGGAAGGCACACGTTCCACGGCCGGTCCGGCACGGTAGGAGGCGGCGTCGAACTCACCCGAGATGCGCGGGATCAAGCCGGTGTCGTCCGAGACCGTGGCGCGGGCCGCCGTCGTGGTGTCCACAGCCTCGCCGGAAACGGGTGCGGGGACTCCGCGTCCCAAGCGTCCCATCAGCGGCCGCAGGAGGTCCCGCAGTTCGGTGACATGGAAGACGCGAAGCAGGACCAGGTACGCGAGCAGCATGACGGGCCCGACGACGACCACCGTCACCAGGGCGGCCGGGCGGCTGCTCCACGCGAAACCGTCTGCCCGGTAGCTGCCCAGAAGCCACAGTGCAGCGGCACCGGCCAGTGCGGAACCGAGCCCGGCATAGCCCATGCGGATGTACGAATTGGCAATGCGGGGGCCGTCGAGGTGGCCCAGCAGGCGGCGCAGGAACACCACGCTGATCACTACGGAGAGGATGTTGCCCAGGGTGTAAAGAATGGCGATCGCGTAGATGATCTGGCCGACGGGAAGGAACTGGATGAAGAAAGCGCCCACCACGTAGATCACTGCGAGCCATAGCTGGACATACAGGGGCGTGCGGGCGTCCTCGTTGGCGTAGAAGACGCGGGACATCATGAAGTTCGCACTGAGGAACGGTGTGCTCAGGGCAAGGATGGTGAGCGTTTGGGCGAGCATGACGCCGTCCTGCGGCTTGCCGCCGGAGAAGAACATGCCCAGCGGACCCGCCAAGGCGAAGAGTGCCAAGGCGCCGAAAACCGTGGCCACGGCCATGGTCCGCAGGCCATGGGACAGGGCATCGCGAAGTTCGGCTTTATTGCCGTCCTGGGACGCACGGGTCATGCGGTTGAAAAGGACGGTAGCCAGGGACAACGCGATGATGGAGTGCGGCAGCAGGTACAGCTGGCTCGCGACTTCCAGGACGGCGTTACCGGGCAGGACCGCTGCGCCGACCGTATCCCCAGCGTTCTGGAGGCGGAGCCGCTCTGCGCCTGGAATGGTGGCGATCCTCATGATGTACAGGAAAGCCAACTGCCCGACGGCGGCAGTCGCCAATGTCCAGACGCTCAACTTGGCTGCCTGGCCCAGTCCAACACCGCGCCAACCGAAGCGGGGCCGCAGGCCGAGGCGCAGGCGGAAAACGGGGACCAGCAGGATGGCAGTCTGGGCGATCACGCCAAAGGTGGAGAACCCTGCGATCAGGAACGTCTGGGTGGGTCCCCAGTTGTCCAGCGTGTGCGGGTTGGTGATGTTGGCGCCCAGGATCCAAATGAACATGCCCAGGCCGGCGATGGCCACCAGGTTGTTAAGGATGGGGGCCCACATGGCGGGCCCGAACGCTCCGTGGGCGTTCAGTATCTGGGTCAGCAGGGCATAAAGCCCGTAGAAGAAGATCTGCGGCAGGCACCAGAAGGCAAAGGTGACGGCAAGGGCCTTCTGCTGCTCGGAGTACCCCTGGGTGGTGAGGTCGATGACCAACGGTGCCGCGAGAGTTACCAGCGCCGTCAAAGCCAGCAGGACCAGCACAGCCAGGGTCAGCAGGCGGCTGATGTAGTCGGCACCGCGGTCCGGGGCTTTGCTCGCTTTGATGATCTGCGGAACCAGGACGGCGTTGAACACGCCGCCGGCCACCAGCAGGAAGATCAGGTTGGGCAGGTTGTTTGCGTTGATGAACGTGTCATTGACCGTGGAACCGAGGCCCAGGGCGGCACCAAGCATCCAGGTTTTTGCGAAGCCAAGGAACCGGGAAACCAGCGTTCCTGCGGCCATGATGGCACTGGAACGGGCTTCTCCGGATTGAACGGACTGGGTTGTTTTGGCTTCAGACATCGCCTTTATCGTCCCACGTACCCGGCTCAGAGGTGTTCGGGCAGCACTTCCCGTGCCAGGTCGGCGATGCGGCGTTCGTTCGGGAAGGACAATTTGCGGGCCAGTTCCTGGATGGGAACCCAGGCAGCGTCAACGGCTTCCTGATCGGGATCGTTCTCGATGGTCAGCTCGCCGCCGGTTGCCTGGAGCAGGAAATGGTGCACGGTCTTGTGGACGCGGTGCCCGCTCACGGTGAACCAGTAATCGATGCTGCCCAGGGGCGCCAGGATGCTGCCTTCGATGCCGGTTTCCTCGGCGATCTCGCGGACAGCAGCTTCCTCGTTGTTCTCACGGCCTTCCGGATGTCCCTTCGGGAGGCACCACTCAAGCCGGCCACCCCTATTAAGGCGGGCGATGATCGCAACCCGGAGTTCGCCGTCGGACGTGTCTACTACAACGCCACCGGCTGACACTTCCTCCACAGTGGGAAGCGAGGCCTGCACCGGGTGCTGCTGGGCAGGCGCGACGTGTGCACCGATTGCCGACGGCAACGGTGCGTTTGTCCTCCTGCCAGGAGCGCTCGGGATCGGGTTGGCCATGAGGTCCACTCTAACGACTCTTGCCCTCGAGTGATGACCGGGACATGGCCACAAGATGGACTGCAGGAGATGCTCCGCGGACACATGCCCGATTTCGCATGGAACAGTGGCCCACTGCGGAGCAAAAATCTGCCAAGCTTAAGGAACTATGGCGCACGTATTGGACAGCTCTTCAGTTAACTTCACCATCGATCCGGTGGTGCTCGACCTCGGGCAGCGTTTTGTCGATGCCGGCTTTGAGCTGTCCCTGGTGGGTGGACCCGTGCGCGACCTCTTCCTGGGCAGGACATCCCCGGACCTCGACTTCACCACCGATGCCACACCGGACCAGACCATTGCCGTCATCAAGAAGTGGGCGGACAACTTCTGGGAAATCGGCCGCGCCTTTGGCACCATCGGGATGAAGAAGGACGGCTTCCAGATTGAAGTCACCACCTACCGCGCGGAGGCTTACGACCCCGATTCGCGCAAGCCGGTGGTGGCGTTCGGCAACTCCCTGACCGATGACCTCCTGCGGCGCGACTTCACCATCAACGCCATGGCGCTGCGTTTGCCCAGCCTGGAACTCGTGGATCCGTTCGGCGGCGTCCGTGACCTCCATGCCTCCGAACTGGCCACGCCCGGAGCGCCCGAGGCGTCCTTCTCGGACGACCCCCTGCGCATGATGCGCGCTGCCAGGTTCGCGTCCCAGCTCGGCGTGTCGGTCCACGACGACGTGCGGCTCGCGATGTCGCAGATGGCCGACCGCATCAAGATCATTTCCGCGGAGCGGGTCCGTGAGGAGTTGGTCAAACTTATTAACGGAGCACACCCCAGGGTGGGAATCGACCTCCTGGTGGACACCGGGCTCGCCGAATTCGTGCTTCCGGAAGTTTCCGCGTTGCGCCTCGAAGCCGATGAGCACCACCGCCACAAAGACGTCTACCAGCACTCGCTTCAGGTCCTCGAACAGGCGGCGGCTTTGGAAACCGGTCCGGACGGCCCCGTGCCCGGCCCTGACTTTGTGTTGAGGTTCGCTGCGTTGATGCACGACGTCGGAAAGCCGGCTACGCGCCGTTTCGAACCGGGCGGCGCGGTGAGCTTCCGCCACCATGACGTTGTGGGATCCAAACTGACGGCGAAGCGGATGAAAGCACTCCGGTTCGACAACGACTCCATCAAAGCCGTGTCCCGCCTGGTGGAACTGCACATGCGCTTCTACGGCTACGGCGACGCCGGCTGGAGTGACTCCGCGGTCCGGCGCTACGTGACCGACGCCGGCCCCCTCCTGGAACGCCTGCACCGCCTCACACGATCCGACGTCACCACGCGTAACCAGCGCAAGGCCGACCGCTTGTCCTTCGCCTACGATGACCTTGAGCAACGCATCTCGACGCTCTTGGAGCAGGAATCGCTGGCAGCTGTAAGACCGGACCTTGATGGAGCGCAGATCATGGCACTCCTGGGAGTCAAGCCCGGTCCCGTGGTGGGTAAGGCCTACAAGTTCCTTCTCGAAGAACGGATGGAACACGGGCCGCTGTCCCCCGAGGAAGCCGAGCAGAAACTCTTGGCATGGTGGGAAGCACAACCCGAGTCCGCCGTCGTCGAACCTTTGACCGAAACCGAGGAGCTTTCATGAACGCTGCGACTTCCCCACGTCCGCAACTCTGGATCCTGCGCCACGGCGAGACCGAATGGTCCAAGAGCGGCCAATACACGGGCCTGACCGACCTTCCCCTCACTGTCGAGGGTGAGCAGCAGGCAGTGGAGGCCCGGAAGGTCCTGGAAGGCATCGACTTCGACCTCGTCCTG
The DNA here is from genome assembly GCF_019977295.1 of Arthrobacter sp. StoSoilB20. Classification (NCBI taxonomy): domain Bacteria; kingdom Bacillati; phylum Actinomycetota; class Actinomycetes; order Micrococcales; family Micrococcaceae; genus Arthrobacter; species Arthrobacter sp. StoSoilB20. The sequence goes on along the minus strand of NZ_AP024651.1, from coordinate 4,763,917 downwards.
ACCTCGCCACTGCGCCGCGCCCGCCGCACCGCGGAACTGGCCGGCTATCCGGAGGCCGTGCACGAGCCGCTGGCGGTCGAATGGAACTACGGCGACTACGAAGGCATCAGCTCGGACCTGATCCGCAAGGACAACCCGGACTACCTCATCTGGACCGACGGCGTACCCAACGGGGAGACCCTGGACGAGGTTGCCGCCCGGGCCGACAAGATCATTGGGCGGGTCCTGGAATCCGGAATGGACAATGTCCTGATAGTGGCCCACGGACATTTCTCCCGTATCCTCACGGCCCGCTGGCTGGAAATGGACGCCCGCGAAGGCCGGCACTTCATTCTGGGGACTGCCAAGGTTTGCACCCTGGGTTGGGATAAGCGGACGCCGGCAATTGTGCGTTGGGGCCTCTAAACCGGGAATTTAAAAAAACTTTTGGCGAAATGCCTAATTTCGCTGGTCAAACTCCTTCTGTATGCGGTAGCTTATATCTTGTTCCCAGAGCGATCCGCCGGGAACAAGGCGCGCATTCCCTGGTTCAGTCAGCCGGGAGAATGCCACAGCAGGTCCTCGTGACCAGAAAAGGAGGTTGGGAAAAATGATTACTTTGACTAGCGGACGGAAGTTGACCGTCACTGCTGCCCCGGCCTCTGCTGATGATCGACGCCATTTTTGCTCTCTGACCCACTCCTGAACCATCCGGACCGGCCTTGACGCCGGCGGTGTTCTTGTCGGCCTCCTTCCCTGGATGGCCGGGTAGTCAGTTGTAGGCGCGGACCCACGCAGCATGCCGCGGGTGCGCAGTTTCCCCATAGTTCGGAACCAGCTTCTTGTTGGGTCGACTGCCGGAAGCACGCGCAATTGTGCACGGCGTTTCAGGATTTCCTGATTCAGTCCGCTTAATCCCCTTTATTAGCCTCGGCCTTTTATGCCCTTTTTACGCCTTGATTTCTTTCGAATTCATATGGCTCTAATTGTTGTGCCTAAACGCCGGATTAGTTGCCCCCGGAAAGGAGGTGAACCATGCGAAAACGCCCGGAAGACATGCGATTCTTCAAGAGCACCAATGCTCCCAAGGACCGCACCCTGTTCAACGGCCAGCTGCTCGACCAGCACCGTGAAGACGTCTACGTTGTCCTGCACCAAATGGGACTCATCCGTTGATGTCCTTCACACTGCCCCGAAGGAGTTCAGGTGCCACACATTCATGCTGAACCTCAAGGAGCCCACGCGGCTGCGCGTGGGCTCCTCCCTTTTAAGGGCCGCTTAACGTCCGCCTTGGTGCTGCTACTTTGTGCTGCCACCCTGCCGGGTGTGATGCTGCAGGCCAAAGGGTGACTGTAAGCTCGATCCATGCAGGAGACGAAGCCGCACCGGCCGCAAAAACGTGCCCGCTTTGTGGTTCCGAGCCGCAGCGACTCCCTGCTCCGGAACTTCACGGAGCTGATAGGTGGCCCGCTGGGCAAGCATGCGTCTCCAGGACGGGTTTCCTCCGGGCCGTTCACTGTTGAGCGGGTCCTCATTGTCCTTACCGTGCTGGCAGCACTGCTGGCCGTGCTTGCCAAGGAGTACTGCCGGGTCAACGGGTGGCAAACGCCCGGCCAGTTCTACGCCACCTGTTACTCCGACTTCCCTGAGCTCTTCAAGAACCGCGGCCTGGGCGACGGCGTCTTCCCGTTCTTCACCCAAGGCAGCTTGTTCGAGTACCCCGTCCTCATGGGGATCATTGCCGGTATCACGGCAATGATGGTGCCGGGCCAGGGAGTGGGCAGCGAACGCATCCTTGGCTACTTCGATATCAACGCCACGCTCATAGTTGCCGTCTGGATACTCACGGTTCTTTTGACGGCCCGCATCAACAAGCGGCGCCCGTGGGACGCGGCCATGGTTGCGGTGGCACCGGGCATCATCCTTGCCGGCTTCATCAACTGGGATATGTGGGCTGTGGGGCTGCTCGCCCTGGGCATGTACTTCTTCTCGCGGGACAAGCTTGTCCTTGCGGGTGTGTGCATAGGGCTCGGTACTGCCACCAAGTTGTATCCCGTCCTGATTCTGGGCGCGGTACTGGTCCTCGCGCTGCGTTCGGGCAAGCTGCGGGCGTTCTTTGTGACCGCCGGGGCTGCCCTGGCATCGTGGCTTGCCGTGAACCTTCCCATCGCGGCGATGAACCCCTCCGGCTGGCGCTACTTCTTCGAGTTCACGCAGGAACGCCCCGCCGGCTACAGCTCGCCATGGTTTGCCTACAACCTGGTGGCGGACCGGCTTCAGTGGATGCAGATGAATGCCGCAACCATCAACTCGCTGGCTCTTTACCTGTTCATCATTGCCTGTGCGCTGATTGGCGCCCTGGCATTGTGCGCGCCGCAGCGGCCCCGGATCGCGCAACTGGCGTTCCTGATAGTTGCCGCCTTCATCCTTACCAACAAGGTCTACTCGCCGCAGTTTGTTATCTGGCTCATTCCGCTGCTGGCCCTGGCCCGGCCGCGCTGGCGCGACTTCCTCATCTGGCAGGCAGCCGAAGGCCTGCACTGGGCGGCCATCTGGATGTACCTGGGCCAGGCAACCAGTGGGGGTTCCGTCCAGCACAACATCGATATGTCCTACTACGTCCTTGCCGTCGGCCTGCACATGGTGGCCACGGCCTATCTGATGGCCCGCGTGGTCCTGGATATCTGGGATCCCGCCCAGGACCCCCTGCGTATCCACGGCGAGGACGATCCCCATGGAGGGCCCTTTGACGGCGCCCGGGACTGGCTGAGGATTGACCTCCTCCGTCCTTCACGGTCCCTGCTGCCTTGGCGCGCCGCCCAAAGTGTTCCCGAATCCCGGAAGCCCAGCGAGCGGAGGTAGAAAGCAATGGTGGATGTCGCCGTCGTCGGAGCCGGTCCCAACGGACTGGCGGCCGCAGTAGTCATGGCCCGCGCCGGCCTGGAGGTTGAACTTTACGAGGCCGCCGAGGCCATTGGTGGTGGTTCGCGAACCAGCCAACTGATGGAACCGGGCTACCTCTACGATGTCTGCTCCGCTGTGCACCCCATGGCACTCGCGTCGCCGTTCTTCCGCGCCTTTGAACTTTCCCGGCGCGTGGATCTGCGGATCCCCGAAGTCCAGCACGGTACTCCGCTGGACGCAGGGGGCGCTGCGTTGGCCTATCAGTCCTTGGAACGGACCGCACTGGAACTTGGCGTTGATGGTGACGCATACCGGCGGCTCCTTGGGCCGTTGGTGAAGCGTGCCGACGGTGTGGTGGACTTTACGTCCAACCAGCTGTTGCGCCTTCCCAAAGACCCCATGGCGGCTGTCATGTTCGGGCTGGCCACGCTGGACCAGGGGACGCCGCTGTGGAACCGCCGCTTCCGCGAAGAGGCCGCGCCTGCGCTGCTGACGGGTGTCATGTCGCATGCCCTGGGTTCCCAGCCGTCCCTCAGCTCGACCGGGGCCGGGCTCCTGCTCAGTATTTTGGCCCATGCCGGCGGATGGGCCATCCCGGTGGGCGGTTCCATGTCCATCGCCAGGGCCATGGCGGACGACCTGATTGAGCACGGCGGAAAAATCCACGTGGGAGAACGAGTCAACTCGCTGGACCAGATCCGTCCCGCGAAGGCCATTCTGCTGGACGTCGCCCCGCCCACGCTGGCACGGCTGGGCGGACCCGAAATCCCCGACCGCTACCGGCATGCACTGGAAACGTTCCGGTTCGGGAATGCGGCGTGCAAGGTGGACTTCATTCTCTCTGCGCCGGTCCCTTGGCTCGACCCCGGGCTGGCGAAGGCAGGAACGGTCCATGTAGGTGGGTCCCGACGGGCCATGGCTGAGTCGGAGAACCTGGTGGATATGGGAAAGCACCCCACCGAGCCCTATGTCCTGGTGTCGCAGCCATCGGTAGTGGATTCAACCCGCGCTCCCGAGGGCAAGCATGTCCTGTGGTCCTATTGCCATGTCCCTGCCAACTCCACGGTAGACATGGCGGAAGTCGTCACGGCCCGCATAGAGCGGTATGCCCCCGGCTTCCGGGACGTCGTGGTGGCTTCGCAAACCACGACGGCGGCTGAACTGTCTGCGTACAACGCGAACTACGTTGGGGGTGACTTCAGCGCCGGGCTCCTGGACCTGCGCGGCCTGGTGCAACGGCCTGTGGTCTCCAACGTGCCGTGGAGGACGCCGGTGCAGGGGGTCTACCTTTGTTCCTCGTCCACTCCGCCCGGACCCGGAGTCACAGGAATGCCCGGATACCACGCTGCCAAACACGCCCTTAAGGACATCTTTGGAATGCAGGTACCCGGGCTGGGCCTGGGGTTGTAGCTGCCAGGGCCTGTATCAGTTGGCTGCCGTGAAGCGGGCGCGGCGGTGGGCCGGGGTTTCGATCTCGTCCAGCATGGCTACTGCGTAGTCCTGCGTAGAGATTGCGTTGCCGGCCGGTGAATCCTTGGCCACGGTGTATACGCCGGTGCGTTCGCCTGGCTGGATCACCGGGGCGGGGGCAAGCACGGTCCAGTCCACGGATTCCGGGGTTTCCTTGACTGCCTCGAGTGCCTTGCCGGCGGTGGTGGCCTCAGCCTTGTACGCCTCCGGGAAGTCCGGTGAATCGAGCAGGCGGACACCATCGATTTCCAGGGTGCCGGCACCCCCTACGATCATGAGGCGGGTTCCTTCGGCGTTGCTGTAAGCGGCTGCCATGGCATCGAGCCATTCTCCGTGGTCACCGCCGGTGCGGCTGGGACCCGTCGCCAACACAACGACGTCGTGTTCCTTTGCAATGGAGGCAAACGCCTGGGCGTCAGCCAGGTCTGCGGCCTGGGCGGCGGCACCCGGGACCTCTGCACCCTTGCGGGAGATGGCCGTGACCTGGTGGCCGCGGGTGATGGACTCGTTGACGATCTGGCTGCCGACCATGCCCGTTGCGCCGTAGACTGCGATTTTCATAGCTCTCCTTGGGGTTGGTATCCTTGCAATAACACAAAGGTATCCATTGGATACTGATAGCTTCAAAGGAACTGAGTTACCTCATGGATACTAATGACCTGGCCGGAAATGTCCTGGACCCCAACTGCCCGTCGCGCGTGGTCTTCCAGCGCATCGGCGATAAGTGGGCATCGCTGGTGATCCAGGTTCTGGGCGACGGTCCCGTCCGCTTTTCCGAACTGCGCAAAATGGTAAACGTAGTTACCCCGAAGGTCCTGACGCAAACACTGCGCACCTTGGAACGCGACGGCCTGATCACCCGAACCGTCTACGCCCAAGTGCCGCCGCGCGTGGAATACGAGCTAACCGACCTGGGCCAGTCCTTGCTGCAGCCTCTCACCCTGCTGCGTCGATGGGCTGAGAGCCACGTGCCCACCATCCTGGAAGCGCGGGATGCCTACGACGACGCGCAGGACGAAGCTCTCCTCGGCTCACCCAACTGAGTAACAGCTCTTGCTGCAATGAGGCTCCAGTGGGACGTTTACTGTCACCTAGTTGGGCTGCGCAGACGGGACCACGGATCGGCTGATCCTTCCGTCCCTCATGGTGGCAACTGCATCGGTAATGGGCAGGAATTCGGTGTCGTGCGTGACCATGACGGTGGCCGTGGAGAACTCATCGGTTACCTGCCGCAGCAGCCGGACGATCGATTCGCTCCGTTCGTGATCCAGTGCCGCCGTTGGTTCGTCAACCAGCAGGACACTGGGACTCCCCATGAGGGCGCGGGCGATATTCACCCTCTGACGCTGGCCGCCGGACAATTGATGTGGCCTCTTGGACCCGGCCGCGGACAGACCCACAACATCCAGGAGATCCTCGGCCTTGCGACGGGCCTCCTTCACCGACTTGCCGCGAAGATGCTCGCGGAGGAGCAATTGCTCGACGGCGGTTAGGGAGGGAAGGAGGTTGGGTTGCTGGAAGATGATGCCCACCTTGTCCCGGCGCAGAGCCGTGCGTTCGGCCTCCGTGAGGACGGAAACGTCCTGCCCATCAATCACCACGGTTCCCGCAGTTGGCTTGACCAGGGTGGCAGCGACAGCGAGCAAGGACGATTTGCCGGATCCGGACGGGCCCACCAAGGAGAGGAATTCGCTCCTGTGGACCGGGAGGCTGACGGCGTCCAGAGCCTTCAGGACGGACCCGCCGTCGGGATACTCCAGTGAGACGTTGAAGAGATTCAATGCAGTGACCATCGTGTATTCCTTTCGAGGAATGTATTAGTTGCCGCCGAGGGCAAGCAGCGGATCAACGGAAACGACCTTCCGGACTGCCAGCACCGCGCCGGCCAGTCCCAGCAGCACGATCCCTGCCACCGGAAGAAGGGTTGTCAGCGGAGTGATCAGGAAGGGCGCCGCTTGGGCGGCAAAGACGCCTGCAACCAAGCCAATGGCACCGCCCACGGCTGCGCCGGTCACCAAGACCATTGCTGCCTGGGCCAAAGCGTCCTTCAGGACGTACGCGGAGGATCCACCCAGGGCTTTGAGTACGGCGATGTCGCGGGTTCGCTGGACAGTCCAAACCGTCAGGAAGGCAACAATCACCAGAGCAGAGATGCCGTAGAGAAATGCCTGCATGAGCATAAGTGAGCCGTTCTCACTCTTGTACGAGGACAGGGCCTGGAACGAGCCCACAGGATCGGAGCTGACCGTGCCGGCCGCCGCATTGGCGGCATCGATGTCCAAGGAGGTCCCGGCGTCGTGCGTGACGGCCAGGACGGTAGCGGTACCGGGTGCCGCATGGGCGATGGTCCGCCAGGTTTCAAGGGTGGTCCAGATGACCCCGGTGTGTGAATACCACTGGTCCTCCACAACATCGGCCACGGTCAGTTCCGAACCGCCCACCCGGACCCGGCTCCCTTTCGAGAGGGACAGTTCCCCGGCCAGGGTTTCGCCGACCACCACCGTCCCGTCCTGCACGGCCGATGGCGCAACTGCTCCGCCGAACACACCTACATTCGCGGTTCCGCTCGGTGTGCCGGAACTGTCCAGGGACTGGAACCGGGTTTGGCTGATTCCCACTGCCTTCGCCGATGAAACCCCCGGTTGTTCACGCCAGGTCGCCAGCTGGGAGGCCGATACTTCGGACTCCGTATAGGAGGCTTTAGGCTCTCCGCCGGCGGGTGCGCCGAAGACAATCTGTTGAGCGGGGAGTGCCGCAATGGCCGACGTCGACTGGTTGCCCAAGCCTGCCGTCAACCCGGAGAGCATGACGAGCAGCAGGGTGATCAAGGCGACCACGCTGCCCATGAGCGCGAAGCGGCCCTTGGCGAACCGGAGGTCGCGGATGGCGAGAAACATCAGAATCCTTTGCTTGGTGCGGGCTTGATCCCGGCATAATCAACTCTTCCGCTGATGGGTCCGCAGCACATCGGGAGCCGGATGGATTGCTTGCCGTCGAGGGGTTGAGGGGCTGATCATCCGAATGGTTGATTCGGGCGCGGTGCGCGGAAAACCGGGCTGGGTGGGGGACGCCGGGGGATACGCTGGGACGCATGCAAACCACCGGTGCCGCCACCATCCTCCGCGTGCTGCGCGTGAGCCTGCATGTAGGGTTCGCGGTGCTGCTGCTGGTGGCAGTTGTCCGCCTGCTGGCCGGAGTTGGAACCGCCGGTGCGCCGTCATCGGTGGCCATTGCCGCGGGATTGGGTTTATCAGCCGTGCTGGCCCTGGTGTATTTGGCCGGCACCGTCCTGGAGAAGCGCTACGCCGGTGATGCCGGCCGCTTCAACCCCACGCCGTACGCCCGCTGGTGGCTGGGGGCGGTGATGCTGCTATGGCTGCTGCTCCTGCTGGTCAGCGGTGACTTCGCCTGGGTGGCCTTCCCCCTGTTCTTCCTGCAACTCCACCTGCTCCCCCGGCGCCTTGCCCTCCCCGCCATTGCCCTGAGCACGGCACTGCTGGTTGGTGCTTTGTGGTTCCACAGCCGGGATTCGGTTGATGGCGGATTGCAGCCCGCCATGGTCCTGGGGCCGGTGTTCGGGGCTGTTTTCGCCGTGGTTACCGGCCTTGCCTACCGGGCCTTGTTCCTCGAAGCCGAAAACCAGCGAGCCGTGGCCGACGACCTCCGAAGGACGCGGGCTGAACTGGCACAGACCCAGCACGACGCCGGGATGCTGGCCGAGCGTGAACGGCTGGCCCGCGAAATACACGACACCCTGGCCCAGGGATTCTCCAGCATCGTCCTCATGGGCCGGTCAGCTGAGAAAGCCCTCGATGACGGAGACACGTCCGTGGCCAAGGAGCGCCTGAAGATGGTGCAGGACACCGCGTCCGGCAATCTCGCCGAGGCCAGGAGCTTTGTCCGGGGCCTGAGGTCGCCGGACCTTGAGCAGTCCGGCTTGGTGGACACTCTGCGCAGGCTCTGCGAAAAGACCGAGACGGAAGCCGCTGCCAGGGGAACCTCCCTGCGATGCCGCTTCGAGCTGGTGGGCACCCCGGTTGAGCTGCCCAATACGTTCCAGACCACCCTGCTCCGGGCCGCCCAGGCTTCCCTCGCGAACGTGTGGGCACACGCCCAGGCCAGTACCGCCGTAGTGACTTTGTCGTTTCCAGGCACGGAGGTGACGCTTGACGTTTTCGACGACGGCGTTGGTTTTGAGTCGTCGACGGCGGCCGGTACAGCGCGCGGCGACGGCACCGGCGTCGGTCTCATGAGTTTGCGGGAGCGGCTGGCTGCGTTGGACGGCAGCCTGGAGGTGGAGTCGGCGCCCGGTGAAGGAACAGTGGTGGCCGTCAGGGTGCCGTTGCCGGCCGAAGAGGGTGCTTCATGAGCGAAATCAGGATCTTGTTGGTGGACGACCATCCCGTGGTGAGGGCGGGCCTCCGGGCCATGCTGGCTGATTTCCCGGGGGTGACGGTTGTTGCCGAAGCATCCGACGGCGACGCTGCGCTGGCTGAGTTGGGCAGGTTCCATGCACTCGGCGAACCGGTGGACCTGGTGCTGATGGACCTGCAGATGGGCAGCGGCATGGACGGCGTCACGGCCACCGGGAAGATCAAAGCGGGTGAGGCCGGGACTCCCCCGCCGCCCGTGCTGATTCTGACCACCTACGACACGGACGCGGACATCCTTGCGGCGGTGGAGGCCGGGGCCAGCGGCTACATGTTGAAGGATGCCCCACCCGAGCAGTTGCGCCAGGCCGTCCTGTCAGCAGCGGCAGGGCAGACTGCGCTGGCACCTGAAGTTGCGGCACGTTTAATGGGACGGATCCGAAATCCCGCTCCCGTGCTGAGTGGGCGGGAAGTCCAACTCCTGGAACTGTTGGCTACGGGGATGAGCAACCGTGCCATGGCCAAGCAGCTCTTCATTTCCGAGGCCACGGTGAAGACCCACCTGGTGCACATCTACTCCAAGCTCGGGGTGGATAACCGCACGGCTGCCATCGCCGTGGCGACGCAGCGCAGGATCATCCGCGGACACTGAGTCCCGGCCGGTTGGCCTCGCTCACCCGAACCCAGCTGAGGCGCTTTAGTGCGCTTCAAGAGCCTTCCAAACGCGCAAAGAGGCGACCTGTTGGGTAAGTTAATTTTGGTTAAACGGTTGACCTTTGGGCTTTTTGCAGTGACGATTAGTGCACGTTTCGCTATGAGTTAGATCACAAAAAGTCACTCGTCGAAAGTTGGCCCCCATGTCCGCACCCTCGCTGGGTCTGTCCGGAGCTGCGCCCAACAGCTTCGGATACATCAGAAAACGTTCGCTGGCCAGGAAGGCAGCCTCTCTTGGCCTTGCCTCGCTGCTCCTCGCCGGAAGCATCCCCGCACTCACCTTCGCTGCGGCTGCCACTGCAGCTCCCGGCGATCCGGCCGCCATCAAAACAGTCACCCCGGAAGTCCCGGTTGACGCTGCCGGAATCCCGCTCGGCGCGGTGACGGGTTTTACCCAGTCCGGCAACGTCGTAGACCTAACAGCAGAGAAGGGGGCCATCCGGGTCACGTTCCTGGATGAGGCCAACTTCCGCCTGGAAGCCGATCCCAGCGGAAAATTCACCGACCCCGCCAACACAGATCAGGGCGATCCCGCCAGGACAGCCAACATCGTGGTGGGCAAGGACAAGTTCCCCGGCGCCACCCCGGCAGTTACCGACGGTGACTGGCTGGGCCTGAAGACAGCCAGGATCAGCGTGGAAATCAACAAGGCCACCACACAGCTTCGGGTGGTCAGGGCCGACGGCTCACTGGTGCTGGAGGAATCCGCGCCCATCACTTTTGGTGCCAACTCGGCTACCCAGCATCTCGCCCAACAGGACGGTGAGCAGTTCATCGGCGGCGGCATGCAGAACGGCCGCTCTGTCCACACCGGCGCCCTGATCAACATCGCCAAGAACTTCGACTGGGACGACGACGGCTACCCCAACGCAGTTCCCTACTACATGTCATCCAAAGGTTACGGAGTCCTCCGCGATACGTTTGCCCGCGGCTCCTACAACTTCGGTGGCCAACCCACCACTACCCACGAGGAAAAGCGGTTCGATGCCTACTACTTCGTGGGGGACTACAAGCAGTCACTCGGCGCCTACACCACCCTGACCGGCAAGCCGATGATGCCCCCGGTCTACGCACTGGAATACGGCGATGCCGACTGCTACAACCGCTCCAACCCCGGCTATTCCTCTTCCGGCTATGGCGATCCTGATGGCGCCAAGCAGCGCACCCCGGATGCCATCAAGACCGCGCGGAAGTTCGTTGAGAATGACATGCCGGCCGGCTGGATGCTGGTCAACGACGGCTACGGCTGCGAATACCAGCAACTTCCGGAAACCGTGAGCAACATTGAGGAAGAAACCGACCTCAAGGTAGGCCTGTGGACGCAGCGCTCCCTGACCAACCAGGAATACGAAGTGGGAGAGGCCGGCGTTCGGCTCCGCAAGCTGGACGTCGCATGGGTGGGCCAGGGCTACCGCCAAGCGCTCACAGGCTGCGAGGCAGCACACGGCGGTATTGAGCAATACTCCAACGCACGTGGCACCTCACTGATGGTGGAAGGCTGGGCGGGGTCCCAGCGCTGCGGCATGCAGTGGACGGGTGACCACTCAGGAAACCTCGACGCCGTCCGCTGGCAGGTCTCGGCCCTCACCGGCGCCGGCAACTCAGGTTTGGCATTCACCACGGGGGATGTTGACGGCATCTTTGGTGGCTCTGCTGAGTCCTATGTCCGCGACCTCCAGTGGAAGGCCTTCGCTCCGGCGCTCTACTCCATGTCCGGCTGGGCTGCTACTGACAAGCGCCCATGGCTCTACGGTGACGAGGCCACGGCCATCAACCGCCAGTACCTGCAGCTCCGCCAGCAACTCATGCCGTTCATCTACACGTTGGCCCAGGAATCCTCCACCACCGGCGTTTCGATGATGCGCTCCATGGCCCTCGAATTCCCCGACCAGCAGTGGTCTTACGGAGCTGAGGCGAACAACCAGTTCATGCTCGGCTCTGATTTCCTGGTGGCTCCGGTGTTTACCCAAACCGACGTCCGCAACGGAATCTTCCTGCCTGCAGGCCAACAGTGGGTGGACTACTGGACGGGCAAGCTCTACCAGGGCGGCCAGATCCTCAACGGTTACAACGCCCCGCTGGACAAGCTTCCGGTGTTCGTCCGCGCCGGCGCTGTCATCCCGCAGGGCCTCGTGGCCCGAAATGCCTCCTTGGTCCCCGAAGACTCCATGATCACTTTGGATGTCTACGCCCAGGGCCAGGACACCTTCACCCTCTATGAGGACGACAAAGTCACCCGTGAGTTCAAGGACGGAAAATCCTCCAGTCAGGTCTTCGCAGTGGATGCTCCGGGCAAGGGCAACAGCAGTGTGAAGGTCTCCATCGGTGAGCGGAAGGGCGATTACACCGGCAAGGCCGCAGCCCGCCCCTACGAACTGAAGGTCCACGCGGGAGCAGCCCCCAAGGATGTGAAAATCGGAGGGACCAAGCTCGCCCAACACACCACCCAGGCCGCCTACGCAGCAGCAACCACCGGCTGGTTCTTCGATGAAGCCAACAACGGCACCATCTGGGTAAAGACCGGCTCCATCGCCTCCAACCAATCGGCCACGGTGCAGCTTCAACAGGCCGGCCCGCTGGGAGGCAAGAGCCAGGAGGACACCGCAGCCGAGGTCCGGGTGACCACGGGCGGGCAAGTCTTCCAGGACCAGGAAACCACGGTCACCGCGGCATTCGTGAACACCGGTACCAAGGCCAAGACCAACGTGGTCCTTACCCCTGTTCTTCCCGAGGGATGGACAGTGGTTTCTTCCTCCGGAGCCACAGCGGCCAAGGTTGAAGGCGGCGCGGACACCACAGCCACGTTTGTCATCAAACCTGGCTCCAGCGCGAAGGCGGGTCAACAGACCGTGCGGGTTTCGGCGTCGTACTCTGCTTCCGGAAGCACGCAGACGGTGACCGGCGGAAACCAGATCTACGTCGCCTACGGTTCCCTGGCGGCGGCTTACAACACGGTTTCGGTCACCACCGTGGCGGGCAAGGCGCTTGGAAACTTCGACGGCGGAGGGGCCACCTTCGCTGCAGAGCAGCTGGCTGCCGCTACGGTTCCGGCCGGTGGTGTCCGCCCGGGTGGCACGGTCACAGTGGATGCAGGGAAACCGACGCAGGTTGATTACACGTGGCCGTCCGTGGGACCGGACGTGCCCAACTCGGTGGCTCTCTCAGCCCAGACCATTGCCGTCAAGGGCAAGGGCACCCACCTGGCCGTCCTCGGATCCGCTGCGGTAGGAAATGGCACCAGTCCTACTCTTACCCTGACATATGCCGATGGAAGCATAGAAAATCAGTCCATCTTCTTCCCCAACTGGTTGCAGCCCTCGGTGTTGAACGGGGCAGTCCTGGCCGTATCCGAGCAAGGCCGCAACAACGCCAACGGGCCGTCGCCGGAGTACACGCAGTACAAGTACCAGGCGTTCTCCAACACCGTCCGTTTGAACCCCACCAAGGAACTGGCGTCCGTCACCCTGCCGACTGACACCCGGGTAAAGTTCTTCGACTGGAAGGTGACCTCGCAGCCCTTGCCGGCCGTTCCGGTTGGCTCTGTGTATGCCTCCGAAACCCCATGGGTCCAGGCTCTGAACGGCTACGGAGTGATCGGAAAGAACGTGGCCAACAAAGACTCTGCATCGTCCCCGGACGTGCCGCTTGCCATCAATTACACGGACACGGCCACAGGGAAACAGCCCGTATTCACCAAGGGCCTGGGGGTCCACGCTGCCTCGAAGATCACGTACTACCTGGGCGGAAAGTGTTCGTCCTTCACCTCACAGGTGGGTCTCGAGAGCGGTTTTGGCGGCAACATCGTCTTCAAGGTCAATGCCGACGGTGTGAACAGGTACCAGTCGCGCACGTACACCCCCGGGTTCGCGCCGGAGTCAGTATCTGTTGACCTGACAGGTGCGGCTTATGTGGAACTGGTGGTTGACCCGTCCGGCTCCATCAACGGCGCACACGGCGTGTGGGGTGATGCCAAGTTCACCTGCGCTCCTTAGTTCGGTTTTCCAGGCAGCCGCCGCGTGCCCGACCCTTTCCGGGGATGGCAGGCGGCGGCTGTCCGCTTCCCGGGCACAACAAGAAACTGTCAGGGGAACGGGGCATAATGTCGCAAATGGGGAAACTGAAGATGCAGCAAGGTTTTGTTCTTGGTCTCGTGGCGTTGGTGATGGGTGGTTCACTGACCGCGTGCGATGACGGGCGATCGGGTGCGGAGGGCGCTGCCAAGCAGCTCGCTTCCTCCCTGGCAGCGCTCGACGTCGGTTCGCTCGCCGTAGACGGCAAGGACGCTGCCGCGGCCAACGATGAGCTGAAAGCCGTTTTCGCCGGCTTGGACGCCAACCCCTCGGTTGTCTCCGGGGAGGTAAAGCTCGACGGCGACACCGCCACCTTCCCGCTTAATTACAGCTGGAACATCGGCTCGGCCAAGTGGGAATACAGCTCCGAGGCCACCCTGAAGAAATCGGGTGACAAGTGGGCGGTCCAGTGGACTCCGTCCCTGCTGGCGCCGGAACTCTCCGATGGTGAGACTTTGTCCGTCACGACTGTTCCTGCCCAGCGCGGCCAGATCCTTGGAGCCGGCGACGCCCCGATTGTCCAGGACCGGCCCGTCTTCCGGGTGGGCATCGACAAAACCAAGGTAGCCGCCGAGCAGGCCGATGCCGCTGCCCGCGCCATGGCGGCGCTGCTGGGCTTGGATGCCGAAGAGTACGCCAAACAGGTTGCCGCCTCCGGACCGCAGGCCTTCGTGGAGGGACTGGTCCTCCGTGCCTACACCGCCGAGGTCACCGAGGCCAAGATCAAGGCCATCCCCGGTGGCGTGAGCATCCTGGACTCCATGGCCCTGGCCCCCACACGCACCTTCGCCCGGGCCCTGCTGGGCAGCGTGGGCCAGGCCAGCGCAGAACAGATCGAGAAATCCAACGGGGCCCTGCGTGCGGGAGACACCACAGGCACAGGTGGCCTGCAGCAGAAGTACGACTCCCTCCTGCGCGGCAAGGACGGCGTGGAAGTGGTGGCCACCCCCGCTGAAAAGGCCGAGGGCGAAACCCCAGGTCCCAAGGTGTTCTTCTCATCCCTTCCCGCTCCGGGAACCACCCTCAAAACCACCCTGGATTTGAAACTGCAGCAGCTGGCCGAGGAAACCTTGGCCGGGATAGAGCCGGCTTCCGCCATCGTGGCGCTCAGGCCGTCCACCGGTGCCGTGCTGGCCGCAGCATCCGGGCCTGGGAGCAACGGCTACAACACTGCCCTCCTGGGCCAGTACGCCCCCGGTTCCACCTTCAAGATTGTTGATTCCCTTGCCATGTTCCGCAACGGCGCCACCCCGGACTCAAAAGTGGAGTGCCCGTCAACGTTGACCGTGGACGGACGCACGTTCAAGAACGCCGAAGGCTACCCCGAGAGTTCGTTGGGCACTGTTGCCTTGCGGGATGCCTTTGCGCACTCCTGCAACACAGCTTTCATCAACGCCCGGGAAACGGTCAGCCAGGATCAACTTGAGTCCGCCGCCCAGGCTTTGGGGGTTGCGGTCGAAGCCCCCAAGCTCGGCGCAGACGCCTTCCTGGGTTCGGTTCCCGGGGCCGCTGAAGGAACTGAGCACGCCGCATCCATGATTGGTCAGGGCAAAGTCCTCTTCTCGCCGCTCTCGGCCGCTGTCATGGCGGCTTCCGTCGCCAACGGGGCTCCGGTTTCACCGCAGCTCGTGCTCAACGCCGATGCTGCCCAGGATCCCAGCGCCGCTTCGGACCCCGGCGCTACCGGCGCTACGACGGAAAGCGGCTCCGCCCCGCCGTCGTCCGACGCAGCAACATCCAGCGCAGCAGCATCCGGTGCAGCCTCCGCTGCGGCCTCGTCCGCTGCGGCAACCGCCGCGCCGGCGTCCACCAAGCCGATTACCAAGGAAGAAGCCGCCTCCCTGGCGGACATGATGCGTGCCGTGGTCACCTCCGGACATGCGGGCTTCCTGGCCCAGGTGCCCGGCGCACCCGTGGGCGCAAAGACGGGCACCGCAGAGTTCGGAAACGACAACCCGCCCAAGACCCACGCCTGGATTGTGGCGACCCACGGGGACCTGGCGGTCGCAGTGTTTGTTGAAGACGGCGGGCTGGGTGCCACCACCAGCGGCCCGTTGTTGAAATCGTTCCTGACCGCGGCGGGCTGAATCGGAGGCTGAACATGGCAGCGAATACCCAGTGTGTAGTGGCGGGCGGAGGGCCGGCCGGGATCGTACTGGGATTGCTGCTTGCCCGCGCCGGCGTGGAAGTCACCGTGCTGGAGAAACACGCTGACTTCCTGCGTGATTTCAGGGGCGATACTGTTCACGCCTCCACCGTCAGGCTCCTTGACGAGTTGGGTCTGGGCGAGGGCTTCCGTGCCCTTCCCCAAAGCAAGCTGGGCAATTTCCGCCTACCCGTCGGATCGGATGATTCGGTAGTCCTGGCTGATTTTGGGCGGCTCAAAGCCCCGTACAACTACGTCGCCATGGTGCCGCAATGGGACCTGTTGAACTTCCTGGTCGAAGCGGCACAGCAGGAACCCAACTTCACGTTGCTGATGAATACCGAGGTGACGGAACCGCTGACGGACACGGCAGGAGCGGTTGTTGGAGTTGCGTACGGAACACGCGATCCGCAGACGGGGGCGCTGACGGGACACGGTGAGCTGCGGGCGCCACTGACCGTTGCCTGCGATGGACGTGGTTCAGTCCTCCGCAGGAAGGCCGGCCTGGTTCCACAGGAGTTTCCCGTGCCCTTTGATACCTGGTGGTTCAGGATCCCCCGCACTCCCGGCGAGGACGAACCACTGGCTTCCATTGCCCCGCGTTTTGGCAGCTCAGACGTCCTGTTGAGCTTGACCCGCAAGGATTACCACCAGATCGCGTACTTGGCGGCCAAAGGCTCGGACCCCCAACTGCGGGCTGCAGGAATTGAGGCGTTCCGTGGCAAGGTAGCCGCTTTACGGCCGGACCTGGCCGACCGTGTGGAAGCCATCGAATCGCTGGACGATCTGCACCTGTTGGACGTGAAACTCAACCGGCTGTCCCGGTGGCACAAGCCCGGGCTGCTGCTCATAGGGGATGCAGCCCATGCGATGTCCCCTGCCGGTGGGGTGGGAATCAACCTTGCGGTGCAGGATGCAGTGGCGGCGGCGCGCCTGCTCGCAGGGCCGCTGCTGACCCAAACACTCGACGACGGCCACCTCGCCGCGGTCCAAAGGCGGCGCTGGCTTCCCACCGTCCTGATCCAATTCTTCCAGCGCGTGCTGCACCGTGTGGTGTTTGCACAGGTCATGGCCGGGAAACAACCCAAACCTCCCAGGCCGCTGGTCTTTGTTGTGCGGAAATTCCCCTGGTTCGGGAAGCTTCCTGCGCGAATGATCGCTTTCGGTCCACGGCCCGAACACGCGCCCGAGTTCGCCCGGAGGAAGCCCTAGCCGGACTGCCCGTTCCTCTCCTTGACCGAGGTCCGGCCCTGTTGCTCTCGCCGACAGCGGTCCGGCCCTGTTGCTCTCCGACCGAGGTCCGGCACCCCGTTATTTCCCCCGACAGCGGACGCCGTCGGGCGGTGCCGGCTGCCGCCGTCGAGCGTTAATACCTTGCCGTGGGAGGATTGAAACGTGGCCCATATTGACGTTTCCGGCATCGACTACTTCCTCTCCGACGGCACCCAGCTGCTCAACGGTGTGACCTTCAAGGTCCCCGACGGCACCAAGACCGCCTTGATCGGACCGAATGGAACCGGCAAGACCACCCTGTTCAAGATCATCTCCGGCGACCTCACTCCGGACGAGGGCGCAGTGGGCCGCTCCGGCAACATGGGGATCATGCGCCAGTTCGTAGGCCAGGTCCGTGACGAATCCACCGTGCGCGACCTCCTGGTTTCCACAGCCCAGGCCGGGCTGGCAGCTGCCGCCAAGGCGGTTGAAGACGCAGAGCTGGCCATGATGGAGCATGACGACGAGCCCACCCAGATGAAGTACGCCCAGGCGATCGTGGACTGGGGCGATGCCGGTGGGTACGACGTCGAGACCGTGTGGGACGAAGTTTGCATGGCCGCCCTGGGGATCTCCTTCGACAAAGCGCAATTCCGCCGCGCCTCCACGTTGTCCGGCGGCGAGCAGAAGCGCCTGGTGCTCGAAGCCCTGTTTGCCGGCCCGGACGAACTCCTGCTCCTGGACGAGCCGGACAACTACCTTGACGTTCCCGGTAAGCGGTGGCTTGAGGGCAAGCTCAACGAGTCCAAGAAGACTGTGCTGTTCATCAGCCACGACCGCGAATTGCTCAACAATGCCGCCGGTCGCATTGTCACCCTCGAACCCGGAATCAATGGTGCCGGTGCCTGGATCCATGGTGGCGGCTTCGGCTCGTACGTTGAGGCGCGCGCTGATCGGAACGCCCGGTTCGAGGAACTGCGCAAGCGTTGGGACGAGGAGCACGTAAAGCTCAAGGAACTCGTCAACATGTACAAGAACAAGGCTGCTTTCCGCTCCGACATGGCCAACCGGTACCAGGCTGCGCAGACGCGCCTGGCCAAGTTCCTTGAAGCGGGACCGCCCGAGGCCCTGCCCATCGAGCAGAACGTCAAGATGCGACTGAAGGGTGGGCGCACCGCGAAGCGGGCCGTCGTGGCCGAGAAGCTCGAATTGACCGGGCTCATGAAGCCGTTCTCCACGGAAATCTGGTTCGGGGACCGCGTGGGCGTGCTCGGCTCCAACGGTTCGGGCAAGAGCCACTTCCTGCGGCTGCTCGCTACCGGAGGCACGGATCCGGAGCGCGAGCACCTGCCGGTGTCCGACGTCGTCATCGCTGAAGTTCCGCACCAAGGCACCGTGAAACTGGGTGCACGTATCAGGCCCGGATTCTTCGCGCAGACCCATGTACGGCCGGACCTTCTGGGCCGAACGTTGCTGGAGATCCTGCACAGGGGCGACGAGCACCGTTCGGGCCTTCCCCGTGAGTCGGCTGCTGGTGCCCTGGATGGGTATGGGCTGGCCGGCCAGTCGGAGCAGAAGTACGAGTCCCTGTCCGGTGGTCAGCAGGCGCGGTTCCAGATCCTCCTGCTGCAGCTCTCCGGTGCCACTTTGTTGCTGTTGGATGAGCCTACGGACAACCTGGACCTGCACTCGGGAGAAGCCCTGGAACGGGCCATCGATGCTTTCGAGGGCACTGTCCTGGCCGTGACCCACGACCGCTGGTTCGCCAAGTCCTTTGACCGTTTCATGATCTTCGGGTCCGATGGCAAGGTCTACGAGTCCGAGGAACCTGTGTGGGACGAGAAGCGGGTGGAGCGCGCCCGCTGACGCTCTCGCACATCCCCTTGGTTTCCCGCGGACGCTCTTGCACTTGCTGCAAGAGCGTTTCGCTTTGAGCCCGGGGATGTGAGAGAGGATCGAATGCGCAAATGATCACTAGTGATGATTAAATGCGCAAAGCTTGCTACGGTTGAATAATGGGAACTGCTGACCGACACCGGCTCATTGGCGAGCTGCTGCGCACCCGCGAACAAGCCACCGTGGACGAACTGGTGGACGCCACGGGAGCCTCGGGAGCCACCATCCGCCGCGACCTTGAGATACTCGCAGCCAATGGAGTCCTCAAGCGCATCCACGGTGGTGCACGCAGCCTGGTGGCACGTGGAGACAACCCCGGTTACGGCCAGCGGGAACTGGAAGACCACGAAGCTAAAACCCGCATTGCCACCGCAGTTGACGGGCTCCTCAAAGACCGCGAACACGTGTGGCTGGACAGCGGATCCACCGCCACCGAGATTGCACGCGGGCTGGGCACGCGGGAACTCACCGTGATGCCCATGTCACTCCACGGTGTTGAAGCCCTCACGCACGCCAAGGACGGACGGGCGCCCCGGCTCATCCTTCCCGGCGGCAGCCTCATCCCCGGCGAGCAGTCTTTCCGGGGACCCATGACTGAAGCCAACATCCGCTCGCTCAGGTTCGACACCGCCGTCGTAACTCCCTGCGCACTCAACCTCAAGGACGGACTGCTGGCCCACGACCTCGATGATGCGGCGGTGAAACGCGCAGGGCTGGAATCCGCGGCCCGTGTCATCGTGGCGTCGGCAGGCAGCAAGTGGAATGCCAGCGCGGTGGCTTTGGTTGCAGCCATGGACGCCGTGGATGTCATTGTCACTGACCAAAAGCCGTCCCCCGAAGATCTTGTCCGGCTCAACAAACTCTCCGTGGAAGTTGTGATTGCATGACCACCAACACCAGAAGCACCACCAACGTCAATGCCGCTGCGGTGGCGACGTTCCTGATCTTCGGCATGAACGGGTTGGTCTTTGCCAGCTGGGCCGCGCGCATTCCTGCAGTGACGGAAGCGTTGAGCCTGACCTCCGGCCAGATGGGCACCCTGCTGCTGTGCACAGCGGTGGGGTCGCTGCTGGCGTTGCCTTCGGCGGGCTGGGTTGTGGGCAGGATCGGCACTGCGAATACCGTCCGTGTGGCCGGGATCGTTGCAGGAGCTGCAGGCGCAGCCATCGCTTTCTCCCTGATGGCCGCCTCTGTGCCCGCCACGGCTATCGCCTTGTTCTTCTTCGGCATCGGAATCGGGCTGTGGGACGTTGCGCAGAACATCGAAGGCGCCGACGTCGAGCACCGGCTCAAGCGAACCATCATGCCGCAGTTCCACGCGGCGTTCTCCGGGGGAGCCTTCCTCGGCGCCTTGATCGGCGCCGGCCTTTCACAGCTGGGCGTGGGCCTCCCTGAGCATTTGCTGGTCATCGCCGCCATCGCTGTCGCCCTTGCGCTGACGGTCCCCCGCTTCTTCCTGCCCCACGAGGCCGCAGAAGTACACGACGACGGCGCTCCGGTTGCGAAGGGACCCTCCGCTTGGCGCGATGGCAGGACCCTGTTGATCGGCGTCGTAGTACTTGGTGCCACCCTGACCGAAGGTGCGGGCAACGACTGGATCGCGAAGGCTGCGGTGGACGGACTGGGTGCTTCGGAATCTACCGGTGCGCTGTTGTTCGCCCTCTTCGTCCTGGCCATGACGATCATGCGGTTCCTTGGGGGCAAGGCGATTGACAGGTTCGGCCGCGTCACCGTCCTGCGGGCCAGCATGGCAGCGGCCGCAGCTGGCCTGGCGCTGTTTGTCTTCGCAGGAAACGTGGTTCTTGCCGGTATTGGTGCGGCTTTGTGGGGAGTCGGTGCCGCACTGGCCTTCCCCATGGGCATGTCGGCCGCTGCGGATGACCCCAAGCACGCCGCTGCGCGGGTGTCCGTGGTTTCCACCATCGGCTACATAGCTTTCCTGGCCGGCCCGCCTTTGTTGGGATACTTGGGCGACCACACAGGCATCCACCTGGCTCTCCTGGCCATCGGTGCGCCTATTCTGCTCGCTCTCCTGCTTGCAGGCGTCGCGAAGCCCCTGCCGCCCAAATAGTCCGGGGACCTCCCGTTTCATTCTCTTTGACGCATACGTTCCGGAAGCGCCACCAGAGGATCAGCACTACTCCACCGGCAAGACAGGCACCGCCGAGGACATCGCTGAGCCAATGTGCTGAGAGGTAGGTGCGGCTGATCATCATGGCTATGACTCCCAGGGCAGCCAGCAGCGTCATCCACCAGCGGCTGACCAGGATGGCCAGCACCATGAGGAGAGCCGTGGTGGCAGATACATGCCCGGAGGGGTATGAACCGGTATCCGTCAGGACTTTGGCACCCACTGGCCGTTCCCTGCCCACCACCACCTTGCCCAGCTGCGTGAGCGCCAGGGCCGTCACGCCTGAGACCAGGACGAAGGTGGCCGTAAGGGGTCGGCGCCAAACGAACAGTACTGCGGCCAACACCCCGTGGAGCACCAGCATGCCCGCGTACCCTACGCCGTTCAGGACTGCGTTCACGCCATCCCAGAAGGGTGAATGCAGAGTGAACGCAAAGGCCTGCCACGTGGTGTCAACGCTGTTGAACGCGGGCTCGCCCTGCCCCACCAGGAGCATGATGCCCGGGACTATGAAGGCGCACAGCAGGAGTACGCCGGGAACCACCAGTTGCCACCCGGGTTGTTGACGTGGACGCAGGACGCGGATCATCCATTCATCGTAGCCACGGCCAGGTGAAGTCGAGGGCAGCCCACCGCAGGGGTGCGCAGGCGTTACTGTGAAGTAATGCGAGGCTTCGTGGCCAAGGGCCCCAAACGAGTTGTGAAATTCGATCACTTCCTGGTCCGGGTTGTCTCCCGGCAACCCCAGGGTGACCATGACGTCTTTTTCCGGCGGCTCTCGGCAGCCGCCACCAAAGGAAAACTCTGGTTCGGTATTGCGGGGGTCATGGCCGCGTTCCCCGGTAAACCGCGCAGGGCAGCCCTTCACGGCGTGTTGGCCTTGGGTGTTGCTTCAGGGGTCACCAACGTCATCTTCAAGCGCGCACTCCCCCGACGGCGCCCGCTTCCTGAGCACCTGCCGCTGTTTCGTTTCGTGAACCCGCAGCCAACCAGCTCATCGATGCCCTCCGGGCACTCTGCTTCCGCGGTCGCCTTCGCTGTGGGGGCCGGCATCGTCTCCCCCGTCATCGGAGTTGCCCTGGCGCCCATTGCCGCCGGCGTGGCTTACTCGCGCGTGCATACGGGCGCACATTGGCCCTCGGATGTGGTGCTGGGTTCCGCCCTTGGGGCCGGCGCTGCTTGGGCAACCCGCAAGTGGTGGCCGGCGCGGCCCCCGGAACCGACTCCCCGGCGCACGCCGGTTGAGGCGCCGGCAATCCACGACGGCGAGGGGCTGAGTATCGGGGTCAACGTCATGGGTGGCTCCTACACGCCCGAGACCGGAGAACTGCTGAACGAAATATTCCCGAAAGCTTATATAAGGGAAATTTCTGAAGGCGAAGACATAGCTGCAGAGATGGAAGCCGCAGCCACGCGGCCCGGAACCGTCGCATTGGGCGTGTGGGGCGGCGACGGAACCGTTGGCACCGCGGCGGCTGCCGCCGTCGAGCATTCACTGCCGCTCCTGGTGCTGCCAGGCGGGACGCTCAACCACTTTGCCCGCGATATTGGCACCGGCTCGATCGATGACGCCATCGAGGCACTGACCAAGGGGAAGGCGGCCTCCGTTGACCTGGGGCATGTAGTGGTGCAGCGTGGCCTGCCTGAAACCCCCGAAACCACGGAGCTGGCAATGCTGAACACCGCCAGCGTGGGCGTGTATCCGAACCTGGTCAGGCGTCGGGAACGGCTCCAGCCGGCAATGGGCAAGCCGATGGCCAGTGTGGTGGCATCCTTGCGGACTTTCGGGGTGAATTCGCCCACCACGCTCATGGTGGATGGGGTAAAGCACAAGCTGTGGATCCTCTACATGGGCCGCGGAAGGTTCTACCCCAGCGACCACGCGCCGCTCCGCAGGCCTGTGCTGGATGACGGCGTCTTTGACCTGCGCATGATCACGGCGGATGAGCCCTTCGCCCGGGCACGGCTGTTGTGGGCTGTGGTGACAGGGACTGTGGCGGCGTCGCGGGTCACCCACCTGACGGAGGCCACCACCATCACCGTGGAAGCAATCGGGCAGCCCCTGGTCCTGGCGGTGGATGGCGAACCGAAGCCCGGAGTCCGCAGCGCCACGTTCACTGTGAAACCCCGTGAACTCCGCGTGTACTCGCCCCTTCCCGCCGGCTGAAGTCCTGCGGGTCATCCGCGAGGACTACCCTGACTGAACCCTGAATCATCCCTGAGACCGGCGATTTACGTCCTCCCGGTGAGTAGCGTGGTGAGTACATTCGAAACTCATCCGCACACTCATTGTGCTCCGAGGAGGGAACGCTTCCATGATCGAAGCAAAAGGCCTGACCAAGGTCTACGGCGAGAAGACCGCCGTCGGCGGTGTCAGTTTCACTGTCCAGGCCGGACGGGTGACGGGCTTCCTGGGTCCGAACGGTGCCGGTAAGTCCACCACCATGCGCATGATCATGGGGCTGGACACTCCGTCGTCGGGCTCTGTGACTGTGAACGGTGAACCGTTCGCCCAGCACAGGGCACCGCTGCGGGAGATCGGTGCCCTCCTGGACGCCAAGGCTGTCCACACGAGCCGCACCGCCTACAACCACCTGCTCGCCATGGCAGCGACGCACAGCATCCCCAAGAGCCGGGTACGCGAAGTCATCGAAATGACCGGCCTGGGGGACGTCGCCAAAAAGAAGGTCAAGGGCTTCTCGCTCGGAATGGGTCAGCGCCTCGGCATTGCCGCCGCACTGTTGGGCGATCCGCAGACCATCATCCTGGACGAGCCGGTCAACGGCTTGGATCCTGAAGGCGTGGTGTGGGTCCGCAACCTGGTGAAGTACCTGGCATCCGAAGGCCGCACGGTCTTCCTGTCCAGCCACCTCATGAGCGAGATGGCGCTCACTGCAGACCACCTGATCGTGATTGGCCGGGGCAAGATCATTGCAGACGCCCCGATCGCCGAAATCATCACCGGCAAAGGCCAGGCACGCACCCGTGTCCGTACCGACCAGCCGGAACGCCTCATGCAACTCCTGGCGGGAACCGGCGTTTCCGTGGAGGTCCATGAGCGCGAACTCCTTGAGGTGTCCGGACTGGATCCCCGCGGGATCGCCAGGACTGCCCTGGAGAACCAGGTCATGGTGTACGAGCTGACCCCGCTTCAGGCAAGCCTGGAAGAGGCGTACATGGAACTGACCAAGGACGAGGTGGAATACCACTCGCACATCACCACCGGGGCCTCGGTTCCCGCCCAGGCCGGAGGGAAATAGACATGAGCACCACAACCTTGGACCGCAGGTCCACCCGCAACGCCGTCGGTCCCGGACCGGCCTTCCACCGTGTGCTGAACTCGGAGTTCATCAAGTTCCGCACCCTGATGTCCACGCTGATCCTCCTGGCCTCGACTGCCTTGGTGATGGTGGGGTTCGCCGCGCTTTCGGCGTGGGGAACCGGACAGTTTGCCGAGCAGGTTGCCAGCGATCCCGAAGCAGCAGCCGCCATGGCCGCACAAGGCGGGGACCTCGCAGTCAGCATTCCCACCTCCGGCATCTCGTTTGCCCAGCTCATCCTCGGCTCTCTGGGCGTCCTGCTCATGAGCTCCGAATTCACCACCGGCATGGCACGCTCCACTTTTGCCGCCGTCCCGAAGCGGCTCTCCCCGTTCCTGGCCAAGCTCATTGTGGTGATGGTCAGCGCCTTCGCGCTGACAGCCGTGTCCATCTACATTGCGGGCCTGGTGTCCCTGCCGATCGTGGACAACTACAACCTCAAGCTGGACCTTGGCAGCTCGCAGTCCGTCAAGCTCCTCTTGGTCAACAGCCTCTATGTCGCAGCAGTGGCAGCAATCGGTATGGCGCTGGGAACCATCGTCCGGAACTCGGCCGGCGGCATCATGAGCCTGGTGGGACTGCTGTTCGTGGCCCCGATTGCCTTCCAGCTCATTCCCGGCGACTTCTTCAAGGAAGCCAACAAGTTCCTTCCCACCAGCACCATCAGTCCCATGACCGCCGTCGAACATGTTCCTGAGACGCTGGAAGCGTGGCAGGCCGCGCTGGTCCTGGGTGCCTGGGTTGTTGTACCGGTAGCCCTGGCCATGATCCTGCTGAAGAAGCGGGACGTCTAGGACGGGTTGCCGTCTAGGCTCGATCCATGACTGAAGCACCACAAGTGAAGGACGCGGCCACCGCTACGGTGGACGCGTCCTTCGCTGAAATCACCCAGCGCCGCAGGGGCCGCATCCGGCGCTACTTCTTTGAGCGGCCGCGCGCCATGGACGCCGTAGTGGTCCTCAGCTACGTGCTCCTGGCCCTGCCAACCATCATTACCTCCATCATTGAGGGCAAGTGGCTGGTAGTGGTGCTGCTGCTGATGATCGCGGCTGCGTTGACGTTCAGGCGACGATACCCACTGCAGGTGGTTGCCGCCGTCGTACTTCTCGAAGTTGCCGCCACCATCCTCAACCCGTGGGGTTCCAACGTCTCGGCCGGCTTGTGGTTCGCGTTGTATGCCGTGGCTTCCCTCCGGAAACGCAGCCTTGCTTTGGTGCTGTTTGTTGCCGCCAGCCTGCCGTTGAGCCTGCTGTACCTGTTTATGTGGACCAGTCCCAGCGGCATGGACAACCTGCAGGACGTCCCCGAGAACTTCCACCTGATCAACAACATCGCAACCGCGGTGACCATCATGTTGTCCAACCTGCTGGCCACCGGCATCGGCATTTCCGTGCGCCAGCGGCGGGAACATGAGGCCGAAATCGCTGCCTGGGCGGCCCGCACGACGCACCTGGGCAAGGTGACGGAGCGGAACAGGATCGCGCGGGAGATGCACGACGTCGTAGCCCATTCCCTGACCGTGATGATCAGCCTGTCCGATGGCGCTGCGGTGGTGGTCCGGAAGAATCCGGAGCGCGCAGGTGAGGTCCTTGGCGAACTGTCACGTACCGGCAGGGCTGCCTTGGCCGACATGCGCCGCGTGTTGGGCGTTCTCCGCGACGACTCCGGGCGCCCGGCACCGCTGACGCCCTTGGAATCCGGGCATAACCTCGCAAAGCTACTGGACGGCTTCCGGACTGCGGGCTTGCCGCTGCACTATGCGCACACAGGCCCTGGCCTCCCGGCGGATCCCGCCTTTGAACTCACCGTTTACCGCATTGTGCAGGAGTCACTGACGAACGTCCTGCGGTACGGCCGCTCGCTCAGCCGCGTTGACGTCCAGGTGGCGCGCGACGCCGATCTGGTCACCATTGACGTGCACGACGACGGCCGCGGAACCTTGGAGGGCGGCAGCGAACCCGTCGGGAGCCTGGGCACCGGCCAAGGCATTGCAGGGATGAATGAACGCGCAGGAATTTATGCTGGAATCGTTACTGCCGGCCCCAGTAAGAGGGGCGGCTGGGCAGTCCACGCCGAGCTCCGCTGGGCCGGCGACAAGGGGGAATCATGACAGAAGACATCATCAAAGTGCTGCTGGTGGACGATCAGCCACTGCTTCGCATGGGCTTCCGGCTCATCCTCGAAGGTGAGGACGACTTCCATGTGGTGGGTGAGGCGTCCGACGGCGCTGAAGCCGTACGCCAAGTGGAAGCCCTGGCGCCGGATGTAGTGCTGATGGATGTGCGGATGCCTGCCATGGACGGCATCGAGGCGACGCGTCGGATCTCGGACTCCGGTTCCGAGGCCAGGGTCATCATTCTCACCACTTTCGACCTCGATGAGTATGCCTTCACGGGCCTGCAGGCCGGCGCGTCCGCCTTCCTGCTCAAGGACGTTGCCCCGTCAGAGCTGGTCCACGCTGTGCGGCTCGTGGCCAGTGGTGACGCCGTGGTGGCTCCCCGGGTTACGCAGCGTCTCCTGGAAACGTACGTTCGTGGCGGAGCAGTACCAGGCCAGTCGCCGACGCCGCACCGGGATCCGTTGCTTGATGAGCTCACCCCACGCGAAACCGAAATTCTCACCACTATTGCCGAAGGCTTGTCCAACGCGGAGATTGCCCACAAGTTTTTCCTGTCCGAGGCGACAGTGAAGACCCACGTTCGCCGGATCCTGAGCAAGCTCCAGTTGCGGGACAGGGTGCAGGTTGTGGTCTACGCCTACGAGACCGGGCTGGTTGTGCCAAGCAACCCGGACTACTGAGCCTTCGCCGGGAAACCCCAACACCAACCGGCCGTCGATGTCCAATTGGTGGCAGGAAACGCCGCTGGGCTTGTGGACGTATCATTTCTTTCGCGGGCCTTTCGGTCGGGGCAGGAGCTTAGGGTTCCTGCAGGGTAGGTGGAAAGGGACACATGGAGCGGGCGGGTCTGGACGGCATCGATCAAAGAATCCTTGCGGAACTCACCAAGAACGCCCGTATCCCGCACGCCGAACTCGCCGGCAAGGTCCTCCTGTCCAGAAATGCGGTGAGGCAGCGGATTGACCGCATGGAACGGCAGGGGTATATCCAGGGCTACACGGTGGTGGCCGGAGTCGACGTCGAATCCCTGGTTTCCGCGTTCCTGATGATCTACCGCAAAGACCGTATGCGGGGTGCGGATGTCCTGAACGAACTCCGATCCATTCCGGAAGTGGTTCTGTGCGACGTCCTCAGCGGGGACTTTGACCTTATTGTGCGCGTCGAAGCACGTTCCCTGGGCCGCGTCCAGGAGATTTGGGAGCAGATCGCTGCCCTCCCCGGAGTGAGTGACACCGTGACGGCAATGACCTTGTCCAATGTGATCCGACGGGCTTCGCTGTAGGAGCTGCGTTTTTCGGGACCAGCAACCATGTAGGGGCGTTCTGCCCTGGAAACAGTCACATCGTCATGCCATGCGGGCAAAGCGTGCGTTATTTGCATTCATAAATGTTTTTAATGACTAAAGTCACATGATCTGTGTTACCTTCGTCACTACAGGCGCCCCCACGGCTCCCCGCCCCGGAAGTCACCGGCGTACCGTTCGCAGCTGTCACTCAACGGAGACAAGACATGGAATCTTCAACACCCCTGAAGCTGGACCATCCAGTTGATACCCCCTTGGCCACCGCGGAACCCGGGTTGCGCCGCTCCATGGGACCCCGCCACCTGATCATGATCGCGATGGGAGGAGTAATTGGCTCAGGTCTCTTCCTGAGTTCGGGGTACACCATCTCCCAGGCAGGCCCATTGGGAGCGGTGATCGCTTACCTGGTGGGTGCCTTCGTGGTCTATTTGGTGATGGCATGCCTTGGGGAGCTCGCCATTGCCTACCCCGTCTCCGGTGCTTTCCACATCTACGCTTCCCGTTCAATCGGTCCGGCAACGGGCTTCGCAACGGCGTGGCTGTACTGGCTCTGCTGGGCAGTAGCCATCGGATCGGAATTCACGGCCTCCGGCCTGCTCATGCAGCGCTGGTTCCCAGACGTCGAGGTCTGGGTATGGTGCCTCGTTTTCGCGGGCCTCCTCTTCGGTTTCAACGCTTTCTCCTCCAAGTTTTTCGGGGAATCCGAATTCTGGTTTTCGATCATCAAAGTGGGCGCGATCATCGCTCTTATCGTCTTCGGCGGGGCCGCGTTGTTTGGCTTCCATCCCCTGGCAGAGTCCGGTAACCACCCCTTCCTTTTCGAGAATTTCAGTACCCCGGGCGGGCTTTTCCCCAACGGTTTCGCCGGAGTGCTGGTCACCGCGCTGGCCGTCTTCTATGCCTTCTCCGGCTCGGAACTGATCGGCGTCGCCGCGGGGGAGACCAAGGACCCTGCAAAGAACATCCCCAAGGCCATGCGCAGCACGGTCATCCGGCTCCTGATCTTCTTTGTTGGAGCCATCGCCGTCATTGCTGCAACGGTCCCTTACGACCAGGTGGGCTTGGATGAAAGCCCGTTTGTGACGGTCTTTTCATCCGTAGGCATCCCGTTCGCGGCGGACATCATGAACTTCGTCATCATCACGGCGCTGCTTTCAGCGGGAAACAGCGGATTGTTC
This sequence comes from Arthrobacter sp. StoSoilB20, assembly GCF_019977295.1. NCBI lineage: Bacteria > Bacillati > Actinomycetota > Actinomycetes > Micrococcales > Micrococcaceae > Arthrobacter > Arthrobacter sp. StoSoilB20. Next base: position 4,735,105 of record NZ_AP024651.1, on the reverse strand, counting down.
TCCTGTGCACGGATGCTCTACTCCCTGGCCGATGAAGGACATGGCCCCCGGGCACTGAAGAAGCTGACCCGGCGCGGAATACCCCTGGTTGCCCTTTCGGTCAGCATGGTGGGAGGACTGGCTTCACTGGTCAGCAGCGTGGCTGCACCGGAGACCGTCTACCTGGCCCTGGTGTCCATTGCCGGATTCGCGGTGGTGGGAGTCTGGATGTCCATCACAGCATCACACTTCTTCCACCGCAGGGCATTCATCCGTAATGGCGGGAAGGTGTCCGACTTGGCCTACAAAGCGCCGTTCTTCCCGGTACTGCCCATCCTGGCCTTCACCCTGTGCCTGGTGTCCCTGATCGGGATAGCGTTCGACCCTTCCCAAATTGCTGCTCTGTACTTTGGTGTTCCGTTCGTTGCCGCGTGCTACCTGTTCTTCCACTTCCGCTATGGTCCCAAGGCCAAGGCAAAGCGTTCTGCCTGATACGGGATCCGCCATGCGTCGCAGCCGGGCTTTGTGCCCGGCTGTGACGCCATTTCCGGGGGACAACAGTATGACTGCGAATAGGAAACTCTCTGTAGTGACCGACAACCTTGCCAGTTGGCTTGAGATTGACGGTGCTGCCTTCGACGCGAACGTCCGGTCCATGATCGCAATGCTCCAGGACCGGGCACTGTTGTGTGCCGTGATCAAATCCGACGCCTACGGGCACGGGGCGGACCTCCTGCTGCCGTTCCTGGTGGCGTCCGGCGTTCCGTACATAGGGGTAGGCACCAACACTGAAGCGGCACTTGCCCGGAAACACGGGTTCACCGGGAAGTTGCTGCGGGTCCGTGCCGCGGCGCCCCAGGAGATCCGGGCGGGCCTGCCCCACCACATTGAGGAACTCGTTGCCGATCCACAGAGTGCGTGGGAAATGAGCAGGATCGCAGCGGGGGAGGGGCGAAAGCTGCGCGTGCATCTGGATATCAATTCCTCAGGAATAAGCCGGCACAGCCTCGAGGTGTCCTCGCCTTCGGGACGTGCATGCGCTGCGGGAATCATCAGTCATCCGGAGTTGGAACTTGCCGGCATCATGACTCATTTTCCGCACGACAACGTAGGCCACGTGAAAGAAGCCTTGAGCCGCTTCAAGGCCGACTCGAACGCGATCCTCTACCAGGCCGGAATCTCCCGCCACAATGTCCTCCTGCATGCCGCCAACTCCTACACGGCACTGAACGTTCCGTCCGCTTGGTTGGACATGGTCCGGGCGGGTGCTGTGCTCTACGGCGATTCCGATCCCGGGCACTCCATGTTCCAACGCTGCATGAAGTTCAAAGCCCGGATCGGGTCCATCAACAGCTACCCGGCCGGCAGCAGTGTCGGATACGGGCTGACCCATACCCTTGCCACCGATTCACGCCTCGCCACAGTCACTGCGGGCTACGGTGACGGCTACCGACGCTCACTCGGACGGAGGGGGCATGTGCTGGTCCGTGGTCAACGGGTACCGGTAGTGGACATCGTCTCCATGAATTCGATGGTTGTGGATGTCTCTTCCGTCCGGGATATCAGCCCTGGTGACGAGGTAGTCCTCTTTGGTGGGCAGGATGGCGGGCAAATCACGGTGGGGGAGCTGGAGACGGCGAATGAGGCGATCCTCGCGGACCTCTACACGGTGTGGGCCAACGGTGCCCGTGTCCTTGCCGCGGACGTCAGCGTGTGAGAATGGCGTGAACGCTAGGTGGAAGGAGCGGATTTCGTGGAGGTGTCACCGGAGGCGTCATCCCTGGCCCAGGGTCTTCGCCTTGTCCGCATGGTCACGGACCGCGAAAAGCAGGGACGCCAACTGTTGGGTGTCTCCCAGCTCGCAGCTGGCTTGGACATGGAGCAAAGCCGGGTCTCCCGATTGGCCCAGGAGTTGTGTGACCTGGGGCTGCTGGAGCGGGTGGACCGCGGACCGTTCCGGACAGGACCACGCTTCTTCAGCCTTGCAGCGTCCCTCAACAGTACGTGGGTACAGCAATCCCGAGCCGAGCTTGAAGAGCTGGTTTCCGCGTTCGGCCTGCGGTCCAGGCTCTCAGTGCGGGAGGGTGTCCGCGTTCTCTTGCTGCGTTCGTCAACCAATAACTCGGTCCTGGGCGGATTCGCCAAGCCCGGCATGGTCACGCCCGTATGGTGCACGGGGTCCGGGCGGGCCTTGCTGTGGGACCATTCGCAAAAGGACATTGGTTCCCTGCTCAGGGATGTCAACTTCATTGGCGTAGGTGGACCCGCGGCGGCACACACAGCTCCCGAAGTGTCAGATTTGATGGAACGCGACAGGCCGGGAGGCTACGTCTTGGCTGCCGAAGAATTTGAACATGGAGTCTGGGAGCTCGCCGTTCCCGTTCGCGCTGGGGATGGCCGGATCATTGCTGCCCTGAGCGTGCTGGGCAGTCGGTCCGGCGTAGAATCCAATGCCCCGGAAATCGCCGCCGTGCTTCACGCCGGCGCCGAACGCCTTGGCACCCAGGGATCCAGCACCCAGGAGTCCGGCCATCCAAGAAACCCAAGCGCCTAAGACCCAAGCACCCAAAGCCCGGCCACCCAAGAAACCCAAGCGCCCAAACCCCCAGCCGCCCACCGGCGTCGGACGTTTAGGCCTCAACTCCGGGGGCAATCCCGCCCACCCGGGACTCAAGCCACGTCCGCCAGGAACCAAGCGCGACGGCGAAAGCTTCCCGTTGGGGCTCTACGCGCATCTTCGGCCCAACAATTTGCAGGGCTGCGGCGACATCGCCCTTGAAGTCCCGGATGGGCGCGGACAAAGAGTAGAGGCCGGGCTCGGCTTCTTCATCAACAATCGAGTACCCGCGGACGCGTGCCTTGCGGAGCCTATCCAGGAAGTCATCCACGGAGACCGGCGTATTGGGCCCGTGCTTCACGAACTCCACTGTGCCAAGGATCTTCCGGATTTCCGCCTCGGGGGCATCCCACAGAAGCGCCTGGCCGGCATCACTGCAGTAGGCGGGGTAGGGGCGGCCCAACCAGGAGCCCACAAGGTTTGCACTTTCAGGAACCTGCTCGCCAATGGTGACCGTACTGTTTCCGCTCAATACGCCAAGGAAGCAGGCCTCGTTGGTTTCCGTGGCCAAGCCCTCCAAGGCGGTGAGGCCATCGGTCTTCAAGCGTTGTTCGGTGACCAGTTGGGCATCCGTCAGGATGGACCAGTCCAGGCTGTACTCGCGTTGGTCCGAGCGGGTCAGGAAGCCCTCTTGCTGGGCACCCTTGAGGCTTCTGGACACCTGGCTGCGGTCTTTGCCAAGGTGGGCCGCGACGTCGGCCACCGTGCCGCCGTCGAAACCGTCCGCATGACGCGCCCCCACCGCAAGGAGGGCCATCATGCCGCGTCCCATGCTGGAGCTCTTTGACATGGATCGATTCTAGCTACCCCGGCCTGCCCAGGTGTCACAGCAGCGTGCCACGCCGTAAGGCCGCGCCATTAAGCGGCGGCCGGCAGCTAGTGGATAGCGAAGACCCTGGCGGGAAAACCGCTGCCCTCGAGCGGTTTGGCCCATGAAGCTACCAGGGCGGCGCCTGCTTCCGGGAGGTGGTCCATGGAGGCAAGGAGTTCAATTTGCCACTTATCCTGCGCCAGGACGTAGGTTTCCAGGCTGAAATCCTGCCGGGACGTAGCCATGCCGGGGTCGGTATCCGTCTGTTCGTGTCCTACCGCGCTGACTGACCGCTTTTCGATCAGGTACTCCAGGACCTCCCGCGACCACCCCGGGGTGTGGCTGATCCCGTCGTCATCGACGTTCGCCATGGCGGCGCTGTCCGGCCAGCGGTGGCTCCACCCCGTGCGCAGGGCAACAAATGATCCGGCGGGGATCTCTCCGTTCCGCGCTTCCCAGTTGTGGACGTCATCCAAGGTAGGAGTGGCATCCGGATCTACCGCGACGCGTTCGCTGATGTTCAGGACAACCAGTGGCAGGATCATGTCCTCCACCGGCAGCTGATCGAGGGTGCGGCCACCGCGGATAAAATGCGACGGCGGATCCACGTGGGTGCCCCACTGGCCCACGATCGAGTACCGGTGCGCCGTGAACCCGTCGCCCTTTTCCAGGTTGAAGAGGGCTTCCCTGGACTCGTCGGGGAAGGCCGGAAAGTGCGGCTGTCCGGGATGGAAGGCGTGGGTGAGGTCCGTGAAAGTCCTGTTGCGGAGCAGTGGTGCCAGTTCCTGCCAAAGGGGAGGGGTCATGATGCCACCCGCGTTTCGGCGTGGATTGCGGAGCTGCTGGAGACGCTGAGCGGCCCTGATACTTCGATGACCGGAACTTCCCAGGGGTGGATATCCACAATCCGTTGCACCAGCTCCTGGACGGTGCGGTGGTCCAGGGAATCGTCAAAGTAGGTGGTGAACACAAAGGTGGGTGAGATGGTTCGCTGTCCTACGGTTCCCAGTGTGGGCTTTGCGCCCTCGGCCACGGTGAAGCCCTCGAATCCCGCAGAGGACTCGAAGACGTGGTGGTAGTTGCCGAAGCCGCCCAGCTCGGGAGCGGTCTGAAGTTCGTTCAGCAGTGAGCTGATGCCCGCGTCGGACTCAAGGGCTGCAAGGTCGCCACTGGCAAGCTGCTTCATGGTCTCCACCGGTATGGGCCAATGGATCCGAAGCTTGCGCACTGGTTTCAGTTCAATATTCATGCGAGTGACCTTCCGTCATTATGTCCGTGGAGCCATCGTGCCACGATGTGACGGGCATTACAAGCATATGAAAATGTCTATGTTGCACGTTGCGCCAACTCTTCACAGGCTTGCCACAGTGGCACCATGTACAAGACACAGGCTGCACGGGTTTTATGGAGGCATGAATACTCCCCACCCGAACCACGACCGCGGGCTTGAGTTCGACCTCTCCACGCTCCTCAACCGGCGGCGCACTTTGGGTGTCCTCCTGGGCGCCGGCTCGGCAGCAGCCCTGGCTGCCTGCACCCCGGGTACCGGAGGCGGCGCCGCAACGCCGTCGAGCACCGGCAGTGCCGCCACAACAACGCAAAGTTCGACGGCGGCCGCGTCACCTTCCGCTACCAGCACCGTCACGCGGGCCTTCGCCGAATGTGGCGTGGAAATCCCCGAAGAGACGTTGGGACCGTACCCCGCCGACGGAAGCAATGGCCCCAATGTGCTCGAAGCTTCCGGGGTGGTCCGGAGGGACATCCGTTCCAGCTTCGGAACCTCCTCCGCCAAGGCCGAGGGCGTGCCCCTGACTGTAACCCTGACGCTCCTGGACAATGCCAACGGCTGCGCGCCCTTGGCCGGCGCTGCGGTATACGTCTGGCACTGCGACCGGAACGGAAAGTATTCGCTCTACGATCCAGGCCTGAAGAACGAGAACTTCCTAAGGGGAGTGCAGGAAGCCGATGCAAAGGGACAGTTGACCTTCAGCACCATCTACCCCGGTGCCTACACGGGACGATGGCCGCATATTCACTTTGAGGTATTTGAATCCATGGGCAACACCACCGCAGCAGGGCAAGTATTGGCTGTCTCGCAGATCGCCCTTGCGGAAAAGGCGTGCAAGGAGGTCTATGCAACCACCGGCTACGAGTCCAGCGCCCGGAACTTCCCCAGGACGACGCTGACGTCCGACAACGTCTTCGGCGATGACGGAGGTATATACCAATTGGCGACTATATCCGGCTCGGTTGCGGGCGGTTATACGGCCGCGCTGAACGTCACCGTGTAAGCCCCGCCGGCACCGGAAGCGGGGCTAGACTCGGGGTCATGCCTTCGAATGCCTCCACAGCAATTGACCATGTCCAGGACCTGGGTGCCTACGTTTCGGCATCACCGTCGAGCTTCCACGCAGTCCACGAAGCAGGGCGACGCCTGGACGCGGCCGGCTTCACGGCGCTGGATGAACTGGAGCCTTGGGATGGCGGGGCAGGTAGGTTCTACATCATTCGCGACGGCGCCCTGATCGCGTGGGTCACGCCGGAGAATGCGGGCCCCACCACGGCTTTCAATATCCTTGGCGCCCACACGGACTCACCGTCGTTCAAACTGAAGCCCAAGCCCACCACCGGCAAATTCGGTTGGCTGCAGGCCGGCGTCGAGGTTTACGGCGGTCCGCTGCTCAACTCCTGGCTGGACCGGGAACTGCAGTTGGCCGGAAGGTTGGTCATGCGTGACGGTACGCAGCATCTGACGGCCACGGGTCCCCTTCTTCGCTTCCCGCAATTGGCCATCCACCTGGACCGGGGGGTCAACGACAACGGGCTGCATTTGTCCAAGCAGCAGCACATGAACCCGATCTTCGGCCAGGGGGACCCTGCTGGTGAGGACCTCCTGGGATTGCTCGCGGATCGCGTTGAGGGCGCCACAGTGGATGCGGCTGCCATTGGCGGGTACGACGTCGTAGTGGCAGACACGCAGCCACCCGCGGTTTTCGGGGCCAACAGCGAGTTCTTCGCTTCAGGCCGAATGGACAACCTGTCCTCCACCCACGCCGGCTTGGTGGCATTGATCAGCCACGCTGCAACAGCTACGGAAGGGGGCCCGATCGCTGTTCTGGCCGCTTTCGATCATGAGGAGATCGGCTCCAACTCGCGTTCCGGTGCCTGCGGCCCCATCCTCGAAGACATCCTGGTCCGCATTTCGGACGGGCTCGGTGCCTCGGTGAGCCAGCGGCGGCAGGCCTTTGCGGCCTCGTTCTGCGTCTCGGCCGACGCGGGCCACGCCGTCCATCCCAACTATGCGGAAAAGCATGATCCTGCCAACAAGCCGGTGCTCAACGGTGGGCCGCTGCTGAAGATCAACGCCAACCAGCGCTATGCCACGGATGCTACGGGTGCTGCGTTCTGGGCCCGGCTGTGCGATGAGTCCGGTGTTCCATACCAGGAATATGTATCGAACAACGATCTCCCGTGCGGGTCCACCATTGGGCCCCTGACCGCTACGCGCCTTGGCATCCGGACGGTGGACGTGGGCATCCCCTTGCTGTCGATGCACTCTGCCCGCGAGCTGTGCGGCGTTGAGGATCCCCGGTATCTGGCGACTGCTGTTGAGCTGTTCTTCCGCACTTCGCTCTGACGGATAGCCTCAAACAGTTATTTCAGGGGTGTGACAAAAGTTTCGAATATGAAACAGGGGATGCCTCACGGTTTACATTTTGTGCACACACCCCTTTTTGGTGCTGTCAAAATGTTCAGCTGCACAGGCGTGGTGGTTGGGTAGCAGGCTAGCGTGAATGAGTCATGTGGCCCGTGGCACACCGCGCGGCCACCCCGCAAAAACCTAAAGGACGGCGCAGATCCATGCACGCTGACCAACAACTTTCAAAATCCCTGAAGCCCCGCCACCTCTCCATGATCGCCATTGCCGGCGTGATCGGCGCAGGACTGTTCGTTGGCTCGGGGGCCGCCATCCAGCAGGCCGGTCCCGGCATCCTCGTGGCCTACCTGGCTGCCGGCCTGGTGGTCATCCTGGTGATGCGGATGCTGGGCGAAATGGCTGCTGCCAACCCGGAGACCGGCTCGTTCTCCACATACGCTGACAAGGCCCTTGGCCGCTGGGCAGGGTTCAGTATTGGCTGGCTCTATGCCTGGTTCTGGATCATCGTCCTCGGCATCGAGGCAACGGCGGGCGCCGCCATCATGCACCGCTGGGTGCCCGGCGTGGACCAGTGGATCTGGGCGCTGGTTTTGATGGTGCTCCTGACATTGACCAACCTTGGCTCCGTGAAGTCCTACGGCGAGTTCGAGTTCTGGTTCGCGTCCATCAAGGTCGCTGCGATCGTCATATTCCTCCTTGCCGGCATCGCTGCCATCCTCGGCCTTATGCCGGGTGTTTCCGCGCCGGGCGTCGCCAACCTCCTGGACCAGGGCGGCTTCATGCCCAATGGTCCAGGCGCAGTCCTGGCGGGCATCCTCGTGGTGGTGTTCTCGTTCTTCGGCGCCGAAATCGCCACCATTGCCGCCGGCGAATCGGAGAACCCCGTAGACGCCGTGAAGAAGGCCGTGAAGTCCACCGTGTGGCGCATCCTGATCTTCTACATCGGCTCCATCGCCATTGTTGTCACGCTCCTGCCGTGGAACGACGCCTCCGTGGCCAAGAGCCCCTATGTTGCCGTGATCGAGCTCTACGGCATCCCGGGCGCAGGCACCATCATGGACATCGTGGTCCTCACCTCGGTGCTGTCCTGCCTCAACTCCGGCCTGTACACCGCCAGCCGCATGCTGTTCTCGCTCTCGCAACGTGGCGACGCTCCCAAGTCCTGGATGAAGATCTCCAAGCGTGGCGTGCCGGCAGCAGCAGTCCTGGCCTCCACCGTGGTGGGTTTCGTGACCGTTGGCCTGAACTACATCGCCCCGGACACAGTGTTCCTGTTCCTCGTGAACACCTCCGGAGCCATCGCACTCTTTGTGTGGCTGGTTATTGCGGCCTCGCAGCTCATCCTCCGCAAACGCATGGGTGCCGCGGCCAAGGACCTCGACCTCAAGATGTGGTTCTTCCCGTACCTCACGTGGATTGCAATCGGTGCCATCGTGGCGCTGATCATCGGCATGGTCATCATCGATTCCACCCGTGAATCGCTCTTCCTGTCGCTGGCACTGGCCGCGATCGTGGTGGGCATCGGTGTGTGGCGCTACCGCAAGCGCGGCGCCACTTCACCTGAGGCGACCACTGAAGAAGCCGAGCAGGCCAGCATCGGTGGGGGACCGGCGTCGTAAGCGTCTTTCAACAGCGGGGCAGCAACCGTCAACATTCGACGGCGGCTGCCCCGTTTCGCTTTAAGCTCCCGTTGAACGTCTTGGTTATTGGGCCAGGCCGATGACCAGGTTGATGGTCACTGCCAGGATGACGGTTCCAAACAAGTAGGAAAGAAGGCTGTGCTTGAGCGCTTCCAGCCGGATCGAGTGGTTTCCGAGATTGGTGTCGGAGACCTGGTAGGTCATACCCAGGCTGGTGGCCAGGTAGGCAAAATCCGTGTACTGCGGTGGCCGGTCCTGATTGAAGCTGATGCCGCCCACGGAACCCCCGGCATGGGCGTCCCTGCTGTAGTAGAGCTCTGCATAGCGGAGTGTGAACAGTGTCTGGACCAGCATCCAGGACAGGCCCACGCACCCCAAAGCCAAAGCTGCAGAGGCCAAACGTGAGCCCGTCCCCTGGGCATGGGAATCCACGATCACAGCTGCCACGGCGGCGAGGCTGGCCAGATTGGCGACGAGGATCAAAAGATCCGTAACTCCCCTGGAGGGGTCCTCGGAGGTTGCGTGCTGTTCCGTGCGGGACGGATCCAGCCGGGCGATGACAAGCCAAACCCAGGCAACGTAGACCAGTGCGGCCACGGCCCAACCAACTGCCGGAGCGTCCACCCAACTGCCCGAGAGGCCGGTGGCGGCAAAAGCCGCTGCGCCGGCCAGCACCATGACCACAAACCGCAGCCGGCTCCGCTTCACCCTGACATTGTCCATGTGCCCACCCTAGCCAGTTGGAGGTTGGGCTTCCTTGTGTCCGCTCCGTTTCTCGTCGGCCTGGAGGATTCCGTCGCGTACGCCGGAGCGGACCACGAAGTACAGGGAGTAGAGACCTATCGCGGCGAACACGACGGTCAGGAGCAGGGCGCTGATGGGTGTGGCATCCATGTGCACCACCCTAGCGATGAACCGCCCTGGCGAGGACGGCCTTGGTGAGCGCCGCCTTGGTGAGGACCGCCTCGGCGAGGGTGCTAGAGGCGACAGGAATCCACGGATCGGCTTCGTTCGTGTTATTGTCTTTGTCGCTGTCAAGGAGAAAATGGAACATTGTTTCTCCTGATCACCTTGCGCGGGTGGCGGAATGGCAGACGCGCTAGCTTGAGGTGCTAGTCCTCGAAAGGGGGTGGGGGTTCAAGTCCCCCTCCGCGCACAGAGAAACCCCCGGAAGGAAATCTTCCGGGGGTTTTGTCGTGTTCGGGCCGGTACCGTCGGTGCCGGGCCTAGGCGCCCGGGCGTGGTGCGAACATGATCACGCCTACGCCCGCAACACAGATGGCCGCGCCGATCACGTCCCAGCGGTCGGGACGGAAGCCGTCCATGAGGATTCCCCACGCGAGCGAGCCGACGATGAAGACGCCCCCATATGCTGCCAAAACCCTGCCGAAGTGGGCATCGGGTTGGAAGGCTGCGAAGAAACCGTAAATGCCAAGTGCCAGGACGCCCAGTCCAGCCCACCACCAGGCCTTGCCCTCACGGACGGCTTGCCAGATCAGCCAGGCACCGCCGATCTCTGCAACGGCGGCAAGAATGAAGAGAATGATGGACTTCAGGACGGTCATGGCTCCAGTATTCCCTGCTCCATACCCCCTCGTTATCCACATACGCCAAGTGCCCGGTTCCAGCCGCGGACACCCTCGAATAGCTTTGAGTGCAGGAGATGCACTAAGATATTGAAGTCTGTGTTACGCCCTCTTGCCGTGTCTTCGGTCGGGGAGCGCCAACGCAGCATCGCAAATGAACCTCCTGTTACGGAAATACCGTAACCGCTTAGCCCAAAGGAGGTGGGTTCACATATGCGTCCTTACGAATTGATGGTAATCATCGACCCCGAGGTCGAAGAACGTACCGTAGAGTCGTCGCTTCAGAAGTTCCTCAATGTCATCACCACCGATGGTGGAACCATCGAAAAGGTAGACATCTGGGGCCGTCGCCGTCTGGCGTACGACATCAAGAAGAAGTCCGAAGGTATCTACGCAGTGGTGAACTTCACCGCAGCACCGGCTACCGCCAAGGAACTTGATCGCCAGCTGTCTCTCAACGAGACGATCATGCGCACCAAGATCATCCGTCCTGAAGACCAGAAGGTTGTTGCTGAGTAATCAGCCCCTTTCAGATCTTTACCCCGCAGGAACGAACAAGGAGGAAGTAGATGGCAGGCGAAACCACTATTACGGTCATCGGTAATCTCACCAATGACCCGGAGCTGCGGTTCACCCCGTCTGGCTCGGCAGTAGCGAACTTCACCATCGCTTCTACTCCCCGGACCTTTGACCGCCAGTCCAATGAGTGGAAGGACGGGGAAACCCTGTTCCTCCGCGCATCTGTCTGGCGCGAAGCGGCCGAGAACGTAGCGGAGTCCCTCACAAAGGGAATGCGCGTCATCGTTTCCGGCCGTTTGAAGAGCCGTTCCTACGAAACAAAAGAAGGCGAAAAGCGCACCGTTATCGAGCTTGAGGTCGACGAAATCGGCCCCAGCCTGCGTTACGCAAACGCCAAGGTCAACCGTACCCAGCGCTCCGGCGGTGGGCAGGGCGGCTTTGGTGGCGGTAACGCCGGTGGCTTCGGAGGTGGCGCTCCTGGTGGAAACCAGGGCGGCGGCAACTCCGGTGGAACCTGGGGCGGCAACCAGCCCGCACAGCAGCAGGATGACCCCTGGGCTACGCCCGGTGTCAGCAACGCTGGCGGCTGGGGCAACGGCCCGGATTCCGAACCTCCCTTCTAAACACAACATTAAAGTCCGACGCCGGACGCTCACCGGAACTGCCGCAAGGCACCAAGGTGGCAACCGCCGTCGAACACCACCATCCCGTGGATCAATATCCACGGGCTCCATAGAAAAGGAGCTCCACGATGGCTAAGGCTGAACTCCGTAAGCCCAAACCAAAGTCCAACCCCTTGAAGGCCGCTGACATCACTGTCATCGACTACAAGGACGTAGCACTGCTGCGCAAGTTCATCTCCGACCGCGGAAAGATCCGCGCTCGTCGCGTCACTGGCGTTACCGTTCAGGAACAGCGCAAGATCGCCCAGGCAATCAAGAACGCCCGCGAAGTTGCTCTGCTGCCTTACTCCGGCGCTGGCCGCGGCTAAGGGAAGGGATTAACTAACATGGCAAAGCTCATTCTGACCCACGAAGTAACCGGTCTCGGTGCTGCTGGCGATGTCGTCGAGGTCAAGGACGGTTACGCACGTAACTTCCTGCTGCCCCGCGGTTTCGCCCTGACCTGGAGCAAGGGTGGCGAGAAGCAGGTTGAGTCCATCAAGGCTGCCCGCGCTGCTCGTGCCCACGCTTCTGTTGAAGCTGCACAGGCACAGGCCCAGGCTCTGTCCTCCAAGAAGGTCAAGCTCGAGGTGAAGGCCGGCGAGTCCGGTCGTCTCTTCGGCACCGTCAAGCCTGCTGATGTCGCTGCTGCTGTTGAGGCCGCTGGCCTCGGCGCCATCGACAAGCGCAACGTTGAACTGCCGAACCACATCAAGTCTGTCGGTTCGTACACGGCCAACGTTCGCCTGCACGAGGACGTTTCCGCTGTTATCGACCTTGAGGTCGTAGCCAGCAAGTAGTCTCAGACTGCAACTGAAGACCCCCGCTACCGGATTCCGGTGGTGGGGGTCTTTTTGCGGGAAATCATGGGGTGTGCAGCGACTCCATGACGTGCTTGTATCCCGTGCGGATCATCTGGGCGAGGACTTCGCGGTCGATGTCGTCCAGTTTGTTCACGTAAAGGCAGGCCGCGCCGGTCTTGTGTTTGCCAAGGTCGGGAAGCAGTCGGTCAGCATCCGGACCATAGGTCAGCCCGTACAGCGCCAGGTTGGCCTTGCGCGGCGAGAACCCGACGGCGGCCGAGTCGCCTTCGCGGCCGGTCCCGTATTTGTAGTGGTAGCTGCCGAAGCCCACAATGGTGGGCCCCCACATGACTGCCTCCTGACCGGTGATGGTGCGCATCATCCCGAGCAGCTCGAAGCCGTCCGCACGCCGCGTCGGGTGTTCCACTGCGGCCAGGAAATCTTCAGCGGACACGTCCGTGGGCTGGGTCTTGTTCTCTGCCATAGGGGTAGTTTCGCAGACGCAGGACAGGTTCGTCAGCAATACCTGGCTGCGCCGATGGTAGCCTTCACCGGTGACTTCACAAGCGCCGCGCACCCGCCCGTTCCACCAAGTGGATGTCTTTTCCGATCAGCCTTACCGGGGCAATCCGCTTGCGGTGGTGGTCGATGCCGAAGGCCTCAGCAGCGAGCAGATGCAGCACTTCGCCAACTGGACAAACCTCTCGGAGACCACGTTCCTCCTCCCTCCCACTGACCCCAGGGCGGACTACAAGGTACGGATCTTCACGGGCAGCGAGGAGTTCCCGTTTGCCGGGCACCCCACCCTTGGTTCGGCACACACGTGGCTGCAGGCCGGGGGCGTGCCAAAGACAGATGGCGTCCTTGTCCAGGAATGCGGCGCGGGTTTGGTCCGGGTGAAGCACGACGCCGGACGGTTGGCTTTCGCCGCGCCGCCGCTGACCCGCTTCGGCCCGGTTGATGACGACATCAAGACCCAGCTCGCGGCAGCCCTGCGTCTGCGCGAGGAAGAGTTGCTGGATGTGTCATGGCTTGTGAACGGGCCCACCTGGATTGGAGTGCTCCTCAGCTCGGCGGAACAGGTGCTGTCCATCGACCCCGACTTCGTTGCCATGGGTGACCTCAAAGTGGGAGTGATTGGTCCCTATCACCCCGGTTCCGCCGTCGACTTTGAAGTCCGCACGTTCATTCCGGGCGACGCCATGGTGGAAGACCCAGTGACCGGCAGTTTCAACGCCGGCGCGGCCCAATGGCTGATCGGAAGCGGCCGTGCGCCCGAGGAATACGTCGCTGCCCAAGGTACTGTGCTCGGCCGGGCAGGCAGGATTCACGTCAAGGCCGGGGACGGCGAAATCTGGGTGGGCGGGGCGTCGGCAACGTGCATCGAAGGGACCGCCCTGCTCTAGGCAAGTCCCTGTGCACTCAGGGCTGCTTTGGCCGCGCCAACACAACCATCAGGAAGATCCCTGCACTGAATGCGGCCTGCACCATCAGTACGGACCACGGGACGTACCCCAGGTAAAGGGCCACCAGCAATGGAATTGTCGCCAGGATGGTTACATCCAGTCCGCGGAGCAGGGACCCCAACTGGGCGCGTGGTACAGGGCCAAAGGGGGTTTCAACCGGCGGAGCTGTCCAGTCCGGCGGGGTCCTGGCGGCCGCCCGGAGAGTGCCCGCACCCATGCCCACGCCCGCAAGGCCGCCAACACCGACCAACCACGGATCCGCAGCGCCCAAAAGAACCAACAGCCCGCTGAGCGTCGCCATCCACGCGGCCATGGCCAGGCACGGCATCAGGGCGCGGCTGGTCTTCACCAGTGCCGGATGCAAGGGCAGCAGGGCATCGAGCTCAGGAACCAGCGCGGTCTTGCGGACCACGGTTCCCATGCCGGACGCAGTGGCGCATCCCGCGATCACGATCACCGCAAGCTGCGCGAACTCGGGCAGGCCGCCTTCTACGAGGAGGATCGCCACGCAGGCCGCAAGCCATAGGCCGGCTGGGATCAGCGGGGGATTCAGGCGGAGGAAGGCAACGGCGTCAGCACGGATCAGCGAGCCCAGTGGACCACGCGCCGGCCGGGCGTAGAAGCGGCCGGCCCTGCCGCCGTCGACCCTTTGACGGCCGCCACCCAAGGCCCGAAGTACCTCGTTGGAGTCCATCAGGAACAGCGACGCGCCGGCGTGGCCGGCCACGGCACCACCGCGAACCAGCTCTTCACCCCGCACCTTACCGGCGCGGGGCGCCACCAGCGCCAGTAGTCCGACGGCGGCAGCGGCTACCAGCGCCGCCGGCCAAGGCGATCCGGACAGTGACGGCAGGACTGCGCAGGCGAGGAGGGCCGCCGTCGTCGCAGCTTTACCTGCGCGCGGTCCCAACCAGCCCAGTTGCTGCACTGCCGCCATCGCCATGGCAACAGCAGCGGCGCCGCCAAAGGAAAGTGCAGCGAGAAGATGTTCACTGGGGGTGCGGTCAACGGCGGTCACCAGGCTGAAGGGCAAGTAGACGATGCCCGAACCTGCCGCCGTAAGCGTGACCTTGCGGAGGAACGACGGCAGGACCATGGGCCGGCGGTCCACCGGCAGCGACAGCCACCAGGTACTTTCTGGCCCATTTGCCGTTATGGGCCCAAGCTTTCGCGCCAGGTTGCTGATGACCATGAGGACCGCGAAAGTTACTGAAGTCCACAACACGGTTTCCGGAAGAACCAACCACCGTTCGTCGATGATGCTGTTGGTTGTGGACGCCCTGTCCGCAATCTCGTTGCGCAGCGCCAGAACGAACGAGGCCGCGATGGTGAGGGCGACGCCGATCCCCAGCCCCCAGCTGTAGGCGTCCACAATACGGTCACCCCAGGAGGTCCGGCTGCGTTTGTAGCGTCGGGCGGATCGGCGCGTGAACCGGACAAGATCTGCGGCCAGCTTCCTGTTTTGCCTCGACGGTTCAAGGTCGAGCATGTCAGGAGCCGGCAATGATCGAGGCCCCCTGTTCCGGATCGAATTCCCGGACTTCCTCGTCAATGACCAAGCATGTGGACGCCGTGGCCAGGAGCAATTGGGGATCGTGGGTAACCAAAACCACCGCACCACCGTTCTTGGCATGGGCTGTGATGCGCTGGCCCAGCGCAATCCTCATGCGCGGATCGAGCCGTTGCTCGGGCTCGTCAAGAACCAGGAGCGACGACGGGCGGATCAGTCCGGCTGCCAGCAACAGCCGGCGCCGCTGACCGGAAGAAAGAGCATCAGGTATTGCGTGGGACCTGCCTGTGAGTCCGAAGAACGCCAGCTCTTCCTCCACCCGCTCTTCAGGGGCGTCCAGGGAATGGCCGCGGGCAATGAGGAGCAGATGTTCCCGGACGGTGAGGGAGGGGAAGAAGAGGTCGTCGTCAAACACCGCGGAGACCTGCCGGCGGAAGGGGACAGCGTCCGGGTCGATGAGGAGGCCGTGGACTTTCACTTCGCCGGCCAGGGACGCCTGCCGTCCAACGAGGGTGCGTGCCACCGTGGACTTTCCTGCGCCGTTGTCGCCCACGATCCCCAGCACTTCACCAGCGTCGACAGACGCAGTAACTTCGCCGCATACCGGGGCTCCGGCATAACCGACCAACAGGCCTTCGGCCTCCAAAACTGTCCCCATGCCTCAACCCTACCCGCGGATTGGCGGGTGCCTGCCGGACCGTTTAGCGTGGCCATGGCAGATACACACCGGAGGCACTGATGCGTGATTTTGAGAGCTTGGTAGCTGAGGCTGAGGAAGCCGACGTGAACGGCTGGGGATTCGGCTGGCTGGAGGGACGGGCCACCGAGGAACGGCCGCCCTGGGGATTCGCGAAGCTCTTGGCGGGCCGCCTTGCTGCTGTGCGCAGTGCCCTCGACCTGGACACAGGGGGCGGGGAGGTCCTCTCCGAAGCTGCCCGGTTTCCGGAGGTCATGGCTGCCACCGAGGGCTGGCCGCCCAACGCGCAAAAGGCCCGTGAATTGCTGGGTCCGCGCAGGGTGGAGATCGTGGAAACAACGGCAGGTTCCGGGCTGCCTTTCCCGGACGGGTCTTTTGAATTGGTGACGGCGCGTCATCCCGTCAGCCCGGACTGGGCAGAAATCCACCGCGTTCTTGCCCCCGGCGGCCACTATTTCGCGCAGCATGTGGGGCCGGCGTCGGCCTTTGAGCTGATTGAACATTTTCTCGGCCCCCTGCCGGAAGAGCGGAAGGGCCGTGATCCACACTCCGAGGCAGCTGCCGCGGAAGCTGCGGGCCTGACAATTACCGGCCTCCAAACAGCCAGGAGCCGCATGAAGTTTTTCGACGTAGGCGCCGTGGTGTGGATCCTGCGCAAATGTGTGTGGTGGGTTCCCGGCTTTACACCGGAGGGCTACGAGGAAAAGCTCAGGGAGCTGGACCGCCGGATGCGGGCGGGACAGCCGTTTGTTGCCCACTCAACGCGGCACCTGATCGAGGCAGGCAAACTTACAGCAGCGCCCGGGCATCAAGGTCTTCCATTGCCCAGCTGAGGATCTTCAGCTCGAAAGGATCGCGCTCCTGGATCCCAAAAATATAGGCATCGAAATCCCAGAGCCGGGCATTCCCGCCATTCGCCCAGTACCAGGCCCAGAGATCGTCCAGGGTGATCTCATGCTCAAGGACCAGCGTGCGTGCAGTCTGGCGTGAGTCGTCCATGGGTTGTCCCCGCTGCTGACACAGCACCACACCGTATCAGGCTGATTGAGTCGGATCTCCGCTTCTGGAAACCCTTTCTCATGTTTTCACGTTCATGGGCCATCCGGAACCCCCACTGGATTACGAATAGTATGGGAACTTCCGAGGAAAACTACCGCCTGAAAAGGGACCTCGCAATGAATCAGGAGCGCACTGTGGATTCTGCCCGGACCTTTGAGTCGATCGTCATCATCTTTAACCCCAACAGCACCGGGGACGCGCCCGAGTTGGCGCAGCAGCTGCATGACCGCCTGAAGGAACTCCTCACGTACCAGCCTGAGATCACGCTCCAGCCCACCGAGCACGCCGGGCATGCCGTGGACCTGGCCCGTGAAGCTGCCTCAAAGGGCGGCGACGTCCTGGTGGTTTCCGTCAGTGGCGATGGCGGCTACAACGAGGTGGTCAACGGTGTGATGCAGGCCGGGAACCCGAAGGCAGTGTGCGCCGTCAGGGCTGCGGGTAACGCCAATGACCACAGCAGGATCATTGCCACCAAGCCGTTGGAAGAGGCAATTGCGGAGGGGCGGGTCCATAACATCGACCTCCTCCGGATCCACACGGGACAAAAAGAGAATGAGCCGCTCCAGTATGCGCATTCGTACATCGGTTTCGGCCTTACTCCGGTGGTGGCCACTGAGCTTGAAAAGGGCAGCAAGGGTGCTCTGAAGGAAATGGTCACGGTGATCCAGACCTTTTCCAAGTTCGAGCCCTTCGGCATCCGTATGGCTGACGGGAAGCGCAGGAAGTTCGACAGCCTGGTCTTCGCCAATATCAATGAAATGGCCAAGTACGCCACGTTGAGTGAGGCGGAGAACCACCCTTCGGACGGCAAGTTCGAGGTCATCGTTTTCCCGCACATGCCAAAATGGCGGACGCTGCTGACGGCATTGAAGGCCACCACGCAGGGCCTGGGTGACCAGCCGAGCGTGAGCCGCTACGAATTCACCACGCTCAAGCCGCTCCCGTACCAGATGGACGGCGAAGTGAAGAGCGTCGAGGCCAACGTCAAGGTCATTGTGGAGTGCGCTCCGGGGGCCCTGGCCACGCTCGGTTAGCCCGCCTGCAGGAGCGCATCGCTGTGTCCCTGCGGGGTGCTAACCTGCGGGGCGCAGCGCCTAACCTGCAGGGACGCAGGCGGCCGTAACGAAGTCGTAGATTCGGCCACGCAGGTCATTGGACGCCGGGATTTTCAGCACGCCTTTCCTGTCTCCCACCGTGACCCGCAGCGGTAGGAGTGTCCCCACTTTGTCCTCGGCAACAGCGTGCGGATCGCAACGTGCAGGGCGAATGGTCAACGGGATTTCCTGAGGCGCCCCGCCCACGGTCACGTTGACGGGCCACGGAGCTTCGGGGGATTGCGCCAGCAGGGTGGTTTCGTCGATCGACTCAATAGTGATGCGTTCCGCGCCTTTTCCCGCTGTGGACGGTGCCGTTGGCGTAATGACAAGGCGTACGACGGCGGTGCGGCCGTCCGCTGCCACCTCCAGTTCGGGGTCCAGGACAATGCCCGCGACGGCGGCCGCCTCCGATGCGAGGCACAGCTCGCCGGCATTTCTGGAAAGGACGCCGAAAGGATCCGAAGCGCTGGTGTCTTCCTCCACAGACGCCTTGTCCGGTGCTGAGTAGGTTACCTGGGCTCTGAGTTCAGCGGACGTGCTTTCAGATGCTTCGCAGGTGGCCGCGGGCAATACTGCCGGAAGACTTTTAGGCTGATGGGGCGGCAACTCAAGGCTGCCCGCAGACGGTTCCCAGGAGATGTCACCGTTAAAGAGCGTGGATCTCAGCTGGGCGCGTGTCACGGTCAGGGGCAGATCCGTGGTGTTGGTGAGCTGCAGCAGGATGGCCTGCTTGCCGTATTGGTCCCTGGATTGATTGACCTCAACGGTGATGGGGCCATGGTTTGTGCCCGTGGTCTCTGCGCTCGAACCATCGGTGCTCGAACCGCCGGGACCTGGCCCGCTGGAACTTGAACCGCCGGAACCTGGTCCTGCGGGATCGCAGGCGGCCAAAAGCGGTACGGCCACGGCGAATACCATACCCACCGTAATCGAACGCCACGTCATGCGATCAGTGTAGGGCGCAGGTCAACATCAAGGGCTGGAACAGCTATTTTCCGCTGCCCAGCCCCTCTATTACTTCGACAGTGGGGACGAGTACTGCAGGTAGATCCGGAATTCCTTGCCGCCGGCGTTGGCGATCCCGGTGCAGGTCTTTCGCAGGGTCCACAAGTTCAGGGGGCCGCAGCGTTCAGAGGTCAGGCCCATTTCGGCTCCCAGCGATTGGGCGGTGTGTGGCGGTTGGACGTCCACAACCATTTCGCGCGAACAGCCTCCTGATCCACATTCCAGGGAAATTACTCCTGCTTTGCTGGGTGCGGGAACCGCGGGGAATCCTGCGTCGGATGGGACGCCGCCTTCATCTATTGCCGTCCAGAGAATGGAGCAAAGCCAGGCAATGAACACAACTCCAACCAACAGCACGGAGATGCATCCAGCGCGTGGCCGCGCATGGGAGTGAAACTGTTTTGCCATTGATTCCCCCAAATTCAAGATGCCAGCCTACAGGGTCACCTGATGATTCGTTCGGCCCGGTACGATGACCGCACGCATTGATTAATTCCATGAAACAGAGATGGGGCACCACTGATGTCATTCCAGGCTTACCTCGATGCCATTGAAGACAAAACCGGGCTCACTCCGCGGGAATTGGTGGGGATCGCCGAATCCAAAGGATTCAATGATCCTTCCGTGAAAGCCGGGACCATCCTTGAATGGCTCAAAGCTGACTACGACCTCGGGCGGGGACACGGAATGGCCTTGGTTCACGTCATCAAGAAGGGGCCACAGATCGACGGCAAGCATGTGGGATCGGACGGAACGCACCGCGACGAGTCGGACATGCTCTGGTTGGACGGCAAGGCCACCAATCCGGGCTCCTGACAGCCGGCGGCCTATGGCGGGCAAACAATAAGCATGCTTAGCTTAACGTCATCGCCGCGGCTACACCTGCTCAGAGAGGAACACCATGTCCACCGTGACGCAGCTGTTCACGTCCCCCGCCACTGACGTCTGGAAGGTCATCGAAGACGGCTGGCTCTATTCAGGCTGGGTGGTGGGTGCCTCAAGGATCCGCGCCGTTGACGATCACTGGCCGCAGGTAGGTTCCAAGCTGCACCACTCAGTGGGGTCGTGGCCCTTCCTGCTCGACGACAGCAGCAGGGTGACCGGCATGGATCCGGGCAAGTCGCTGGAACTTGTGGCCAGGGGCTGGCCCTTGGGCGAGGCCAAAGTGCTGATCACCATGGAAGACCTTGGGGGTAACCAGTGCAGGGTCTCCATTGAAGAGGACGCCGTGCGTGGTCCTGGAAAAGTGATACCCAAGGCCCTGCGGGACCCGGTGATAGCTGTGCGCAACCGCGAGACACTGAGGCGTTTGGCACTGATGGCTGCGGGTGGAGCAGGCAGGAAGAACTAGGAAACAGCATTAGGGCGCAGGCTGGACAGGGGCAGGAGCCACCCAGTCAAAAGCGTCTGCCTTCGAACGCGCGCCCTGGGCCGCCTTGGAACGGTTCGGTTCACCAAGTTCGGCCAGCAATTTCTCGGACAGCGCCACGAGCTCTCCGAAAATCCCGGGAGTAAGCCACTCCGGACGGGTTGCGAAGAGAATGTCCTCGCTGGAGGTATTGCCGCTGGCGCCGGGGGCGAACGGGCAACCACCCAATCCGCCAAGGGCGCCGTCCACCATGGCGGCGCCGGCTTGAATGGCCGCGAGGGTGTTCGCCACCCCCAGGCCCCAGGTGTCGTGCCCGTGATAGACGATCCGGCGCTCAGGGGACTCGTCGCGCACGCGGGTAATAAGGCGGGAAACCTGCGCAGGGACGGCCTGGCCCAGGGTGTCGCAGATGACGATGTCCGCGGTGCCTGCAGCACGGGGATCGTTGGCAATGGAAAGGATGCGTTCCTCGGGGACGTATCCCTCAAAAGGGCAGGTGAACGAGGTCGCAATGCACAACTGGATCCGCCCGTTCACGGCACGGGAGTATTCCACAGCTTCAGGCAGCGCGGCCAGGCTCTCATCCGTGGTGCGCCCGATGTTCGCCGTGTTGTGCGAATCCGAGGCAGACAAGCAGTACTGGAAATTACGGGCACCAGCCGCTGACGCCTTGGCTACGTGTCCGGGTGTGGCTACCCAGATCCAACACTTTTCCAGTTCCTCCGGCGTGAGGGCCCGGACTACGTCCAGGGTGTTGGCCATGGTGGGGACCAGGTCTGCGCGGGCCATGGAGCCCAGCTCGATGGCGGGCACTCCCAGCCGCAGCAGTTCCCGTACGGTCTGGATCTTCTGTTCGGTGGGCAGGAGCTTGCCGGTGAGCTGGAGTCCGTCGCGCAGCGTGACGTCACGCAGGATCACGTTGCCCAGCGTTGAGGCCAGGGGGCTTTCGTACGGGTTCATGGGTGGAGGGCCTCCTTGTGGCCGGTAGCGGCCTTGATCTGTGCGGCATCCATGTTCAGGAGCCCACCAAGGATCTCCTGGGTATTTTCACCCAGGTCGGGTCCCAGGTTCCGGATGGGCAGGGACTGGTTGCCAATGACCGGAACAATGCCGGGAAAGCCGACGTCGGGGAGGACTTCCTCGCCGGTAGAGACGTCGAACTTCTGGATCATGTTCCGGGCAGCGTACTGGTTGTCCGTGCTGATATCGGCCGCCGTGTAGATGGGCCCGGCTGGAACCCCTGCAGCCTCAAGCGCCGCGAGAGCCTCGGCAGCGGAGAGCCCAGCGGTCCATTCTCCGATCGCCTGATCCAGTTCTTCGCGTTGCGCCCAGCGCCCGGCATTCGATTGCAGGGAAGGGTCCTCCGCCAGGTCCGGGCGCCCAATGGTCTGCATGTACCGCTGAAAGATCGAGTCGCCGTTGCCGGCCACCACAATACTGGAACCGTCCTTGCACAGGTATGCGTTGGACGGCGCAATCCCCTCCATTCGGCCACCCACGCGTTGCCGGTCCACGCCGTACGCCTGATAGTCCGGGATCAGCGATTCCATCATGGAGAACATGGCCTCGTTCAGCGCGACGTCGATAATCCGCTCGGTGAGGGGGACAGCGCCTGCTGAGTCCCGGCGTCGTGCTTCACGCTGGTACAGGCTCATCACGGAACCGAAGGCGGCATACAGTCCCGCGATCGAGTCGCCAATGGAAACGCCTACCCGGACAGGAGCACGGTCCGGGTCACCCACGAGATTGCGGAACCCGCCGTACGCTTCGGCGACGGCGGCGAAGCCGGGCCGCTCCGACAGCGGTCCGGTCTGCCCAAAGGCTGAGATGCGGGTGATGATCAGGTCCGGATTCGCTTGGTTGAGGACGTCCGGTCCCAGGCCCCACTTTTCCAAGGTGCCTGGCCTGAAGTTCTCCAGCAGGATGTCGCACTTGGCAACGAGTTCGAGCACCGCCTTCCTGCCCGCATCGGTGCGAAGGTCCAGGACCACGGACTTCTTGTTGCGGTTCAGCGTCCGGTAGAGCATGGACGTGGTGCCTTTGTGCAGGCGCCAGTTGCGCAGCTCGTCGCCGCTCCCGGGCCGCTCCACCTTGATGACCTCGGCCCCGAAATCGGCCAGCAGGCGTCCTGCCGTGGGTGCCGCGATGTAGTTGCCGAGTTCCAGGACCCGGACACCGTCCAGAGGGGCGATTGCTGGCTGTGTCATGGTCTGCTTTCGTAGGTGCCGTTCAGGCGTCGGTGGCCAGATTCCACTCTATGAGCTGGCCCTCATAGTGCAAGCAATTCCGCTGATTAGACTGGGCCGATGTCCTTCACGATCCGACCCGCCCTGCCCGCTGACGTGGCGGGCATACTGGCTGTGGAGCTGGACGCGGGTCGTATTTCCGCAACCGGATCGGGGCCGTTCGCCGCGAATATGACCGCTGGTATGGTGGACCCCGCCCGTCTGGTCCTAGTGGCCGAAGCGCAGGATGACACGACGGCGGCTGGAGGTTCCGGCGTCGTGGGCTGGGCGAAAACGCACTACTGGGACCATGGCGACGGCCCGGCACCAGCTGGGCACTATTTGGGTGGCGTCACGGTCCGACCCGGGTTCCGGCGGCGGGGAGTGGCTGTGGAGCTGACCCAGGCCCGCCTTGAGTGGGTGTGGGAGCGGGCTGAGGGTGCCTGGTACGTGGTCAATGCGCGCAACGAGGCCTCGTTGGCTTTGCACCGGCGGTGGGGGTTTACCGAGGTTGCCCGCGGTGCCGCATTCCACACGGTAAAGTTCGACGGCGGCGAAGGCGTCCTGCTGCGGGCGGCGCGACCGTCGGACTGACGTCGGCAAACGCCTTGGCGGCCGTAGCATGGTCCACAGGTGCACCGACCGGGGGAGTGTGTGATGGGACCGTTGGAATCAATCCAAGCCAGCACGGGTAAAAACCAACCAGCAGGCGCGGGTCGGTTGTCGCGGCCGGGGCGAAAACGGTCCTTCCGGCTGAAGAAGCTGGACATCGCGATCGTGCTGGTACTGATCGTCCTGCTGGTGTTGTCGGCGACGCCATGGCCATCGGCCATGCTGATCCGGAGCGTCTTTGAGCGCGGGGCACAGGCAACCATCGATGAAATGACACCGTACATCCCTGATACCCCGCTGCAGACCCAGCCCGGAGTGGTCTACAAGCCCGGTTCAACCTTTGACGTCTTCAGTCCCGAGGGAACCACGGCGCCCCTTCCCACGGTGGTGTGGATTCACGGAGGAGCATGGATTTCCGGTGCGCAACGGGACGTGAATCCGTACCTCCAAATCATCGCTGCCGAGGGATACACCACTATTGGCATGAGTTACCCCATCGCGCCCGAAGCCACGTACCCCACTGCCGTGCGTGACATCAACGAGGCCTTGGCCTACATCAAGGCCCATGCAGCCGAACTGAATGTGGACACCAGCAGGATTGTCCTGGCCGGCGACTCTGCCGGTGCCCAGCTCGCCAGCCAGATGACCACCCTGACCGTAAACCCGGAGTATGCCAACCTGATGGGGATCGAGCCGGCCCTCCAGAAGTCGGAGTTGGCGGCCACCATCCTGCATTGCGGTGTCTATGACCTCCGGGCCATGGCAGACCTCAGCGGGATCGTTGCCTGGGGTTTCAAGACGTCCTTGTGGGCGTACACGGGCACCAAGGATTGGTCCGCCACCTATGCCGGGGCCACCATGTCCACCATTGACTTCGTCACGGACGATTTCCCGCCCACTTTCATCAGTGGTGGGAACGGTGACGGACTCACCTGGCTGCAGTCGGTTCCCTACAGCAACCGCCTCAAGGATGCCGGCGTTCAGGTGACCGAGCTGTTCTGGCCCGCCACCCACGAGCCCGAACTGCCGCACGAGTACCAGTTCCACTTGAACTTTGACGAGGCCCGCGAGGCGCGGGACAGGACGTTTGCTTTCCTCTCCACACACGCCCCGCGGCGCTAAAACTTCAGCGTCCCACATGCGGAAGGCTCAAAGTATCTCCATGATGGAACTATTATTGGAGTATGACTTCCTCTCCTGACGCCATTCAAGCCACTCGCAGGCCCGTTCTTTACTGGGCGTCCGGAGTGTGCGCGGCGGCTCTGGTCCTTGTTCCCCTGTGGATGCTGATCGGGAATCCCGCCGTTCTGCGCGGCCACCCGTTGATGCCCGCGCTGTTGGTGACTGCCGCCGTCGTCGGCCTTCTTTGGGCTGTCCTGTTGTGGCGGCGCCGCCGCGTTTCCCTGAAGCGTTCTGCATGGCGGGCCGTCGGGGCGTGGGCAGGGCGCGTGGCGGTGCTCGCGCTGGTGGCCATGCTGGTGTGGCTGAACCCTTTCGCGTACCAGCCGCCGGCCGCAGCCGGGGCAGCGGCCGGCGTCTCTATGGCTGAGGAGCCGACGGCGATCGTCCTGGCGCCCGAAGGTGGACAGGCCACCAAGGGCCTCGTCTTCTACCCGGGCGCCCGGGTTGAAGCCAGGGCCTACGTGGATATTCTCAAGCCCGCAGCGGATGCAGGAGTGTTGGTGGTGATTTTGAAGACACCCCTTAATCTCAGTTTGCTGGACGGCAACCAAGCCAGTGGTGCGATGGCGGCGCATCCGGAGATTTCCACGTGGACGGTAGGCGGCCATTCGTTGGGCGGCGTCAGTGCGAGCTCGTTCGCGCTGGGCAACCAGGACGTTAACGGCCTGCTGCTCTACGCCTCCTATCCGCTGGATTCCATGCGCGACCGCGCCGGGCTGAAGGTGCTGTCCATCTCCGGCTCGAAGGACGGACTCAGCACGCCGGAAAAGATCAATGCTTCCCGCGAACTGCTGCCCTTGGATTCCACGTTCGTGGAGGTCCAGGGCGGTAACCACGCGTTCTTCGGCAGCTATGGGCCCCAGCCCGGCGACCGCGACCCTTCTGTGGATCGCGAGGATGCGCAAGGGCAGATTTCCGCGGCCACGGTGGCGTTCCTGACCGAACTGAAGGGGAGATAGGGGTTCAGGGAATACTTCAGGGCAGCCCCCTGTTCATTGATTTAGATGCAAACGCATGTAAACTGGATGAACAAGCAACAGGAGAATGCCATGGAAACCCGCCGCATCACCGTACTTTCCGCCGGACTCGGTGTCCCGTCGTCGAGCCGCCTGCTGGCCGACCAACTGGCCGCCTCCGCCGAGCGACAGCTGCGTGCGGCAGGCTACGACGCCACGATCGACATCATCGAACTGCGCGACCTCGCGGTGGACATCGCCAACAACTTTGTGACCGGCTATGCCGCGCCCCGTCTGGCTGAGGTGATTGCCGGCGTCGACCAGTCCGACGCCATCATCGCCGTGAGTCCTGTCTTCAGCGCCTCCTACAGCGGACTCTTCAAGTCGTTCATCGACGTCCTTGATCCGAAGTCCCTGGACGGCAAAGCCGTTCTCCTCGGCGCTACAGGCGGCACGGACCGCCACCAGATGGTGCTCGATTACGCCATGCGGCCGCTGTTCACCTACCTCCGCACCAGGATTGCGGCGACCGGCGTCTTCGCGGGGCCGCAGGACTGGGGAAACACCGACGACGGCGGCTCGCCCCTCTCGGCGCGCGTGGACAGGGCTGCGGGTGAGCTGGTGCAACTGCTCAGTGGCCCCCAGCCAAACCGCAAGAATGATGCCCTTGAGTCATTGCCGTTTGAGCAGCTGCTGGCAGGGATCTCAGCGGGCCGTTAGACCTGTCCGGGAAGCAGTCACGGAAGAGGCTGCCTGGGGGAGTTCCGGTCCTTGGCTGGCCTGAACTATTTGGCACGGTTGATCGTTGGGGCAGACATGAAATGTCCTGTGGATTCCATTGACCTGGTGATGAGCGAACGAAGCGGCGTGGAGATCGACTACTGCCCGCAATGCAGGGGTGTATGGCTGGACCGTGGCGAGTTGGACAAGATCATTGACCGCGTCGCCGCGGAAACAGGCCCTGCGGCCGCCCGTCCTGCAGCTGCACCGGCCCAGCCCCCTATTGCGCCGCCGCCCCTTTACAACCCGTTCGAATCCCGTCCCCAGCAGCCGCGCTATGACGACAGGGACAGGCGTGACTACGACCGTCGGGATGGGGACAGGCGTGATGGCTACGACCGCGATGGATATGGCCGCAAGCGCAAGAAGAAGGAAGGCTTCCTCGGGGACCTGTTCGACTTCTAGGGCTTCCTAGTCGTCCAACAGTTCAATAAACTCGCGGGCCTGCTTGATGGTGATGTCCGAGTGGCGTGTCAGCGCGATGGCAGCGCCCTCGACATCGCCGCTTTTGGCGAGCGTGCGGATTCTTCCGTAGATCTCGTCATTGAGCATGTTGCTGCTCACTTCCCGGGTCACCTCGCCTTTGCTGACGATGGCCCGGTACCGGTACGGGAAACGCTCCGGCTCGTCATCGTCCTCGGCCAGCAGGTCCTTGGCGGGGACCTCGGGCGTGAACGGCTGCGGGTGCGCTGCGAGGGCACCTACGGCATCGCGCGATGCTCGCAGGCCTTCTCCGGTGGACTGGAGGTATAGCTTGATGGCTGCCATGCCTTGGCCCCGCGCAATCAGGGAGTACAGCTGCCGGTGCTGCTCCTGGTTCAGCTTGGCGGCAGATTCCCTGGCAAGCTCCACGGGATCCGTAGGGATGTTGGCCGCTGCTGCGTCCGCCTTGGATTCGGCGGAACGCTTGGTGAACGAGCGAATGAGCAGGAGCACGCCCGCAATGACCGCAACGAGGATCAGGAGCGGGATGAGGATGGAATCCATGGCGTTGTCAGAGCCGATCTACGTAGTTCTTGGCGGTAAGCAGGTCTGAGTGGGTGGCTTGGCGCAGAACCTTGATGGCCTCGATCTTTTTCCCGCTGCGAACCAGGTTTTGGAGCTCGAAAGCAAGCTGTGGGTTCAGCTGGCCATTGGGAAGGACGGCGGGCTGGTGTCCGGCCTGCCCCGCCGATGCTGACCTCCCGGCCTGGGCTTGGATGGCGGTCCTGGCGTTCTCTGCCTGTTCCCGGTGGCTTGCCTCGTTCTGGCTCGGCTTGGTGGTGGCCTCGATGCGGGCCCGCAAAGCCAGTGCTTCCTGGACTTGGGACGCTTGGTGCGCAGCCGAGCGGGCTGCCAGTTCCCGCTGATACCTCTCGGCGTCAGAGACGCCGGTATCGCGCGGTTTGAAGGCCGCCGTGAGCGCCCACAGCAGGCCGACGAGGACTAGAAGCGGAAGGGCAATCGTCAACACATCACCAAAGTTCATCCCCATGCCTAGAGCTTATGCCAGAAGTTGGTTATCCACAGCACATTCCATGAACGGCATAAGCTTCCGAGAGAGTCGTGTCAAATTCAAGCGACTTTGTAAGATGCATCACATTTGAGGCATGTTTGGTGTGTTTTTTGCGCCCCTCCATGCGTGGTTGGACGCGGGGTCTGTGGATTAATCAGCGGCAAATCTTTCTTGAGTCCACAGCTTGTGAAGTGCGTTTCCGCAGGTCAGAGGCTGTTTTCCTGCAAAAGAATTTCTCTATCCACAGGGTAACGCACAGTCTGTGCACAACGTGGGGCTTGTATTCCACAGGTTTTCCACAGGGGGTGTCAGGCACCTGCTGTAACGTGTCTGGAGTGTCCATTTTGGACCTGGATATCCCCTGTTGAGTTTCCCCGGACCCTGAAATAGCCACTTCTGGCGGCAGGTGGGAGATATCAGCTGTGGATAACTTGTGGATACGCTATTTTGTCCGCCCTGTCTGGCATCGTCAGAGACACCAGGCGGACCTCGTAGCCACACACTGCGCTTTACGGGCCGCCAGGGAGTAGATCTCTGCAGCGGTACACAAATGGAGGACGGCTTTGTCAGTTACGCACTTGGACTCAATCGAGGGCACACGCGCTTCGGACTCGAGCCGGAAACCTCCCCAGGACATTCCTGCCGAGCAATCTGTGCTCGGCGGCATGATGCTGTCCAAGGACGCAATCGCGGATGTGGTCGAAATTGTCCGCGGCCACGACTTTTACCGTCCGGCGCACGAGACCATCTATGAGTCCATCATCGACCTCTATGGTCGTGGTGAACCTGCCGACGCCGTCACCGTCTCGGATGAACTGACCAAGCGCGGGGAAATCAACAGGATCGGTGGTCCTGCCTACCTTCACGAGCTCATTCAGACCGTGCCCACGGCAGCCAACGCCGGGTACTACGCCGAGATCGTTGCCGAGCGCGCAGTCCTCCGCCGCCTCGTTAATGCCGGCACCAAAATCGTCCAGATGGGTTACGGCCAGGACGGCGAAGTGGAAGACCTGGTCAACCAGGCCCAGGCCGAGGTCTACGCGGTGGCGGAAAAGCGTACCGCCGAGGACTACGTGGCGTTGAAGGACGTCATGGAATCCACCGTGGACGAGATCGAAGCCTCCGGCCACCGCGGCGAAGGCATGACCGGCGTCCCTACCGGCTTCTACGAGTTGGATGAACTGACGCACGGACTCCACCCCGGCCAGATGATCGTTATTGCAGCACGTCCCGCCGTGGGTAAGTCCACGTTCGCGCTGGACTTCGCCCGTTCCGCCGCCATCAAGAACAACCTGGCTACAGTCATGTTCTCCTTGGAAATGGGCCGGAACGAGATCGCCATGCGCCTTCTCTCTGCGGAAGCCACGATTGGCCTGCAGGACCTCCGCAAGGGCACCATCAAGGACGAGCAATGGTCCAAGATCGCCACCACCATGGGCCGCATGAACGATGCTCCATTGTTCATTGACGACAGCCCCAACATGTCCCTCATGGAGATCCGGGCAAAATGCCGCCGCCTGAAGCAGCAGCACGACCTCAAACTGGTCATCCTGGACTACCTCCAGCTCATGAGCTCCGGCAAAAAGGTGGAATCCCGCCAGCAGGAAGTTTCCGAGTTCTCGCGTGCGCTTAAGTTGCTCGCCAAGGAGCTCCAGGTTCCCGTCATCGCCCTCTCGCAGCTGAACCGTGGTTCCGAGCAGCGTCAGGACAAGCGCCCCATGGTGTCCGACCTCCGTGAATCCGGCTCGATCGAGCAGGACGCCGACATGGTTATCCTGCTGCACCGTGAGGATGTCTATGACAAGGAATCGCCGCGCGCCGGTGAAGCGGACATCCTCATCGCCAAGCACCGTAACGGTCCCACCAAGGACATTGTGGTTGCGTTCCAGGGCCACTACTCGCGTTTTGCCAATATGGCAGGCGACTCAGGCGCCGGTGGCGGCGGCTTCTAGCCCTCAAACGGCGCAGTCCAGGGCAGCCAAGCCGGGCCAGTAGTCTAAGTGAGTCCGTGTCTGCGGGCGTATCACTAAGAATTATTGGGGAAACACATGAAGAAAAATTCGCTGCTCGGATTCGGGGCATCGGCACTGGTAATTATGGCTCTCACGGCCTGTGGTGGTGGGACGGCGGCCCCACAAGGATCAACGTCCGCCCCGGCAAGTGAGGCTGCTGCTCCGGCGCCGACGCCCGTGAAGCAGTACACCAAGGAAGAGCTCATCGGATTGGTCGGGCAGGTCAAGCTCGCCGATGGCACCACCCCCGCCGTCCTCTCCGGCGACGAGCTGCTGGCGCAGTATGACTCGGTGGTCAAGGGATTCGCGGGAGCCACCATTGAACCCGCCGCCTGCAAGGATCCATTCCTGCTCGGGGCGCCGCGCACCATCGATGGTTCCGCGGTGGCCGGCACCACCCGCACCAAGGCCAACGGTTTCATCAGCAGTGTCTCAATGACCTCCGGCGTCGATGCCGCCCGCCTCCGTGACGACTTGGAGAAGAGCAAATCCCAGGCGGAGGAGTGCAAAAAGGTCTCGTACTCCGCTGAAGGGCAGACGCTCACTACCTCTACCGAGAAGGTTGAAGGCATGGGCAAAGTTCCCGGAACAGCGGGTTACAAGACCGTCATGGCCCTTCCTGACGGAAGGGTGGGTGCAATCTACATTGCCCATGCGGTCAAAGATGGTGTCCTGATCTCCGCCACGGCGTCCGCCAGCGAGGGTGTGGACGGCGGGCCGGAAGCGGCCGGTGCCCTTATGGATCAGGCAGCCGCGCTGATCAAGTAGGTCTTACGCCTCGAGGGCCGCGCAGGAGGATTTCTTACCGCCTGCGCGGCTTTTTTCCATGCTCAGGAGGTTTTCAGCAGCCCTCGAAGTCGCTGAGGACCTTCACTTTCGCAGCTGACCCGGACGAAGGGTCGAAGACGTAGCCGATCCACTCCCTGGCCAACCGGCGGGCCAACTCCACGCCCACAACCCGCTGGCCCATGGTGAGGACCTGGCAGTCATTGGACAAGATGGAGCGTTCAACGGAGAACGAATCGTGAGCGGCTGTGGCCCTGATACCGGGAACCTTGTTGGCAGCAATTGCAACCCCGATTCCCGTGCCGCAGAACAGGATGGCCCGGTCGGCCTTGCCGTCGCGGATCATTTCACCGGCCGCGATGCCAACGTAGGGGTACGGCCTGGTGAAGTCCTCATCGGCCCGGTTTACTCCGATATCGATCACTTCAGTGATCCGGGAGTCAGCCTCAAGGTCGGCCAGGATCCTGTCTTTGTAGTCAACGCCGGCTTCGTCGGCGCCCACAACGATGCGCATAAGTTCTCCTAGGTGGTTGCTGCAACGGGGGCTGCAACGGGAACGGCAGTGAAGTGAGGACCGACGGCGGCAAACACCATGGCGAGCGATGTCGCCCCGGGATCCGGGGTACCGAGGCTCTTCTCCGCCAGCGGCCGGGCACGGCCCTTCAAGGGGCGAAGTTCCGCAGTGGACGCAGCGGCCCGGGTGGCGTCGGCCGCAGCGGCGGACCAGGCTTGCTCCAGGTGGGTGCCGGCGCTGATTCGCTCTTCAAGGGAGGAGGCAAAGGGCAGCAAAGCGTCCATCATGGTCTTGTCGCCAAGCTCCGCCTTTCCGAGGCTTGCGATGCGGTCGGCGAAGGCCCGGACAGCCTAGGCGAGGACATCCGGCGTCGGGATTTCCGCATCTCCCAACCGCTCACCAAAGGCGCGCAATCCCGCGCCCCACAGCACGCCTGACGTTCCTCCGGCTTTGTCGGCCCACGCGTCTCCGGCAGCGGCCAGCAGCGAGCCGGCTCCGGCGCCGCGCTCAGAAGCAACTGCTGCTGCGTCCAGGGCTGCGGCCGAGCCACGGACCATCCCGCGGCCGTGGTCGCCGTCGCCTGCTATTGCGTCCAT
Organism: Arthrobacter sp. StoSoilB20; assembly: GCF_019977295.1. NCBI lineage: Bacteria > Bacillati > Actinomycetota > Actinomycetes > Micrococcales > Micrococcaceae > Arthrobacter > Arthrobacter sp. StoSoilB20. The sequence goes on along the minus strand of NZ_AP024651.1, from coordinate 4,703,469 downwards.
GTCGCCCAGCATCGCTTCGGAGATGCGCAACAGGGCTGCAGTAGTGTCCAAGGCATGCAAGCAGTGCGCGGCGTATGAGCGCGACTCCTCTGTTGAGGAGTAGTCGGCGGTGGTCGCAGCATCCAGTTCGGCGTCTGCAGCAACTGCGGAAGGAACCTCGAACCCCAGGGCACCCCTGCGGTAGGCCGGAGTCAGCGCCGGAGCGGTCCAGTACTGCTCGAGTTCCTCATCCAACCACGTCAGTGTCAGCGAGGCGCCAGCCATGTCCAGGCTGGTCACCAGCTCGCCAACCTCCGGCATCACCAGGGTGTAGCCGGCTTCGCGAAGCAGCGGAGCCACGGTTCGCCAGAGGACAAAAAGTTCCTCGTGCTTGGTGGAACCCAGGCCATTGAGGATCACAGCCAGGCGGCGTGAACCGTCCGGGGGCGCTTCAGCCAGCACGCGCCGCACCAGTTCCCGGCCGAGCTCGACGGCGGATGGCAGCTCGGTATCGAACAGTCCAGGCTCGCCGTGGATGCCAAGTCCCAGGCCCATCTGCCCCTCGGGAAGGCGGAACAAGGGCTGGTCGGCACCGGGGAAGGTGCAGCCGCTGAAGGCTGTGCCGATGGTCCTGGTGAGGCTGTTGGCCTTTCGACCCAAACGAACCACAGACTCAAGGTCAAGCCCGGCTTCGGCCGCTGCACCCATGACTTTGAAGACTACGAAGTCACCGGCAATACCGCGACGCTTCTCTGACTCTGCGGGGGATGCGCTGGCGATGTCATCAGTCACCAGAACGTTTTCCGTCGGGATCCCCTCGGCGTTCAGGCGTTCGCCCGCCATGCCGAAATTCATCACGTCACCGGCATAGTTCCCGTAGGTGAACACCACACCGGCTCCGGAGTTGGCCGCTTGGGCCACTGAGTAGGCCTGCTGGGCTGACGGGGAGGTGAAGATGTTGCCCACCACGGCGCCGTCAGCGAAGCCCGGGCCGATGATGCCGGCGAAGGCCGGGTAGTGTCCGGATCCGCCGCCGGTGATAACGGCGACCTTGGGCGCTGACGGGCGGTGCCGGCGTACCGCGCCGCCCGGAACGTGCCGGACAAGGTCCGAGTGGGCATCGCAGAAGCCGGCCAAGGCCTCGTCCGCAAAATCAGCTGGATCGTTGAAGATTCTGGTCATTGGGGCTCCTGGTGCTGGTGCGGGCGACGAGAGTCAGTGGATGTGGCTGCCGCCGTTGATGTCGATGGTGGTGCCGGTCAGGTAAGCCGAGTCTTCGGAGGAGAGGAAAGTGATGACTGCTGCTACTTCCTCGGTGGTGGCGTTGCGGCCCAGCGGGATGCCGGCGTTGATGGCGGCTTCCTGCTCCTCGGTGCTGCCCACGCGGATGTTGGTGTCCACGGCCCCGGGGGTGATGGCGTTTACGGTCACACCGGTCTCGCCGATTTCGCGGGCCAGTGCCTTGGTGAAGCCCAGGATGGCGGCCTTCGCAGCGGAGTAGGGCACCTTGCCGAAGACGCCGCCGCCGCGTTGGGCCGAGACCGAGGACATGTTCACAATGCGGCCCCAACCGTTGGCGATCATGTCCGGCAGGAAGGCCTTGGTGACGAGGTAGGTTCCGGTGGCGTTGACGTCCATGACCTTGTGCCACAGTTCGAGGGTGGTTTCCAGGAATGGGACGGGGGAGGTGATGCCGGCGATGTTGGCCAGTGCTCCGACGGGAGGGAGGTTGTCTGCGGCAACTTCGGCGGCGACGGCGGCTTGGGCTGCAATGACGGAGGCTTCGTTGGCAACGTCGATCTCGTAGCCGAACGCCGGAACGTTGAACTCGTTGGCAATCTCGGCGGCAACCTTGGCAGACTTCTCGCCGTCCAGGTCCAGGATGACGATGCCCCAGCCCTGGTTGGCGTAGCGGCGGGCGGTGGTGAGGCCAATGCCGCGATCGGAGGTAGCTCCGGTGAGGACGGCGGTGCGCTGGATGGTGGTCATGGTGCTCCTTGAATATGAGGTGGCGGGTTTAGATGAGGTCTGTGATGAAGCTGGCTGCCTTGGCGGCGGCCGCCGGGCGTTCGTCGTGGGTGACGTCCCGGGTTTCGAGTTCCAGGGAGAAGTGGCCTGTGTAGCCGACGTTCCCCAGTGCTGCCAGGCCTGCAGCGAAGTCTGCGTTGCCGTTGCCGATGCTGAGGTTGATGTTGCCGGGTTCGGTTTCCGTGGCCGGAACTGCGTCCCGGAGATGGACGTGCTTCACCAGTGGGGCGAAGCGGTCCACGAAGTCCACGGGGTCGCCACCGGAAGCAACGATGTGGCTGAAGTCCATGACGATTCCGACGCCGGAACCGGCCAGGCGGTCGGCCAGCAGCTGTGCCCGTTCCGTGTTCCAACACAGCCGGTAGTAGTGCAGGGATTCGGTCCAGAGCTCGACGCCGAACTCTGCTGAACGGGAAGAGGCATGGATCAGCTGCTCCGCCACGAGGTCGATGTCTTCTTCCAGGCTGCGCACGGGATCGTGGTCGATTGCCCCGCAGGGCAGTACCAGCGCTTTCGCCCCGGTCTTGGCGGCCAGGGCGAGCAGCATCCCAAGGTGCCGTTCGCGCGCTTCCCGGGCACCGGCGTCGAGCGTTTCATTGAGGTCCCCGATATCGCCGTTCACCGAACGGACGCGCAGTCCTGAGCTATTGACGACGGCGGCAACGGCCTCGACTGCCGCAGCGTCCAGTACATACGGCACATGGTCGCAGACGCCCGGAAGTGCGCCGAGGTCGATTTCTTCGAAGCCGAGGCTGCGCATCGTGTGCAGGGCACTTGCCAGATCCTGGTGGCGGAAGCTGATGGACGAACAGCCAAGTCGTTGATGAAACATCGTCGTTGATCCTCAAATTTGGGCCCTCGCCAGAGAGGGACCTTAGTGATGGACACCACGTTACTTCCGTTAACTGTCAACAGTCAACCTTCTAAGTTGACTGTTGACATTGCTGGTGTCGTCGGTCACAGTTGTCGTATTATGTTGACTGTCGACAGTGGGGTTGCCGAAGAAGCACCACACTCTTGAAAGGGAAAGACACACATGAGCAATGAAGCTCTGACCATGCGTGGTCCGGTTCATGGAACCAAGGAAGCAAAGCGCGTCGCCGTCGGTTCCGGCGTTGGCGCAGTCATCGAAACCTACGACTTCATCGGTTTCGGCACCGCCGCTGCACTGTACTTCGGTACGGCATTCTTCCCGGGCGCCGACCCGGTGACAGGCACACTGGCCTCCTTCGCGACCCTCGGCGTCGGCTTCGCTGCCCGTCCCCTTGGCGGCATCATCGGTGGGCACCTCGGCGATAAGCTCGGCCGCAAGCCGGTCCTGGTGGCCTCACTTATTCTCATGGGCCTGGCCACCTTCGCGATCGGCCTGTTGCCTACCTACCAGCAAGTGGGCCTCCTGGCCCCCGCACTGCTGGTACTGGTCCGCGTCATTCAGGGCCTGGCCTTCGGAGCCGAATGGGGCGGTGCCATCCTCATGAGCTACGAGCACGCACCATGGCGGAAGAAGGGCCAGTTCACGGGAATCGTGCAGGCCGGCTTCCCGGTTGGCCTGCTGCTCGCAAACCTGGTCTTCCTCAGCAGCGTTGGACTCGGCAGCGAGTGGGCATGGCGTGTCCCGTTCCTCGCCAGCATCATCCTGGTGGCTGTTGGACTGATCATCCGTTCCAAGGTTCCGGAGTCCCCGGTATTCGAGGACGTCAAGAGCAAGGGCGACATCGTGAAGTCCCCCATTGTGGAGGTCATCAAGACCGACTGGCGCAACATCGTCCGCGGCATCGGACTGCGCATTGCTGAAACGGCCGGCTACGCGGTCTCCGTGACCTACATGATCTCCTACCTCCACACCAACAAGCTGGCGGACAAGACCGAGACGCTTGTGGCCCTCTGCATCGCGGCCGGCATCGGAATCTTCGCCACCTACTTCTGGGGCAAGCTCACGGACCGCGTTGGTCGCCGGCCCGTCTACATCTGGTCCACGGCCTTCGCAGTATTGTTCGGTATCCCGATGTTCATGCTGGTCAACACCGGCCTGTTCTTCCTGATCATCGCCACGATCGTGATCGCCTACGCCGTGTGCCAGAACTCCCTTGCCGGCGCGCAGGGTGCCTGGTTCCCCGAACTGTTCCAGGCCAAGACCCGCTCCTCCGGCGCCTCGCTGTCCTACCAGATCTCCGCCATGGTCTCCGGCTTCACGCCTTTCATCACCACGCTGCTGTTCGTCAGCATGGGCTGGATGGGCCCGGCACTGCTCTTCAGCGTCTACGCAGCAATCGGCCTGTGGGCAGCGCTGATCACCAGGGAAACCTGGGGCAAGCGCGAGCGTGCACTCGCCGAAGAAGCCGCCAGCAAAACTCCCCAGACGGTAAACGCCTAAAGCACCAATCGACGTCGGGCGCGTTCTCCCCATCGGTACGCGCCCGGCTCCGGAAGGAAACCCAATGACTCTCTCATCAGTCGAAGCGGCTACGGCTGCAGCAAACCCAGAACCCGAGCGCGTGGACCGTATCCGCGCCGCCGCCTACCGCATCCGGCACCACGCCCTGAACATGGGCGAGGTCCAAGGCCAGGGGTATGTTGGCCAGGCGCTGGGTGCAGCCGACATGCTCGCCGCGGTCTACGCTGACCAGCTGACGTACCGCGCCGAAGACCCGCACTGGGAGGGCCGCGACAGGTTCCTGCTTTCCACCGGGCATTACGCAATCGGGCACTACGCCGCGCTGGCCGAAGCCGGAATCGTTCCCGTGGCCGAGCTCGAAACCTACGGATCCGACGACTCCCGCCTGCCGATGTCCGGGATGTCCACCTACACGCCCGGCATGGAAATCTCCGGCGGTTCGCTGGGGCACGGGCTGACGGTCGCCGTCGGAATGGCGCTTGGCCTGCGGCTCCAGAGCTCGGGATCCCGCGTGATCAACTTTCTCTCCGACGGTGAGCTGGACGAAGGTTCCACCTGGGAAGCGGCCATGGGTGCGCACCACCACCAACTCGGAAACCTGACCGCCATGGTGGACATCAACGCGCTCCAGGCCGATGGCGCCACTGACACCGTGCTCCGCACCGAACCAGTGACGGAAAAGTGGGAATCGTTCGGGTGGTACACCCAGCGTGTGGACGGGAACGACGTCGGTGCGCTGCTGGCCGCGTTCGACAACATCGCTGCCGTCGCGGCTCCGGTCGGGCGGCCCTCGGTGATCCTCTGCGATACCAAGGTGGGACGCGGCGTGCCGCTGCTGGAGACCCGCGAAAAGGCGCACTTCATGCGCATCGAAGAGCACGAGTGGCAGATCTGCCGCGAACAGCTGACCGCAGGATACGAAGGGACGGCCGCCCGATGAGCGCCACCACTGAAGCCCCCGACACCACCGCCACCGTGAAGCCCAAGCTGAAGACTTCCGCCATGATCGCGTCCTTCGCGGACCCCGGGCAGAAGACCACGTCAGCACCGTTCGGCCATGCCTTGGTCAAAGCCGCAGAGGCTGATCCGCGGATTGTGGGCCTGACCGCGGACCTGGGCAAGTACACGGACATGCATATCTTCGCCAATGCCTTCCCTGAACGCTTCTTCCAAATGGGCATGGCTGAGCAGCTCCTGTTCGGTGCCGCCGCCGGCATGGCCGAGACCGGCCTGATCCCGTTCGCTTCCACCTATTCGGTGTTCGCGGCACGGCGCGCTTACGACTTCCTTTGCCTGGACATCGCCGAGCCGAACCTCAACGTCAACATCATCGGCGGCCTGCCCGGCCTGACCACCGGGTACGGACCGAGCCACCAGGCCACCGAGGACATGGCCATCTTCCGCGGAATGCCCAACCTGACCATCGTGGACCCCTGTGACTCGGTGGACATCGAGCAGGCCGTTCCCCAGCTGGCGGCCTCCGAGGGGCCCACGTACCTGCGCTTGCTGCGCGGCAATGTGCCCACGGTCCTGGATGAGTACGACTACACGTTCGAGCTCGGCAAGGCCAAGGTCCTGCGCGGCGGCAATGATGTTGTGTTCGTTTCCTCGGGTTTGATGACCATGCGTGCCCTGCAGGCGGCAGATGCCCTGGCCAAGCACAACGTCGATGTTGCCGTGGTTCACACGCCCACCATCAAGCCCTTCGACTCCGCTACTGTCCTGGCCGAGCTGAACACCGACCGCCTCGCCGTCACGCTGGAAAACCACACCGTTGTTGGCGGCCTGTTCGAAACTGTTGCCTCCGTTGTCGTAACCTCCGGCCTGGGCAAGCGCGTGGTTCCCATTGCGCTTCCGGACCAGTTCCTCGACGCCGGTGCGCTGCCCACCCTGCATGAGCGCTACGGACTGTCCGTGGACAGGATCGTCGCGAAGGTGCTCGCAGAGCTCGGCTGAGGTGCGCCGCATGCGCGGGACAGGACTTACTGCCTGTCCCGCGCATCTGCACGTAGTATCGACAGTTAACACCCGACTGTCAGCAGTTGCCCATAGAACCGAGGACCCACCATGGCCGTCACCGCATCCCTGCTGGGACTTGAAAAGAAGAGCCTGCGAGAACAGGCGCTCGCAGCACTGCGGACCGCGATCACCAGTGGTGAGCTGGAACCCGGACGGCACCTGGTGGAAACCGAGCTGTCCGAGATGCTCCAAATCAGCCGCGGGACGCTCCGCGAAGCCCTTCGCCAGCTGGAACAGGAAGGCCTGATCTCCGCCGGAGCACGCGGCCGCATGTCAGTGCGGCACCTGGACGTCAAGGAAATCCGCGATATCTTCGCTGTCCGTGGAGTATTGGAGTCCCTCGCGGCACGGACGTTGAGCGATATGCCCGACAAGGAGGCCGCGCTCGCAGAGCTGCGTGCCGCCGTCGATGCGATGGAGAAGGCTGCTGCATCTTCCCTGGAGGAACGGATCGAATCCGACCTCGAGTTCCATCGCACCCTGTGCCGGCTGTCCGGCAACGAAACGCTCCTGCACTCGTGGGAATCGCTGGAGGGTTCCATCCGCATGTCCATCATGTTCGCCGGGCTGGAACGCGCCACCCGGAACATGAGCGTCGGGCGTCACCACGACATTGTTGCAGCCATTGAGACCGGAAACGCGGCCAAGGCTAGGGAAACGATCATCGCCCACATGGACGGTGCGGCGGAGAATTTGGTGGGGTAGTCCGCCCTACGTGCCGCTTCCCGGAGTTGCGTTGTGGCTGGTGGAGCCATGCTTGTATACCCGTCCGCGCTGGGATTGGAACGCCCCCCTGTGCGCCGGCGGTTTCACCTTCGCCCGCCTGCCCTGCTGCACGTTGGTCCAAACTATGCTGCCGAGGGCAACGGCAAACACCGCCGCGAAGACGGCCACCACAAAAACGACATCCATCAGCTGCCAGCTGCCTTCAACAAGTGGTCCGGCAGCCGGTTTCCGGGCGCCCGTCCCCGGATTTCCAGGAGTTCGCGGGCGTGGGCGTGCAGCTTCTTGTCCTCGTCCGATACCGGAACCCATTCGGGAATAGGTACAGCAGTGCCGGTGTCATCGCGGGCCACCATCACCGTGAGGCAGTAGGTGGTCAGGTTCATTTCACGGGTTTTCGGATCACCGGAACGGACGTGGACTGCGATGTGCATGCCCTTGGCGCCGGTGTAGACGAGTCGGGCCTCTACCTCTACTACGTGGCCGATCAGCAAGGGCCGGTAGAACCGGACGCCGCCGGAGAAGACGGCCACGGTGTCCTTTCCGCAGTACCGGGAGGCGCACACATACGCGGCCTCATCGATCCACTTCATGACGATGCCACCGTGGACCTTGCCACCCCAGTTCACATCAGTAGGGGACGCCATGAACCGCAGCGTGACCCTTTCGGCGGTCCCCGCGTCGGTGTATTCCTGGGCGTTCATTGCGTTGACGATCTGCTCGCGGACTTCGATGCGCGCCAAGGCGTGGTCGCGCTGCTCAATCTCATCAGGCGTTGACGGCTCAAACTGAGGGACAGGAATTGGTTTCCCGTCCGGGCCCACGGCCACGAAGATGACCATGCATTGGCTGTGCATCGTCTCGGGACCGCCTTTGGGATCACGCGAGCTGACCACGGTGTGGATATGCATGGAGGACCGGCCGGTGTAGACGATGGTGGAGGTCACCTCAACCATGTCGCCGCTGTTGACCGGATCCGTGAAGTGGATGTTGCCCACGTAGGCGGTGACGCAGTACGACTTTGACCAGCCCACTGCTGCTGCGTACGCTGCCTTGTCCACCCACTCAAGGACCGTGCCGGCGTCGACGGACCCGCTGTGTCCGATGTCCATGGGGGCCGCCAGGAAGCGGAGGGTCACTGAATTGGCGGCGTCATCGCTCATGGTTGGAATCTTACTGTCGGCAGGTTTCTGTTACGTGACTAAGACGTGTGGGCCCGTAGGCGTCAGCTGCGTTGAATTCCCAGGGTGGCGATGAGGTCCTCGTGGAGCTCGAACCAGACGCGGTGGAAGGAGTCACGGTCCGTGGCCGTGAGCCACGCGGTGTCATGGGGAGCGTGCTTTAGTGCTTGCATCAACCGCTCGGCGTAGCCTTCGAATCGGGGCAGCGCACCGGTGAGTTTCGCTTCGGAGGGATGCCACGCGGTCAGGGCCTCGCTCAGGACGTTCGTAGCGTGATCCTTGGCTGCTGCCTGCAGCTGGACGGCGCTGCAAGCCTCCACAACTGACTTGTTCAACCCGCCGAATGCGTCGTGGACGGCCAGCACGGTATCGCGGGCGCCGGCTTTGTCCAGTTCATCGGCAAGGAGCCGCTCATTCTCGGCCCTGCCCCGGCTCGACAGCGACCACCCGCTGCTCCCCGCAAAGGTGCTGTATGACACGAAGCCGTTCACACCGGCGTCGATGAGTTCCGACTCCACCATGGCGCGATCCCGGGCGAAGCGTTCTGCCACCGCGTCAGTATCTGCGAATCCAAGAAGGCGTACGGAATGCAGGGTGAGAAGCGTCATTTGCTGTCCGTGACGGTGATGGTTCCCTGCGTGCCGTCCACGTGCAGGGGGCTTCCGTCCGTCAGCAGGTCCAATGCATCGCGGACGCCCAGGACGGCAGGAATTCCGTACTCGCGGGCCACGATTGCGGCGTGGGAGAGCATTCCGCCGGTTTGCGTCACTACGGCGGAGGCCATTCCGAAGAGGGGCGTCCACGCGGGGTCTGTGGTGCGGCAGACCAGGACGTCGCCGGGTTGCAAGCGGCTGAATTCGTCGGGACCGTGGATGAGGCGGGCAGGGCCCTGGGTGGTCCCGGTACTGGCACCAACACCGGTGAGGATCGTGGTCATCTGGCCATTTCTATCACTGAAACGGTCCGGGGGAGGCGTGGGTGCCGTCAGCGTGCAATATGACAACCATTTGGCGGTCATGTTGCACCTTAGATGAGAATGAATATCATTTAACCATGCCTCATCACCTCACCCCCTCGCCCCTAGTCCTGACCCCGCGGAAACGCCGGCTTCGCGCCCAGCCGATTGCCGCCGTCGGGCTCGCTGCTCTCTTGCTGACAGCGTGCGCCGCCCCTGGTGGCTCAGCCGGCAACCCGGTTGACCAAGCGCCCCCGCCAACGTCATCCCCCAGTGCAAAGGAGGCCGGAGCGCCGACTCCGCGGCTCGTTTACACGCACGACGCCGGCATCTCGGTTCTGGACGCAGCCTCGCTCAAGCCGGTGGGAAGTGCTGAAATTTCCGGGTTCAACCGCTTGAACCCCGCTGGCGACGGGCGCCACGTCTTCGTATCCACGGGGGACTCCTTCCGACTTTTCGACGCCGGTGCCTGGACCGAGCCGCACGGCGATCACAGCCATCATTACGTGACTGATCCCCGGCTGACTGACCTGGCATTCGGGGCAGACAAGGCCGGGCACGTAGTGCTGCACGGGGGCAAGGCGGTGCTGTTCAATGATGGTTCCGGCAAGGTGGAGAGCTTTGAAACTTCCGCGTTGGCAGCTGCCGTGGAGGATGGAAAATTACCCTCTACCGACGTTTACACCACTCCGGAGGCCCATCACGGAGTGGCCGTGGAGCTTGAGGATGGCGGGCTCCTGGTAACCCTTGGCAATGAGGAAGGCCGTTCCGGTATCGCAGTCCTTTCCGCAGGCAAGGGCCAGGACCGAAAGGAAGTCCTGCGTAACGAGGACTGCCCTGGCGTTCATGGTGAGGCCGTAGCGGCGAACGAAGCCGTGGTGGTTGGCTGCGAAAACGGAATGCTCATCTACAAGGATGGTGCCATTACCAAGGTAGCGAGCCCGGATGCTTATGGTCGGATGGGAAATCAGGCGGGCTCCGAAAAATCGCCAGTGATCCTGGGCGACTACAAGGTGGATAAGGCTGCCGAGCTGGAGCGGCCCACCCGGATCTCGCTGGTCAACACAGAGACGGCCAGTCTCCAGTTGGTGGATATTGGCACCAGCTACTCCTTCCGCTCATTGGGCCGCGGGCCTGCTGGTGAAGCGCTGGTACTCGGCACGGATGGTGGATTGCGTGTCATCGATCCGCTGACCGGCACCATCAATTCCACCATTCCGGTGGTTGGGGCATGGGAGGAATCGACCACATGGCAGGACCCGCGGCCCACGCTGTTCGTTCAAGGCTCGACGGCGTACGTCACCGAGCCTGCGACGCGAACCATCCACGCGGTGGACTTGAGTGCCGGAAAGGTAGTGAAATCGGCCCAGCTGGAGCACGTGCCGAACGAGCTGACGGGCGTCAAGGGCTAGACCGTCTCTCACATCCCCTGCCTTAAACACCGACGCTCTCTCCCTTTCTTGAAGCAAGGGAGAGAGCGTTGGCGTTAAGGGACGTTTATGTGAGAGAGGATCGGTGGGGGCTGGCGGGGAACTGGCTACGCGAGAACGCGGAGCTTTGATCCGGAGCGACCGAACAGTGCTGCGTCGGCGGAGATTTTGCCTGCACCTGCCAGTGCGAGGGCCAGGGCTGCGCCGGCGAAGAGCAGCACCAGCTCATACCCGCCGTTGCCGACGAAGATGCCGGCCGGTGCGTGCACCAGGAAGAGGGCGCCGAGCATGTTGACGGCCAGGAGCGTTGCGAACACGCGGGTCAGGAACCCGATGATCAGCGCAATGCCACCCACCAGCTCCAAGGTGGCAACGATGGGGGCTACTGTCGAGGCTCCGGGGACACCCATCTGCGCGAAGGAGGCCTGGGTGCCTGCGATGGTGAATTCGTTGAACTTCTGCCAACCGTGCGCGGCGAAGAGAAATCCTGCAATAACGCGCAGGATGGTCAGGGCTGTGGTGGTCAAGCTGGACTTGTTCATCCTTCAACCCTCCCGGAGATAAGTTGAAGTGTCAACTAATCGTGGCTTTTTATGACCAAACTCCCAGCTAGCGGCTGCGGCGCGGTTTCGCTTGGAGCCACGGCTGCAGCAGCCGGGTGGTGATCGGCAGGAAAATGTACGTCATCAGCGGCGTAAGGATCACGATGTTCAGGAGCACCGCGAACACCAACGGCCAGTCCTGCGTCAACGGATGAAGCAGGAAGTTGGCCAGCAAGCTCAGCGGGAAGAACGGCAGGAAGATGCTGATGGCCTGCTTCCAACGCGGCGGCACCACCGTTTCGGGCACCACCACCGAGACGTCGCCAGGCTGCGAGAACCAGCCCTCAATCCCCGTGTGACGCTCCACCCGGGTGGTTTCCATCATGTCCCTGGCGCTGTCAATCCACCAACGCCGTTCCTCGGAGTCCTCCCACTCCTGCAGCGACTCGGCGTCTGAGAACCGATAAAGCATGTGCCATTCAGTGGAATCCACCCCATTGCGAACCCACCCCGACCCCAAATATCCGGGCCATTCGCGGGCGAGTTCCTGGCCGGCATGGGCCCAGGCGTTGGCTTGGCGGGTGTAGCCCGGGAGGATGGTGCGGGCTACGGAAACGGTGACGGGATGCTCATGTGACACGGCCCAAATGTACCCGGCCCGCGGCGGACTAGTCTGGTTTAGTGCCTCAAACCACAACCGCCCCCACCCGCTCCAACGCCCGCGAGATCCTCCGCCTGGCCGTCCCCGCGTTCGGCGCACTCATAGCCGAGCCCCTGTTCCTGCTGGCCGACTCGGCAATCGTCGGGCATCTGGGCGTCGACCAACTGGCCGGCGTGGGGCTCGCGTCCACCATTCTGCACACCGCCGTGGGGCTGATGGTCTTCCTGGCCTACTCGACGACGCCGGCAGTGGCCCGCGCGATCGGCGACGGCAAGTTGGGCAAGGCTTTGGCAGCAGGGCGCGACGGCGTGTGGTTGGCTCTACTGCTCGGGCTCGCGCTCGCCGTGGCCGGGTTCGTGGCCGCCGAGCCCCTGGTGGGGTTCATGGGAGCGACAGGAGACGTGCAGCAATTCGCCGTCGATTACCTGCGCTGGTCCATGCCTGGCCTGGCCGCGATGCTCCTCATTTTTGCCGGCACGGGTGTTCTTCGCGGACTCCAGGACACCAGGACGCCGCTTGTCGTGGCAACTGCGGGCTTCGCCGTTAACATCGCCCTCAACCTGTTCTTCGTCTACGGCCTGAACATGTCCGTGACGGGTTCCGCGATCGGTACCAGCATCGCCCAATGGGCCATGGCTGCCGTCTATCTGGTGATGGTCAGCCGCAACGCCCGGCAACACGGCGTGTCCCTGAGGCCCGACTGGCATGGCATCCGCGCCATGACCAAGGTGGGTTCGTGGCTCATGCTCCGCACCCTGAGCCTTCGCCTCGCCATCCTCGCTACGGTCCTGGTGGTCACAGCCCAGGGCGCCGTGAACCTCGCGGCCCACCAGTTGGCCATGACTATTTTCTCGTTCCTCGCCTTCGCCCTGGATGCCTTGGCCATTGCCGCGCAGGCGTTGATCGGCAAGGAACTTGGCGCCCGGAACGCCGGCCGGGTCAGGGAACTGACGCGCACCATGATCCGCTGGGGCTTGGGATTCGGGGTGATAACCGGGGTGCTGCTGGCCATCGCGGCGCCGTGGGCCGGCTACCTCTTCACCCCCGACGCCGGCGTACGCTCAGCCCTCACCGTTGCCCTCTGGGTCCTCGCGGTGGGACAGCCCCTGGCCGGCTACGTTTTCGTCCTCGATGGAGTCCTCATCGGCGCCGGCGACGCGCGCTACCTGGCGATTGCCGGCGTCGTAAATCTTGCCGTCTATGTGCCGCTGTTGGTGGCAGTCCACCAACTAAGGCCCGACGGCGAGGCGGGGCTCCTGTGGCTGTGGGCGGCGTTTGCGCTGGGCTACATGCTGGCCCGCGGGGTGACTTTGGGGCTGCGCGCACGTACGGATCGGTGGATGGTGCTGGGTTCGCACTAAACTGGACGGGTGACTCTCCCAGCGACTCCTGCCCAGACTCCTTCTGCCTCCGCGGCCGGACTCTGGAAACCCGTGCTGATCCGTGCCACTGTTGCGCTGGTGTTCGGCGCGGTCACGATCTTCTGGGCCACCCCGTCCGTGCATGTCCTGGCGTGGGCCGTGGGCCTGTATCTGCTCGCCACCGCAGGCGCGGTGTGGATGTCGCGTGCTTTGCCGGTGGCAGTCCCCGCAGTGGTGGCCTTGGCTGGACTCGTGGCGCTGGTAACGCAGTCGGACGCAGGCGTAGCTTTGTCGGCGATGCTGGCCCTGCTGGTGCTGGGGCTCCTTGAATTCGCCCATGGTTTCCGGAAACGGGACATGTTGGCGCGGGACTGGCTCGTTTCCGGCGTCATTTCCGTCGGAACCGCAGTTCTGTTGCCGTTCTTCACCTCCCTCGGAGCCCACGCGCTCCTGGGTGTCGCCGGTGGAGGGGCCATCATTTCCGGTGTGCTGTGGATCCTGTCAGGGCTGACTTTGCGGCACGATGCCAAGACAGCCTCCGGCACTTCCCAGGCCGCTGCTCCCGGCGCTTCGCCCGAGGCCGTAAACTAGTAGCTGGACGTTCTACTCGTTGTAGAACTTTTGCAGACCGGCGGACACTAACCGCCATCATTGGAGGAATGACCGTGGCTGACCAGACACCAGGAGAACCGCGCAAGATGCGGACCTCGGTCAAGGGACCGCTCATGTTCTCCGCGTTCTTTGCGGTACTGGCTTTCGTGGCTGTTCTCATCTTCGCTTCCGGCGGCAGCGCGAAGGCCCCGCGGTTCGACCTCGCCTTCACGGGCGCCGGCATCGCGTTCATCGTGAGCCTCGTTGTGGCGGCCATGTTGTCCATGAGCCACAAGGAAAACGCCGACCACCTCGGCAAGGGATCCGGCGTCAACCTCAGTTCCAAGCGCCCCAACCATGGCGGCCCTGGTGCTCCGGATGATGGCACGGAAACGCACGACGCCGGCCGCTGACCTTCGAGCGCTTCCTCACCTTGGTGGGGGAGCGCTTTTTTGTGGGCTGCTGGTCTCTGCCTTCAACGGTGCGGCGGGTGGTTCGAGGGATCAGGCCGCTCTTGATTTCTTCGACCACCGAAGGGGGAGCGACGCGTTGACCAGGAGCAGGGCCGCCAGAAGCCAACCGGCGCATAGGAGGTAGGGGTCCGGGGTGACGGTGTCATAGGCGATTCCGTCCAAGTCGCCAACCTGGCGGACTGTCATAACGAATCCGGCCGCCATGAGGCCGATGGTGATGGTTGCCAGAGACGCATATACGCGCAGGTTTCCTGACCACCAACGGTTCACTGCGGGGATGAGTCGAAGCGGCAGGCCGACAACAACCGCGGCCACGATCGCCAACGGCGGAATGATGAGGCCGCTCAGCGCCAGACCGATGAAACTTAGCAGTCCGTCATAGCCCACCATCAAAGAAAACTGGAAGCTAACCCAGGTTGGTGCGAGCACTGCGAAGGCGAGAGCCAGTTGGCTGAAAGGTGCCAGGCCCGTGCTGCCTGACCGCTCCCGGGGAAGTTCCCGCAGAGTCAAAGGCCGTGGGGCGCCAGGCTGTGGCAGTGGTTGTCCGGTTGCCTGCGGATGATGCCTTTCCGCGACGACCGGATATCGGGGTGGTCCCACGGGGTTGGTTGGCGGTTCCGCGGCTGACCCGCCGTGGAGGTCACTCATGGTGCCATGCTCCCCACGTCGGTGCGCTTCTTGAATCGGAGAGGGAGCGAAGCGTTCACAGCCAGGAATGTGATGATGAAGCAGCCGGCGGCCACAAGTCCCATGTCGGGGGTCACCTCGTCGTATGGCATTCCGTCGATCACCCCCGTTTGGCGAATCCGCCGGGAATAGCCCGAAATCATGAGGAGTGTCGCGGCGGCAGCGAGCAAGATGTAACAGCGGCCATTTCCCATCCACCAGCGTGAAAGGCGTTGGTTGAGTCGCAGCGGCAGGCCAGTCAGCAATGCCAGGCCGATAGCAAAGACCGGAACATGGGTCACGGCCAATAAGACGCCAAGTATGGTGTCGACGCCGATCATCGGCGGCGTTAGCATCGCAGCAATCCAAGCCGTAGCTACGAATGGGTAAACGACGGCAATTTGCCGGAAAGAAGCAACACGCAACCTGGTTTGTCCGTGGTGATTGATTCCAGGCCCGATGCGTTGTTCCCCCATGCCCGCCATTATGCCCTTCTATTCGCCCCCGGCGGCCTTCCTGGCCCGGTACGCGGCGACGTGGGCGCGGTTGGCGCAGTTGCCGGTGTCGCAGTAGAGCTTGGAGCGGTTGCGGCTCAGGTCCAGCACCACGGCGTCGCAGTCCTCTGCAGCGCACACCCGCATGCGCTCCATTTCCCTGCTGCGGATCACGTCAATGATGCCCATGGCGGCTTCGGTGCCCATCCGGTCTGCCAGGGGAGCTTCGGGGGTGGTGGCGTGGAGGTGCCAGTCCCAGTGATCGTGCTTTACCAGCTGGGGGAGTGCCTTGGCGTCGGCCAGGATCTTGTTGACGGACTTTGCGGCCGTGTCCTCATCGGCGCTCCAGAGGGCCGTGAGTTCGCTGCGAAGGTGTTTGATGCTGTTCAGCTCGGCAGGGGAATTGACCCGCGAACCGGTGAACTCTTCCGCTTTCAGGAATGCATCGAGGTCCTCAAGGGTGACGAGTGATTCCTGCCCATTGGCTGCGGTGTTGATCAGGTTGACGACGCTGCGAAGGGCAACTTCGGTGTCAGGCGCAAAAAGCACTTTGACTCCTTACAAGTTTCGGGAGTACTGTCATGACCATAAGCCCACTTTACTCCTGACAGGAGGCTGCTGTGTCAGCTCCAACGACGAAGGCTGATGCAAAAGGTTTCCTGGCATCAGGACTCGGCATCGCACTCTTTTCTTCCGCTGTCTTTGGCACGTCCGGCTCATTCGCCAAGTCGATGCTGGAAACCGGCTGGTCACCCGGCGCCGCAGTTGCCGTGCGCCTTACAGGTGCTGCGCTGATCCTGCTGATACCCGCCGTCGTGGTTCTTCGTGGCCGCTGGCACCAACTCAAGGACAACTGGCTCACCATCCTGCTCTTCGGACTGATCGGTGTGGCAGGGTGCCAACTGTTCTACTTCAACGCCGTGGCGCGGTTGTCCGTAGGTGTTGCCCTGCTGCTCGAGTACCTGGCTCCGGTGATGATTGTCCTCTGGCTCTGGATTGCCAGCCGGCGGCGGCCTCGCGCGCTGACGGCTGCCGGGACCCTGCTCTCGCTTTGCGGATTGGTCCTGGTGCTTGACCTGACAGGTGCCGTGAAGGTGGACTTCGTCGGAGTCCTGTGGGGCATGGCAGCGGCCGTGTGCCTGGTGATCTACTTCTTCATTACCGCCAAGGAGAATGACACCCTGCCTCCACTGGTGCTCGCTTCCGGCGGCCTCCTGGTCGGTGCAGTGGTGATGTGGCTGGTAGGCCTGTTGGGGCTGCTCCCCATGACGTTCAGCGCTGCCGACACAACCCTTGGCCCGTGGACCACTCCGTGGTGGGTGTCCGCCGTCGGGCTCATCATCCTGGCCACAGTGCTCGCCTACGTTTCCGGCATCATGGCCGCGAGGAGCCTGGGTTCGAAGGTGGCATCCTTCGTCTCACTGACCGAAGTGCTGTTCGCCGTGATCTGGGCATGGCTGCTGCTGGGCGAACTCCCGGGGCCAATTCAATTGCTGGGCGGCCTCCTCATTGTGGGCGGCGTCGTCCTGGTCCGGGTTGACGAGCTCCGGGGCGACCGCCGCGCCGCCCGCGTCCTGGACCACCCGAACGACGTCGAACCCGTCCCGAGCGGTTCCGTCACCGAGTCGCCCCGCAGCTAAGCGGCTTTAACAGCAAAGAACCCGGACGCTGGTGCGTCCGGGTTCTTCCCAACTGTCTTAGTTGGAAGCCTGCTGCTGCTGCTCAGCGTTCTTCTGAGCGCGGTCGCCGGCTTCGCGAAGTGCGTCGGCAACCTTCTTCAGGTTCGAAGCGTGCTGGCTGTCCCACTCGCCGCGGAACTTGTCAGCGTCCGGGCCCTTCCAGTCGGTGCCATCAAGCGCGCCCTTGAGCTGTGAACGCTGCTGCTCGATGTTCTCGGCACCTGCCTTCAGCTTGTTACCGAGCTGACGAAGCTGATCAACATCTGCACCCCAAATAGCCATGAGATTCTCCTTCATTTGTTCGGACCCGAGCTCTTCGGCATCCCCAGCGGCCTCCGGCTCATCCGGAAGATCCAATAACTAAAACCTATCCCGGGAATCCAAAAACCGTCGATGGGCACCCCTCCCCATGCAGCACTGCCCATAGTTAGCATGGGGTTATGTGCCGCAATATCAGGACCCTGCATAACTTCGAACCGCATGCCACGAATGCCGAAGTGGAGGCCGCAGCGCTGCAGTATGTGCGCAAAATCAGCGGATCCACCAAGCCTTCCAAGGCCAACGAGGAAGCCTTCGCGGAGGCTGTCCACGAGATCGCGCATATTACGCAACATCTCCTGGACTCCTTGGTGAGCAATGCTCCGGCGAAGAACCGGGACGAGGAAGCAGCCAAGGCAAAGGCCCGGTCGGCCGTCCGTTTCGGGACAGCCTAGCCGGGCCCTGCTTCCGTTCCTGGGGCTACTTACCGAAGGAGCGCAGCCTCAGCGAGTTGGCTACTACCAGCACCGAGCTCGCTGCCATCGCTGCGCCGGCGATCATGGGGTTCAGGAATCCCAGTGCCGCCACCGGGATGCCGATTGCGTTGTAGAAGAACGCCCAGAACAGGTTGGTCTTGATGGTGGACAGGGTCTTGCGGGACAACTCAATTGCCTGCACCAGCTGACCAAGGTCGCTACCCATCACCGTGAGATCGGATGCCTCGATGGCAACATCCGTGCCCGAGCCCATCGCGATGCCAAGGTCCGACTGTGCCAAGGCGGCAGCGTCATTCACGCCGTCACCGGCCATGGCCACGGTGGCCCCGGAGGCCTGGAGTTTCCGGACTGCCTCGACCTTGCCTTCGGGCAGGACACCGGCGAAGACATCGTCCGCTGAAATCCCGACGGCGGCCGCTACTTGCGCGGCCACGGCAGCGTTGTCGCCGGTCAACAGGATGGGACGGATGCCCAGGTCCTTCAACTTTTGGATTGCCGCTGCCGAACCGGGCTTGATGGTATCGCTCAGGCTGATGATGCCGGCCGGCTGGCCGTCAACCGCAACCCAGATTGCCGTGGCGCCCGCGTTTTCCTCTGCAGCGAGTGCTTCCCGCTGGCTGGAGTCGAGCGTGATGCCGTTCTCCTCGAGCCAGCCGGAGCGCCCGACAACCACGGTCTTGGTGGTTCCCTCGAAAGCAACGGTTCCCCGGACGCCGCCGCCCGGTGCGGAACTGAAGCCTTCAACGCGAGGCAGGCTGCCGCCGTCGTGGGTTGCTTCCTGCGCCGAGGCCGCAATCGCGTGGGCGATCGGGTGTTCAGAGGCGGCTTCAACCGCTCCAGCCAGCGTCAGTACGGTGGCCGATGAGTAGCCGTTGAGGCCCACGGTGTGGTCCACGGCGAGCTTCCCGCTGGTCACGGTGCCCGTCTTGTCCAGCAGGATGGTGTCCACGTGCCGGGTGTCCTCAAGAACCTGCGGCCCCTTGATGAGGATGCCCAGTTGGGCTCCACGGCCGGTTCCCGTCAGCAGTCCCACCGGAGTCGCCAGGCCCAAGGCGCAGGGGCAGGCGATCACCAGGACCGCGACGGCAGCCGTGAAGGCTGCGTTGAGGTCACCGGAGAAGAACAGCCACAGCAGGAACGTGACCAGGGCGATGACCAGCACGATCGGCACGAACACCGAACTGATCCTGTCCGCAAGCCGCGCAATGGGCGCTTTTCCAGTCTGTGCCTGGCTGACCAGTCGACCCATCTGGGCGAGCGTCGTGTCCGACCCAACGCGGGTTGCCCGCACCAGCAGGCGGCCCGAAGTGTTGATCGTTGCACCTGTCACAGCGCTGCCCGGACCGACTTCCACGGGCACCGATTCGCCGGTCACCAGTGAAGCATCGACGGCGGAAGCACCATCCGTGACCACGCCATCGGTGGCGATCTTCTCACCGGGGCGGACCACTATGACGTCGTCCACCAAAAGTTGATCGGCAGGGATCTTCTCCTCCACGCCGTCCACCAGGATGGTGGCGTCCTTGGCGCCCAAATTCAGGAGGGCCTTGAGCGCATTGCCGGCCTTGGCCTTCGCGTTCGCCTCAAGGTAGCGGCCCAGCAGCAGGAAAGTGGTGACCACAGCCGCGACCTCGAAGTACAGGCCGCCGCCGGACATGCTTTCCATGCCGGGGTGTTCAGTCATCCGGGGATCGGCAAACAACTGCCACGCAGAGTACAAGTACGCCGCAATGACACCAATGGAGACCAGGGTGTCCATGGTTGAGGCAAAGTGTCGGGCATTCACTGCGGCAGCGCGGTGGAACGGCCAGGCAGCCCAGCTCACCACCGGCAGGGCCAGTGCTCCGGCAACCCAGCCCCAGTTGGCGAATTGGAGGGCGGGAATCATGGAGATGGCAAACACTGGAATTGTCAGAAGCGCCGCAACAATCAGGCGCGGGCGGAGCGTCGAGGCGGCGGGGCCGTGGGCCATGTGGTCTTCGTGGGCGGTGTGCTGGGTGTGCTGGGTGTGCTCGGTGTGGTTGGCTTCCGCGGCGCCGCTGGTGCCGTGCTCGGCATGCTCGGTCGTTCCTCCCTTAGACGCATGCTGCCGCACGCCACCGGCAGTGCCGCTGGCGGCGTGCTCGCTCGTGCCTGCATGCTGCCGCACGCCACCGGCGGTGCCGCTATGTGCGGGTGCCTGCTCGGTTACAGCCGCGCCATGCTCCTGGGTCTGTGGGGTGGACTTATGTCCGTGGCCCTCGTGATCCGTGGGGTGGCTGGTGTGGGTCTCGTGGGGGTGGGGTTCGCGGGTGTTTGGGGGTGGGGCTTGGCGGACGGTGGCTTTGTAGCCTGTCGCGTTGACTGTGTCCACGATTTGCTGGTCTGTCACGGTTGCCGGGACGGTGACGTGGGCTGATTCGAGGGGCAAGTTGACGCTGGCCTCGACTCCTTCAAGTTTGCCCAGTTTTCGTTCCACTCGATTGACGCACGAGGCGCAGGTCATGCCCTCGATGTCCAGTTCGATGATCCTGTGTGCAGGTTGGTTGAAAGTCTCCTGGCTACTCAAGAGGACTCCTAAGCTTCGTTGGCTACCACCAGGTAGCCGGCTTCTGCCACGGCTTCGCCAATTTCAGACGGCGAGAGCTCCTTGGTTGATGTGATGGTCACGGTGGACAATCCACCGGGGTTGAGGTCTACGGCCACATTTTCGACGCCGTTAAGCGACTCAAGTTCTTCGCTCACGCTGGAGACGCAGTGGCCGCAGGTCATGCCGGAAACGTTGACGTTGGTCTGGATGGTCTGGCTCATGGTGGTCTCCTTGGTGAGTTGGATGGTGTGGTGGTTGTTGGCGGAATTACCGCAGCAGGCGCCCGATGGCATCGGTGGCCTCCTTCACTTTGGCGTCGATCTGTTCGGCTCGGGCTTCAGGGTTGGGCTCGGAGGCGGCACCAACGACGCAATGGCCGATGTGCTCTTCGACGAGTCCCAGGCTGACGGCATGGAGGGCCTTGGTGGCTGCGGCCACTTGGGTGAGGATGTCGATGCAGTATTTGTCGTCCTCCACCATCCGCGCGATTCCGCGGACTTGCCCCTCGATCCGTTTCAAGCGTTTGAGGTACGCGTCCTTGTTGCTGGTGTACCCGTGGGGTGCGGTGTGCTCCGGTTCCACCTCGACGGCGGGTGCATCCGGTTGGCTCATGCTCAGGTCTGGCGTGCTCATATTTAGAATCTATACCCATGGGGGGTATGAGTCAAGTACCCCCCGGGGGTATCTTTTCGGGAATTGGGCCTGGGGTAAAACCCAGACTCGTCCCATACTGGGAGTCAGCGCCGTCGATGCTGCTTTATCGCCGACGCAGACACCAGTGGAGCGATGTCGGAATGGGTGGGATGATGGCGGTTTTCGTACTGATTCATGGGGGCGGTTCCACGTCGTGGGACTGGCACTTGGTCCAGCCCATGCTCGAGACTGCGGGCCATGAGGTCATTGCGGTGGACCTGCCCATCGAAAACAAGAACGCGATGCTTAAGGACTACACCCGCGCCGCAACGGAGGCGGCCGACGGCGCCCGGCACACCATCGTGGTTGGTCACTCGCTGGGTGGCTTTACGGCGCCTTTGGTCTGCGATGAACTCAATTCGGACGGCCTGGTGTACCTCTCGGCAATGATTCCCATGCCGGGTGAGACCTTCGGTGAATGGTGGACCAATACCGGGCATGACCGCGAGACCATCCCCGACGAGGCGTTCTTCAACCTCGTTCCGGACGATCTTGCACAGCAAGCCCGTGGCAAGGAGCGCGATCAGCAGGGGGCCTGGATGTCAGGACCTTGGCCCGGCCGGCATCCGGACGTCCCCACACTGGCCATTTTGTGCCGTGACGACCTGTTCTTTCCGGCGCCGTTCATGCGGCGCCAAGTACAGGACCGGTTGGGAACCGTACCGGTGGAGATCCCGGGCGGCCATTACGCCACACTGAGCCACCCGGATGCTGTGGCTGCGGCGTTGGACGACTTCGCCCAAAGGATCGCACAGACACGACCAGCGTGAGTGCCAGCTGGTCTGAACTTCAGAATACGTTCTGAGCTAGTGTTATTGCATGGGTGCAGCCACAAAATCTGCAAGAACAATCCGACCTTCCCGGGCTACGGCAGCGTCCGAGTCCTTTAGAGCCCGCACGTCATTTCAGTCTTCTGAACTGAGCCGATCCTCGGCGGACGTTTTGCGGCTGCTGCAGACCATCCCGTGAAGGTCACGCGTCGTGATGGCGAATCTCTGGTGCTGATGTCGGAAAGTGCCAATGCGGCGCGCGTTTCCCTGCTCGAACTCGCGGCACAACTGGTCGCTGTTTCGACGAGCATGGAGGGAACGCTCGCGGACCGTATGAGCGATCGTTTTCCTTGGATGCTGGCACTGAGCCCGGATGACCGGGTGGCGTGTGCCGAGAAGGTGCTGGCGGCAGCAAGGGCATCCTTTGCAACCAATCAGCCTCATCTGGCGATTGCAGAACTGACGTCATGGCGCGAAACGGCGACAGCCCTTGCAGCGGGGCTCGGCAGGGAACCGGTGGAGTGGTTGGACGCCTCGGAATCCGTCCAGCGTCCATAGCGAATGTCGAAGAACGAGAAGGTTGAGCGTCCGACCACGAAGAGCGAGTACGAACTCCGATTCGCCTCCATCCAAGCCAAGTGAGGCTGTGCCGACGTCGAACTTTACTCATGTGGTGACCAACTACCGCGGCATCGGGGACCACACCTGCGCATAGGCTTGGACCATGCTGAACCTGGTCCTTGGACTTCTCTTTGCGGGGCTCTTCCTTGCCTCCTACCAGTCCGATCGGCGCAGGCTCCGCAACGGGGTGCTCCTGCTGGTGGCGGCCTGGTTGCTGCTT
This sequence comes from Arthrobacter sp. StoSoilB20, assembly GCF_019977295.1. Classification (NCBI taxonomy): domain Bacteria; kingdom Bacillati; phylum Actinomycetota; class Actinomycetes; order Micrococcales; family Micrococcaceae; genus Arthrobacter; species Arthrobacter sp. StoSoilB20. The sequence continues at coordinate 4,680,664 of NZ_AP024651.1, read as the reverse complement.
CAGGCGCTCTTGGACTTCCTCATCGACCTGAACCCGTGGTTCGAGTGGCTGAACCTGGTGATCGTAGTGGTCCCGGTGGTGAGCATTTTTGTGTTCGCCGGCTTCCTGATCGCCAACGGCATCACCATGGTCCACAGGGAGGGTCCCGGCATCAGCAGCTTCCTGCCCATCGCCGTGGGCCTGGCAGTGTTCCTCGCTCCCGTTGTGGCCTTCCTGTTCGTGCTGAGCGGGCAGCCCGTCCTGGCGGGTCTCGCCGCCTTGGCGTTCTTCCTCTGCGCTTACCTGGGCTGCGCCTTTGTGGTGTTCCTCGGGTATGCGCTGGTGTATTCAAGGATGCGGTTCAGCGCGAATCCGGCGGCCGTGATTGTCCTGGGCTCCGGCCTGATTGACGGCAAAGTCCCGCCATTGCTCGCCGCGCGCCTGAACAAGGCTTTGGAAATTTACGACGGCGGCGCACCGGTCAGGCCCGTCCTGGTGCCTTCCGGTGGCCAAGGCCCGGACGAACCGCGGCCCGAGTCCACCGCAATGAAGGAATATCTGGTGGCCAAGGGGGCGTCGGCCGTCGATGTGCTGGAAGAAAACCAGGCCACCACCACCCGCGAGAACCTGGCCTATTCGGTTGCCTTGCTTGCCGACAAAGGTATCCAGGGACCGGTGCTGGTGTGCACCAACAATTACCATGTTCTCCGCGCAGCCCTCCTGTCCCGGCGCCAGAAAATCAACGCCGAGGTAGTGGGTGCTCCCACTGCCAGGTACTTCGTGCCCAGTGCCTTCCTCCGCGAGTTCGTGGCCGTGATGAGGGACAACCGGCTGACCAACGTGGTCCTTTGCCTGCCCATGTTCGGGGTTGCCCTGCTCATCACGGTCGCACTGATGAACTCCTCTGTGGTGTAGTCCTTCTTCCCGGGCCTACGGTTTGGGAAGTCCCGTGGTGAACGTGTGGCTCCATTCGGTGACGGCGCCTTCGGTGAACACGTACCCCTTGCCGCGTACGGCCGTGACAGTCACCGTGCCTTCAGGCTTCTTGTACGTTCCGGCGGAGATTTCCTTGCCGTCCACCAGGTAGGTCACGCCGTCCACCGATGGGACGGTGTAGGCGTCCTGGCCCCGGCCCGGCTTGTCCGTGAAGGCGACGGCTGCCGGCGTCGTGGTTTCGTACTGGAGGCCGAAGCCCAAAGGCAACAGGACGCCGTCGCCGCCTGCTTCGGGTATGTTGACCGGCAGCTTGCCGCCGGGGTTCACCGCACCGGAGATGGCGCGGGCCACGCCGTGGAAGTTTACCGCGTTGACGCCGTAGCTGTTGAGGACGGCGGCTGCACCAGGATAGACGCTGATGTCATAGGGATTTCGTGTCGCAACGACGATCACGGGGGTTCCGGTCGCCGCCAGTTCTGCCACCATTTGTTGCTGGGCCGCGTTGGCAGTGGCGTTGTACGAGGCGAAGACCACGGCATCGACGCCGCGTGCGGCCGCTACCGCCCGTGCCCGATATGCGGCAGAGGGCGAGGCTCCGGCTTCGTAGTCTTCGGCGACGGCGAAGCCTTGTTCCTTCAGGAGGGGAGCGGCAGTTTCAGGCTTGCCGGAACCGGCGCCCACCATGAGTACCGAGCTTCCGGGGGCGAGGGGGAGGACCCTGTCCTCGTTGCGGAGCAGCGTCGCCGCCCGGTCCGAGATCTGGTTGGCCGTGGCGAGGTTGCCTGCGGTTCCTACCAACTGGTCCACGGCGTTGGGGTCCGCCATCGGCTGCTCGAAGACTCCCCGCTTGACCTTCCACTCAAGAATCCGGCGGACGGACTCATCAAGGCGGCTCTCCGTCAGCTCACCGGACTCGACGGCGGCGCGGACCCCTGCGAACGAGGCGTCCGCATCCGGGGAGTTCAGGAGGATGTCCGAGCCGGCCTGGATGGCCTTGACCGCGATTTCTTCCTGGGGCCATTCGGCGGCCATCGCGGCCATATCCAGTGCATCCGTGGTGACCAGGCCCTTGAATCCGAGCTCGTCCCGGAGCAAACCGGTCAGAACCTTGTGCGACAGGGTGCCGGGCATTTCCGGGTCGATGGCCTCAACAATGATGTGGGCTGTCATGACCATGTCCACGCCGCCGTCGATGGCTGCTTTGAAGGGTTTCAGGTGCTGGTTCAGGGTCTCGCGGTCGTAGGTGACGGTGGGCAGTCCATAGTGGGAGTCCACCGATGTATCGCCGTGGCCGGGGAAGTGCTTGGCAGCAGCGCCCACGTTGTGTTCCTGCATGCCGTCGATCTGTGCCACGCCTTGGGCGCTGACCAGCGCCGGGTCTTCACCCATGGAACGGATGCCGATCACGGGGTTGTCCGGGTTCGAATTGAGGTCCAGGACGGGTGCGAAGTCCACATTGATGCCCATGGCGCGCATCTCCGACCCCAGGATTTCGCCCTGCGCCCTGGCAAGTTCCTTATCTGCCGTGGCACCCAGGGCCATGTTTCCGGGGAGGACGGTGGCCGGTGACCCGATCCGGGCAACCAGGCCGCCTTCCTGGTCGATGGTGACGGCCAACGGAATGCCCGTCCCGTCCTGGCCTACAGCCGTTTGCTGCAGCCCGTTGGACAGGCCGGCCACCTGCCGGGGATTGTTGGTGTTCCCGGACCAGGCGAAGTAGAGGACGCCGCCAAGGTTGTACTTGGCCACGACTTCGGCGGGCGTATTGACGCCGTAGCGGGCCTGGTTGCTGGCCGCCATGGACGTGTCGTCGGCCGATGAACCGTAGACGTGCGTCCAGGTCATCTGGCCGATCTTCTCGTCCAGCGACATGCCGGCAATCATCGCCTCGATGTCCGGCGAGGCAGCGACCGTCGTCGTGCGTGCCGTGGTGGGGGCGGCTGCGGCGGCGCCCCCTGCCACCACTCCCGCGCCTGTCATGAGCAGCGCCGTGGCGGCGGCCGTCATCAACGTAGTTCCTTTTCTGAGCATGAGGGTTCCCATTCCGATCGTGAGTGTTCCGGCTGGTTAGCGGGGTCCGTTGTAGAGGAGGTATTGGCGGGTATCGCGGACGAATTGACCCAGTTCCGCCCGCCAGCTGTCCATGATGGTCCGGGCGTCAGCACCGGCGTCGAGTTGTTCGGCAAAGCGGGCCGACCCGCTCAGCAGCCCCATCCAGCGCCCGGCGTCGCCGCGCCAACCGAAGCCGGGGTACAACCGCTTTGCTTCCACCAGCATGTGCGTGCCGATTTCCAAGGCTTCTACGCGGGCAGGATCGGTGATGTGTACCTGGACTCCACCGCAGATGATTCCCTGGTTCTTGGAGAGGGTGGGCTGGAAGTAGGCTTCGCGGAACGTGACACCTGCGAGGCCCTTGCTGTTCAGTGCCTCGGCCCAGCGGTAATCCACGTAAGGAGCGCCGATCAGTTCGAAAGGCCGGGTGGTCCCGCGGCCTTCGGACATGTTGGTGGCCTCAAAGAGCGCTGTACCCGGGTACAGGAGCGCGGTCTCGGGAGTGGGCATGTTGGGGCTGGGCAGGATCCACGCGGCGCGGTTGTCCGGTCCGGTCATTTCGCGGCGCCATCCCTGCACTTCCACTATGTGGAGGTCCTGGAGGGGAGTGAGGCCGGCTGCGGGCAAGTGCACTGCATTGAAGTACTTGGCCAGCTCGCCTACGGTCATGCCGTGTTGGAGGGCGATCCCCAGCTTTCCCACTCCCGACTCGAATCCCGGCTGCAGGACCGGGCCGCGCGCCTGTCCGCCGATGGGGTTCGGCCGGTCAAGGACCACGAACCTGGCGCCCGTCCTGGAGGCGGCCTGCATGGCTCCCCACATGGTCCAGATGTAGGTGTAGAACCGCGCGCCCACGTCCTGGATGTCGAAGCAGATGGTGTCCACGCCGGATTTCTCGTAGAAGCCCACGTAGCCGTCCACTTCGGCGCCGTAAGAATCGTAAACGGTGATGCCGGTGCGGGGATCCACTGAGGTGCCTTCGCTGCCGCCGTCCTGGGCGGTGCCGCGGAACCCGTGCTCGGGGCCGAAAACGGCCCTTACGTCCACGCCGTTATCCGCCATGTCGTCAACGATCGAGTGGAAGTTTGCCAGGACTCCGGTGGGGTTGGTGATGACTCCCACCCGCCGGCCGGCAAAAATGCTCCATTTGTCCGCGGCGGCGACGTCGGCGCCGTTGATTGTGGTGCCGGGCTTCCCGGGGCGGGTGGTTTGGAGGCTGGCAGCAGTAGCGCCGGGGGCAAAGGGTGCGACGACGGCTGTTGCGGCAGCGAGTCCCGATGCGTGGAGTAATTTTCGGCGGTTGAGTGTCATGGGGAGCCTTTCAGATGAGCAGGGCATGACAACTTTTGTGATGTCGCTTACACCGACCGTATTCGCTGTGGAGTTGTGCGTCAATCGTTTACCTGCAATGCGATGGTTGGGTAAATTATTTACATGCACGGGCCGCTACTGTGGGCTGGGCTGACCCGTCTGAAAGGAAGCTCCATGGAAGAGGCACCGAACGTGCAGTTGTCGCGGACCGTTTTGGTGCGGATACGCTCCGCATTGCCCTCCCTGCGCCCTTCCGAGCGCGCCGTCGCAGAGTTGGTGCTCGCTGATCCTTCCCGGGCCGCCATGATGTCAATCGCTGATCTCGCTGAACAGGGCGGAACATCCACCACGTCCGTTGTGCGCTTCTACAAAAAAGTGGGCTACAGCGGGTATTCCGATCTGCGCCTGGACCTCGCCCGGGAAACCGCTCGCGAAAGCCTCGCCAACAGCGTCCCGGCGGGAGTCTACGAGGACATCAACACGTCCGATTCGCTGCGGGATATCGTCTCCAAGATCGCCTTCAACGAGACCATGTCCATCGCCGACACGGCACAAGTGCTCGACGTCGACCACCTCGCCCAGGCTGTGAAGGCCATCTCCGCTTCGCGGAAGACCGACATCTTCGGCGTTGGGGCAGGAGGCCTGGTGGGCGAGGACCTGCAGCAGAAACTGCACAGGATCGGCCGGACGTCCTTTGCTTGGTCTGACCCGCATGCGGCGCTGGCCTCTGCGGCGCTTTTGGACCACGACGGCGTTGCTGTCGCCGTCTCCCATTCGGGCACCACCGTGGACACGGTGGACTTCCTCGCGGCAGCGAAGGCGGCAGGGGCAACCACTATCGCGGTCACCAATCACGCCGACTCGGCGTTGGGGCGCGCGGCGGATATTGTGCTGAATACCGCCGCACGCGAGACGCCCTTCAGGTCCGGGGCCATGGGCAGCCGCATCGCCCAGATGATGGTGGTGGACTGCCTCTTCGTGGGAGTCGCCCAGCATTCCTATGACGCCTCGGTTTCGGCGCTCCAGAAGACCCATGCCGCGGTCCAGGGCCGGAAATTGCCCCGGGGTTCGACGCAGGCGTAGGCCTGTTGCCGGGCGAATGTTCTGCAGGACCAATCAGCTGTCCCGGGACGAGTTTGCGCGCCGGGGTAGGGTCGAGGGATGTTGACGCTTGTTGCCCCGGACGTTTCCTTCTACGAGTCATTCATCGAGTCCCACCGCGAATGGGATGGCACGCATCAGGATGGTGCCGGGCTGTTTGCCGGCGATGACATCAGCACGGCGGAAGGTTTCGCTGCATGGGTGGATAAGTTGCTTGAGGCTGAACATGCCGAAGAAGTGAACGGCATCGTCCCCTGCACTTATCGCTGGATAACTGATGGCTCACGGTATGTGGGGGCCATCGCCTTCCGTCACTACTTGACACCGGCCCTGCTGAACTCGGGCGGACATATTGGGTACGGCGTGCGTCCTTCCGATCGTGGCCGTGGGGCAGCAACCTGGGCTTTGCGGGAAGTATGTGCCGGGCTGGCAGCCGGGGGAGGGCCCGGGCGGGTCCTCTTGACCTGTGATGACAGCAATGCGGCGTCCGCCAGGACCATCGAGCGCAACGGCGGCCAGCTCGAAGACGTTCGCTTGGATGAGGAAGGCCAGCGCTTCAGGCGCTACTGGATTGAGCTCGCCACTGCCGGGCAGTGAATTTGTCACCCGGGGGTTGACGGGCTTCTTAAGTGCGGGCACCATGGACGCATGGTCAGTCAACCCGGGGGTGACAGCTTAACTTCGCCAGGCGCTGATCCGCAGTGGCAGCAGGTGCTCACCCATCGTGCAGCCGACGACGGCTCCCGTGAAGCAGCAGCCAACAGGTTTGCAGAACGGGGGATCACCCCGGAGCAGGTGCGCTCCGTCTTGAACGATGGCGGCGATGCCATATACGCGGCTGCCGCAGCGGGCAGTCCTGGTTGGGCAGAAGCATTCGGCGGGCCTTTGGCCGTGGCCCTGCTGTCCGCGGAAGTCAGTGCCTTTGCCGCACATTTGAATTCCAGGGCGTCCGGAGTCAGGTCAGCGGCTGTCGCTGAGCTCCTGGATGAATACAGCGCCGTCACCGTGGCCGGAGAGCTCGGAGTGGCGCGCCAGAAGGTATACGAAATTGCACGGGCAGGTCTTCGTCCGCCCTACATTGAGAAGGTCCCTTGGAGGACACAATGAATCCGATCGAAGAGAAGGTCCAATTACCGGACCCGCAAACCCACTTTCTGGTCCATCCACTTGACCTGCCGGCAGCCCGCAAGGAGTTCCTGCTGGGCTGGTGGTTGGGCGTCTTCGCCACACCCCAGGTCTACACGGCGCTCCTAGCCTTCTTCTGGGCAGTCAGCAACAACTACGTCACACCCGTGCTGGTCCCGCTCGTTCTGGTGGTGATTGCGGGGTGGGTCGGTTCCAGGCTCACCCGCGGCGCCTGGGACTACATTCCACGGAAACGGCATGACCGGCAGCGGCGGTTGCCTGGCCTGAGGATCAGCGCAGCGCTCGTCACCTCGATGGCACTCCTTGCCGGGCTGGTGGTTTTCATGCTCTGGGCTTCCGGGCAGGACTTCGTCCCCGGCTTCAGCGCGTACCCCTTGGGAATGGGTGCGGCCATTGTGCTGATCATGGTCTTGGAGTTGGTGGTCAAGCTTGTCCGCCGCAGGACGCTGGAGATTGTTCCCCAGGTCCTGAGCACGGTTGTAGTGGCGATCGCCCTGTGCCTGGGATTCGTCCTCCTTCCGCCGGGGGATGCCCCTGGTGTCCCGGAGATGCTGCCCGGTGCCGCCATCCTTGTGGGCGTCTGGTTGATCTGGCTGCTTTTCACCACAACGGAGTCCCGCCGCAACCACGATTGATGGCCTGCAATTCTGTTCACGTTCCCGTCACCAGTCATTGCTAGGCTCCGGGCACTACACGGCTGACCAGGAGGACCGCATGACGGAGGCAAACGCACTATCCACTTCTTTGGACAATTGGTGGGTCAGGGACAACCTGAGGGAGACCATCGATCACTTAGTGGAGCTGGGCTACACCATCAGCGGCGGGCAGGGGGAAGACCCCGACCTGATCGACCCCGGTGGATCGGCGGTGGAGACCTGGAACGAGGATTATCCCTACGAACAGCGGATGACGCGGGACGAGTACGAGATCGAGAAGTACCGGCTCCAGATCGAGCTGCTGAAATTCCAGTACTGGGGCCAGGATCGCGGACTCAAGCATGTGATCGTGTTCGAAGGCAGGGACGCGGCAGGCAAGGGCGGCACCATCAAGCGTTTCACGGAGCATCTGGATCCGCGCTCCGCCCGGACTGTGGCGCTTGCCAAGCCGTCGGACCGCGAGCAGGGCCAGTGGTATTTCCAGCGCTATATCCAGCACCTTCCCACGGCCGGCGAGATCGTCATGTTCGACCGCTCCTGGTACAACCGGGCCAACGTGGAGAAAGTCATGGGCTTCTGCACCGATGACGAATACCGCACCTTCATGGGGCAGGCGCCGGTCTTCGAAAAGATGCTGGTGGACGCCGGTATCCACGTGACCAAGTTCTGGTTTTCCGTTACCAGGCAGGAGCAGCGCACCCGTTTCGCCATCCGCCAGATCGATCCCGTCCGCCGCTGGAAGCTCTCGCCCATGGACCTTGCGTCATTGGACCGCTGGGAAGAGTACACCGACGCCAAGGAACAGACCTTCCTGCACACGGACTCGGACCACGCACCGTGGATCACCATCAAATCCAACGACAAGAAGCGCGCCCGCATCAACGCCATGCGCTATTTCCTCAATCAGTTCGAGTATGAGGACAAGGACACTTCCGTGGTCTACGACGCCGATCCGCTGATCCTCCGCCGTGGCCGCGACGCCGTAGGCGACTAACCTCGGGCCTTTTCCGGAAGTTGGTTACATTCTTCCTACGGCCGGACATTAACGGGGTATGAGCTTGCAAATGGAGCAGGGGGATCGTGTGGAGCCAGCCAGGCAGAAGCATTTCCTGGCGGCACACGCGGCGTGCCACGACAAGGTGTACCGCTATTTCCGGCGTCGAACCGACGGTGCGTCGACGGCGGAGGACCTCACCGCCGACGTTTTCCGGATCGCTTGGGAAAAGTCCCGTCAGGACCAGGAACTCTCCGTCCTCGTGGTGTTCGGAATTGCCCGGAACGTCCTCCGTAACCACTACCGTTCAGCCGTTCGCTCCCACAACCTCACGCAGCAACTGGAGCGGCAGCGAACCCACGAGCTGGGTACGGACGACGGCGAGGTGAGGGAAGCGCTGGACCGGCTCAGACCGGAGGAACGCGAGGTCCTTCTCCTGACGTACTGGGATGGATTCAGTTCTGCCGAGGTTTCCGACCTGCTCGATGTCACGGCCACAGCGGTCAGGATGCGGCTACACAGGGCGCGGAAAGAGCTCAGCAAACTGCTTCGGACGGACCACACCACGGAGGATCCCCGCAATGCGTAACAACGAAACGTCTACCCTGGACCGCCTGGCTTCTGCCGATCCCGCCTTGACGGTAACAGAGGATGAACTGGCCCGGAGCCGGGAGAAGAGCCTGGCCGTCATGCGCACCGATGCAGAGCAGCTTTCTGTCGGGGGCTTCGTAGAAGATCTCCACCGACGCTCGCCCAAGGGACGCCGCCTCCGGGTGCTGGCCGGTGCAGGGTTGGCGGCCGCGGCAGCAGCAGTTGTTCTGGGTGTGGTCCTGACGTCCTCCATGCCGGCTCCCCCCAACGAGCAAGCTGCGCCGGCTGCAACGCAGTCCGGTACTGTTCAGGAGGACGCGTCGAACCCGCCAGGCCTTTCGCCCCTGCCGGAGATTACGGGGCTCAAAGATGCGACGGGGAACGCCAGGATTATTACCGGTGGCAACGGCAATAAGGCGGCTGTTTCCACGGACGAAGACGTAAACGTCTTCATGGAAGCGCTCGCCACGGGAACCTTGGGACTGAGCAGCGGCGGCTGCATAGTCAGCAACCCAGGGGACGGAAAATTCCATGGACTGATCTTCCCCTTCGGAACCAAAGTCACTAACGAGGGGGTTGTGCTGCCGGACGGCGTGGCGTTCAACATCGGCGATGAATTCTCGTTCGGCGGTGGCGGCACTCCCGAGGGCCTGCCGCCCAACGAGTGCCTTCCATCAGGCGGCGGTTTCCTGGTTCAGTCCTGGCGCGATGCCCCGGTTTCGACGCAGCCTGAATAACACCAAACCGCGACGTCGGCACTCACCGTGAGTGCCGACGTCGTGCGTTCTATTCGGCGGACTCTTCCTCCACAACAGGGTCCTTCAACAGCAGCGCCGTGCCTTGGAACGGCCCGAGCTGGAGGAAGAAGCTGCACAGATCATCCACCTGGCCGACGTCCTCGCCGCTGAACAGGTCATGCACGGCAGCTCCCGGAACGAGGTGTGAGGACTGGATGCTGCCGGCGATGTCCTGGTCCGAGAAGTTCAGCACGGTGACCTGGAGTGCTCCGTCGGCGAGCTGGTTGACCAACACCAGCAGCCCCCGGTTGGAGACCTCGGGCACGTCCAGCAAGGTGCTGGTGGCGATGCCCGACTCCTCCCGCACTGTGAGGATCTGCTGGAGCCGACGTGCGTAGGAGCTTGGATCGTTGAGCTGCTCAGGCAACGAGCCGTAGAGGCTGCGGGCCCGGGCCATGCCTGCCAGCGAGGTCTTCGCTTCGGGGCTGGTTCCCATGAGGTCGTGGGCGCCGCGGTTGATCCAGCGGGTGTCACCCTGCGACGTCAGCTCCTTGACGGTCTCGCGGTCCAGGGCCGTGATGCCGGTGAGGTCCCAGCCGGAGAGCGCGAAGACGCCCGGCTGCAGCGCGTTATACATGGACAACAGCACGTGGGCATCCCGTACCTGGGCTTCCTGCTCGGGGGTGATGGCGTCCTGGTCCGTGATACCCAGCGCGGCCGTGATGAAGCTGACCGTGGTGCAGGCGATGCCGTTTGTGGTGAAGAGTGCGTTGTACGGGCCGTTCGCGCCCGTGAGGCGTTCCCGCAGGGTTTCCTGCACCTTCTCGGCAACTTCGGCGCCGGTCAGTTCTTCGCCGCCCAGCTCAAAAATGTCCTCCCTGTGGCCGGCTGCGAAGTGCAGCAACTCGTAGGTGAGCTCGTCGTGGTTCTGGAGGGCATGGACCAGGGAAGCCTGGTCCACCCCGATCTCCATGGAGAGGCGCAGGGTCAAACGCAGGAATTCGGTATCTCCGGTGACGAAGGCGTAGTGGTACGCGGGCCGGGTGATGAAGTCGTACGAGAGGTCGGGCCCGGACTCCGACTGGGCTTTGATGTCATCAATGGTGAGGTTCAGTTCCTGGAAGGAGAACCCGCCCACTTTACGGATCATGGACCCGATCAGCTGGTTTGCGGCCTCCGACAACGGGTGGCCCTCCGACCAGCCCGGCTCCTCCTCCGCACTCTTTTCGACGCCGAGGAATCCGTTGGCATCGAGCCGCAACGCACCGGTGCCGAGGTCCAGCAGCGAGTGCAAGGCGTCGCCGACAACCAGGCGCATGCCTGCGAAGGTTGGGTCCAGCCAGTTGATGGAAGGCTGTCCGGACTTGAAGTAGTGGAGGTAGACCCAGCGGCGGGTCTTTCCGGTGGTGTCGATGATTGGCTTGGTGGCGCTCCAGTTGGTTTCCTTCACGCCGGGTTCATAGAAAATGACCCGCTGCAGCCGCCCGATGATGTAGCCCGCCTTCTGCAGGGCTTCCTCGGCAGCCGGGCTGATGTTCACCGAGTCCGCGCCCTCGGGGACGTCCGGCAACAGGTGCCAGTCTTCCTCGGGGATGTCCACCATGTGGTAGATCCCCGGGTAGTCGCGGAAGTTCATCTCAGCCAGCCGGAAGTCGGCACCCTTGCCGGTGTGCCCCGGGACGATGTCGTCAATGATGGTTCCGCCGTGCTTGTTGGCGACCTCGCACATTTGGCGGAACTCTTCTTCGGTGCCGAACGCGGGATCGATCGCCATGGAGATGCGGTCAAAATGCCCGTCCACGCTGGGAGTCTGCGACCAGCCACGGATGCCGCCGGCCAGCTTCACCGGGCCTGTGTGCAAACCGCGAATGCCGATCTTGCTGAACGCATCCCAAAGCTCGGGATCACCCAGCGCCGAGAGGAAGGACTGGCCATCCTTGGTGATGAAGGACAACGGGTAGGCCGTGAACCAGACAGGTGCGCGCTCCACGGCAGCGCGGGGGTTGGGCCTGGCATAGGAGTTCTGCCACATGCTCGCCTGGCCGGAAAGCTGCCGGGCCATGGTGTTGGCGTCCCCCAGCATGGACTGGTTCCGGAGCCAATCCACATAGGTGGAGTTCAGGCCGTCGAATTCAAGGGAAGGGCGGGCCGCGAAAAATTGCCGCCTGCGGGCAATGGGCCTCAGCGCCTTGGGGCGGGCCGGGTAGAACTGCTCGTCGAAAGTGATTTCCGCCGGTTCGCTCACGCTTTCATCGGGCGTTTCCTGTGGCGTTTCCTCCGAATTTTCTTCCGGAGTTCCGCTGGTTTCTGACACGCTCTCGCTGACTGCAGGCTCCCGCACAGTTTTCTCCTTTACGTGGTCGCCGCGTCAACGCCGACCGTCCGAGGGGGTCGTTCAAGAGGTCACGTACCCGGGCTGCCCCGGACTATTCATGCTAGTCACGTTGGCCTGCGGTTTGTCGAACCCGCGAACAAGTAAGTCTCGTTATTATTCAGCGGCTTGACGTTCAGTGCTTGGAGGCCAACTGCAAAGAAGCCCGACGTCGGCACCCGGGTGAGTGCCGACGTCGGGCTTCAAAGGGTGCTTTTTGCTGTTCTTTAGAAGGACCGCCACTCCACTTTCCAGGAACTGCGTTCGGCCCTACCGAAAGGCCCTCACCTGCCAGTACCGTGGCTCGTGGAGATCGGAGAACAATGAAAATCGTGGTGATCGGTGGCAGCGGCCATATCGGGTCCTTCCTTGTACCCAGGCTCGTGCGGGCCGGGCATGAAGTCATCAATATCAGCCGCGGGACCGGCAATTCCTATATTGCTGCGCCTGAATGGCAGCAGGTCCGCCAGGTAACCGCGGACCGGGAGCAAGAGGACCGGGAGGGCAGCTTTGGCGACCGGGTAGCGCAACTGGGTGCCGACGTCGTGGTTGACCTCATTTGCTTCACGCCCGAATCTGCCAGCGCGCTGCTTGGACGCCTGCGCGGCGGGACCGGCCATCTGCTGCATTGCGGCTCCATTTGGCGCTACGGCATCAGCCTGAAGTTGCCCCTTGTGGAAGGCGCGGACTCCGCTGCAGAGCCCCTGGATGAGTATGGGATCCGGAAGCGGGACATTGCACGCCTGCTCAAGGAAGAGACGGCAGCGGGCGGGTTGGCCACCACGTCGATTCATCCCGGGCACATCGTGGGTCCCGGATGGCAGCCGATCGGGCCGTTGGGAAACCTGGACCCGGGAGTGTGGAAGACGATTGCCGCAGGGCACGCACTCCAGGTTCCGGGGAACGGCACCGAGTTGATGCACCACGTCCACGCCGACGACGTCGCCCAGGCCTTCGAGAAAGCCATCCTGAACCGGGAATCGGCTGCCGGGGAAGATTTCAACATTGTTGCCCCCACCGCGTTGACGGTTCGGGGTTACGTGGGCATGGCGGCATCGTGGTTTGGCCAGGAGCCTCGTATGGAAACGGTGGGCTGGGAGGAGTTCCGCCGGAGCACCACTGCGGAAGCTGCCGATATCAGCTGGGCCCACCTGTCCCGCAACCACTGCGTGAGCATCCAAAAGGCTGTATCGATGATCGGGTACGCGCCGCGCTACGAACCCGAGAAGGCAATCCTGGAATCCCTGCAGTGGCTTATCGCCCACGGCCAGCTCGACGTACCGAAACTGCGGGCCTAAGCCTGTACAACTGCCACCCGAAGTCCCAAGCTTAAGGGGCCACAGGGGGGAGCTTCATGGACACAGCGCCGAACAAGGACGCCACGGACAGCAGGCTCGACCACGGGTTCTTCGTCCTCGGTGGAGCCGCCACGGTATGGCTGGCATTCCTGCTGGTGGGCGAAAGCTTCCATCTGGGGTGGGGCCAACTGTGGTTCTCCTTCGTATTCTGGGCATTCCTTGCCTACCTGCTGTTGCCGCGGCTGCACCGGATCCTGACCACCATTTACGTTCCCGGGTATTTCATTGGCCGCGCCCGGACCAGCGACGGGCTGCTGGGTGACCCCGTCAACGTCGCATTGCTGGGGGCCGAACCCCAAGTCCATGCGATCATGAGGTCCGCCGGGTGGACCCTGGCCGACGACGTCACCTTCGCCAGCAGCCGGCGCATCGTCAGTTCCACCATCTTCCGGCAGAGCTATACCGAGGCTCCGGTCAGCCCGTTGTATCTCTTCGACCGGCAGCAGGACTTTGCCTACCAGCAAGAGGTCAACAACACCCCCGGCAAACGCCACCACGTCCGCTTTTGGCGATGCCCTGAAGGGTGGCTCCTTCCAGGCGGGCACCAAGTGGACTGGCTCGCCGCCGGAACATACGACCGCAGTGTCGGCTTCTCGCTCTTCACCTTGCAGATCACGCACAAAATCGAGCAGAACACGGACGTGGAGCGGGACCACGTCGTTTCCACCGTGTCGGCTGCCGAATCCAGCGTCTCCGTGCACGTCATCAAGGACTTTTCCACCGGCTACCACACGCGCAACGGCGGCGGTGATTCCATTTCAACCGACGGCGACCTACCCATTGTCGATGCCCGAAGCGTCTCCGTCCCCGCCGACCAGCCGCCCAGCCGGACCGACAGCCGTGACCGGCGTCCGGCACCCATCGTGACCGGTGCGGTCCTGGTTGCCATCCGGGCCATAGCCGCTTTTACGTTGGCGATGACACTGCTGACGTCAGGCGGCGACATTGGCCTTGAAGATGTCGTCCTGGATGCGGAAACCACGACGTCGGTAATCGTCACCATGGCGGTCATCGTCCTGCTGTTCGGACTTGGCGAGGTTTTCCTGGCCTGGCGGATCTTCCTTGGCAGCAATGGGGCCCGGGTGATCGCCATGGCTTTGAGCTCCATCTCGATCCTGGTGCAGGCCGTCGACTATTCCACCGGGACTGCCAACCTCACCCTGGAAGCCGGCCTCTCCGGCCTGGCTTCGGACATCCTCGTCCTCTTGGCGTTGTCCAGCCAGCGGGCCAGGGTCTATGCCAAGCGGCAGCGCGTCCCGGCCGTTCCTGCGTCTGTAGTGGTTCGGCGTGTGCCTTCCTGACCTTCTTTGAGTGTTGGTTCGGCCTGACACGCCTTCCTTTGTGGCGTGTCGAGGTGGTTTCGGATCCAAAGTGGGTGGTGACAACGCGTGGCAGCCCCGCCGTTTCCTGCCCGATAGGGTTAATCCGTTCCCAGCCAGCCTGCGTCACCAGCCGGGCCTCCAGAGTTACGGATTAAGGAAAACGGTGTGGACGGAGTCCTTCAAGGTTTCTTTGTGGTCAGCGTGGTGCTGCTCATTGGCTACATCCTTGGCAGGACCAAGGCACTGGGTCCCGAGGGCAGCAAGGTTCTCTCGACGCTGACTTTCATGGTGGGGCTGCCCTGCCTGATGTTTTCGGCGATTGCCTCGCGCCATATTTCAGATGTCCTCAGTGCCACGGGCCTGATTTCGGTGGTCACCGCGGTGGCGGTCATGCTCGTGTTTACCGTGGCTGGCCTCATTTGCCGCTGGGGTGTCCGGCGGACCACTATCGGCGCGCTGTCCGTGGGAATCGTGAACTCCACCAATTTGGGGGTGCCGTTGTCCTTGTATATCCTCGGCAGCGCCACGTACGTCACGCCCATCATGCTGTTTCAGCTGGCCATCGTGACACCCATCGCCTTGACCATCCTCGACCTCACAGATCCCGCGGGCAAACATGTCTCCGTCTGGCGCGTGCTGTCCATCCCGTTCCGCAACCCTGTCACCGTGGCAGCAATTCTCGGGGTGGGCGTGAGCGCTTTGGGCATCGAAGTGCCCTCGCTCATCCTCGACCCCCTGTCGCTTGTGGCCCAGTTGGCTGTGCCGCTGATGTTGATCATCTTCGGCATGTCCCTGCACGGGCTCTCCGTCCGGCCCGGCATCGGCGATCGGGCGCCCACCACTGTGGCCGTGATCCTCAAATCTGCTGTTCAGCCAGCGCTTGCCTGGATCCTGGCGGCATTCATGTTCCATCTGGACCCGTTCAGCACGTTCGTGGTCACCGCCTGCGCCATCCTTCCCACCGGCCAAAACGTGGTGCTCTACGCGGTCCGGTACGGCGTGGGCCAGGGCATTGCCCAATCCACGGCGGTGTTCACCAGCATCCTGGCCGTGCCGCTGCTTCTTGGGGCAGCGTGGCTGTTCGGCTGAGCCGTTGTGATTTCCCATCCGCGTTGGAGTCGGCGCTCACGCCGTGGAAGCTCCGTTTCCAAAAGTAGGCCTTGCCGTCGCCACCCACTTTGAATCGGCTGACGGCTGGACACGCTGGTGCGGTGGGCGTGTTGCCGTTCTCGGAGATCCAAAGCGGGTGGCGACGGTACGCGGCCTGAAGCCGCCACCCGTTGAAGGCCGCCCCCATAAGGCTCGACGACGGCACTCACCATTAGCGCCGCCGTCGTCCGTCAGCGTGGGAGGTGAGAGAGCGTCCGGCTGAAGGGGAGGGGATGTGAGAGAGCGCTGGCCGGGAGGGGAGGGGATGTGGAAGAGCGTCCGGCTGAAGGGGAGGGGATGTGAGAGAAGGTTGCTTAAACAAAAGAGCTCCGGAGTGCGTTATTGGGGGATACGCACTCCGGAGCGGCCTTTGAGCAGGGGCTTTCGCTACCCTGCAGTAATCACTCTACGTTGCCCGCAACCCCTTCGCCACCACCTCGAATAACTACTTTCGCTTTAGTTTCCATGGGGAGCTTCCGGCCGCTTTTTCTGGGGCACAATCAGCACCGGCCGACGTTGGTGATGGCTCAACCAAGCGGCCACGGAGCCGTTGAGGGCCTCGGAAATCCGGTGGCCAAACCCGGGCTCGGGTGTTCCCACAATGATCATGGAAGCGTTGATATCAGCGGCAAGCCTGCCCAGTGCCCGTGCCGGATCTCCCGCCAGCAGACGCAACGTCCACTCGGCGGTGCCGCCGTCCATCGCTTCCGCGATCGCTTTGCCGAGGTCACCCCGGACGGCTTCGACGTCGGCGTTGTCCTTCTCAGGGTGCAGCGACATCCGGTGTGTCTCCCGCGAGGGGTCCCACTCAACGAGGTAGCTGGCCTCGTCCACATAGGCGCACACCAACGGCACGCCGAGCCGCTCGGCCAACGTCCGGGCGGTCTGCAGGACCTCCACGTGCTGGTCCGGAAGAACTCCCACCACCAGGGGAATCGGTCCGCTGAAATCTTCCACAGCCATACCCTTATTGTTGCGCCGGGGTGCCCCAATGAACAGGCTGTTCAGAGGCGTAGGGGCATCAGGTTTCCGTCGGCTTGTTCCACGTCAGTCGCACCTTGAAGTTCGATGCCGTACTCGCCGAAGCGATGAACGCACCCGCCTCGGCATGGAGGTCTATCCCGAATTCCACGCTTACCTCATCCGGACGGTTTTCCAGGCTCAGAAGCTCATCGATCACCCCTTGGACCGCTGGGCGCACATGGGCCAGGGCCCGCTCAAAGGTCTGCTGGGCCCGGGCAAAGACCCCCGAATGGTCCCCGGCGTGATCCCCGCCCCTTGTTACCAGGCTCCCCGCGGCGTTAGCGACCTCCACAACTACCGTGCCGCCGTCGTCGGTAGTGAATTCAACCAACCTGCTCATGTTCCTGTCCCTTCTCCGCTGCGGCAAGGCGGCGGGCCGCCACCACCAGTCCGACCCCCGCTGCACAAACAACCACAAGCTGAATCAACACAAAGTACGCATGCGTCCGGTACCAGGATTCAAGGAAGACTCCCTTGTCCTGCACCCACACCAGCGGGACTGTCACCGTGGGCCACATGAGCAGCCATCCGAACGGCGTGGAGGTGCGGGACCTCAAGGCCAGGATTCCCGCCCACGCGCCCAGGCCCGCATGCACAAAGCTGGCAACGACGGCGGTGGCGTCCACCGTTTCGTTGAGTCCGGAAAGCCCAAAAACAGCCCCGGAAACCACCACGCCCACCATCGCCACCCTGCCGGCGGCGGTGCGGTCGGGAAGTCCCGCCAACGCCAACAGCACGTACCCCAGGGGTGCCACCAGGCCGTAGACGACGCGGAGGGACCCATCGCCCCCGCTCTCGTACCAATAGTTGTCGTCCAGCCAGAGGAAGTAGACCGCGAAGCATGCGCCAAGGCCGCCGGCCACCACCAGTGCGACACCTCCCCACAACAGCGGCATCCACCGGGGTGTCGTCAGCCCGTCTCCGGGGACCGCCACGGAAGGGCTTGGTGTTGGGGCGGCGGTTATCGACGGTTCGCCTCTTGAAACGCCGGCGTTCGACGGCGGGATGGCAGCGGGTGCCTCGGCCTTGGATGTGGATGTGGCTGGGTGCGTTGTGGCTGGGGGTGCGCTGACCTCGCCCGCGGTGGCGGAGGGGGCCGGGCCTGTTGCGGATGGGGCTATTGTCCGGCCGGAGCCTTTCAATGGGCGACGGGCTTGACCCGGGTCCGTTGAGGGCGCGGTAAATGCCGCCGTTTTCCGTGCCGGCCGAACCGGGGGATCGGCTGCCGTGTACGAGCCCTCCGGCTTCCTTTCCCCGGACACCGCATCCATCCCGGTCCCGGCCACCTCAACGTTCGAAGGCTCCGTGGGCCTGGCTTTCTCCAGTTCTTCCCGGGCTGCCGTTGCGAGCCCGTCCGGATCTGCGGCGAGCGGATCCACGGTAGCCAGCTCTGCTGAAACGTCCAGCACCGCCTCCCAGGAGCCGAGGGAGGAATGGTATCGGAGCTCACCTTGCAGGTCCGAGATTCGTTGGCGGCGCTCGCAGTCCTGCCGTCGGGAGGCAGCGTCAGGGAATGCGGGGTGGTCCTGGACCGCGGCGAAGCCATCTGCTGCGGCCAGCCAATCTTCGGCCTCCTCAGCCTCCAGTGCTTCGCGATAAGTGCGATCCAGTTCCAGTCTTTGCCTCGCGTTGTCTCTCAGGGTTGTCGCGTCCCGGTACCCGGGCTCAAGCGTCAGGAGGTCTTCGAAGAGTTCCACGGCCTGTTCCAGTCGGCGGGCCCTCAACTCGGCGGAAGCTTGGACATACAGCGCCCTCAGTTGCGCCCGTTTCATGGCCTGCTCTTGGGCGGCCCGCGGTTGGGGCACTGGATTGGTATCTGCCTGCCCGTCGTTGGCCTGCCCGATATGGCCTTGCCCGGCGCTGGCCTGCGGCGAGTTGGCGCCGGGCTGTGTGCCTTGCCCGGGGCTGCCCGGTACCTGAGGAGATGCCCATGGTGCCGTTTGGGTCGGTAAACGGGGGTCCTTTACCGGGTCGGGCGGTGACGCCGTCGAACCTGCGTTGGCTGGTGCCGCAGCTTGGCCGCCCGGGGTGTTGGCCGCCGTCGAACCTGCGTCCGCTGGTGCCGCAGCTTGGCCGCCCGGGGTGCTGGCCGCCGTCGAACCTGCGTCGGTTGGTGCCGCAGCTTGGCCGGCCGGGGTGCTGGCCGCCGTCGAACTTTCAACGGACGCCCCGCTTCCAACCTGCGCCGTGCCTTCAACTGCCGCCGGAGTGCGCGGTGTTCCTTTCAACGTGAACAGTTGGGTGGTGCCGCCGCGGACGTAGAGGGCCGGGGTGACCCATTCGAGCGTTCCGTCGGGGCTGGCCATGACTGAGATCCTGCCGACGCGCGCCGCCTCATCCACGGTGCGGCCGTTGGCGATCGCGGCGTAGAAGCCGTGGGCGAAGGCGATGGCGGCGTAGTCGCTGATGGCGAACTGCATGGCAGCGACGGCGCCAATGCCGCTCCTGACCAGGGCCGACGCCGTCCCTGAGAAAAGGTCTGATTGGCCCATTTCCCCGGATGAGCAGGAGTTCAGCACCACCAACCTCGGGCGTGGCGCGGCGACGCTGAGCAGGGCCATCAACCTGACGGCGCGGACCATGGCTGCCCTGCCGTCGGGACCCACCAGGGCTATCCTGCCTTCGTCGGTTCGGGAGTCGTAGTCGCCGTGGCCCACAAAATGGACCACATGCCAAGGCCCGGCCAACAGCAAGGACTGCACATCATCCCAGGTCCCCGTTTTCGCCCAGACCAGCTCCACCCGGCCTTCGGAAACGGGGCCAGCCAAGGCCCGGGCCAAGTGTTCTTTCTCGGCAGCGACATCCAATGAGGGCAGGTCCCGCGGTGAGGCAACAATTCCCAGGATGCGCAGAGGGGGCTCCACATCCAAGGGATTCAGGTTGTAGTCCGGTGCGGGGATGTGGCGGAGGAGGGGCTCGGTCTGGCAGAGGTAGGTTTCAGTTTCGGGGTCGAACAAGGTCTCCCAGGGCATGGTGGCCAGTTCCGGCGCCGACAACCTTAGAACCACCCTGAGCTGCTGGCCGGCGTGCTGCGCGGCGCCCAGGCTGGCCCGGTACGTGCCGTAAACCTCGCGGGTGAACAGGGCCTGGAATAACTGTTGTCCCACTTCCCGGACGGCCATTTCAGCCACCGGCATGGTCCTTCGGGCAGCCACGGCAGAGGCCAGGACCGTGGCTTCAAGTTGGGGGAGCCGTTCCAGGATGCCATCCACGTCCAGGGTGAACGTGCCCGAAGCGTGGCCTCCCGCCGGTGCACGGACCACGTGCACCGCATATTCGCCGCGTCCAGAGCCGGCATCAATCTCCAGCTCCATGTCACAGTCCATGGCGGATCCCTTGTGTGACGGGAGTCCGGCCAACGAAGCGTACGCCGGGAATTCCCCTAGGAACAGAGTGGCCCTAAGCGCGGCCGGCCACAAGGGCCGGACCCTTGTAGACACCCCCGCCCCGGCCTACGGTTAATCCGTGCCTGCGGCGTACTTGAACCCACGGCACATCCGAAAGAAGGCGGTCCGCGATGGAAATTTTCATGTGGTGGCTCGATCTGCACCTGGACAGCAAAGAATGGTTGCGGGAAAACCTGCGCGTCGATGAGCTTCCCCTGCCCGTACTGCAGCATATTGCCGAAGCCGGGGGTCCCCATCCGGACAAGGTCAGCGGTGTGCTGACGGAGGCGGACTGGGATTTTATCGAGACACAGTCGGAGTTTGTGGACTGACGCTGCGTGGCCCGCGACGCCGGACTGACGCTGCGTGGCCCCGACGCCGGTCTGGCGGGGCCTGACCCGCGACGCCGGTCTGACGCGGCCTTGCCCGCGACGCCTGTCAGGCGGCGGGCGTCCACCCCAGGGCCGGCCCGAGTTTCTCCGCGATGTCGGTGAGGATCTGCACATAGTCCTCGTGCTCAAAGCTGAAGGGCAGCGCGAATGCCACCTCGTCCACCTCTTGGAAACCTTGGTGGGCGTAGAGTTGCCCGGCGATCTCCTCGCTGGTTCCGATAATGTCCTGGGCGAACATCATGCCCTTCGGTCCCTGGGGCGCACGGGTACGTGGGGTCCGTTGGTCCACATACCGCTGGTATTTCTGCCGCTGGTCCGGTGAGGCCGAGTCTGTGGGAATCACCACCAGGCCTTGGGAGACGCGGGCAGGATGGCCTCCTTGGGCTGCGGCTTCGCGATAGGCGCGGATCTGGGACTGCTGGACCTTGGCAAAGTCCGGTTCCTGGTCCTTGTCCGGGAAGATCACGCTGCTGGAGAGCAGGTTGAAGCCGTTTTCCCCGGCCCACACCGCCGATTTCATGCTCGCAGCCCCGTACCAAAGCCGCGCACGCAGGCCCGGAGAATGTGGTTCCACGCGGTGCGAAAATTCCTCCACCACGCCTTGTTTGCCGGAAAATTCCCGGATTTTCTCCCCGGCGACCAGACGGGCAAGCCGGTTCACACGGGCGTAGCTGAAATCCTCTACATCGGCCGTGTCCGGGTAGAGCTCATGCTTCACGGTGTCGTAATTCATGGGTTCCCCCACGCTCAGCCCCGGGTTGATGCGTCCACCAGAGAGAAGGTCCACGGTGGCCAGGTCTTCGGCCAGGCGCAAAGGGTTTTCCCAACCCAGCGGCGTCACGGCAGTTCCCAGCTCAATCCTTGAGGTGCGCTGGCTTGCTGCTGCCATGACCGCAACGGGCGAGGAAATCCCGAACTGCAGATGCCGGTGCCGGAGCCATGCGCTGTCGAAACCCAGCCGTTCCCCAAGCTCGATGATCTCCAAGGTGGACCGGTGCCCTGCGGCCGGATCCGCGGGATCGAACAGGCCGATGGTGAGGAAACCAAGTTTGCGCAGGGGATGTTCGGGAGTGGGCATTGGCTTCCTTCACGGTTGGGCGGCGGCTACTGCCCAGAATAGGCTCCGGTACCAGGCACGACGTCGGGACGTTACCTTTTGTGATGCCGGCGCCGGTGCCGTTGAAGGACTTTGGTGCCGGGCGGAGGCTATGCGGCGATGGCGCTGGGGCGGGTGGCCGCGACGATGACCTGGGCGGCGGTGTCCGGGCCAAGGGAGGAGGTCCTTTGAGCCCGTTCCTGAACCTGTGCCTGCTGAGCCTCGCGCTCCTGCCGTTCCTTTGCCCGCATCCGGAGCAGCGACACTGCTGAGATCAGGAACCAGGCCACGTTGGTCACTACGGAAGGCCATGCACCGTGGAGCGTCCCATTGATGATGAAAGCGCACGAACCAAGGAGGTTGACGGTTTGGAAGGTGGTGCCTGCCTGCAACCAGCCCATGGACACTGACAAGTAGCCGCCGAGCATTGCCACTGCGCCGGCCCAGCCGGTGATTTCGAACAGCAGTTCCATGGGATTTCCTTTCGGGATTTGGGCACCCCGGAAGGCGCCGGTGAGCGGCGTGTGATCCGGAGTGGAGGCTTGATTAGCTGATCGGTATTTCGAGGCTGAATCGTGCTTTTGAGTCAATATTGGGCGAGGATTGCCTTTAGATCAATTGCAATCTTCTGAAGACGGAGTTTAGGAGCGCTTAACATGGATGTGGACCCCCGCAGACTCTTGGTCCTTCTTGCTGTCGCCCGTACCGGAGGCGTCCTCGCAGCTGCCGATGAACTGCGCATTACGCCCTCCGCGGTGTCCCAGCAGTTGAGCAAACTTGAGGCCGAGGCGGGGCAGTCGCTGCTCCTTCGAACCCCCAAAGGGTCAGTGCTCACACCCGCGGGCCTGGCCATGGCAGAGGCGGGGGAAGAGATAGAGCGTGCGCTCAACGTCGCAAGGGCCCGGATGCAGAGCGAAGTGAATATCGCAGGCGTTGTACGGGTGGGCGGCTTCACCAGCTTCATGCGCACAGTAGTGATCCCGCGCCTTCCGGAATGGCGCAGCCAATACCCCCAGCTGCAGATCCAGATCGTGGAGGACAGCTTCCCTGCGGTGATGAGGCTGATTCGCCAGCGCCAGCTCGATGCCGTGGTGATCGAACAGGACTCGACGGCGGCAGAGCAGCATCCGATGGCCGCCGGAATGGTCCAGGAGCCCTTGATGGATGAGCCGTGGAAACTTGTGGTGCCCGCAGGCAGCCTGCTGGGCACGGATAACATCGATCTCAGCCGCTTGCACTTGCCCTGGCTGGGGGTGGAGTCATCAGCAGCCAATACCGCAGTGCTCGGACGCCTCCGGCACTCCACGGGGGCACGGATTGAGACTGTTCATCAGTACCACGACACCCTGACGGCGCTGGCACTCGTCGCTGCCGGTGAGGGGGTGGCCATTGTGCCCACCCTTGCGCTCACGGGAGTGGTCCACGACCATGTGGACATCCTGGACGTTCCTGGTTTGGGCACCCGGCACATCGCCCTGCGACGCTTCGATCGCCGTCGGGCAGCGAGCCTGCCCGTGGACACGGTGGCCCGGCTTCTGCGGGAATCCGCAGCTGCCTTCGACACCCGCTCCGGCTCCTGACCTGTCCCGCCGCCACCGACGGAACAGGCCAGGAGTGGCCCGGCTAGTTCAGCGCCGGAGTGTCGGTCGGGATCACGCCGGAGCCGTAAAGATCCGAGGCAAGATCCTGCAGTGCCCGCAAGGCCACGCGCTGGGTGAACGGACCGTAGGACACCCGGGCCACACCGAGTTCCTGGAGTTCTGCAGCCGGAAGGGCTCCCGGGGCGCCGATCACCGAAAGCTTGCCGTGGCCGAGGCCTTCAACCAGCGGCTCGATGACCTCACGGGTCATGGCGCCGGGCACGAAGACCAGGGCAGCACCGGCGTCGAGGAAAGCGCGGCCGCGGGCGATGGCATCCTGGATGCTTTCTTCAATGGGGCGGTCGCCGCCCCGCACAATGGCATCGGTGCGCGCATTGAGCTGGAATGCGATTCCTTCATCTGCGGCAGCCGAGATGATTGCCTGGACGCGAGCAACGGCTTCGTCGAAGGGACGGAGTCGGTCTTCGACGTTTGCACCGACCACTCCAATCGCAATCGCCCGGCGGATGGTCTCGGCCGGGTTGTCGTAGCCATCGTCCAGGTCTGCACTGACAGGGTGATCTACGGCGTCGACAATCCGCTTTACTCCATCCAGCGCGACGTCCAAAGGCATGGTCCCGTCGGCATATCCGAAGGACGCCGCAATGGAATGTCCTGCCGTCGCAATCGCCTGCGTCCCAGGAAGCTCTGCGATGGTCCGGGCGCTGATGGCGTCCCACACGTTCACCACGCTCAGGATTTCGGGGGCCTCGTGCAGGGCTTTCAGCTTTTGTGCACGTGCATTGGTGTTTGCTTCAGTCATCGTCGCTCTCCGTTAATGTTTGTCCTCCGTGATTCACGGGTGGGAACCACTCTCACTTGCCACCCACAGCCTAGGCATAAGGCCACACCAGGCGATACCAACCTATGTGAACTTACGACGGCGGACGGCTGGCTTCGGGCGCGGGTTCCGTTCCCGCAGGCACGGCTCCCACCACCCGGTTCCGCCCCTGCGCCTTCGCGCTGTAGAGGGCGGCGTCGGCCACGTTGATCATGAAGGAAAGGTCCTGGACGTCGGTTCCCGTGGAGGTCACGCCATAGCTCACTGTCGGGAAGGGCAACCCGTCCGGACCCCTCATGGACTGCAGGTGGTCACTGATTTCGGAGGCGATTGCCTCGGCCCTCTGTTGGGAGGCGCCGGGCAGGAAGAGGATAAACTCCTCCCCTCCATATCGCCCTACGAGGTCTGTTGACCTGACCGAGGCGGTGCAGGCTGCAGCGAAGGCGCGGAGGGCTGCGTCACCGGCTGAATGCCCATGCTCGTCGTTGATTGCCTTGAAATGGTCCAGGTCGGCGAGGATCAAAGCTGCCCCCCGGCCGGACGGCCGGGCGAGGGACCGGGCTGCCAGGTCCAGGAACGCGCCCCTGTTGAGCAGGCCCGTCAGGTGGTCACGCTCGGCACGTTCCCGGAGGCGTTTGATCAGCTGCTTGTTGCTGAGCGTATTCATGGTGGAGGACACGGACACCAGGAGCATCAAATGCATGAGGGCCGCCGGCGCGTAACCAAAGAAGTCAAGGAACACCGCGCTGTTGGGCCCGGCTGCCATAAAGGTGATGCCGCGGGACAAGTAGTACAAGGCAGTCAGCGCGGCAATCAAGGACAGGAACGTGGTGATCCGCGAGCGTCCGGGCCTCGCGAACCACAGTTCCACGGCGGCCAGGCTGATTCCCAGCATGGTCAGGCTGAGGTACGTCAAGCCGCCCGACCATACTCCGGATCCCGGGTCATCCAATGCCGAGGCAAGTCCGCTGAGCAGGGGAGCCGGTACCAGGAGCCACGGGGTGGCGCGGCGGTCCCTTAAGGTACGGGCTCCCGCCCAGAGGCAGAAGGTACCGGCAACAACCAGGGCCTTGCCCAGGGGGTTTGCCCAGAATTGCGAGGCCGTCCCGTTCAGGAGGAAGGCGGCGTTGCCAACAAAGAACAGGCATAAGGCAACCCGCCACCACCCGGCGTATGCCGAGTGTCTCCGCTGGGACGACACACAGGAAATGACGATCAGGGCCAGGGTGACCAGGCCGAGGACCATCCTTACGGAGAAGGGGTCCAGGACTATTGCTCCCTCTTGCAGTGCTGCTGCAACCATGGCGCGGCCCCGCTAACGCGCTGGGACCGCAGAGTTCCCTTGTGACGGCTTCATGACTCCCTGACCTCGCAAAACATCTGTTCCCCCAACAACGTTGTTCCGGCCTCGTGACCGCAAAACCACAGTCAAGCACGTTTTCTCCCGCGCCGGGGGACAACGGTGGTTCTGGCTCCAGAAAAGTTTTTTTCTATTTCCGCGTCACGATCTGGAGTTTGGCGACACTGTAACCGTTAGGAGTTCTCTGCCCAGAGTTTGAAAGCAATGGAAAGTCCGGCCGAATCTGCTGAGGGCATCCCAAAACTGCGACTATCCACATACGCCCGGAAAACCGTTGCCACCCACCCGCACCGATGGTTCGATGGGACTCATGGCAACCGCAGATAACGCAGAGAGTTATGTCCTGGCTATCGGGACCAAAAAGGGCCTGTGGCTGGCAACCAGCCCGGACCGCAAGGATTGGTCCCTCTCCGGCCCGCACTTCCTGATGAGCGAGATACCCAGCATCGGGATAGATACGCGCAACGGCAAAACCCGGATCATGGTGGGAGTCCGTTCCGAGCATTGGGGGCCCACCGTCGCCCACTCCGACGACCTTGGAGCCAGTTGGACCGAGCCGGAGCAAGGCGCCATCAAATTCCCGGAGGGCACGGATGCAGCCCTGGAACGCGTCTGGCAGATCTACCCCGACGCCGAGTCCCGGCCCGGCGTCGTGTGGGCAGGGTGCGAGCCGATTTCAGTGTGGAAATCCACCGACGGCGGTGAGCACTTCGAGTTGAACCGCGGGCTGTGGGACCACCCCCACCGCAGCGAATGGGGTGCCGGTTACGGGGGAGCGGCGGCACACTCGATCGTGGTTGACCCGTCCGGCGAGAAAGTCCATATCGCCATGAGTACGGGCGGCGTGTACAGATCGCTCGACGGCGGGACCTCATGGGAGCCCCGGAACAAAGGAATCTCGGCCTACTTCATGCCCGATCCCAACCCTGAGTTCGGGCAATGCGTCCACAAGATCGCGGCAGACGCCGCCGTCGAGGGCCGTTTGTACGCTCAAAACCATCACGGCGTGTACCGCTCGGATGACAACGGGGAGAACTGGGAATCGATCGCGGACGGGTTGCCTGCGGATTTTGGCTTCGTCATGCTGACGCACCCGCGGCGCGAAGGAACCGCGTGGGTGATTCCGTTGAAGGCCGATGGCGAACGCATCCCGCCGGACAGCAAGCTCAGCGTCCACCGCACCAATGACGCCGGCAACACGTGGACCGAACTGCACGCCGGTCTCCCGGACCATGAGTACAACGCCGTACTGCGCGATGCCGCGTCCGTGGACACGGCCGAGCCCGTGGGGGTGTATTTCGGAACCCGCGGAGGTGCCGTCTATGCCAGCGCTGATGAGGGCAGCACCTTCACGGAAGTTGCCTCACACTTGCCGGACGTCCTGTGCGTAAGGGCCGCCGTAGTGGTGGACAACACGGCAGGAGTGGAAGCGCCACTGGCTGCGGCGGAAGCCACAGTGATTGCCGAAGCCGCAGTGATAGTGGAGGCAGCGGCCCAGGAGATTGACCCCACTCCGGGCGATCAAGCCAGCGCGCCGGTGCCGGGTTAGGCCCCGTTGTGGCTGACTTTACGGTCCTGCTGCCTGGTGTCCTGCAGCCCCTCGTCGGCGGACAGTCCTATCTGACTGCGTCCGCCGACGGGGCTGTGACCGTTGGACAATTACTTGATGTGGTGACCGGAGATTACCCGGTGCTGGCCAGGCGTCTGCGTGATGAAACCGGGTCCCTCCGCCGTTTCGTGAATATTTACGTGAACGGTGATGAGGTGCGGCGTCTGAAGGGTCTTGATACGGAGGTCGCTGCCGGACAGGAGGTCCTGATTGTCCAGTCCGTGGCCGGCGGCTAAGCAGGATTGACGGCTAAGCGGGATTTGGGGTCAGGCCGGTTCAGGCGACGCGCCAAACACTGCATTCGTCGGTATTGATGGCTTTCCTCAACCCTGAGGCGTGGTCCATGATCCAGACGACGCCGATACCCGGCGCGGTCTCCTGAACCAGTCCGCGGCGGATGACCACGTCATCGTAGGCGGGTCCCACGGACAGGCGGGCTTCGATCTCGTCTCCACGGTGGAGCTGGCTGATCGCGCGTATACGTGTTGTGTGAGTTGTGACTTCCTTCAGCATGGTGGCCTCCTGGGCTGGAGCTTGTGCCTGCACTTGCCGGCTATTCCAGTGTGGCCCGGCATTGTTGCCACGGTATTTCGGGCCGGTTAGGGTCCGGTTAGGATTCCGGGTTGGTTGCATTTCAATCGACCCAGCCCTGCCTTCCCGGCGTGGTGGGGCTGCGGCTGTAGCCTGATCTCGGTTCTTGAGACTCACAGGAGCCACAGGCTCCGTCCCCGGGAGATTCAATGGGTGTTTTGCGGCGATCCATCGCGCTGTCCACAGGCTTGATGGTGTTTGCCACCGGCCTGTTTTTCGTTCAGGCCCCTGCAACAGCCGTTCCTGTCCCAGGCCCGGACAATCCGAACGTGAAGTTCATTGAGGGCACGCCCCACTCGGATCACACGTTCGAAGAGCCGCCGGTGGGCGGCGCACCCAAGGGACAGTCCGACGTCGACTCCCTCCTCAGCAACGGTGCAGCAGCGATTGGCCCGGGCGGTGACATCCGTGTCCGGCTGGTGACGGCAAAACTCGCGGACAACTCCAACACTGTCTCCATGGCCGACGCCGAAAAGACTGTGGCCGCCACCAGTTCCTACTGGCAGGCAATGACAGCGAACAAGCTCTCCATGACGGTCAACAGCAAGGTTGCCGGGCATCAATCCCAAGCGAAATCCACCGACAGCTACAGCACCATCATCTCCACCATCACCAGCGAGCTGAAGTGGTCGGCGAGCCCGTACACGGCGCTGGTGATCTTCATTCCCACCACCACGTTGTCCGGAAACGCGCTCGGCGCCGGCTACAGCAGCGGCAGTTACAGCGGCCGCGTCCTGATGCCGCAGATCAGCAACTTCTCCAATAACGTCATGAGCCATGAGTTCGGCCATGTCATCGGCATGATGCACGCTGATGCGCTGCAGTGCACCAGCGGGGCGTCCGACGTCGGAGTCAACAGCAACGGCCAGTTCACGGACCCGTCCTGCTACATCCGCGAGTACGGCGATACCACCGACATCATGGGCGCTGCGCAATGGAACTCGCCCGTCATCAGCTCCACTTTCTGGGACTACGGCGGACTCGGGCGAGGCGATGAGATCCGCGACACCGGCGTGGCCGCGGGAGTCAAGAGCTACACGCTTAAGCCCTGGGGAGGCACCGAAGCCCAGCGGGCCCTCAAGTTCACGGACCCCGTCAGCAAGGAGGTCTATTACCTGGAACTTCGGCAGCCGGTTGGCTACGACAGTTACCTTTCAGGCGGCAACAAAGGCGTCAAAATTGTCCAGCGCGGCGGTGCCACGATTGCTTCGTCGCTGATCCTCATGCCGGACACCACGCCGTTCAGTGGTTGGTACAGCCAGAACCACGCCTGGCAGGCCGGGAGCACTTTCACCACCTACACAGGTACCAGGGTGACCATCAACTCGGTCAGTTCAACCTCCGCCACGGTCACCATCAATGCGGACACGAAACTCAAGACACGAATGAGCTTCTCCGCCGGAGATTTCGACGGTGACAAGCTGGCCGACGTCCTTTCCCGCGAAGCGGACGGTTCGCTTCTCCTCTACGCAGGCCTCCCCGGGAACCGCCTCGAGGACCCTGTACGGATAGGCTCCGGCTGGGACATCTTCAACGCGGTCCTGGGCACGTCCGATTTCACTGGCGACGGCTTCGCCGACATCCTGGCGCGCAGCAGCGACGGCGCCTTATGGCTCTACCCGGGCAATGGCAAGGGCGGCTTCCTGCCCCGAAGCCAGGCAGGGTATGGCTGGCAGGGCTTTACGCAGTTGGTGGCTCCCGGTGACTTCAACGGCGACGGCCGGGCAGACCTCATTGCCGGCAGTTCCGACGGCCGTCTCTGGCTTTATCCCGGCAACGGTTCGGGTGGATTCCTGGACCAGCGGCAGATCGGCCAAGGCTGGGATGTGTTCACCAGTCTTTCCGCGGCGGGCACTTTCGGTGGCGGCATGGCAGGACTCCTTGCCCGCACGTCGGACGGCGCCCTCTTCGTCTACCCCGGCGACGGCGCGGGCAGCCTCCTGCCGCGTACCGCCGTCGGAACCGGTTGGAACCTGGCCGGTGACATTGTTGGCGGGCAGGAATTTACCGGCGACGGCAAGGCGGATGTCCTTGGCGTTGGTTCCGATATGACGCTTTACCCGGGTGACGGGACCGGCTTTGCCGAGCGGCTGGCGATCGGAAGCGGTTGGAACCAATTCAGCCAGGTGTGGGAAGCCGGTGATTTCGACGGCGACTCCGTGGGCGACATCCTGGCGCGGGGAGCCAACGGCATGCTGTGGCTCTACCCGGGGAACGGTTCGGGTGGCTTCCTGCCACGCGTACAGGTGGGGACCGGGTGGAACATCTTCACGTCGGTTCTGAGCGTCGGCGACTTCGACGGCGACAGGCACCCGGATCTGGTGGCCAGGGCCTCCGATGGGACGCTGTGGCTTTATCCGACCGATGGGAAGGGGCAGTTCCTGGCCCGCAAACAGATTGGTGCGGGCTGGCAAGGATTCACTGAGCTGTTGGCACCGGGCGACTTCTCCGGCGATGGCCGCTCCGACATCCTGGCACGGGCCGCGGACGGAGCCTTGTGGCTCTACCCCGGCAACGGTGCCGGGGGATTCCAGCCGTGGAAGCAGATCGGGACTGGCTGGAACATCTTCAACGCCGTCATGCAGGGCAGCGACTTCAACGGTGACGGCCGGGAAGACGTCCTGGCCCGCGGTACCGATGGTGCACTGTGGCTCTATCCGGGCAATGGCACCGGGGGCTTCCTGACACGGCAGTACCTGGGGTCCGGGTGGAACATGTTCACTTCCTTTGCTGCCCTGGGCAACGCCTTTACGGGCACAGGCGATCCGTCCCTGGTGGGCGTGGCCGGGGATGGAACACTGCTTCTCTACTCCGGAACGGGTTCTGGAAAGTTCAAGCCGGTGGCGTTGGACCCGCGGTAGGTCGTCGTCTGAGTTGTCCAGAGGTGAGCCTCAGGTATAGCACCCGGAATTGTTGCGCTGGGTGAGGCAACGTGGAAGTGGGAAGCGCTCCTTCCCGGTTGCCATTGGCCCCTCAGGTTCGAAGAACAGCGAAAAACCCGGAATGCCATGTGACATTCCGGGTTTTTCGCTGCTTCTCCGATCTCAGCCCAGCGGGGCTGAGTACGGGCTTACACGTGCTGGGTTTGCTTGGGCAGGCCGAGCTCTGCGGTGGGCGTCTTGGCGGATTCGCGGGCGGTGGAGGCCGAGATGACGGCGATGAGGCAAACTACGGCTGTGAAGATCGAAACTGGGACCCATCCGCCAGGCTTGGTTCCGCCGATCGCGGTGACGATGGTGGGCGCGAAGCCTGCCGCAAGGAAGCCAAGCTGGGTGCCGATGGCCAAGCCGGAGAAGCGGACTTTAGTGCTGAACATCTCGCCGTAGAACGAAGGCCACACGGCGTTGGCTGCCGCGTAGCCCAGTGAGAAGTACGCGATAGCGGCGATGAACATAAGCGGCGTGGAGCCGGATTCGAAGCTCAGGAAGAAGAATGGTGTCATGATGGCGCTCGCCACGGCCCCGTAGATGAACACGGGCTTGCGTCCGATGCGGTCTGCGAGCATGCCGAACAGCGGCTGGGTTCCCAGGGCAACAACGTTGGCCGCAACCACCAGCCACAGAGTGATGGTGCTGTTGACCCCGGCGACATCCTGGGCGTATTTGATGGCGAGGGTGCCGAAAACGGTGCTGACTGCTGCAATGAAAGCGCAGCAGATGACCCGCAGGACGTCCTGCCAGTGGTGCTTCAGCAGGTCTGCGATGGGAAGCTTGGCGATCTGGTTGTTCTTCTGGGCCTCAGCGAAAGCGGGCGGTTCGTGCAGGGTGCGGCGGATGAAGAAGGCCACAAGCACCACCACTGCGCTGAGCCAGAAGGGGACGCGCCAGCCGATTCCGTATTTGATGTCATCCGGCAGTGCCACCACGGGGATGAAAACCAATGCGGCCAAGATCTGGCCTCCCTGGGTTCCAGTGAGGGTCCATGACGTAAAGAAAGATCGGCGGTTGTCTGGAGCGTGTTCCAAGGTCATGGATGACGCGCCAGCTTGTTCACCGGCTGCGGAAAGTCCCTGGCACAACCGGGCGAGCACCAGCAGAGCGGGCGCCCACCAGCCGATTGTTTTGAAATCAGGGAGGCAGCCGATCACGAACGTCGACGCGCCCATCAGGACCAGGGTAAACATGAGGACCTTTTGCCGGCCGATCTTGTCTCCGAAATGACCCAGGAATGCCGCACCGATGGGGCGGGCCAAGTACGCGAAACCAAAGGTGGCAAAAGACATGACAGCCGCATTGGCGTCGGCGGAGGGGAAGAACACGTGGGGGAAGATCAGGGCTGCGGCGGAGCCGAAGATGAAGAAGTCGTAGTACTCCACCGCGCTGCCCAGGAAGCTGGCAAGTGCGGCTTTCCGGGGTGTTCCTGTGGTGGTTTCAGTGCCTGGCGTCGCTGACGGCATTGTTTGGCTCATGGAAGGTTCCTTCTGTGACGACGATGTCGCGGATCTGGCTTCGGTGGGAAGACCAGAGCGAGGTGCGGCCGGATCATCCCTAAAGTAACCACATGGTGAGAGCTACTTGTGCAATACAGCAATAGTGGCTGTGAGTGGGGTCACTTGTCAAGAGATGTCACCACCATCTAGAAATAGCTCTCACTATGTGGGAGCATCGAGTCATGAGTGTGAAAGAAGACACAAAGACCGACATGGTCGGCAAAGCCCTGAGTTTGTTGGTCCTGCTGGGCGACGAGCCGCGCGGCGCCAGCGCGGCGGACCTGGCAAGGAGTGCAGGCCTGCCCTTCAGCACCACCTACCGGCTGCTGGGCTCGCTGACACGGGACGGGTTTGTGGACTACGAGCCCGACGGGCGGCGCTACCACCTGGGCCTGCGCGTGTTCCAGCTGGGGCAGCGGGTTTCCAACCACCACGGCTTCGCGGCTACGGCACTGCCTGTCCTGCAGCGGGTCACGGAGCGGACGCATGAGGCCACCATCCTTTCTGTCCGCGACGGCAACCATCACCTGACGGTCAACAAGGTGGATGGCCCCAAGACGTTCCGCGTCACCAGCGATCCCGGCCATCTCGGTGCCCTGCACACAACGTCCGTGGGCAAGGCCATTGTGGCTTTCGAGGAAGAGGTGGAGCGGAAGCGCCTGCTGGAAGAGCTTCCCCTGGACCCCCTCACGGAACGTTCCATCACAGATCGCGATGTGTTCCGGGAGGAAATCGAGCAGGTTAGACGCCAGGGCTACGCCGTGATGGACGAGGAGAATGAGGTCGGAATGCGCGCCGTCGCGGTTCCCGTCCTCAACTCACAAGGCCATGCGTTCGCATCGCTGGCAGTCGCCGTGCCCGTCTTCCGGATGGGCATGGAGGAGCTGATCGCGCACGTCCCCACCCTGCAGGAAGCCGCAGCTGAGTTGTCGGCCCGCCTGCCCCAGCGCTAGCCCCCGTTGTGAGGCCCGTTATGCACACCAAACACGATGGATACCCGGCAGAGCGGGCCCCGCAACGCACCCCTCTCGTTGGGAGGCCCGTTATGCACACCAAACACGATGGATACCCGGCAGAGTGGGCCCCGCAACGCACCCCCCGCACGTTGGGAGGCCCGTTATGCACACCAAACACGATGGATACCCGGCAGAGCGGGCCCCGCAACGCACCCCTCTCGTTGGGAGGCCCGTTATGCACCCCAAGCACGCGGGATACCCAGCGGAGCGGGCCCCGCAACGCACACCCCCTCTCGTTGGGAGGCCCGTTATGCACCCCAAGCACGCGGGATACCCGGCAGAGCGGGCCCCGCAACGCACACCCCGCAACGCGGCACCACAATCGCCAAATGTTCGCGATAAGAACAAGCGTGCGGAATATGAACACTTGTAGTAATCTCAATAACACCCGGTCAGGCGGCGCGTTCCAAAAGTGCCAAACGCCCGCGGTGCTGAAGTCAAAGGAGCTTTAGGATGAGCAACCGAGCCGAGTCCGTTCTGGTGGGCCTCATAGGCGAAGGCGTCATGCCCTCGCTCACGCCGCCCATGCATGAACGCGAAGCCGATGTGCAAGGCCTCCGCTTGCTGTACCGCCCCCTGGACCTGCTGGAACTCGCATTGCCGGCCACCGCCGTCGGGGATCTCCTGACCGCAGCGAACCGTATGGGCTACAACGGCCTGAACATCACGCACCCGTGCAAGCAGTTGGTGCTGGAACGCCTTGATGAAATTTCCGACGACGCCCGTCGACTGGGTGCCGTCAATACAGTCCTGATCCAGGATGGTCGGCTGATCGGCCACAACACCGACTTCTCCGGTTTCGGCTCGGCGCTCGCCGACGGGCTCCCCAAGGCAAAACTGGATCGCGTGGTCCAGCTTGGTGCGGGCGGTGCCGGCTCCGCCGTCGCCTACGCACTCCTCACAGCCGGCGTCAAAACGCTGGACCTCGTGGACATGGACCCGGCCCGTGCGGCAGAACGCGCCGCGGAACTGGGCGCACTCTTCCCGGAGGCCACCGTGACGCCCCGAAGCACCACCGAGCTGCCGGGGATCATGCCCCTGGCTGACGGATTGGTGCACTGCACCCCGATCGGCATGGCCGCCCACCCTGGCTTGCCTTTGGACATCGAACTCCTGGAGCCGCGGCACTGGGTGGCGGACATCGTCTACCGGCCTATTGAAACGCAGCTGGTCCGCCAGGCCCGCGCCAAGGGATGCGACGTCCTCGACGGCGGCCGCATGGCAGTCGGTCAGGCGGCGGACGCTTTCCAGCTCATCACCGGCCGCAAAGCCGACCGGGACCGGATGCGCGCCCACTTCCTGGAGCTGATCGCGGCGGAAGACGCAGCAACCCCCGAGCTGGCAAAGGCGGGCCACTGATGCGCACCGGAATCGCAACGGTCTGCCTGTCCGGCACACTGAAAGAGAAAATGCAGGCCTGCGCCATTGCGGGCTTTGACGGCATTGAGATCTTCGAACAGGACCTGGTCACCTCTCCGCACAGCCCGGAGGAAGTACGGAAAATGGCCGCGGATCTTGGCTTGGGCCTTGATCTCTACCAGCCGTTCCGCGATTTCGACGGCGTCACTCCGGACCTGCTGAAGGCCAACCTCAAGCGGGCAGAGGCCAAATTCAACCTGATGGAACGCTTGGGCATGGACACCATCCTGGTCTGCTCCAACGTCGCCACGGCCACCATCGACCACGACGACCTCCGCGCTGAACAGCTGGCCGAACTCGCAGTATTGGCAGGGGACCACGGCGTCAAGGTTGCCTACGAGGCACTGGCCTGGGGCAAATACGTCAACGACTACGAGCACGCGTACCGCTTGGTGGAGATGGTGGACCACCCCAACCTCGGCACCTGCCTGGACTCGTTCCACATCCTGTCCCGCGACTGGGACACGGCACCGATCGAGGAAATCAACGCGGAGAAGATCTTCTTCGTCCAAGTTGCCGACGCCCCCAAGCTCTCCATGGACGTGCTCTCCTGGAGCCGCCACTACCGGGTTTTCCCCGGGGAGGGCCAGTTCGAACTCGCCAAGTTCATGGGCCACGTGGTCCGCGCAGGTTACGCCGGGCCGGTGTCACTGGAAGTTTTCAACGACGTCTTCCGGCAGTCGGACACCGAGCGCACGGCCGTTGACGCCATGCGCTCCCTGATCTGGCTTGAGGAGCAGAGTGCCGCATGGCTCGCAAGCACCTCCGCGGAAGCGGGAACTGACGCAAAAGCCGCATCCCGCCGTCGTTATCCCATGGAACTTGCCACGCTGCCCAAGGTGAACGAGCCCGCCGGCTTCAACTTCGCCGAGGTCAAAGCGGACGACACCGCGCAGCTGGAGAAGCTCCTGGGCCAGCTCGGGTTCGAGTTCGAGGGCCGGCACCGCACCAAGGACGTCCAGCTCTGGACCATGGGCCAGGCCCGCGTGATCATCAACGAACAGGCGGCATCCCACGCGGAACCGGCTATCGCCGCTTTGGGGTTCGACGTCGACTCCCCAGTGATTGCCTCCGCCCGCGCCCAGCAACTCAAGGCACCCGTGGTTGCCCGCAAGGTCCAGGCCGACGAGGAAGTCTTCCAAGGCATCTCCGCGCCCGATTCCACCGAGATCTTCCTGTGCCAGGGAAGCCCGGACGGCACCGCGGCATGGACGCACGAGTTCGGCGAAGGGCGGGAACACGCCCCCAGCACGCAGAACGCCGTGATCGACCACGTGAACCTCGCCCAGCCGTGGCAGCACTTTGACGAAGCCGTCCTCTTCTATACCAGCGCCCTTGCCCTGGAACCGCAGCCCTTCGCTGAAGTCCCAAGTCCCAGCGGCCTGGTCCGCTCGCAGGTCATGGAAACCAGCAACGGGGAGGTCAGGCTGGTCCTGAACCTTGCACCGGCCCAGCAGGCACAAACAGCGCGCAAAACGTATCAGGAACACATCGCCTTCGCCGTGGACGAC
Source organism: Arthrobacter sp. StoSoilB20 (assembly GCF_019977295.1). Classification (NCBI taxonomy): domain Bacteria; kingdom Bacillati; phylum Actinomycetota; class Actinomycetes; order Micrococcales; family Micrococcaceae; genus Arthrobacter; species Arthrobacter sp. StoSoilB20. Next base: position 4,644,708 of record NZ_AP024651.1, on the reverse strand, counting down.
CTCGTGGCCACCGCCCGGTCCGCCCACCAAAGAGGCCTGGAGTTCCTGCAGATTCCGGCCAACTATTACGAGGACCTGGACGCCCGGTTCGATCTCGAACCCGGATTCCTGGCCACCCTCAAGGAGCTGAACCTCCTGTATGACCGGGACGCCAACGGCGAATTCCTCCACTTCTACACCGCCACAGTGGGCAGTGTGTTCTTCGAAATGGTGGAACGCCGCGGCAACTACGACGGTTACGGGGCGCCCAACGCCCCGGTGCGCCACGCCGTCCAATACGACTCGCTCCACCGGGTGTAAACCCACCGCCGCCCCGCCAACCAACAGAAACCGTCAACCGAAAGGAGCCGGCCGTGCCACACGAACAGACAGCACAGGCGCTCGAATCCGAGGAACTCGTGCCGCCCGCAGAGCCGCAGGCCGCCCACCAAGCCAAAAAGGTGGAAACCCAGGCGGATCTCAGTGCTGAGATCAAGGGCATCGGGGACCGCTACGCCGAGGCACTGAAGAACGGGAAAGGTCCGGAGACCATGCCGCGGCTGGACTACGCGCCGTACCGCAGCAGCATCCTTCGCCACCCCACCAAGAGCCTGCACCACGCGGACCCGGAAACCATTGAGCTCTACTCGCCGGCGTTCGGACACCAGGACGTGCACGCATTGGAGTCGGACCTGACCATCCAGCACAACGGCGAGCCGCAGGGTGAACGCATCATCGTCGCGGGCCGGGTCCTTGATGGCGACGGCCGCCCGGTGGCCGGCCAGCTGGTGGAAATCTGGCAGGCGAACGCATCAGGCCGCTACATCCACAAGCGCGACCAGCACCCCGCACCCCTGGACCCGAACTTCACCGGCGTCGGGCGTTGCATCACCGGCGACGACGGCTCCTACAGCTTCACCACCATCAAGCCCGGCGCCTACCCGTGGAAGAACCACCTGAACGCCTGGCGTCCGGCGCACATCCACTTCTCCATGTTCGGCTCTGAGTTCACGCAGCGGATCGTCACCCAGATGTACTTCCCGGGTGACCAGCTCTTCCCGCTGGACCCCATCTACCAGTCGATCGTGGACCAGGACGCCCGCGACCGCCTCGTGGCACAGTATGACCACGAGCTCACCAGCCCCGAATGGGCGCTCGGCTACAAGTGGGACATCATCCTGACCGGTTCCAAGCGGACCTGGACAGAAAACGAAGCATACGGCGACGCCGGGGACGAGGAGTAAGCGCATGAGCAAGCTGGCACCCACACCGGGCCAGACCGTAGGCCCTTTCTACGGCTACGCCCTCCCCTTCAACAAGGACAACGAACTCCTGGCACCCGGAAGCCCCGGCAGCATCCGCCTCCAGGGCACCGTGTACGACGGCACCGGCAACCCCATCCCGGACGCCATCCTGGAAATCTGGCAGCCTGATTCCGAGGGCAACATCGTTCAGCGCACCGGCTCCCTGGTCCGCGACGGCTACACGTTCACCGGATGGGGCCGCGGCTCCGTTGGCAACTCGGGCGTGTACACCTTCACCACGGTCAACCCTGGCCCCACGGCTCCGGGGGCGGCAGCGTTCATCTCCGTTGCCGTGTTCGCCCGCGGCCTCATGAACCGCCTCTTCACCCGCGTCTACCTCCCGGAAAACGAGGAAGCGCTGGCCAACGATCCCCTGCTGAGCTCCCTGGATCCCGAGCGCCGCAAGACGCTCATCGCCCGCCGCGACCCTGACGGCGGCCTCACCTGGGACATCCGTCTCCAGGGCGGCGACGAGACCGTGTTCCTGGACTTCCAGCAGGACGGATCGCTGGATAACAGCGTCGGGAACAACCAGGAAACTGCCGAAACGGAAAACCCGGCATGATCGACGGCGACTTCGGCCTCCTCAGCCCCGTTTCGGCGTCGCCCTCCGTGGTGGCGCTGACGGGCGACCGTGCCGTAATCGCGGCAATCCTCGACGTCGAAGCCTCCTGGGCTGCTGTCCTCGAGGAAGCGGGACTGGCTCCCGCCGGATCCGCCGCCGTGGTGGCCGAAGCCGCCGATCCCGGTTCTTACGACGTTCTTTCGGTAGCGGAGCGCGCCCAAGGCGGCGGAAACCCGGTGATTCCCTTGCTCGGAGACTTGCGGGCCCGGGTCCGGGAGTTGGACACTGCCGGAATCGGCGCCGCCAAAGCTGTGCACACATCGCTGACCAGCCAGGACGTCCTCGACTCCGCCCTCATGCTTCTCGCCAGCCGCACCGTTTCCTCGTTGCTGGCCGAGGTCAAGGGCACGACGACGGCGCTCGCCACCTTGGCGGAACAGCATGCGGGCACGTTGAGCGTGGGCAGGAGCCTGACGCAGCATGCCCTGCCCTATACCTTTGGGCTCAAGGCCGCCCAGTGGTTCCAGGGCGTGGCCGCCGCGGCTGCGCGATTGGAGTCCTTGGAATTTCCGGTGCAGTATGGCGGGGCGGGCGGAACGCTGGCCTCGGGCACCAAGCTCACTGCTGGTTCGGACGCAACGCCGTTTACATTGGCCGATTCCCTGGCCGCAGCGTTGGGCCTGGCACCCGCTCCCGCCCCGTGGCACAGCAACCGGCTGGCCGTCACTTCGCTGGGCGACGCGTTGGGGGCGCTCCTGGATTCCTTCGGCAAGATCGCCGCTGACCTGCTGTTCCTCAGCCGGCCGGAAGTCGCCGAACTCGGCGAACCCCTGGCCGCCGGGCGTGGAGTTTCCTCGGCCATGCCGCAGAAGCAAAACCCCGTGCTGTCAGTGCTGATCCGCAGTGCAGCGTTGCAGGCACCCGGTCTCGCATCGCAACTGCACCTCGCCGCAGCAACCTTCAACGACGAGCGACCCGATGGCGCCTGGCATAGCGAATGGCCCGCGCTCCGGCAGCTCTTGGCCTTGACGCTCGGGGCTGCCGGACACGTCCGCGAGCTCTCCGAAGGCCTCCGTGTTTTCCCTGATGCTATGCGCCGGAACCTGGAGATCTCCGGACCGCTGCTCCTCAGCGAAGGCGTCTCAGCCGCCGTCGCCCCCCTCCTTGGGGAGGACGGGAAGCAAAAACTGCAGGGCGTCGTCGATGAAACCCTCAAGGCGCCCGCCGCTGAGCAGCCCCGGATTTACACCAAACTCCTGCGCGAGACGGTGCCTGCGGACAAGCTCTCCGACGCCGAACTTGATGCACTCCTGAACCCCGCAAGCTACCTCGGCGAGGCCCGGGAAATCAGTCGTCGGATCCTTGCCGCCTACCCGAACTTTGCATCATCATCGAAGGGAGCCGCTCGTGGCTAAACCAATCGTCAAGGCCGTGCTGCTCTCCCCGCAGCGCGGGCTCGGAACCAAGCCGCTCCTGGTGGTGGGCCCTTCGCTGGGTACGTCCACGGTTCTTTGGACCGAAACCGCGGCCCTCCTCGGCGACGAGTACGACGTCATCGGTTGGGACCTCCCCGGCCACGGCATTTCGCCGACCACCATAGAAGGTTTCGATGTCGCGGAACTGGCGGACGCCGTCGTCGATCTCGTTGACTCTGTTTCGCCGGGCGCGTCCTTTCACTATGCGGGTGTTTCGCTCGGTGGGGCCACCGGCCTCCAACTCGCCATCAAGCATGGCCACCGCCTTCGCAGCCTCTCCGTCCAGTGCAGTGGCGCCAAGCTGGGCACGCCCGAAGGCTGGCTGGAACGCGCCGAAACGGTCCGCAAGTTGGGGACGCCTGTCATGATCCAAGGCTCGGCCGAACGCTGGTTCGGTCCCGGTTTCATGGACCGGCAGTCGGAGATCAGCAGCCGCCTCCTGCATGCCCTCCGCGACGCCGACCGCTTCGGTTATGCGTTCTGCTGTGAGGCCCTCGCCGCGTTCGACGTCCGCGAGCAGCTCGGCAGCATCACTGTCCCCACGCAGGTGATCGCCGGCGTCGAGGATTCGGTGGCGCCGCCGTCGATGGCCGAAGCCGTGGTTTCGGGCATCAAAGCCGGCGGCGGTTTGGCCGAGGTGCAAACGCTCGACGGCGTGGGTCACCTGGCGCCCGCCGAGGCACCCGCCGCTGTGGCGGACTTGATGCGCACCTTTGTGAAGGAGAACGGACTGTGAGCACTGTGTCCCCGGACAATTTCGAACGGAACGGCGCCGTGCAGCCGGACTCCACCATCCAGGACCTGTACGACGCCGGAATGGTGGTCCGCCGCGAAGTACTGGGCGATGCCCATGTGGACCGGGCCAACGCCGGCAAGGACTCCTTTACCGAGGATTACCAGGACATGATCACCAGGATCGCCTGGGGTGGCATCTGGACGCGGCCCGGCCTGAGCCGGCAAATGCGCTCCGCCGTCACCCTCACGGCACTGGTGGCGCACGGTCACTGGGAAGAGCTCGCCATGCACATCAGGGCAGCCCTCAACAACGGCCTGAGCAGGGACGAAATCAAGGAAATCCTGCTGCAGACCGCCATCTATTGCAGCGTGCCGTCAGCCAACTCCGCGTTCAAGACGGCCCAAAAAGTATTCGCCGAGATCGACGCCAACGAACCCAACTAGTCCCCACCGCCACCCAACTAGGTAACAGCAAACGTCCCATTGGGGGCTCATAGCGACGTTTGCTGTTACTCAGTTGGGCAGAGAGAACGAAGGAAAACCCATGAACCAGGCTTTTGTGTACGACGCCGTGCGCACGCCCTTTGGCAAGTTCGGCTCCGGTCTTGCCGCTGTCCGTCCCGATGACCTTGCTGCCCACGTGGTCCGCGAGTCCGTCAAGCGTGCTCCCGGCCTGGATGTCGAGAGGATCGACGAGGTGGTGTTCGGCAACGCCAACGGTGCCGGCGAAGAAAACCGCAACGTTGCCCGCATGGCCACGCTGCTCGCCGGGCTTCCGGTCTCCATTCCGGGAACCACGGTCAACCGTCTGTGTGGATCTTCCTTGGATGCAGCGATCATCGCTTCGCGCCAGATCAACGCCGGCGACGCCGACCTCATGCTCGTGGGCGGGGCCGAATCCATGTCCCGTGCGCCCTGGGTGTTGCCGAAGACGTCCAAGCCCTACCCGGCCGGTGACATGACCCTCGCTTCAACCACGCTCGGTTGGCGTTTGGTGAACCCGGCCATGAACAGGGACTGGACCATCTCCTTGGGCGAAGCCACCGAACGGCTGCGGGAGAAGTACGGCATCACCCGGGAACGCCAGGATGCTTTTGCGGCTGATTCACATAATCTGGCCGATGCTGCGTGGAACGAAGGCTTCTACGATTCTCTGGTGTCGCAGGTTCCGGGCACTGACCTGGTCCGCGACGAGGGCATCCGAGCAGGTTCATCGGCGGAGAAGCTGGGCGGTTTGAAGACCGTGTTCCGGCCCGAGGCTGACGGGCCCGACGGCGGTACGGTCACCGCCGGGAATGCCTCGCCATTATCTGACGGTGCTTCGGCGGCGTGGATCGGCTCGGAGGCTGCTTCTGGGCTGCTGGGCATGGAGCCCCTGGCCCGCATCGCCGGCCGGGGTGCGCACGGCAACGATCCCCAGTACTTTGGCTTCGCCCCTGTGGAGGCCGCAAACAAGGCCCTCGCGAAGGCGGGCATCGGCTGGGACCAGGTTGGCGCCGTCGAACTTAACGAAGCGTTCGCCGCACAATCGCTGGCGTGCGTTGACGCGTGGGGGATCGATCCCGCAATCGTGAACCAGCACGGCGGTGCGATCGCGATGGGTCACCCGCTCGGTGCCTCCGGTACCCGCATCCTGGGTACGCTCGCCCGTTCGCTGCAGGCGTCCGGGCAGCGTTGGGGTGTCGCAGCGATCTGCATCGGCGTGGGCCAAGGCCTGGCCGTTGTGTTGGAGAACGTCACTGCCGGCGCATCGGCATAAGAAAGGGGTTGAGTCATGCTGAATTTCATTGACACTGTTGGCGAGGCTGTCGCCGGCATCAAGGACGGCTCCACCGTGATGATCGGCGGGTTCGGCAACGCCGGGCAGCCGTTCGAACTGATCGATGCCCTCATGGACTGCGGTGCCAAGGACCTGACCGTGGTGAACAACAACGCCGGCCAGGGCGACCAAGGCCTGGCGCTGCTGATCAAGGAAGGCCGGGTCCGCAAGATGATCTGCTCCTTCCCACGGCAGTCCGATTCATGGCATTTCGACGCCAAGTTCCACGCCGGAGAGATCGAGCTGGAACTGGTCCCGCAGGGCAACCTGGCCGAGCGGATCCGTGCCGCGGGCGCTGGAATTGGTGGCTTCTTCACGCCCACCGGCTATGGCACCACGCTGGCCGAGGGCAAGGAAACCCGGTTGCTGGACGGGAAATGGCAGGTGTTCGAAACACCGATCCACGCCGATGTTGCCCTGATCAAAGCACTCAAGGCCGACGGCAAGGGCAACCTCGTGTACCGCAAGACCGCCCGGAACTTCGGCCCGATTATGGCTGCTGCTGCCAAGCACACCATTGTGCAGGTCTCGGAAATCGTGCCAACCGGTTCCCTGGATCCGGAAAACGTGGTGACACCCGGTATTTACGTCAACAGCGTGGTCCGCGTCGGCGGTTCCAGCGCAGAACAGGTGGCCTGATCATGAGCACCCAAACCAGCCTCCAGACCTTCGAAAAGCCGCTGGGCCGCGACGAACTCGCCCAGCTGGTGGCCCGCGACATCGTCCCTGGCTCCTTCGTGAACCTGGGCATTGGCCAGCCAACACTGGTGTCCAACTACCTCACCGAGGAACAGAACATCACGCTCCACACGGAGAACGGGATGCTGGGGATGGGCCCGGCCGCTGTTGGGGATGACGTCGATGGTGACCTGATCAATGCCGGGAAGATCCCCGTCACGGAGCTGCCCGGGGCCTCGTACTTCCACCACGCCGACTCGTTCGCGATCATGCGCGGCGGGCACCTGGACATCTGCGTGCTCGGCGCCTTCCAGGTTTCCGCAACGGGTGACCTGGCCAACTGGCACACCGGAGCGCCCGACGCCATCCCCGCCGTCGGAGGTGCCATGGACCTCGCCACCGGCGCCAAGGACGTGTTTGTGATGATGACTTTGCTGACGCGCGAGGGCGTGTCCAAGCTCGTGGAACAGTGCACCTACCCGCTCACTGGCGTCGGCTGCGTCACCCGCGTGTACACGGACAAGGCTGTGTTCCTGACAGGACCCGACGGCGTCACCGTCCGCGAGACCTTCGGCTGCACCTTCGAGGAAATCCAGGAGCTCGTACCGCTGCCGCTGAAGAAGGCAGAGTAGGCCTCGCAAGTTGGGCTCCTCGCGTTGTGGGGCCTGTTTTGCAGGGTATTTTGCGCGCTGAGCGTGCGGAGTGGGTCTCGCAAGTTGGGCTCTTCGCGTTGTGGGGCCTGTTTTGCAGGGTATTTTGCGCGCTGAGCGTGCGGAGTGGGCCTCGCAACGTTGGGTCCTTCGCGTTGTGGGGCCTGGTTTGCAGGGTATTTCGCGCGCCAAGCGTGCGGAGTGGGCCTCGCAACGCAATCTAGGATTGGAAACCATGACCGACTCCGCAGTTACCCCGCAGGCCAGCGACCAGTACGTCCAGTCGTTGGCCAGGGGTCTCGCTGTGATCCGGGCCTTCGACGCAAACAACCCGGTGATGACGCTCAGCGAAGTCGCGGCCCGCACGGACCTGACCCGCGCAACGGCCCGGAGGTTCCTGCACACCCTGGTTGAGCTCGGCTACGTCCGCACTGATGGCAAGACGTTCGCGCTCACGGCCAAGGTGCTGCAGCTTGGCTACTCGTATCTCTCCGCGCTGTCCCTGCCCCAGCTCGCCCAGCCCCACTTGGAGCAGCTCAGCCTGAAGCTGGGGGAGTCGACGTCGGCCGCGGTCCTGGACGGTCCGGACATTTTCTACGTTGCCCGCGTCGCTACCCGCCGGATCATGAACGTCGGCATCACCGTGGGCACCCGCTTCCCGGCGTACGCAACGTCCATGGGGCGCGTCCTGCTCGCCGGATTGCCCCAGGCCAAGTTTGAGGCCTACCTTTCGACGGCGGAACTTACCCCGATCACGCCGCGAACCGTGGCCAGCGTGCCCGACTTGAGGGCCGCCGTCGAGCATGTCCGTGCGCAAGGCTGGTGCCTGCTGGACCAGGAGCTGGAAATCGGCCTGATGTCCATCGCGGCGCCGGTGTGGAACCACAACAACGGCGACAATGTTGCCGCAATAAACGTGTCCCTGCAGGCCCAGGCCGTCGCAGCCCGGCCAGACCCAGACGTGTACCTCGAGTCAGTGCGGCTGGAAGTAGTGGCCACGGCCAACGCGATCTCGCAGGACGTGTCCGCCAAGCACTAACCCACCCGACTCAGTCGGTCAGCCGGGGGCTACTTCCGGATCGCCGCCAGCCGTGTCTCCAGGATCCGCCGCACCATCGAGTCGGGCACGGGGTTGTCTGCCGAGAACCGCAGCGTCCCCGGCGACCACGAATAGCCGCCCAGCTCCTCCGACATCTCCGGCAGGATCTGCCCGCTGAACGGGTACAGGGCCAGGTGTTTCTTCGTTTCGAGCACGCTCACCAAGCCCTTGCCATCAACCAGCAGCGCGGGCATCCCGTAGCTGACGCCTTCTTCGGCGTCGGGCGCGAGCTCGCGGGCGATCCCCACAATCCGCTCAAGAATGCCGCGATTGCCGGCAGAGACGCTCTCCAGATATTCGGTGACGGTTCCCATAGGGACATGCTTCCCCAAGCGCGCCGAAGGTGCCAGAGTCTTTAGCGCTCGGGAATCACCGCGATGCCCTGGATTTCGATCAGGGCCTCTTTCTGCCACAGCCGTGTGACCCCGATGCCAGCCATAGCCGGATATTGCGAGCCCGCCATTTCACGCCAGATGCGCCCGATTTCGCGGCCGTTGGCCATGTAGTCGTCCACGTCCGTGAGGTAGATGGTCACGTTGACCAGGTCTTCAGGCTGTCCGCCCGCCTCGCGCAGGGTGGTGATGACGTTGGAGAACGCCTGCGTGAACTGTTCCACGATGCCGCCGGGAACGATGTTCATGTTCTTGTCCAGAGCGGTCTGCCCGCCCAGGAACACGGTGTTCCCGGCAAGAATGCCGTGTGCGTAGCCGGATGGTTTGGCCAGCGATTCCGGGTTGATTGTTGTGTGGCTCATGCTGTTCCTCCTCGTTGTGGCAACTGCAAAAACTTTTGGAAAGCCTCTGTGCAGATCATTTCCGCCGTGCTACGTTGAGCATATGTGACGATCGTAAAAAAGTCGACACATCGTAAAACTCGAAGGGAACCCCCACATGAAACTCGCCACCTTGCGCACGGCCAACGGAGGTACGACGGCGGCGCTCGCCACGGGCGCCGATTCCTACCTCACGCTGCCCGCCACCGACGTCGGGGCCCTCCTGGCCCAGTCGGAATGGCGGATAGTGGTGACGGAGGCCGCGGCATCCAAGGAGCAGAGGGTCATCGCCGCCGGTGAAGCCGTGCTTGCGCCCCTCCTTCCCCGCGCCGGCAAAGTCATCTGCTGTGGCCTGAACTACGGTGACCACATCCAGGAAATGGGCCGGGACCTGCCGGAGTACCCCACGCTGTTCGCCAAGTACGCGGACACCCTGGTGGGAGCCAACGACGCCGTGGAAGTCCAGGGCAGCGACCGCGTCGACTGGGAAGCCGAGCTGGCCGTCGTCGTGGGTTCCGAGCTGTACCGGGCGGATGAAGACCAAGCCCGCGCGGCAATTGCCGGGTACACCGTGGCCAACGATGTTTCCATGCGCGATTGGCAGAGCCGGACGCTGCAATGGTTCCAAGGCAAAGCGTGGGATGGCAGCACCCCTGTGGGCCCGGTCATGGTCACCGCCGATGAAGCGGGAGAACACTTCGAGGTCCGCGGCTACGTCAACGGCGAGCTGGTGCAGCAGGGGAATACCAGCACGTTGGTGTTCGGTCCGGCCCAGTTGCTGTCCTACATCTCCCAGTTCACCGTCCTGCGTCCCGGCGACCTCGTCCTGACGGGAACGCCCGGGGGAGTGGGTATGGGGATGACCCCGCCACGCTTCCTCAAGGACGGGGATGTCCTCACTACCGAAATCGACGGGATCGGCCGGTTGGAGAACCAGTTCCGAATCCACGCCTCAGTTCCAGCCAACGCCTGAACGTCACACCACACCAAAGGAGAACCCCATGAGCCAGAGCACCACCGAATACGTCCTCGAAGGCGACAACTCCATCTACGCCCAGGCCGACGGCAAAGTTGTCCCCGTCGTCACCCGTGCCGGCGCGGAAGACACCAACACTGCCCAGTCCGGCGACTGCATCCGCGTCTCCGGAGTGAGCATCCAGCACACTCCGGCAACCAAGATCTGGTTCGGCCAGGTATCCAACACCCCCGGGTACCGCTCACTCCCGCACCACCATGGCGAGGCCGAAACGGGTGGCTATGTACTCCGGGGGCACGGCCGGATCTACTTCGGCGAGAACTACTCCGAATTCCTGGACATGAAGGCCGGCGACTGGGTTTTCGTGCCGCCGTTCATGCCCCACGTTGAAGCCAACATGTCCGTCACCGAGGAGCTCGTCTGGCTGACGGCACGCACGCCGGAGAACCTCGTGGTCAACCTCGAAGACGTGGCCGACGAAACCCTCGCCGACTACCGCCGGGCCTAAGCCATGATCACTGGAACCCTGACCTCGGAGACCTTCCTCAAGGCCGTTGAACTGACGCCCACAACGGCTGAAGTTTTCGATGAAGCCTATGAAGCGACCACACAGTATGTACCGTGGCCAAAAGCCTATGGTGGAGACATGGTGGCACAGGCCGCGGCCGCAATGATGCGGTCCGTTGATGCTGACAGGACTCTGCACTCGATGCACAGCTACTTCATGCGTCCGGTGGATATTGGTTCCAGTGTCCGCTACGAAGTGGAGCGCCTGCGGGATGGCCGGGGCTACTCCACGCGGACCGTCCGCGGCTTCCAAAACGGCAAACCCGTGTACGCGGCCATGGGTTCGTTCCAGGTTCCCGAGAACGGACCGGACTTCCAGCCTGAGGCCCCTGCCGCCGTCGAGCCTGAATCGCTGCGGACGGCAGCTGAAGCACTGGATGGCGTGGACGGCAAAGCCGCCGAGTACTGGTCCGCGGGCCGGAGCTTCGATATGCGCCATATTCCTGGTCCGGTATATATCGATCTGGAAGGTGGATCGGTTCCGCAGCAGGCGATCTGGGTGAAGGCCTTCGACGCACTGCCCGACGACGCCGACCTCCACCGCACAGCCTTGGCTTACGTCTGCGATTACACGATTTTGGAGCCACTGCTCCGGGTGAACGGCCTCAATTGGTCCAGCCCGGGGCTCGCCACCGCCAGCCTGGACCACTCCATGTGGTTCCACCGCGACGGTCGCGCCGACGACTGGGTGCTCTACGCCCAGGATGCCATTTCCGGTCAGAGCAACAGGGGCCTTGCCATGGGCCGCTTCTTCGACCGCCAAGGACGGCTGCTCGCCACGGTTGCCCAAGAGGGCATGATCCGCGCCGGCGCGTAGACAGCTTTCCACCTCCCCAACCATCAGCTTCAACGACGCACCACTGAAAGGACCGGCCATGAGCATGATGCCATCGGCCCACGTGGACACGTTCACCCGCGACCACCTGCCGCCCGCCGATACCTGGCCTGCGCTTGAATTCACCCTCCCCGAACTCCACTACCCGGAGCGGCTCAATGCTGCTGCCGTGCTGATCGACGACGCTGTTGAACAGTTCGGCGCGGACCGCCCCGCCCTCTGGACCCCGGACGGCGTTGTCTGGACCTACGGCCAGCTCCAGAAGCGCTCCAACCAGGTGGCCCAGGTCCTTACCGAAGACCTCGGCGTGGTCCCCGGCAACCGCGTGCTCCTGCGCGGGCCCAACAACCCGTGGATCGTGGCCGCTTGGCTCGGCGTGCTGAAGGCCGGCGCCGTAGTGGTGACCACCATGCCCATGCTGCGCTCCACCGAGGTCGCCACCCTGATCGACCTCACCAAGCCGGTAGTGGCCATTTCCGACCACCGGTTCGTGGACGAACTCGCAATTGCCGCTGAGAACGAAACAGCCGGCGTCAAGGTACAGGTCCTGACGTACGGGGCCGGCAACGGATTCGACGACGACGGCGACCTCGCCTCGCGCTGCGAGCACAAGAGCGGCAGGTTCACGGCAGTGGACACCGCCGCTGACGACGTTGCCCTGCTGGGTCCGACGTCGGGCACCACCGGTGTGCCAAAGGTGACCATGCACTTCCACCGGGACATTCTGGCCAATGCGGACACCTTTGCCCGCTACATCCTGCAGCCCACGGCTGATGACGTGTTCGCCGGTTCCCCGCCCCTGGCCTTCACGTTCGGACTGGGCGGCCTGGTGGTCTTCCCGCTCCGGTTCGGCGCGTCCTCGCTTCTGACCGAGAAGGCCGGTCCTGTGGAACTCGCGGAGCACGCCGCCGCAGCCGGGGCCAGCATCCTCTTCACGGCACCAACCGCCTACCGGGCGATCCTGAAAGAGAAGCGCGGAGATCTCCTCCGGGGCCTGCGCATCGCCGTTTCTGCCGGCGAGCACCTTTCCAAGGAAACCTGGGACGCCGTGCATGAAGCCACGGGTCTGCGGTTGGTGAACGGGATCGGTGCCACCGAGATGCTGCACGTCTTCATTTCCGCTGCCGGCGATGACATCCGGCCCGGAACCACCGGCCGTGCGGTGCCTGGATTCAGGGCCACCATCCTGGATGACGACGGCAATGAGCTCGGCGCCGGCAACATCGGCCGCCTGGCCGTGATTGGTCCTACCGGATGCCGGTACCTGGATGATGCCAGGCAGGCGAACTACGTGGTCCGTGGCTGGAACGTCACCGGAGACACGTTCTCCATGGACGCGGACGGCTACTTCACCTATCAGGCCCGCTCGGACAACATGATCGTTTCTTCCGGCTACAACATCGGCGCGCCCGAAGTTGAAACGGCCATCGACCAGCACCCTGACGTCGTGGAGAACGCGGTCATCGGGGTTCCGGACGAGGAGCGCGGCAGCATCGTCTGCGCGTTCATTGTCCTGCGCGAAGGCGTCACCGGCGATGCCACCAAGCACAAGGAAATCCAGGACTTCGTGAAGCAGACCATCGCCCCGTACAAGTACCCCCGGGACGTGCGCTTCGTCAACGAACTTCCGCGCAATCCCAGCGGAAAACTCCAGCATTTCAAGCTCCGTGACGGCCTTTTTGCCAAGGAAACCGGCGCGAACGCGAGCCAGAACGAACAACTTACCCCCGCCGGCCAGAGCCAGGCCTGAGAAGGAGCAACACCATGAAAATCGCAATCGTTGGAGGCGGCCCCGGCGGCCTGTACTTCGCAGCACTGATGAAGCAGTTGGACCCCTCGCACGACATCACCCTCTGGGAACGCAACGCTGCCAGCGACACCTTTGGCTTCGGCGTCGTGTTTTCCGATGAGACGCTCGGCGGCATCGGCAATGCCGATCCTGTGGTGGCCGAATACATGAGCCGCCGTTTCGCCCGCTGGTCGGACATCGACATCCACTTCCGCGACCAGATGATCACGGTGGGCGGACAGGGCTTCGCTGCCATGAGCCGCAAGGAACTGCTGGAACTGCTCCAGCGCCGCTGCATCGAACTGAACGTGGACGTGCGCTTCAGCACCCTGGCCCCGGCCGTTGAAGAACTCGAAGCCAACTACGATCTCGTACTTGCGGCGGACGGCATCAACTCCCAGATCCGCGCCAAATACGCTGACTCGTTCAAGCCGAACCTGGACCCGCGGACCAACAAGTTCATGTGGCTGGGCACCAACCAGGTGTTCGAGGCCTTCAAGTTCTTCGTGAAGGAAACCGAGTGGGGCGTCATGCAAATCCACGGTTACCCCTACTCGGATGAGGGTTCCACGTTCATTGTGGAAATGCACCAGGACGTGTGGCACGCTGCCGGCTTCGACGAAACCGCCAACGAGGTCTTCCCTCCCGGCGTCTCGGATGAAAAGGCAATCACCAAGATCCGCGAGATCTTTGCCGAGGAACTGAACGGCTACGAGGTTCTCACCAACAACTCCAAATGGATCAACTTCACCACGGTCCGGAACGAGAACTGGCGCCACAACAACGTGGTGCTGCTGGGCGACGCTGCCCATACAGCCCACTTCTCCATCGGTTCCGGTACCAAGCTGGCTATGGAGGACTCGCTGGCACTGGCTGCTTGCCTGCACGAACACCCGGACGTTGAGTCCGCCCTGGCGGCGTATGAGGCTGAGCGCCGGCCCGTGGTCGCTTCCACGCAGCGTGCGGCCCAGGCGTCCTTGGAGTGGTTCGAGCGCATCGGCCAGTACAAGGACCAGGACCCCACCCAGTTTGCATTCAACCTGCTCACCCGCAGCCGCCGCATCACGCAGGAAAACCTGCGCCTGCGCGATCCCGAGTTCGCCGACGCCGTGGACCGCGGCTTCGCTTCCTCGCAGGGACTGCCAGAGGTGGCACCGGCCATGTTCCAGCCGTACCGCATTGGTGGGCTGGAGCTGAAGAACCGCATCGTGGTCTCCCCGATGGACATGTACTCCGCCACGGACGGCATTCCCGGTGACTTCCACAAGGTCCACCTCGGTTCCAAAGCCCTCGGCGGTGCCGGCCTGGTGATGACCGAAATGGTCTGCGTCTCCGAAGCCGGCCGCATCACCCCCGGCTGCAGCGGCCTCTACACCGATGAGCAGCGTGACAGCTGGAAGGAAATCGTGGACTTCGTTCACGGCCGTTCCACTGCCAAGATCGGCGCACAGTTGGGTCACTCAGGACGCAAGGGCTCCACCAAGCTCATGTGGGAAGGCATCGACCAGCCGCTCGAGTCCGGCAACTGGACCGCCGTCGGGCCCTCTGCGCTGCCGTACAGCCCGCAGAACCAAACCCCAGTGGAGCTGGACCGTACCGGCATGGACGCCATCAAGGCCGAGTTCGTTGCTTCCGCAGTCCGTGCCGACGAGGCCGGGTTCGACCTTCTGGAAGTCCACGCCGCCCACGGCTACCTGTTGTCCTCCTTCCTTTCGCCGGTGTCCAACAAGCGGACCGACGAATACGGCGGCAGCCTGGAGAACCGGCTGCGGTTCCCGCTGGAAGTGTTCGACGCCGTTCGCGCGGCTTGGCCGGCCGACAAACCGGTGACGGTACGCATCTCCGCCACGGACTGGATCGAGGGTGGCAACACTTCCGATGATTCCGTGGCCATTGCCCGCGCCTTCGTAGAGCACGGCGCAGCCGGCCTGGATGTTTCCACCGGCCAGGTCGCCAAGGAAGAGAAGCCCGCCTACGGCCGCAGCTACCAGACGCCGTTCGCCGACCGTATCCGTCAGGAAGTTGCCGCTCCGGCAGGTGTGGCCGTGATCGCCGTCGGCGCCATCTCCAGCTACGACGACGTGAACTCCATCCTGCTCGCCGGCCGTGCGGACCTGATTGCCCTTGGCCGAACGCACCTCTACGATCCCCAATGGACCCTGCACGCTGCCGCTGAGCAGGAATACCAGGGCCCCGGTGCCGAGTGGATCCCGCAGTTCCGGGCAGGCCGCCGGAAGCCGCCGAGCTCCCGCACTGATGCCGTTCGTCCGCGCTTGTCCTTGCTCAAGGAAGCGGAAATCGAAGAGGCCAACACCCACCTTCGCTGGACTCCCGAGTCCGCCGCCGCATCGGTTTTGGTGAAGTAGCCATGGCCACCGCACCGGTCAACGACTGGAACGTGCCCAAGAAGACCACCGGCGTGGTCCTCTTCTGCTGCTGGCTTGCCATCCTGGCCGAAGGCTACGACGTCGGCGTCCTGGGAGCCATCCTCCCCGCCCTCGCCGAATACAAGGAATGGAACCTCAGCCCGCTGGCTCTCGGCGGCCTCGGTTCATATGCCTTGATCGGCATGCTTATCGGAGCGCTGTTCATCGGTACCCTCAGCGACCTCGTGGGCCGCAAGAAGATGCTCCTGGCTTCCATGGTGATCTTCACGATTACCCAAGCCGGCGCAGCGTGGGCACCTACCCCGGAACTGTTCGGAATCTTCCGTCTGATCGGCGGGCTGGGCATGGGTGGAGTCATCCCGGTGGCAGCGGCCCTGACCATCGAATATTCGGCACCGAACAAGCGGTCCTACAACTACGGCCTCATGTACTCCGGATACTCTCTGGGAATTGTGGCTGCAGCCCTTGCTGCCCTGTTTGTCCTGCCCGTGGGGGGATGGCGTGCAGTCATTGCGATCGGCGCTGCGCCGGTGGTGCTGCTCCCGATCATCTGGAAGTTCCTCCCCGAGTCCTTGGAATTCCTGGAGTCGAAGGGCCGGAAGTCCGAGGCCAAGGCCTTGGCTGCCAAGCTGAACATTGCCAACTACACACCGGTGGTTCCCGCAGCTCCTGTTGCCGGCGTCCAAGCGGACCCGTGGTGGAAAACCATTACCACCATGTTCTCCCGCAAGTACTTGCGATCTACCGTGTTCTTCTGGATCTCGCTCTTCTGCGGCCTGGTCCTGGTCTATGGCCTGAACACCTGGCTGCCGAGCATCATGAAGAAGGCCGGCTACGACCTCGGCTCTTCCCTGACGTTCCTCCTGGTCTTCAGCCTTGCATCAGCCATCGGTGGCCTGCTCCTGGGTCGCGCCGCGGACAAGTACGGCAAGAAGCTCATCCTGGTGGTGTTCTACATCCTGGGCGGCCTGGGCATCATGCTGCTGGTCTTCCCGAACATCATGGTGGTCAACCTGCTGTTCGTCGCCTTCGCCGGTGTCGGTTCCATCTCCACCTCGCTGGTCCTCACCGGATACATCGCCGACTACTACCCGGCCAAGGTCCGCGGCACGGCGACGGGTTGGGCGCTGAGCTTCGCCCGTCTGGGTGCCATCTCCGGACCGTTGATCGGTGGGTGGATCGCCGGCTCCAAGTTGCCTTTCGAGGCCAACTTTGCGATCTTCGCCGGCATCGCCGTGTTGGCCGCGGGTGCTGTGGCGATGATTCCCAAGCCGCAACCTGAGGTGCCCGTTGCCGCCGTCGACGTCGATCCTGACGACGCCGCCGTCGGTGCCCGCTAGGAGTGGTCATGGACAGGTTTCCGGAGGCGAGCGTGGAGCGAACGGTGGAGTGGGTGGACACCGACGCCTCCGGACACCAGCACAATTCAGCCATCCTGCGCTGGGTTGAGGCCGCCGAAGCCGAACTCTTCCGCCTGCTGGACTTGCCGGATTACTTTCCCAACGCTCCCCGGGTCCAGCAAGTGATCAACTACAAGGCCAAGCTGTGGTTCGGCCAGCGCATTACCGCCATGGTGAAGATCCAGGCGCTGGGCCGGACCTCCATGACCATGGCGTTCGAGGTAACGTCCGACGCCGGTGAGGTTGCCGCTTACGGGACGGTCACCACCGTGCACGTCCCCCAGGGGACCACTTCTGCGCAGCCTTGGCCGGAGCATCTGATCCGGGCAGTCAGGGCTGGGCAGGAAGGCTAACCCCCTCCGCCGGGATGGCAGTTAATGACAATGTCGAGCTCTGGGACTGTCATCAACTGCCATCTCGGCGTTTGGAGGTGTGGGGCTTCTAGCGCAGGCCCTTGAGGATGTTCTTGGGGCGCTGCATCTCTCCATGCTTGGCGCCGAGGATGATGACCCAGCCGGCGAATGCGGGAATGGCCCACTGGAGTGCTTTCAGCTGCGTTTGGGCGGCCTTCAGCTCGTCCGATGCCCCGGCGCGCGGTTCGGTTGCACCCTCGGCCCCTTCACCGGAGAGTTCGTCCACTTTCTTGCCCACAATGCCTGCATACAGGGTGACGGCAGCGCCTGCCAGGGTCACGGCCGTCTTGTAGACGGTGTTCGCCGCAACGCTGTCCTGCTTGGCGATCCGGCCCTTGTTTTCCCATGCGATGGCCAGGTCCGCCGCCAGGTGCCCAGCGAAAGCCGCAGTCTGGATCGGCGCCCACTTGCCCCAGCCCTTGCTTGAAAGGCGGGTCCGCTCGGTGGGGTCTTTTGCCTCTGCTGCGGCACCATTGAGTCCGATGGCCCCCATCAGCGAGCCGCCGAACCATGCTGCGGCGGTGAGGTCGTGAATGGAACGGGCTACGAGATTTCCTGCCATGATGTGCTTCCTATCGTTGATACGGAAAGGACCCTTCGAGGCCGCGGGGCCCCAAAACAGCGTAGTTCTATAGTAAGCATGCTTACTAAGGCGGGGCCACCCGTTCGCGCACCGGGCCACCCGTTCGCGCACCGGGCCACCCGTTCGCGCACCGGGCCACCCGTTGGCGCGGCGGGGCACCCGTTGGCGAGGCGGGGCACCCGTTGGCGAGGCGGGGCCACCCGTTGGTGCGGCGGGGCCGTGGCCGCTCGCACGGTTGGATGGCGCCGAGTCGATGGGGACTGTGACCGAACCTATGATGAACTGGACTGGCGCCTGATGAGGGCGCGGAAATGAGGCTCTTCAGATGTTCGTCGTTCCGGCACCCCCGGTGCGCCACCAGCAGTTGCTCGTTACGATCTTCGGCCTCTACGGCCGGAATGCGGGCGATGCCTTGCCGGTTTCTGCGCTGATCTCCATGCTGGGCTCGCTCGGCTATGACGCACCGGGCGTGAGGTCGTCGGTTTCAAGGCTCAAGGCGAAGGGCGTGCTCAAGAGCGTCCGCGAAGGCGGGATCGCCAAGTACAAGATTTCCGAGTCCGTCAGCGATGTGTTCCGTGAAGGTGACAAGCGCATCTTTGCCCCGGAGCAGCCCGCCCCGGTTGATACCTGGGTGCTTGCCGTCTTTTCGGTGCCTGAGTCCATGCGCAACCGCCGGCACCAGCTGCGCTCCGCATTGCTGGCGCTGGGGTTCGGTTCAGTGGCCAACGGTGTGTGGATCGCGCCGGCCCACAAGCTGGAGCAAGCCCGCGAACGGCTCACTGCCGGCGGGCTGATTGAGTTCGTGGACCTGTTCCGGAGCGACTACGTTTTTGACGGCCCCATGCGGCCCAAAATCTCCGAATGGTGGGATCTCAAGGAACTTGACGAACAATTTACCGAGTTCCTTGGGCTGTATGAGGGTGCGGAACAGCAGTGGACGCAAAGGGTCGGCGACGATCCTGAAAGGGCCCTGGCAGAGTCCACGGAAGAGCTGCGGCGCGACGCTTTCCGTTACTACATTCCCATGCTGACAATGTGGAGGAAGTTCCCTTACCGGGACCCCAACCTGCCCACCGACTACCTCCCGCCGGAGTGGCATGGGCCCGCGGTCCGCAGGACGTTCCAGGTAGTTCACCGCCTGGCAGCACCCCTGGCCGCAGCCCATGCACACGAGATCATCGCAGAAGCGCTGGATCCTGCGGCGGCCTGATTAGTCGCTGGTCCGTGGGGCATCAATGACGCCGAACACTTCGCCTTGCGGTCCCCGGACCACTACCATCCGGCCCAGTGCGTTCTCTTCCACGGGGCCAAGGAGGGTGGCCCCGAGCTCTACTGCCCGGGTGGCTGTTCCGGCAACGTAATCGCTGGCGAACCACGTCATCCAGTGGTTGGGGGTGTGATCGGGAAGTGCGGTGTCATGATGCACTCCGCCCACTTCCCGGCCATCGAAGGGCCGGCGGATCGTGGAGTAGACAAGGCCTTCTTCACTAACGTCCTGGTAGCTGACGTCAAAGACCTCCGCGTAGAAGGACCGGGCTGCGGAGTAGTCCCGTGTATGGAGTTCGTTCCAGCAGAGGGCGCCATGCTCATTGACGCGTTCAGCGCCGATATGGGTGCCGGCCTGCCACACGCCGAACGTTGCACCAGAACTGTCTGCGGCAAGGGCCATCCGGCCGGATTGGTCGACATCAAAGGGCTCGGCAAGCAGCTGCCCTCCGGAAGCGACGATTTTCTTGGCCGTAAGGTCAACATCGTCCGAGGCCAGGAACGTCGTCCAGGACGTAGGCGTGCCGGGATCCTGTTTGGGCCCCATTCCCGCCACGGCGCGGCCCCTCAGCTGGGCCAATTGATAGCCCCCGGCTTCCTGTCCGCCGGACACAAATTCCCAGCCGAACAGGTCTGCATAGAACGCCTTCGCCGCTTCGGGGTGGTCCACGCCCAGGTCCACCCACAGGGGAGTTGCTGCGGGCCAGTTTGAAATCTTGGTGGACATGGGACTCCTCGGGTCGGGGCGCTGGCGATGCAGCTGCTTCCCCAGGTGCTCGATGCGCCAAGCACCTAAGGAAGCAGCCACCCATAAAGTGCGCCGTTGGCCCGATTCGTGACACTGTTTCCGGCCACTTTTTCAAGGCACCGTGCCGCGCAGCAGTCCATCGCAAGGCGACGCGGGAGCGTCGGCCGCGCCCCGCCGTCGTGCGTGAGGGTTAGACGGTGCGGCTCGCCTTGGCGAGGTTGTCCTGAAGCTCGACGGCGGTCTGCCGGACGACGTACGCGGGACGGTCGCGTTCAACGCGCCAGCTGTCTTCCAGGGGGCCAATGTTGACGGTGTCGAAACCGAATTCGTCGTAGAGCTTGGTGACGAGCCCGGCGGCATCCGGGAAGTCGCTCGCGGTGGCCAGCGCCCGACGGTTGGGCGTGCCTGCAGGGGTGCCGTCGGTAGTGATGTCCTTGGCGAAAATGTGGTTGAAGCCCTTGGCCACCTTGGACGTCGGGAGATGCTTCTGGAGCAGGCCGGAGGTGGTGGCTTGGCCGTTGTCCAGCTCCGGGATGCGGCCATCGCGCTCCCAGTAGTAGTTGTTGGTGTCGATGACGATCTTGCCCTCGAGCGGCTCTACCGGGATGTCCTGGTAGTTTTTGAGGGGTACGGTCACGACGGCGAAATCGCCTGCCGCTGCTGCCTCACCGGGCGTGGCGGCACGGGCCCGCGGTCCCAGTTCTGCCACCAGTTCACCGAGGGTTTCAGGTCCCCGTGAATTGCTGATGACGACGTCGTAGCCCAGTTCCACGGCTTTGCGCGCGATCTGGCTGCCAATGTGTCCTGCTCCGATGATTCCGATTGTTGTCATGCAGGCGGCAACCAAAAGTTGCACGCGCGTATTTCCCGCGTTACGCAATATTTCAATGAGGCCTATACTAAGGAGTCTTACTATGCTGGTTGGCATCGAAGACGAGGAGGTAGCGATGGCCGGACATTTGGAACTGGTTGAAACGCCTGATGGGGAATATCGGATTCTGATGGTGGACGGTGAGGACGTCCTGATGGGACTCTCCAAACAGTTCTCATCCATGGATGAGGCCGTGGAGGGAGTTGCCGCTATCAGGGAAGTGGCGGGAACGGGCCTTCTTCGCCCGGCTTCAGCTGAGCGCTACGCCGTGCTGATGCTGGAAGAACCCGTCATCGATTCCGCACTCGCCGAGCAAGGGGCGCGGACCCAAGCGAAGGCGGTCAACTGTGGCAGCTGAACCAACGCCGCATAAGAAGCGCGGGATTCTCTTCGACGTGGACGGGACCCTGATCGATTCCAGCTACTTCCACGCCATGGCCTGGTGGCAGGCCTTCCGGCGGGAAGGCCTGGACATCGAGATGTCAGCAATCCACCGGCGGGTGGGCAGGGGAGGCGACCGGTTGATCCAGAGCCTTCTGCCCGACTGCACCGACGAGATGCAGGAAGACCTGAAGAGTGCCCACGGCGCAGTCTTTTCAACATTCTGGCCGACGCTGAGGGCATTCGACTCGGCGCGCGACCTCCTCGCGGCATGCTCCGATGCCGGACTGGCCGTGGGCTTGGCGTCGTCGGCTCAACAGCGTGACCTCGAGGTCAGCCGGCATATCCTCGACGCCGGATCCTCGATCGACGCCTGGACCAGCTCCAACGACGCCAAGGAGAGCAAGCCTGCGCCGGACATCCTGGTTGCGTGCCTGGAGAAACTGGGAATCAGCCCCGAGGATGCCGTATTTGTTGGCGACGCAGTGTGGGACGTGAAAGCCGGCGCGGCCATTGGTGTCCCAGTGGTTGGACTGACCTGCGGCGGAATCAGCGAAGCGGAGTTGCGCGACGCAGGCGCCGCGGAAGTCTATGACAATCCACGGCACCTGCTGGAGCACCTGGAAAGCAGCATCGTGGGCCGGCTCGCTGCGGGGTCGCGCGGGGCTTAGCGGGACGTAAGCGCCTGCGGGTTGGCCGGGTTGGTTGGCTTTGTCAGGCTTTAGTTGGACGCAAGCGCCTGCGGGTCGGAGTGGCGGGCCCGAGGGCCCGCCGCTGCAGGCTGGCTTCAGCGCGCGGGGGCTTAGCGCGGCTGCTGTGTTGGTTGGACGCAAGGCGGAGCTGCGGAGCCGTGGAGCTGTCCCGGGCGACTACCGCTGGGAATCGCTGATGCCCTTGTCCCGTCCACGCCGGTTGCGTGCGGTCCAAATAATCAACGCAATGATAATTACCGCGGCTACACCGGCCAGTACCCAGGGAGTGGCGTCGGTGCGGGTCTGTTCCTGGGGATCGGACTCTCCGGTCCCGGGGTTGGCCGGGCCGCTGCCTGCAGGGTTGGGTGTGCTGGGCGCACCGGATGAGGGTGCAGGGTTGGTTGGCGTTTGAGTCGAAGGACCGGACGGGTTGGTGGAATCCGCGGTGGGCGTCGGTGTCGTGGCGGCCACGTTGCCTTGGGTGGCGCTGGCCTGGGCGGCACTGGCCTGAGCAGCACTTGCTTGATAACCGGGCGCTGCGCTGGCTGCGGCCGAGGTCGCGAGCATGGAGCCTGCAATAAGGGCGAATGCCGCTGTAGTGGTGGCTAGTCTTCGAAACATCGTTACCTCCAGGGGTCTAGGGGGTTTTCGTTATCCTCACACTAGTAAGGATACTGACTAAACCGTCCTGGTGGGTGATTTTCGGGGGTGCCGCCCGGGCACAGGGGCGGCACCCATTCCTTTCCTAGCGGGTGAGTTTGGCGGAATCCGGTTCCTGGTCGCCGATGTGGCCAGGTGCGTTGGCGGCGAGGACACGCTGCACGAACGCGCTGTATTCCTCCATGTAATGCCGCAACAGGGCAGCGGTGCCTTCGTCCTTAACTGAACCGTCGTCGTCGTACGCGTCCGCGACAAAGCGGATGTACGCCTCAGGTGCGTTCAACTGCGGTGCGTCCAGGAAGCTCAACACACTGCGCATGGACGACTGCATCACCGCTGTCCCGATGCCGCCCGGCGATGCGCCAATAATTCCCGTGGGCTTCCGGGCAAACGAGTTGGTGCCCCACGGACGCGAACCCCAGTCGATGGCATTCTTCAGGGCGCCGGGGATGGAACGGTTGTATTCAGGGGAGATGAAAAGGATCCCGTCCGAGGCCGCGATCGCATCCTTAAGTTCGCGTCCGGCCGGCGGGAAATCGGCGTCGTAGTCCGAACTGTAGAGGGGAAGGTCCTTGATGGCGATCTCATGGAACTCAAGCTCCGGAGGCGCAACGCTGATCAGCGCCTTGGAAAGAACCCGGTTGATCGAATTGCCCGCCAGGCTTCCCACGAAATAACCGATTTTGAAGGTATCCATAGTGGCGTTCCTTTCCGACGGCACGGCCGGAACCGGCTCGTCGACGGTGTGGTGGCTGGTTGCCCCCAGCTTCCACCGACCCTAATGGAGTTGTGCACATAGCGCAGCCCCCTACTCCCGCACGGACCCTTGCAGTCATAGACTCATGCCAACTGGTTCAGGAGCGTTCGGGAGAGTTCAGGAAGTGGGGTGGCGGGTGAGAGCAGGCATTGCGCGCGAGGCGCTCGACGGCGAGAGACGCGTGGCCGCCACGCCCGAAACGGTCAAGCAATTGATCGGGCTGGGCCTGGAAGTTCAGATCGAGTCCGGTGCCGGATTGGCATCCGGGCACAGCGACGACGATTACCGTCAGGCAGGCGCATCCGTGGTGCAGTCCCTGAATCTGGGGGCCCTGGATGTTTACTGCCACGTCCGTCCCATGGAACCGTCGACGGCGGCAGCCCTCCGCCGGGGTTCGGTCACCGTCGGATTAGGGTCACCGGCCTCCGAATTGCCTACCGTGCGGGCGCTCGCCGCAGGCGGTATCACCGCTTTTGCCCTTGAACTGGTTCCCCGGATTTCCCGCGCCCAATCCATGGACGCACTGACGTCCCAGGCCCTGGTGGCGGGCTACCGGTGCGTCCTTGAAGCGGCCCTGCGCTTGCCCCGCTTTTTCCCGCTGTACATGACGGCAGCGGGGACCATTCCGCCCGCCCGGGTGCTGGTGTTGGGCGCCGGTGTTGCCGGACTTCAAGCGATCGGCACAGCGAAGCGGCTCGGGGCCAGGGTTTCGGCCAATGACATTCGTCCGGCGTCGGCGGATGAAGTAGCCTCCATGGGCGGAACGTTCATCAAGCTGGACCTGGAAACAGCTGAGGCTTCCGGTGGGTACGCACGCGAACTCAGCGCAGACCGGGGGGCCTTGCAACGGGCACTCCTGGCGCCGCATGTGGCCCAGTCCGACGTCTTGATCACCACTGCCGCCGTTCCCGGCAGGAGGGCGCCGCTCCTGGTGAGCCGGGACATGGTCCAGGGCATGAAACCTGGCTCCGTGGTGGTGGACCTGGCCGCCGAATCGGGCGGCAACGTCGAAGGAAGCATCCCGGGGCAGGATATCCCTGTCCCCACAGCCGACGGCCAGGGCGTTGTGACGCTGGTAGGCATCAAGGACGCCGCCTCCGCAATGCCCGCGGACGCCTCCCGCCTTTACGCAAAGAACGTGGCCAACCTGCTGGCGCTCATGACCAAAGACGGCAAAGTGTCCCCGGATTTCTCGGACGAAGTCGTGGCCGGGACTTGCCTGACCCACGACGGCCAGGTCCGGCACGCCCCCACCGCAGAGGCACTCACGGCGTTTGCTGGCGAGATTGTGCCCGTCGTCGGTGGGAGTGCCGGCGTAGTTCCACGCGGCGGTCCCTCGCCTGGCAGTGTTCCGCCGGGCGGTGCCGGTTCCGGCAGTCTCCCGCCGGGCGGTGCGGCTTCCGGCAGTTCCTCGCCTGGAGGTGCGGCTTCCGGCAGTCTCCCGCCGGGCGGTGCCGGTTCCGGCAGTTCCTCGCCTGGAGGTGCGGCTTCCGGCAGTGTTCCGCGCGGCGGTCCCGCACCCGGCAGTGAAGGAGTGCGCTGATGGACGGCATGAGCCTGCTGACCATTACAGTCCTGGCAGTGTTCGTGGGCTTCGAGGTTGTTTCCAAAGTCTCCAGCACCCTGCACACGCCCCTCATGTCAGGCGCGAACGCGATCCACGGGATCATCCTGGTGGGTGCCATCATTGTTGCGGGACAGGCTGCGGATCCGTGGGTGTTGGCGGTCGCCCTGCTGGCTGTCGTCCTCGCTACGGCCAACCTTGTAGGCGGGTTCGTGGTGACCGACCGCATGCTGGAGATGTTCCGCGGACGGCAACGGCCGCCGTCGAACGTTGGACAGCTTGGAGGCACTGGCGGCACTGGAGGTGCAGGAGGCGCGGCAAGTTCTGCAGGTCAGGCGGGTTCTGGAGATCAGACGGGTTCCACAGCAGCCCGGCCGGTCGACTCAGCGGGTCCAATCAAAAAGGGGCGCCGGCAATGACGCTGCTGAACCCCACCTGGACCGCGCTTCTGTATCTCGCCGCGGCAGCATGCTTCATCCTGGCCCTGAAGGGCCTTAACTCCCCCCGGACGGCGCGGCGCGGAAACCTGATCGGAGCCTTGGGTGCCCTGGTGGCCGTGGTCACGGTGTTCCTCTCCGTGAAACTGGATAACATCCCTTGGATCCTGGGGGCCATTGCCGTTGGCTCCGGCGTTGCCGCCCCTGTTGCCCGACGGGTGCAGATGACGCAAATGCCCCAGCTCGTGGCACTTTTCAACGGTGTGGGCGGTGGGGCTGCGGCGCTCGTGGCCTTGCTTGAACTTTCCCACACGGATGATCCTTGGGTTCGGCTGGCCATCGTCTTCACCTTGCTGGTGGGGGCGGTCTCCTTCGCCGGTTCCGGGGTTACTTTTGCCAAGCTTCAGGGGCTCATGACCACCCGGCCCGTGACTTTCCCCGGACTTCCCATCCTCATGGCCGTGGTGCTGCTTGCTGCGGTAGGGGCAGGGGTGGCCGTGATCGTCACAGGCTCGCTTGCGCTGGCACTGGTGCTGCTGGTCCTGGGTCTTTGTGCCGGCATCCTTTTGGTTCTTCCGGTGGGTGGCGCCGATGTCCCGATTGTCATCTCGCTCCTGAATGCGTTTACCGGCCTTGCCGTGGCAGCGTCGGGGCTGGTGCTGGGCAACGTTCTTTTGGTGGTGGCCGGGACATTGGTGGGCGCATCTGGCACCATCCTGACCCGGGCCATGGCCGCCGCGATGGGGCGGAGCGTGGCGGGCATCATGTTCGGAGCGTTCAAGGGCGGCTCCACTGCCGGATCCACAGAGGTCAGCGAACGGCCGGTCCGGTCTTCCAGCGCGGAGGATGTGGCGGTGCTCCTGGGGTATGCGCAGCGGGTCATCATTGTGCCGGGGTATGGCTTGGCAGTTGCCCAGGGACAGCACACTGCCGCCGAGCTCGCCTCAGCCCTGGAAGCGCGGGGCATTGAAGTCGACTTCGCCATCCATCCCGTGGCAGGACGAATGCCGGGACACATGAATGTACTGCTGGCCGAGGCCAATGTGCCCTATGAGTCGCTGAAGGAAATGGGTGAGATCAATTCCGAATTCAAGACCGCCGATGTTGCTTTGGTAGTTGGCGCCAACGACGTCGTGAACCCTGCAGCGAAGACCACCTCCGGATCGCCGATTTACGGAATGCCAATCCTCGAGGTCGCCGACGCCCGGCAGGTGGTATTCCTCAAACGCTCAATGCGGCCAGGATTCGCCGGAATCGAAAACGAACTCCTTTACGAACCACAAACCACCTTGCTCTTCGGAGACGCCAAGGATTCCCTGACAAAGGTCCTCGGTGCCGTGAAGGGACTCTAGGAAAAATCGTTGAACCGCGTCATGTACTGGGCCGTGGCGGCACAAGTCTCTACAGAAGGCTTGTGACCGCTAGGAGTATTGACGTGCAGGACAGTAAGAAGAAGTCGGCGCCGGGGCCGCGTTTCGTCGAGGCGGAAGGCCGGGCCGTGACCAATTGGCGGATCCTCGTGGGCCAGACGGTTCAGGTCTGGCGGTACAACGAGATTGTCGACGAAGGCTGCGTGGAGTCTGTGACCTATGACGGAAAGGTTCTTTGGCTTGCCCAAAGCGGACCCATAGAGCGGCGGTTGGTTGAGAAAGAACGCGGAACCGGTCTCCGGCTCAGGCTCATGGACTGAAAGGCTTTCCGGGCCGGTCGGACTGATCCTAAGCTGGGCTGCACGAAGTACCCAACCATGTACGGCCCACATCCAAGGGAGGTTCCGACGTGACCGTAAAACTCAATAAGAAGGCCTATGATCACGCGAAACGTTTGATTCAGGACGGCAAAGTAGTCAAGGACATCCGCGATGACTGGAGTGAGCACGCTCCCTCCACCAAACAAGAGAGTGCCTTCCTGGAGAAGCACGGGCACGCCGAATATTCCAAGTGGTTCCTGGGTGTGGACGACGAACACCCGGAGGACCAAAAGGGCCACTACAAGTTCCCCATCGGCGACTTCAAGAAGATCCACCGCTGCGGTGTGATCGCGGCCGAGAGCCGGGCGGGGCAGTACGACCACGACGACATTCGTGAGGCGCTGGGCAAACTGCTCGACAAGATCGACCAGGACTGAGTTTAGCCACCCGGCTGATCCACTCCCGCCTACTTAGGAGAGTTCAAGCGACGTCCACCCGCCCCGCAAGTGGCCCCTTTGTTCCCCTACCCGGGCGGGAACACCGCGACCCGAGCGGGTGGGCTTTCCATGGAGCCCGGACTGTGTGCCAGGATTTCCGCGAGCTCCGCCAGCCGGTGTGCCCTCGCCGATTCTGCCAGCGAGAAGGGTTCACCTGGCCGGGAGAATACCAAGGGTCCGTGCCAGGCGGTCGGGATCTTGAGGATGTCAGCGGACGGCCCGACGGCGGCACTCAGGTTGGGGGCCGGGTGCTCGGGATCCACTTGGACGATTTTCGCGGACAGGAGCTCGGCAACCGCGTGTGGAAGTTCCTTCGGGTTTCCCGCAATACGGGTGGCGAGGCTCAAAGCCTTGGTTTGGCCATCAGCCATAGCCAAGGCGGTGGTGGGCCACGCCTGGGAATCCCGCCCGCCGCCGTCGTCCAGTGCCTTTAGCAGTTCAAGCTCGGTGAGCTCTCCAGGGGCGGACAGCACAAACTCATCCATCACCGACTGGGTAAGCTCCCCGGAAGGGGACTGCGTTCCGGGCATCGGATGCACGTGGACGCTGAGGATGTTGCTGTCCAGTTTGGCCAGGGACTTGGTGATTTTCTGCAGGGAACCAGGCTGGTCGAGAAGCACAGTCCGGGCACGCCAAAGGGAAGGTGCCAGATGCAAGGTGCGTCTCTGGCGGAGGGCTGCCGCGTGCAACCACCGCCTGAGCACCTTGGCAGCCGACGGCTCTGCTACCCATATGACCAGCACGGTTGCGGTGACGGCCAGGAGCACGACCTTGGCTGCGTACGGGAGATGGGTTCCCACCACGGCAGCATGGACCAGCAGTTCGATGGGAAGCATCACGGCGATATTGGCCAGGGTGAGCCGGGCCTTGGGCGGTTCGGGGAGTTGGCCACAGGCATCGCAGAGGAGATCCGCGGTGGCCGGAGTGCTCGCGCTGGGCTTCATGCTTTCATGCTGGCTTGTCCCTGTTTCGAACCCGTTGCTTGTGCGTCACGTTCCTGGGACAGTCTCGTGAACACGCAAGAACCCGGCGTTCTCAATGGGAGAACACCGGGTTCCTGGCGAAGAAACGGGAGGGATCGCTCGCGGAGAGCGGCCAGTTCCTAGCGGGTGCGGTCGGAATCGAAGTCCGGATCCACGCCTTGGGCTTGTCCTGCATTGCGGGCGGCAGCAGCATCCTTCAGGAGATCGCGGATCTCGGCAAGCAGGGCGGTGTCCGCCGGCAGGGGCTCTTCCTCGGGTTCCTCCGTGGAGAGACGGTCCTTGACCAGGGAATTGATCTTGTTCATGGGGGCCACGAAGATGAAGTAGACCACGGCAGCGGTGATCAG
Source organism: Arthrobacter sp. StoSoilB20 (assembly GCF_019977295.1). Taxonomy (NCBI): domain Bacteria; kingdom Bacillati; phylum Actinomycetota; class Actinomycetes; order Micrococcales; family Micrococcaceae; genus Arthrobacter; species Arthrobacter sp. StoSoilB20. The sequence continues at coordinate 4,615,789 of NZ_AP024651.1, read as the reverse complement.
GAAGGTCACCAGGGCGGTCAGGACGGCGCCGAAGTTGATGAACGTTGCCGGGTTGTCCTGCCAGATCCGGAAACCGAGCCCGTCGGCGTTCATACCGCCGGCTGCCGCGATCACGGGGTTGATGATGTTGTTGGTGAATGCTGCAACGAGCGCGGTGAAGGCACTGCCGATAACCACAGCAATGGCCAGTTCGATCACGTTGCCGCGAAGAATGAAGTCTTTGAAGCCCTTGAACATGGATGGTCCTCCCAATAGGTGCAGTGTCTGCCTCCAGCAGTGATCAAAATACCACTCGGAAGTTTCCAGCTGGTGTAACCGGGATGTGAGTGAGGGTTGGCGGGAAGGGGGTGGGATGTGAGTGAGGGTTGGCGGGAAGGGGGTGGGATGTGGGAGATGGTCAGCCGAGCAGCGACCTCGTGTGGTCGTTGAGGAACATTCCCTTGGGATCGAACTCCCGCCGGACCTGGATGAAGGTGTCCAACTCCGGGTAGAGGCGTTCGAGGCGGCTGCGGGTCATGAAGTGGATTTTGCCCCAGTGGGCGCGCGGCTCGAATTCCTGCAGCACGGCGTCGGCGTCACGGAAGAACTGCCAGTAGTCGGTTCCGGGCTCGGTGGTCAGGGTGATGACGGTGCTGTCTCGGCCTTGGAACTGGGACATGTAGGCGTCGTCGGACTTCACCCAGCGGACCTCCACGGGGTATTTCTGCTCGGGGTACCTGCTCCGGATCAGCTCCTGGATGGCTTCGACGGCCACCAATCCGTCCTCGCTGCGGACAAAGTACTCCAGCTCATGGAACTGCGTTGTGAATCCGCCCGGATAGATGCGGTAGGAACGGTCCAACCGGGCACCTTCAACAGTGGAAAGCTGGCTCTCGTCCTGGACTGAAGCCGCGTTGTAGCGCTTGGTGTAGCTGCGGCCGCCCATGCTGTGATCCGGCGAACCGGGCAGGTCAAGGAGTTCACACGAGTCGTCCCCGGGGCACCACAGGAAGGAGTAGTGCCGGTTGTTGTCGATGTCGGCCTGCCACGTGGACCTGGTTTCCGCCCACGTGGGGTAGGTGATCTCTTCCTGCAGGTAGTAGCTGTCCTCCACGGCCAACTCGACTTCCAGGAAGATCCCCAATGTGCCCAGAGCCGTCTGGGCTGCGCGAAGTTCCCGTAGCTGGTCCTCGCCGATTTCCACGATCTCGCCGTAGCCGTTGATCAGCTTCACCCAGCGCAACTTGGAAGAGAAGCTGCCGAGGTCCTTGCCGGACCCGTGCGTGCTGGTGGCCAGTGCGCCTGCGATCTGCTGTTTGTCGATGTCGCCCTGGTTGCTCAGCGCCAAGCCCTTGTCCCACAAGGCGTCCCCGAACGCGTTGATGGTGGTGCCGGCCAATGCCCGGGCTCGGCGCCCCAAACGATCCGTGCCGGTGATGGCTGAGAGCCCGGACATGTCCATCAGGACCCCGCCGGTCTGAACCAAAGGCGAGGATGAGTGCCCTGAGCCGACCGCCCGCACAGGCAAGCCCTCGCGGATGGCGAAACGGACGGCGTCGAGCGCTTCGTGTTCATTCCCGGGCCGTACGGTGAAGGCGGGCGTAGCACTTTGGTTCCCGCCCCAGTTGGTCCACGTGGCGTCCGTGGTGAAGGGGGCTGTAGGCGTAGCTGCGGCAGGTACGCCCGAAACATTGGTGGTCATGGTGAAAGCTCCGTTGCTTGTCCGTGCGCTTACGCGCCGTGGTTGATCATGACGTGCTTGGTGCGCGAGTAGTCATCCAGGGCGTAGAGCGAGAGGTCGCGGCCGTAGCCGGAACCTTTGAATCCGCCCCACGGTACCTCGCAAGCCAGGACCAGGTGGGCATTGACCCACACGGTGCCGAAGTCCAGCTGCTTGGGAATCCGGAGGGAAAGGCTTGAATCGCGTGTCCAGACCGAGGCTGACAATCCGTAGGGGCTCTCATTGGCGCGGGTCACCGCTTCTTCGGTGGTGCTGAAGGTTTCCACAGTGACCACCGGCCCGAAGATTTCATGCGTGGCGATGTGCGCCCCTGCGGGCACGTCGGTGATGACTGTGGGCTCGATGAAGTAGCCGGGACCTTCCAGCGCGGAACCGCCGATGGCGACTGTGAGGCCTGCGGCCCGTGCTTCAGCCAGCGCTTCCTTGACCCGTTCAAAGTGCGGGAGGGAGATCATGGGGCCGATTTCGACGTCGTCCCCGGCGTCGGGCGCGCCGATCACCAAGGTGCTGACCTCCCGGACCAGGTGACTGGTGAATTCTTCGGCTACGGACTCGTGCACCAGGACACGGCAGGCGGCACCGCAGTCTTGGCCGGCATTCCAAAACCCGGCGTTCCGGACACCGGCAGCAGCGGCGCGGAGGTCGGCGTCGGAGAAGACCACAACAGGGGCCTTGCCACCGAGTTCCAAGTGGACGCGTTTGACCGACTTTGCCGCTGTTTCGGCCACCGCCTGGCCGCTGACCACGCTGCCGGTGAGGGCTACCAGCGCGATGTCAGGGTGCTCGGAGAGACGCTGTCCAACGGTCCGGCCGCGGCCGGTGACCACGTTGAGGATGCCATCCGGAATCCGTCCGGCCAGCACTTCCACGAGCTTCAGCGTGGACAAGGGGGTCTGCTCGGAGGGCTTGATGACGATGCTGTTGCCGGCGGCAAGGATGGGGGCGATCTTCCAGGCAGCCATCAGCAGCGGGTAGTTCCATGGCGTGATGACCCCCACCACGCCTACGGGTTCGCGCAGGATCACCGAGGTGTGGCCGGTGGCGTAGTCACCGCCGGCCATGGAGGTGAGGGTCCGCGATGCGCCGGCCATGAAGCGGAAAGTGTCGATGGTGCTGGAGACGTCGTCCTCGGCCACGGCTTGCGGCTTGCCGGTGTTTGCGGACTCGATGGCCTCAAAGTCGGCCCGGTTCTCCTCGATGATGTTGGCAATGAGATTCAGGACGTCGGCGCGTTCCTTCGGGGTAGTGGCACCCCAGGTTTTTTGGGCCACGACGGCGGCGGCAACAGCGGCGTCCACGTCATCGGCGGTGCCCGCCTGGACTGAGGCGATGACGGCCTCGGTGGCGGGATCAACGACGTCGATCAGGAGCCGGGTGGAGCCTGGGACGAAGGAACCGTTGATGAAGTGCCCCGCCGGAGGCAGGGGCAGAGACAGGGGGAGTTGCAGGGGCTGCGGGGACATCGGGTGCTCTCCGGGGAGGGAAGCTTGGGCGTCGGGGGCTGGGCGTCGCACGGTGAACTGCTCGGTCTGGGTGGTCATGGTGATCCGCTTTCAGGAAAGGTTTGGTCGGGGGCGGTGGCCGGATGAAGTGGTGGCCGGAGGAGTTGCTGGCCGGAGGACGCTGGTCGGATGAGGTGCCGGTCAGGGGTGGTGGGGAGATCAGGAGGCGGCCGGGTCAACGACTGGCCACGGGTGCCCTCAGATGAGGTCCGGGGTGAGTGCCGTTGCTGGGAACGTGGCTGGTTCAGTCTTCTTGCCGAACACCCGGGCCGCCACGTAATAGAGGGGAGCGACAACCACGAGTCCGACGATCCAGGAGATGTCCACTCCACCCATCGCCGCAGCCAAGGGGCCGGTGTAGATAGCTGTAGCCGAGAAGGGAACCTGGATCAGGGCGCCTGCCAGGTATGAGCCGATGGCGATCCAGTTGAACCGTCCGTACACGCCGCCGTCGCGCTTGAAGAAGTCTTCAACCCGGTAGTCTCCGTGCCGCAAAAGGTAGTAGTCCACCAGGTTGATGGCCGTCCACGGAACCAGCACGTACATCAGGAAGGAGAGGAAGTTGGTGTAGAAGAGGATGAAGTTGTCGCGGGCAAAGAGGGCAATGGAGACAGCCACAACGAAGAGGATGATGGCGGCGATGGTGCGGGTCTTGGCGCGTGGCAACCACGAGGGCCTGAAGGTCTGCCCGATGGTGAGGGTGCACAGGACACCGCAGTACAGGTTCATGGCGTTCGAAGCCGCAACTCCCAGGCAGAAGATGCCCACGATAATGAGGGTCCACGGCTGCAGCAGGGTGCCGAGGCTGCCGACGATTTCGACGTCGCCGGTGCTCATGGACACCGCGAGGGTACCCACCAAAGCACCCAGGATCATGGGGAACAGCGTGCCCAGGACGCAACCTGAGTAGGAAGCCCAGAAGGCCGGGCCGGAACCGGTGCCCTGAGGCATGTAGCGGGAGTAGTCGGAGACGTAGGGTGCGTAGGCCAGTTGCCACAACGCGGAAACGGAGATGGTGCCCATGAAGCCCACCCAGTTGAAGTTGCCCGTCTCCAGGAAGTTGACCGGCAAGCCATGGACCATCAGGATCCAGCCGAACGCCAGCAGCAATGCCAACCCTGCCGCGACGCTGAGGACGCGGGCATAGGCGTGGATGAGCCGGTAGCCGAAGATCGTGGCGATCACGCTGACCACGCCGATGATGATGATTCCGCCGTCAACGCTGATGCCGGGACTGACCGCGGCCATCGCTTCGCCGCCGAACACCAGGTTCGCCGCGAAGAAGCCCACGTACATGACCACCACAATGACCACTATCAGCAGTGCACCGAAGGAACCGAACTGGCCGCGGGTCTGGATCATTTGGGCCACACCCAGTTGCGGGCCCTGGGCGGAGTGCAGCGCCATGAAGATGCCGCCCACCACGTTGCCGATGATGATGCCCACGATCGCCGGAACGAATCCCAGGCCGAACACCGTGGTGGCGAGCCCGCCGGTCACGATGGTCATGATCATGATGTTGGAGCCGAACCAGATGGTGAAGAGATCCCGCGCCTTGCCGTGCCGCTCGTTGAGGGGGATCGGCTGGATGGTCTTGTCCTCCAGGCGTGGCACCTCGGTTGTGACGGGCGCGGTGTTCATGACGCACTCCGGGATGCTGAAGCGAGTTCGCGAACAGCTGCGCTGTTTGACTTGCTGCGGTTCACCATCAGCCCCAGCAGATCGAACACCAGGGTGGCGGCGGCAACGGTGGTGATGTCCGCATGATCGTAGGCAGGGGCGACTTCCACGACGTCGGCGCCCACAATGTTGATGCCGTTCAGTCCGCGGAGCAAGGCCAGGAGTTCGCGGGAGTGGAGCCCGCCCATCTCCGGGGTGCCGGTTCCGGGAGCGAAGGCCGGGTCCAGGACGTCGATGTCGATGGAGACGTACACGGGGGTGTCCCCGAGCCTGTCCTTCACGCGCTGGATGGCGGCGGGAACACCGATGACGTCCAGGTCCGAGCATCGAATGATCTGGAACCCGAACTCGTGGTCCCGGAGGAAGTCGTTGCGGTCATAGACCGGCCCGCGGATTCCTACGTGCATGGACTTGTCCTCCACCAGCAGGCCTTCCTCGAACGCCCGCCGGAAGATGGTGCCGTGCGTAATCGGCTGGTCAAAGTACGTATCCCAGGTGTCCAGATGCGCGTCGAAATGCAGCAGTGCCACCGGGCCGTGGACCGTGTTCAGGGCCCGCAGCATGGGCAGGGCGATGGTGTGGTCGCCACCGATGGAGATGAGCCGCTTGTCCTCGCTGATCAGGGGCAAGGCCTGCTCCTCGATCTCACGGACTGCCCGGGCGATGTCGTAGGGGGTGCAGGCGATATCGCCGGCGTCCACAACCTGGGCTTCGTACACAGGTTCAACGTCCAGCTCCGGGTGGTAGCCGGGGCGCAGGAGGCGGGAGGCCTCGCGGACCGCGGCAGGACCGAAACGGGCGCCGGGCCGGAAGGAGGTTCCGCCGTCGAACGGTACGCCGACGATCGCAATGTCGTAATCCGGGACGCGGTCGATTTGGGGGAGGCGGGCGAAGGTGCCGAGGCCTGCATACCGGGGGACTTTGGTTGCATCAACCGGGCCGATGGGCTTGTGCGTTGTCATTGACGGATCCTTGGGGTGAGGGGTGCTCGCCGTTGAGCGGGAAGTACGTAATTCCATTGTTGGTGACGTGGATCACTCCGGATAGCGGTACATTGACTACAAATGGCCGAGCCGTTTAGACGAATGTCTAAGTCCCGCTGAACCGCGTGGCAGGACCCAACACAAAGGCCAGGAACCGGAGCGGAAACATGGCGATTACCGTCGCTGAACTCATCGCAGAGCCGCAACTAGGACTCACCCTCCTGGCCGGAAAAGCCGGCCTGGACAACCGCATCACCTGGGCCCACACCTCAGACCTGCCCAAGCTCTGGGAATGGGTCACCGGCGGAGAACTCATGATGACCAACGGCCTCTCCATACCCGCCGACGCAGCAGGCCAAGTGGCGCTCGCCGAGGCCCTCATGGACAGCGGTGCCAGTGCGCTGGCCATTGGCGAGAAAATGCACGCACCGCCCCTCACCCGGGAATTCCTGGCCGCCTGCGAGCAGCTCCCCTTGCCCCTGATCAACATCCCGTACCCGCTGCCATTCATCGCGATAGCCCGGTCGGTAGCCGAGTCCTCCCTGCTCGAAGAGTCGCGCCGGCTGCGGCAAACGGCCCGCGTCTACGATCTCCTCCGCACCGCCGGAGCCTCCGAGGACCACTGGCAAAGCCTGGTCCAGCGGCTGGCCACCGAACTCGACGCGGACCTGTTCGTGGTGGACCGACGTTGCCTCCACCCCTGGCATCCCGACGGGCAGTCCCTCCCGGTGTTCCTGGCCGAAGAGTGGGCTCCCTTGTCCGGGCAGGTATCCCTCGCGGGGAAGAACTTCCAATGGCACCGCATCCGCGGCCGGCACGTGCTCACCATGGACATTCCCACCCATGCCAACGCGCTCCTGGTGGTGCTGCCCAACAACGAACCGCACCCGGACGCCGTCGTACTTCTCCATGCCGCAACGGTGCTGGGACTGCAGTTGTCGCGCATTGTCTTGTCCCTGGAAGGCCGCCACCGCCTTGCCGGCGAGTTCCTGCTGCAGGCCATGGACGGGCGCCTCGGGGCCGCGGAGATGGAGAGCCGGCTGGCTGCATTCGACGTTCCGCCCGAGGAATTCCTGCTCGCCTCCCTGACGGCGGCCGCCGAACCAAAAGCGACCGACCAAAAAACTGCGGACGACGGCGACAAGCTGGCCAACGTCCACATCGAACTGTGGCGGCACGGGGTTGCATCGGCGTCGCTGAAGCGGAACAACAGGCTCCACGTGGTGGTCCCGGCAGGCGTGCCGGACGACGTCCTGATCCATTGCGCCGGCCTGGAAACCTCGATCGGAATCAGCGCACCGGCAGCAGTGTCCACTATCCAACGCGCATTGCAGGAGTCCCTCTGGGCACTTGGTTCCGCCCGGGCCAACAAGCTGGGGCTGGCCCGCTATGCCGAAGGGCCGTCGTGGCTTGGGCTTACCGGATTCGAGGAAGGAACGGCGCTGGTGAGACGTTTGCTCGGGCCGATTTTCGACTACGAACAGAGCCAGGAAGGCGACCTCATCCTGACGTTGAGGACGTATCTGGACTCGCAGCGTTCCTGGCAAAAGACCGCGGCTGCGCTCTTCGCCCACCGGCAAACCATCATTTACCGGATGCGGAAAATCGGCGAACTGACGGGGCTGGACATGGGTGAAACGTCCACAGTTGCCCAGCTCTGGTTCGCCCTGCAGATCCACGAGGCGATGCATCAGTAGCCACACCTTGCTTGCGCTTTTTCGCGGGAAGCGGCTATGGTGTGAAGCGTGTCACTCATGGTGATGCAACGCTTTTGATCTGCGGCGGGAGAGTCCTGCCGGTACATCCAGTCAGGCGCCGTAGGAGCAAATCCTCCCCAGGAATCTCTCAGGCCCATGTACCGCCGCGGGTAGGCAACTCTGGAAAGCAGTCCGGGTAACCGGGCTCACCGACGGTGCAAGCAGACGGCATGTGGAAACACAGTCTGCGGAATCTCTCAGGTCCAATACAGAGCGGGGAGGAACCCCACATCATCGTGGCGCTCACTGGGCGCCTGAATCATGGAGTTCCTCTTGACTGTTCAATCAACCCCCACCGCCTTCGCGGACCGGCACATCGGCGCCCGCCGCCAAGCCGATGTTGACACCATGCTCAAGGCCATCGGCTACGACTCTGTCGACGGACTCGTGGACGTCGCCGTCCCCGATTCCATCCGCCAGGACACGGCCCTGAAGTTGCAGGACGCCCTTACCGAGGTGCAGGTCCTCGCCGAGCTCCGCAAGCTCGCGTCCAAGAACAAGACCGCCGTTCAAATGATCGGCCAGGGCTACTACGACACCGTCACGCCCCCGGTCATCCGCCGCAACATCCTCGAAGCACCCGCATGGTACACGGCGTACACGCCCTACCAGCCGGAGATTTCCCAGGGCCGCCTCGAAGCGCTGCTGAACTTCCAGACCATGGTGCAGGACCTCACGGGGCTGCCGGTTGCCAACGCGTCGTTGCTGGATGAAGCCACTGCCGTGGCCGAGGCTGTGCTGTTGATGCGCCGGGCCAACAAGTCCAAGACGGCCAAGGACGGCAAGACGGTCCTGGACGCCGACCTCCTTCCGCAGACCATCGCCATTGTGAAGGGCCGCGCCGAGGCGTTGGGCTTCGAGGTTGTCATCACTGACCTTTCGGCAGGCCTTCCCGATGGCGACATCAACGGCATCGTCCTTCAGCAGCCCGGTGTTTCGGGCCGCGTGTTCGATCACTCCGCTGTGATCGCTTCCGCGAAGGAACGCGGCGCACTGGTCACCGTTGCCGCCGATTTGCTGGCGCTCACCCTCATCACGCCCCCGGGCGAACAAGGTGCGGACATCGCCGTCGGAACTGCGCAGCGCTTTGGTGTCCCGCTGTTCTTCGGCGGCCCGCACGCCGCGTACATGGCCGTCCGCGAAGGCATGGAACGCACCCTCCCGGGCAGGATCGTGGGTGTGTCCAAGGACAACGCCGGCGTCCCCGCTTACCGCCTGGCCCTGCAGACCCGCGAGCAGCACATCCGCCGCGAAAAGGCGACGTCCAACATCTGCACCGCACAGGCCCTGCTTGCGATTGTTGCCTCCATGTACGCCGTGTACCACGGTCCCGAAGGCTTGAAGTCGATCGCCGAGACCGTCCACGGCCACGCCCGCGTTTTGGCCGCGACCCTGCAGAAAGCCGGCCGCGAACTCGTCTCCGAATCCTTCTTCGACACCCTCACGGTCCGCGTGCCGGGCAAGGCAGACAAGGTCATCGCCGCCGCCGAAGCCCGCGGTATCAACCTGCGCCTCATCGACGCGGACACTGTTGGCGTTTCCGTTGATGAAACCACGACGCCGGAGGTCCTCTCCGCTGTGGCCGTCGCCTTTGGTGCCGGCCCGGTAGGGGACGCCACCGGATTCGAATTGTCCGCTGAGGTAGTCCGCACCTCCGATTTCCTCCAGCACCCGGTGTTCAACACGCACCGTTCCGAGACGCAGCTGTTGCGCTATATCCGCAAGCTGTCAGACCGGGACCTCGCGCTGGACCGCACCATGATCCCGCTGGGCTCGTGCACCATGAAGCTGAACGCCACCGCTGAGATGGAAGCCATTTCCTGGCCCGAGTTCGCCTCAATCCACCCGTTCGCTCCGGACCACCAGACAGCGGGCTGGCGCGAGCTGATCTCAGACCTCGAAGCGGACCTGACCGAGATCACCGGCTACGACCAAGTTTCCATCCAGCCGAACGCCGGTTCCCAGGGCGAGCTCGCGGGACTCCTGGCGATCCGCGGCTACCACCTGTCCCGTGGCGACGAGCAGCGCAACGTCTGCCTCATTCCTGCCTCGGCCCACGGCACCAACGCAGCCTCGGCAGTGCTGGCCGGGATGAAGGTTGTTGTGGTGGCCACGGCTGCTGACGGCACGATCGATCACGCGGACCTTGCCGCGAAAATCGAGGCCAATAAGGACGTCCTGTCCTGCATCATGATCACCTACCCGTCCACGCACGGTGTGTACGATGCCGACGTCCGCGAAGTTTGCGATGCCATCCACGCAGCCGGCGGCCAGGTGTATGTTGACGGCGCCAACCTGAATGCACTGGTTGGCCTTGCCCAGCCGGGCAAGTTCGGCGGCGACGTGTCCCACCTGAACCTGCACAAGACCTTCTGCATCCCCCACGGCGGCGGCGGCCCGGGCGTCGGGCCGGTTGCTGCGAAGGCACACCTGGCTCCGTTCATGCCGGGCGACGCGAACAAAGCAGCGCACGAACCCGGTCACGGCGTTGCCATCTCCGCTTCCCGTTATGGCTCCGCCGGTGTGCTGCCGATTTCGTGGGCGTACGTGAAGCTCATGGGCGGGCAGGGTTTGACGGAAGCTACCAAGTCGGCGCTGCTGGCCGCGAACTATGTTGCTTCCTGCCTGGATGAGCACTTCCCTGTTCTGTACACCGGCGAGGGCGGGCTCGTGGCCCATGAGTGCATCCTGGACCTCCGTGAACTGACAGCCCGCACGGGTGTCACGGCCGAAGATGTTGCCAAGCGCCTGATCGACTTCGGCTTCCACGCCCCCACTCTGGCGTTCCCCGTTGCGGGCACCTTGATGGTGGAGCCAACGGAGTCCGAGGACCTTGCCGAGATCGACCGCTTCATCGAAGCCATGATCACCATCCGTGCCGAGATCGACCAGGTAGCCGGCGGTGATTTCACTGTTGAGAAGTCGCCGCTGCGCAACGCGCCGCACACGGCTGCCGCCGTCGTGAGTTCCGCCTGGGACCGCGAATACCCGCGCGAGCAGGCCGCCTTCCCGGTCCACCACCTCAAGCAGGACAAGTACTTCCCGCCCGTCGGCCGTATCGACGGCGCCGCAGGCGACCGGAACCTGGTGTGCTCCTGCCCTCCCCTCGAAGCTTTCGAGGACAACACAGCGGACTTTGAAAACTAAGGACTCCCCACATGTCTGAGAATTACACCGCTCTCTATGAGCAGCACAAAAAGGCCGGCGCCTCCTTCACGGACTTTGGTGGCTGGCAGATGCCGCTCAAATACTCCTCGGAGTTGGCTGAGCACCACGCCGTCCGCAAGTCCGCAGGCCTTTTCGACCTCTCCCACATGGGCGAAGTCTGGGTCACCGGTCCCGACGCGGCTGCCTTCCTGGACTATGCGCTGGTGGGCAAGTTGTCCGCCGTCGCGGTAGGCAAAGCCAAGTACTCACTGATCTGCAACGCCGATGGCGGCATCATCGACGACCTCATCACCTACCGTCGGCCCTCACCCGAAGACGGTGTGGACAAGTACCTGGTAGTCCCCAACGCGGGCAACGCGAAGGTGGTTGCTGCCGCACTTCTGAAGCGCGCGGCCGGTTTTAACGTTGCAGTGGAAGACGCTTCCGCCGAGACGTCCCTCGTCGCCGTGCAGGGCCCGAACGCCGAAGAGATCCTCCTGGCCCTGGTGCCGGCCGATCAGCACGCGTTGGTCACGGAACTGAAGTACTACGCGGCGGTTGAGGTGCCGGTAACGTTCGACGGCGGCACGCAGCAGCTGCTGCTGGCTCGCACCGGCTACACCGGCGAAGACGGGTTCGAGATCTACGTCCCCAACCTCGATGCCTCAGGCCTCTGGGAAGCCTTGCTCGAAGCCGGCGAAGGCCACGGACTGATCCCGGCAGGCCTCGCCGCCCGCGACTCGTTGCGCCTGGAAGCCGGGATGCCGCTCTACGGCAACGAGCTCTCCATCCACGCCAACGCCTACGCCGCCGGACTTGGCCCCGTTGTTTCCCTGGCCAAGGAAAGCGACTTCATTGGCCGGGAAGCACTCACAGCCATCAAAGCTGCCGGCGTCGGATCCACACTGGGCCAGAAGCTGGTGGGCCTCAAAGGCACCGGACGCCGCGCCGCACGCGGACACTACTCGGTCCTCAAGGACGGTTCGCTCATTGGCGAAGTCACCTCCGGCCAGCCGAGCCCCACGCTCGGCTACCCGGTAGCGATGGCCTATGTCGACGTCGAGCATTCAGAGCCGGGCACGATCGTCGAGGTTGACCTGCGCGGTAAAGCCGAGCCGTTCGAAGTCGTGGCGCTGCCGTTCTACAAGCGGGTCAAGTAAGTCCCGGCGGGTGTGGCTGGGTGCCTCACGCCCGGCGGGAGTGGCGTCCTCCGCGGGCTCGGTCGCAGAAGCGCCCGCTGGGCGTGGCTTGGTGCGTCACGCCCGACGGGTGTGGCGTCCTCCGCGGGCTCGGTCGCAGAAGCGCCCGCTGGGCGGGCGCGATGCTCCCTTGGACGCCCGCTTCCGGACGTCACTCCCGCAGGGGCTGCGCGGCTCACGCCCGACGGGAGTGTCATCCTCCGCGAGCTCGGTCGCAGGAGCGCCCGCTGGGCGGGCGCGATGCTCCCTTGGACGCCCGCTTCCGGACGTCACTCCCGCTGGGGCTGCGCGGCTCACGCTGCGCACGGACCAGGATACCGAGGCAACCTGCTGAAAGGCGGGTTCCAAGTCACCGTTCGCGGGAGCGGAGCCCTGTGACTGACAGAAGCTGAGTAACGAACTCCGGAAGCGTGCGCCCAAGGAAGCGGCACGTCCGCTCAGCGGGCGTCTTCGCGACCGAGCACGCGGAGGAGTTCGGGTCTCCGCCACCCAGCCAGGGACCGCGGAACACAACATTTTTAGGTATACGAGAAGTAAGGAATTGGAATGAGCAAAGTAGTTGCTGGATTGAAATACTCGGCTGAGCACGAGTGGGTTGCCGTTGATGGTGACGGGCCCGTGGGGATTGGAATTTCCGCGGTTGCCGCTGATGCCTTGGGCGACATTGTTTATGTGGACCTGCCCGAGGTTGGTTCCACGGTGACTGCCGGCGAGACGTGCGGCGAGGTGGAGTCGACCAAGTCGGTCTCGGACCTCTACTCGCCCGTGACGGGGGAGGTGACCGAGATCAATGACGCCGTTGTTACCGATCCGGCCCTGATCAACAACGATCCCTACGGCGCGGGCTGGTTGTTCAAGGTGGCCGCCACGGAGGAAGGGCCGCTCATGACGGCCGAAGAATACGCTGCAACGAACGGTGGAGAACTGTGAACCCGGTATCTGTAACTGAGTACCAGCAAGTGGCGTCGGCGTCGCTGGACGCCCAGTTGTCCGAGCTGGATCCTGAGGTCGCTGCGAAGATCGACGACGAACTGGGTCGCCAGCGCGACGGCTTGGAAATGATCGCCTCGGAGAACCACACGGCCGTTGCCGTGATGCAGGCCCAGGGTTCGGTGTTGACCAACAAGTACGCCGAGGGCTACCCCGGCAAGCGATACTACGGTGGCTGCGAGCACGTTGATGTGATCGAGCAGCTCGCGATTGACCGTATCAAGGCACTGTTTGGCGCGGAGTTCGCGAACGTCCAGCCTCACTCCGGTGCGCAGGCCAACGCCTCGGTGATGCACGCCCTCATCAAACCGGGCGACACCATCATGGGCCTGAACCTCGCCCACGGCGGGCACCTGACCCACGGTATGCGCATCAACTTCTCCGGCAAGCTCTACAACGTGGTCCCTTACGGCGTCCGCGAGGACACCCACACCGTGGACATGGCCGAGGTCGAGCGCCTGGCCTTGGAGCACAAACCGGCACTGATTGTCGCCGGCTGGTCCGCCTATGCGCGGCAGCTGGACTTTGCTGAATTCCGCAGGATCGCCGACTCCGTGGGTGCCTACCTGATGGTGGACATGGCCCACTTCGCCGGCCTGGTTGCCGCGGGCCTGCACCCCTCGCCGGTTCCGCATGCGCACGTCACCACGTCCACCACCCACAAGACCCTCGCCGGTCCGCGTGGCGGCATCATCCTCTCCAACGACGCCGACATCGCCAAGAAGATCAACTCGGCCGTGTTCCCAGGGCAGCAGGGCGGGCCGCTCGAGCACGTGATCGCGGGCAAGGCCGTGGCATTCAAGATCGCCGCTTCCGAGGAATTCCGTGAGCGCCAGGAACGTGTCCTCGCGGGCTCGCGCATCCTCGCCGAGCGACTGATCCAGCCCGACGTCGCCGCTAAGGGGATCTCCGTGGTGTCCGGCGGAACCGACGTTCACCTTGTCCTCGTCGATCTCCGAAACTGCGAGCTCGACGGCCAGCAAGCCGAGGACCGCCTCGCCGCCGTCGATATCACAGTCAACCGCAACGCCGTGCCCTTCGACCCACGCCCGCCCATGGTCACCTCCGGTCTCCGGATCGGCACGCCGGCTTTGGCTACCCGCGGGTTCGGGGAGGCAGCCTTCCGTGAGGTTGCGGACATCATCGCCGAAGTTTTGATCGCCGACGCCGACGCGGACCTTTCCGGCCTGCGGCACCGGGTCGATGTCCTCGCGAAGGCGCACCCGCTGTACCCGGGGGTCGCGAACCTGAGCTAGCCGCTCGGTTGCATTGGCCGATGGGCCTGAAGTCCTCGGCGGGCTCGGTCGCATAGGCATTCGCTGGCCGGATGCGATGCTCCCTTGGACGCCCGCTGCCGGATGCCTAGGCACGGGGCCCTGCCGGGTGGTGTGGGTTCGCGCCGGTTCGGGGGTTCGCTGCTGGGGGTGCCGTGCGAACGGCATGTTTGGCAGCGATTCCTCGAAATGGAGGGTGTGTGTCAGGGTCCTCGGGGTTGGGCCAGGTGTTCTCGGCGGGCTCGGTCGCATAGGCACCCGCTGAGCGGATGCGATGCTCCCTTGGACGCCCGCTGCCGGATGCCTAGGCCCGAGGTGGCCTGCCTGGCGGTGTGGGTTCGCCCGGTTCGGGGGTTTGCTGCTGGGGGTGCCGTGCGCATGGCATGTTTTGGCAGCGATTCCTCGAATTGGAGGGTGTGTGTCAGGGTCCTCGGGGTTGGGCCAGGTGTTCTCGGCGGGCTCGGTCGCATAGGCCCCCGCTGGGCGGATGCGATGCTCCCTTGGACGCCCGCCGCCGGACCCCAAGCCCAAAGGGGGCCTGCTTGGTGGTGTGGGTTTGCGCCGGTTCGGGGGTTCGCTGCTGGTGGTGCCGTGCGAACGGCATGTTTGGCAGCGATTCCTCGAAATGGAGGGTGTGTGCCAGGGTCCTCGGCGTTGGGCCAGGTGTCCTCGGCGGGCTCGGTCGCATAGGCATCCGCTGGGCGGATGCGATGCCCCCTTGGACGCCCGCTGGCGGATGCCTAGGCAGGAGGGGGCCCGCCGGGTGGTGTGGGTTTGCGCCGGTTCGGGGGTTTGCTGCTGGGTGTGCCGTGCGAACGGCATGTTTGGCAGTGATTCCTCGAATTGGAGGGTGCGTATGCCGGCGTCCGTGATGCGAACGGCATGTTTGGCAGTGATTCCCCGAAATGGGGGCTGAAGGGTTTGAGGGTCCGCTCCGTTTGTTGGGGGCGGGGCGGGTTCTGTTTCGTTTTACTTAGGTTAGGAAATGACCATGGCCGTTGGGGTCTTTGATCTGTTCTCTGTGGGTATTGGTCCGTCGAGTTCTCATACTGTGGGGCCGATGCGGGCTGCTGCGGTGTTTGCTGGTGAGTTGAGGGACGCTGGTGTCCTGGGTTCGGTGGCGTCGTTGCGGGTGGATTTGTATGGGTCGTTGGCTGCGACGGGACGTGGCCACGGGACCATGACTGCCACGCTGCTGGGCTTGGAGGGTTACCACCCTGAGCTGATCCTGCCTGAGGAGGTGGAGGCGCGGTTGGCTGCTATTGCTGAGACCGGTGTGCTGAACCTGGCTGGTGCCTCTGGTGAGGGGGTGGAGTTGCCCTATGCGGTGGAGGACATGATTCTCCATCCGTTGACGGTGTTGCCGCGGCATACGAACGGGATGAAGTTTGCTGTCTCGGATGCTGAGGGAAACATCGTGCGGGAGGCGACGTTCTTCTCTGTTGGTGGCGGGTTCATTGTCCGTGAGGGTGGGGAGAACGCCGCTCAGCAGGAGTTGGAGGAGTCCAAGAAGGAGTTGCCGTTGCCTTTTAGGACGGCGGCGGAGTTGTTGGGCAGGTGCCAGTCCAAGGGGCTGGGCATCAGCGACATCATGTTCATTAATGAGCGTGCGTCCCGGTCCGAGGCGGAGATCCGGGAGGGTTTGCTGCATATCTGGTCCGTGATGGAGGCCTGTGTTGAAACCAGTTTGATGCGTGAGGGTGTGCTTCCTGGCGGGTTGCGGGTCCGGCGTCGTGCTCCTGATTGGTTGGAGCGGCTGCTGAAGGAGGACAAGGACCGGAATGATCCGAAGTATTGGCAGGAGTGGGTGAACCTGATCGCGTTGGCGGTCAATGAGGAGAACGCTTCGGGCGGCCGGGTGGTGACGGCGCCGACCAATGGTGCTGCGGGGATCATTCCGGCGGTGTTGTATTACGCGTTGAATTACGCCCCGGGGATGGACAAGGCTTCCCAAAAGAACCGGGATGATGTGGTGGTGAAGTTCCTCCTGACTGCCGGTGCTGTGGGTGTGTTGTATAAGGAGCAGGCGTCCATTTCCGGTGCTGAGGTGGGGTGTCAGGGTGAGGTGGGGTCGGCGTCGTCGATGGCTGCTGCGGGGTTGGCTGAGGTGATGGGTGGTACGCCGGGTCAGGTGGAGAACGCGGCGGAGATCGCGATGGAACATAACCTGGGGTTGACGTGTGATCCGATTGGCGGGTTGGTGCAGATTCCGTGTATCGAGCGGAACGCGATTGCTGCGGCGAAGGCGATCAACGCGGCGAAGATGGCGTTGTGGGGTGATGGTACGCACCGGGTCTCGTTGGATGAGGTGATCGTGACCATGCGGGAAACGGGCAAGGACATGTCCGATAAGTACAAGGAAACCGCGATGGGCGGCCTGGCTGTCAACGTCGTCGAATGCTGAGTTGTGAGGCCCGCTGTGCACGATATGCCGAGGCCAAAGGGCGCAGAACGGGCCCCGCAACGCAAGAATTTACAGATCAACACGAAGGAACCCCATGACTCTCGCACCTGAAGGCCGTAAGTTGCTGCGCGTCGAGGCCCGCAACGCCCAAATCCCGGTTGAACGTAAGCCTGAGTGGATCAAGGCCAAGGTCCAGATGGGTCCTGAGTTTGTCCAGCTCAAGAACCTGGTGAAGAAGGAAGGCCTGCACACCGTGTGTGAAGAGGCCGGCTGCCCGAACATTTTCGAGTGCTGGGAAGACAAGGAAGCGACGTTCCTGATCGGCGGGTCCGAGTGCACCCGGCGCTGTGATTTCTGCCAGATCGATACCGGCAAGCCCTCCCCGGTGGACATGTTCGAACCCACCAAGGTGGCCCGCAGCGTCCAGGCCATGCAGCTGCGCTACGCCACGGTGACCGGGGTGGCCCGTGATGACCTGGCCGATGAGGGTGTCTGGCTGTACGCCGAAACGGTCCGGAAGATCCACGAACTGAACCCCGGCACCGGGGTGGAGTTGCTGATCCCGGACTTCTCCGGCAAGCCTGAGCACATCGCGGCGATCTGTGATTCCAAGCCCGAGGTGTTCGCGCACAATGTGGAGACCGTGCCGAGGATTTTCAAGCGGATCCGTCCGGCGTTCCGGTACGAAAGGTCCCTGGATGTCATCACGCAGGGCCGGGATCTGGGCATGGTGACCAAGTCCAACCTGATCCTGGGCATGGGCGAGACCCGCGAAGAAATTTCCGAGGCGCTGCGGGACCTGCACCAGGCCGGGTGTGACTTGATCACGATCACCCAGTACCTGCGCCCGTCCGAGCGGCACTTGCCGGTGGACCGGTGGGTCAAACCGCAGGAGTTCGTGGACCTCCAGCACGAGGCCGAGGAGATCGGTTTCCTGGGTGTCATGTCGGGTCCGTTGGTGCGGTCCTCATACCGGGCCGGGCGTTTGTGGGCCACCGCGATGCGGAAGAAAGGCCGGGACATCCCCGCCGAACTCGCCCACATCGCAGAAGGCATCCAGGACTCCGGCACCACCCGCCAGGAAGCCTCCACCATCCTCGCCGCCCACGGCTAGGCACGGCCAGGCACGGCTAGGCACGGCTAGGCACGGCTGGGCACGGCTAGGCACGGCCAGGCACGGCAGGCACGGCAGGCACGGCCAGGCACGGCTGGGCACGGCTAAGCACTGCTCCACGACCCCCTGCACCAAGCCCGCAAGGGCCACGCCATGCTTTGGAGAACCACTGACGGACATCGCGGAAATTCAGCGGTGGCCGCATGGAGGTGGGCGTCGCCGTATCCAGCTCTACAGCTTCAACTCCCTGGAAGCGCTTCCGCAACCCGGTTTACGCCCTCAGCCAACACCCGGAAACGTTGATTAACGACGGCGGTCAGCAACCTCCTGGAGGCGGCTGACCGCCGTCGGGGGTTAAGTCATGAACCCGCAGGACTCGAACGCCAGCGCAGTTTTTGCTCAAGACGCGCACAATGTTCGCGCAGGGCCGCGTGCCGGTGCGCTTCAGGGGATCCCGAAGCGTGGGGACGGCACTCGGAGCGGCTCAACCAAAAGTGAGTACCCGCCGCCCCGCCGTGCCTGCATTCCCACCTGTCCATCCAAGTAGTCCGCAACCCAAAACTGAGTACTTGCATCCGGAATGAGCGTATTTCCGACTCCTTGTTCGGCCCGAAAAATGGCGTACAGCCAAGGGTAGCCACGCAAGCATGCCGCACAGAAACATTGGGGGCATCGCTTCATCCGACAACAAAGTTCGGATGCTGGGGGTTGCGAGGCGGCTCCCCGGGACAGAGAAAACCAAGGAGTCTTATCATGCGCAAGCTTTCCAAGAAGAGCCGGATCACAGCCGCTGTCGCAGGCGTGGCATTGGTAGCTGTGGGCGGTGGAGCCGCATACGCCTACTGGACCACCACGGGCTCGGGCAGTGGCTCAGCGACCAACTCGGCCGGCGGTGGAACGGTTACCCTCCATGCAACTTTTGCCGGCGGACTTGCCCCCGGAAACCAGGTTGACGTGGCCTACACAGCCGACAACTCCACTACCTCCGGCACAGTGGTTGGCGCCCTCACCGCGAACGTGACCACCAACGTGGCTGGTTGCCTGCCCGCATGGTTTGAGGTCACCGCCGTCACCAGCAACAGCCCCGTGGCAGCAGGCGCCGCCGGAACCTCCGTGGGCAGCGGCGTCCTGAAGTTCAACGACAGCACCACCGTGAACCAGGACGCCTGCAAATCGGCGATCGTGACGGTCAACGTCTCCAGCCTGTAGCACCGGCCTGCCGGGGACCATCCTGTGAGTGGTGGTCCCCGGCTGATCTTCCTGCCCAGCACTGAACCGTCCGAAAAGAGCTTCCATGGACCCCCGGCCAGAGCCCAATGAGCCATTGCACCGAATCGGAATACCACTGCGCGCGCTGCTCCTGGCGCTGGTAGTGGCTTTCGTGCCTGTTGCGGCACTCGCCGCAAGTGGCGGACAAGGAACAAATGGCGGGCAGGGAACAATCGGTGCACAGGGAAGCCAGGCCAAGGCCGGCAAAGGAATCACGGTGACTTTGTCGCCTTCGAGCCGCACAGTCGATCAGGGGCAGTCAGCCACCTACACGATGTCCGTCGCATCCACTGGAGGATTCACGGGACCGGTAACCTTCGCAGCCGCGGGCCTGCCGGCAGGAGCGGCAGCCGCGTGGTCGCCGTCGTCGGTGGTTTTGACCTCCGGAAGCACCGTCCAGGCCACGGTCACAATCTCCACAGCTGCAGGTACCCCGGCCGGAAAATCGGACTTTATCGTGAAGGGAACGGCCGGAAGCATCGAGTCGTCCGCACAGGCGCAACTGCATGTCCTGGAAGTGAAACGGAGCTTTGACGTGAGCGGTAGTGTCAACGGGCTGCTCGCCCCTGGAGTCACCCGATCCGTGGACCTGCTGATCTCCAACCCCAACAACAAGGCCATCGCGGTGACCAATCTGACGGTTGCCATCAGCCAGGTGGTCAGGACAGCCGCCGCGACGGCAGCCAACCTGCCATGCACCACGGCTGACTACACGCTCACCCAGTACGCAGGAACCTATCCGCTGACAGTGGTGCCAGGGGATCGAACCCTGTCATCGCTGGGAGTGGCCGAGCCGAAGAGGCCCCAGATCACCATGCTGGACACTTCCCGGAACCAGGATGGTTGCAAAGGCGCAACCATCCAGCTCACCTACACCGGCACTGGACAGGCGAACTGACATGACGACGACAGTCCGCACTCCACGCACCCCGGCACAGGGCACCCGCACCCCGCGCACCCCGGCACAGGGCACCCGCACTCCGCGCACCCCGGCCCCACATACCCCGGCACGGGGCAGAATTGCCCGAACGGCCGCTGCCACCGTAGCCCTGTGCATCCTGGGCGGGGCAGGATCTGCCTATGCCTATTGGGCAGCCACGGGCATTGGCAGTGGCTCAGCAACGAACGGCACCCTGCAGAACGTCACGGTGGACGCCTTGGTCCCGGGCGACACCCTGCAAACCAGCCTGGTCCCAGGCGGAACCGCCGACGTCCTTCTTCGCGCCTCCAACCCGAACCCGCATCCGGTGACCATTTACGGCCTCGCAGGCAACGGGTCTGTGACGGCAGATGCCGCCCATCCCGGCTGCACCACCACTGGGGTCACCTTCACGCCGCCGGCCGCGCCGCTGGCACCCTCAGTGGTGATCCCGGCCAACTCCTCCATCCTGCTGACGCTTCCCGGCGCAGCCAGCATGGGAGCTTCGTCCCTCTCCGCCTGCCAAGGCGCCCAATTCACCATCCCCGTCACGCTGGAGGTGCGGAAGTGAGCCCGTCCGGTCAGAACCGACCCCTCCCTGCACTGTTCGGCTGGAGGAGCAGGCTTGCAATCATTGTGGCCGGCCTTCTCCTTCTCTCGTGGGGCGGACCCGCTGCCAGCGCCTTCTGGGGCTCCATCAGCAGTGGACCGGGCGCAGCAAAAGCGGACTCCCTGGCCCAGGGGGCACGGCCTGCCGCCGGCATCTCAGGCGCCAACGTCACGGTTTCATGGACGGCAAGCACGACGGCGGCAGGCCGCCCCGTGACCGGCTACAGTATTGCCCGCTACAGTTCAGCGACCGCCGGGACCAGGATCCCGGCTACAGGTGCGTGCGCTGGAACAGTGGCGGCACTGAGCTGCGTGGAGAGCGCAGTTCCCGCGGGAACCTGGTACTACACCGTGACCCCCATGCTTTCCCTGTGGCAAGGAACCGAAAGCCAGCGAAGCACAGCAACGACCCCGGTCACCGACACCACCCCGCCACTGGCTCCGGTGGTGACTGCGCCTGGGTCCGTCAACCAAGGAAATGTCAGCAGTGTTCCGGTCAGTGGCACGGCGGAAGCTAATTCCACGGTGGTCCTGACCATCACCGGCGGCGGAGCCCAGGCTGTCACGCAAACCATCACCACCGATGCGGCCGGCAACTGGACAGCCGTGCCCGTCAATCTGGGTGCGTTCAGCCCCGGGACCGTCACCTTCTCGGCAAAGGCCACTGATGCGGCCGGCAACACAGGTCCCGCAGGCACGGCGACGGCCACCAAGGACGTGTCATCGCCGACGATCACGGGTGTCCAGCTGATCAACGGAGGCGGTACCAGCGGGAGCGGAGTCATGGCCTCGGGTGACAAGGTGGCCCTGACGTTCTCCGAGCCACTCAGCGCAGGGTCCATCTGCACTGCGTGGACCGCCAACACTGCCCAGACCCTGACTGGCAACGGCGTGGTGACGGTGTCCGTCAATGCCGCCAATGTGCTCACTGTCACCAGTAACGGATGCAGTGTTGGCACCGTAGGGCTCGGGGCCATCTACAATTCGGGACCCCTGACTTTCGTCGGGAATGGAAACAACGCCTCCAGCCTCGCCTGGACTCCCACTGCGACCTCCGGCACCCTGACCATCACCCTCGGTGGAGTGAACACCAGCGGCGACAAGGTGATTTCTTCCACCTCGGTATTCCCCAGCTACAACCCGGCCCCCGGATTGAAGGACCTGGCAGGAAACGCGGTGGCACCGGGGTCAGTTTCAGGTACTCCTTCCCGGTTCTGAACGCTGGATTTCGTGAACAGGACCCACGATTTCGTGAACAGGACACTCGACTTCGTGAAGCGGACCAGCGATTCGTGGCCGGATAGTGCGCTCTGTCGGCGTGATTCCGGGCACTATCCGGTCGCAATTCCGGAGCAGCCCGGCGTCCGGAGCGTAACCTTGGAACGGACGCCAGCGCCGTCGTCGTACGTTTGATCCTGCGACGAAAGGCGAGCCGCCCCCTTGAAGGCTGTAGCGGAAATGTTCACGATGGGTCCTGGAAACAAGGACCACCATCCCGCCCTCCGCTGCGCCATAGGTGTGTTCGTTCCGCTGATTACGCTGACGCTGATCGGGCGGTTGGACCTGGCCGTGTTTGCCTCCTTCGGTGCATTCACCGGAATTTATGGCCGCAACGAGCCGCACAGCGTCCGTTTCCGGAGCCAATTGCGTGCCGGCGGCTTCATGCTTTTGATCATCCTCCTGGCCGCTTTGATGGCCCGTTTTGCCCAGGCTTCCGGGTTGGAGGGTGCGGCGTATTCCTGGCTCCTGACGGCCGCGACCACCATTGTGGCCGGTGGTTGTTCCGTGGTGGTGGCTGCGTGGCGGCTCCGTCCAGGCGGCTCCCTCTTTCATATCTTTGCGTTCGCCGCCATTGCTTCCATCGCAGCCCAGCCACCACTGTGGGAAGCCATGCTGGTGGCCATCCTGACAACCGGGTTCTGCCTGCTGATCGGCATGTCCTCGCGCATTGCCAGCAGTCATCGAACGCCTTGGAAACGCCCGCCGCCCATTCGTCACACGGGCGCGGAGCGTCGGGCGATCTGGCTTGAGGGCGGCGGCTACCTGGTGGCAGCAGGCCTTGCGGGAACCATCGCGACGTTGGTGGGGGAGCGTCTCGGGTTCGGGCATACCTATTGGGCGATGGTTGCCGCGGTGGTTCCACTGGTGGGCCACTCGACGCGCCACCGGGTAAGCCGGGGCATCCAAAGAATCGCCGGTACGGTGATCGGGCTGGTGCTTTTGGCGGGCATCCTGTGGCTGAACCCTGCACCCTGGGCCATGGTCCTGGTGATTGCGGCATGCCAGTTCGGCGCGGAAATGTTCATTGCCCGGCAGTACCTCGTGGCGCAGGTATTCGTGACTCCGCTGGCGTTGATAGCTACCTTGTTGGCGGCGCCCGTTGATCCTGCGTTGCTCCTGCGGGACCGCATCGTCGAGACCGTCATTGGTGCCGCCGTCGGCGTCGCAGTAGTAGTGGCGCCGGCCCTCTGGCGACGGCTGCGTTCGGCACGATCCACTGCCTGAACAGGGGCAGGTCGGCGGACCCTGGAGTTATCACCTAGTATCGATTGGTTAGACAAGCGAGATACATGTCTACCAAAGGACTGGTGATGAACGACAAAAGTGAACGTCAGGGCTATTGGTACGGGCTGGAGAGCCGCAAGCAAATGGGCGCCGTGGACGTCCTGAATGCGCTCAGGGACTATCGCTCGGCCGAGGCTGACATGCGTCGGCGCACCCGCGCTTCGATGGGCATGGGCGAAACCGACCTCGTGGCCTTGCGCTACCTTCTGGAAGCCGAGCGGGCGGGCCGCGACGTGGGCCCCAAGGAGTTGGCGGTCCGGCTCGGAGTGACGTCTGCGTCCATGACCTCGCTGGTGGATCGCCTGGTGAGGTCCGGTTACGTCACCCGGGAACCGCACCCGACCGACAGGCGCGCCCTGATTCTTCGACCCACTGCAGGCTCGGACCAGGAAGTCCGCAGCACTCTGGGGGACATGCACACCCGCATGATGGAGGCGGCTGAGAGCCTTAGTGGCGAGGACTCTGCCGTCGTAGTGGAGTTCCTCCGGCGCATGAGAAAGGCGATCGACAGCATCGCAACTCCTTAGGCCGCCGACTGGACTTAAGTGATAAGTACACATATAACTAGATAGCCAAGCTACTTACTAGGGAATGTGTGGGAAGACGATGACAGTCGCGTTGCGTGAACCAAGTTCCACACCAGTGGCTGAGAATGACGTGCAGGTTGTGACCGATCAGGTCATCCCCATGGGACCCGTGCACTGCGGATCGCACATGGCCATCTCGGCTGGACCCGCCTACGACGCCATGAAATGGGTTTCCGTGGAGCCCATTTGGCCGGAATGGGCCTGCGGGTGCGGCTTCCGTATGGACATCGACGCCATCGACCCCGTCAGCGGCGTCTGGATCGCAGCTCTCCGCCGCCAGAGTCTCCAGCACGAACTCGCCATCTCCCAGAACACCCTTGCCCTGGCTTTCCGGAAGGCCGTTGACGCCGGAGCCAACCCCCAGGCGCTTGCCGAGGTGGCCGGCGTACCTGCCGCCGAAATCGAAACCCTCCTGGCGTGACCACGCTTGATGTTGCGGCCGTCCGCGCTGATCGCGGGGCCGGGTGTTCAAGCATGGCCAGGCCGGAGGCAGTCGTGGAACATACAGCCTATGGGCCCGCTCCGCGCACAGCGGGGGAACGCGCCACCCTGCAACCTGCGGCTTCCCTTCAAGACGAGGTAGTGCTCGGCGGACGGTACCGGCTTGGTGGGCGCCTGGGCGGCGGCTCGGAAGCCTACGTCAATGAAGCCCTTGACCTGCGCACCGGAAAGCCCGTGGCCGTCAAGATTTTCAGGGCAACAGATCCCGCAAAATCGCAGGCCGCCAAGGACGCGCCCTTCCGGCGGGAGGTGGACATCCACAGCCGTCTTCGCCACCAGAACATCGTGGCGGTGCTCGGTTCCGGTATCTGGGAAACCACAGATCCGCAGGGCAGCCGTAACTACCTGGTGATGGACCTGATGGATGGAAGCGACCTCCGCTCAATTCTCCATGACCGACCGGCCACGCCTGGGCAGGCTGTGGCGTGGATGAGCGGGATTGCCAAGGCACTCACGCATCTGCATCGCCGTGGAATTGTCCACAACGACATCAAGCCCGGCAATATCCTGGTGGATTTCAATGCAGCCCCGGACAGCCTCGGGACCGCGAAGTTGACCGACTTTGGGATAGCAATCGACGGTCGTCATGCTGCGCCCAGGTCGTCGTCGGGAACGCCTCACTACCTAAGCCCTGAAGAGGTGTGCGGCGGTACGTCCACATCGGCCAGTGACATCTATTCGCTGGGCTTGGTGGCACTTGAATGCCTGACCGGAACCAAAGCGTTCCCAGGCCCTCCCCTCGAGTCAATGGTTGCAAGGACTCTGGGGGAACCCCGAATTCCCGGCACGGTTCGGCGGCGTTGGTCCATGGTGCTTCATGCCATGACCGACCCCGATCCTGCCGGCAGGCCGTCTGCCAGCCAAGTCGTCGGAATGTTCCGACGACTCACCTGGTAGCCAACAATCAGGTCGATAGCGGTATGCGTCCTTGTGCCGAACTGGGTCCTACTTATGAAAGAGAGATGAAAAATGGGAATTATCGGTTGGATCATTTTGGGTTTGATTGCCGGCGCCATCGCAAAGGCGATCATGCCCGGTAAGCAGGGTGGCGGCTGGATCACCACCATCCTCCTGGGCATCGTGGGTGCCGTTCTGGGTGGCTGGATCGGCAGCGCACTGTTCAAGGTGGGCATCAACGAGTTCTGGTCGCTGTCCACCTGGCTGCTCGCCATCGGCGGCGCACTGCTGGTCCTCGTCATCTGGGGACTGGTGACGCGCAAGAAGGCCTAATCGCCTGGCATCGCAAAAGAGGCCTCGACGCTGCTGCGTCGGGGCCTCTTTGCTGTCATGCAAGAGTTCAGCGCGCCAGGATCCGTGCCTTCTGGGCCTGGAACTCCTTGTCAGTGAGCACGCCGGCACCCTTCAGTTCTCCGAGCTGCTTGAGTTGGGCGAGCATGTGATCGGTCGGATCGACGACGGCGGACGGTACAGGCGGCGGGGGCGGCGGTACCGGAAGCGGTGCCACGGGAGGTCCCGCTGCCGCAGCGGCTGCGGCATCCTCGGCGGCAAAGCGTTGTTGTTGCCTGCGCTGCGTGCGGCCAAGTACTGAACCCACGACGGCGGCACGGCCGGCGGTCCTGAACAAACCCATGGTGGTATCCCTTCGGTGGTGGAGCGTGTCAGCTGGCTGAATAGTCCAGCGCCAGGTCGATGAGGAGCCGCGCGCCGCACCCCGTGGCGCCTTTGCTTCGCCAGGCATCGTCCTTGTCCGATTGCATGGTGCCCGCAATATCGATGTGCGCCCAGGGCGTATCGCCCACGAATTCGGCCAGGAACAGGGCGGCAGTGGTTGAACCGGCGTAAGGTCCACCAAGATTGGAGATGTCGGCGACGTCCGAATCCAGCTGGGGACGGTAGGCCCGTTCCAAGGGAAGCTGCCACAGCTGTTCGTCAGCCCGCCCACCCGACTCCAGCACCAGGTCCACCAGCCGCTGATTGTTACCGAACACCGGGGCCGTGAGCTGTCCCAGGGACATCAAGGCTGCCCCGGTGAGGGTGGCGATGTCCACGATCCCGTCCACCCCATCCTCCACAGCGAGCGTCAGGGCGTCGCACATCACCAGGCGACCTTCGGCGTCGGTGTTCTTCACCTCTATGGTGAGTCCGCTGCGCGTGGTGAGCACGTCCCCCAACTTGTAGGCGGAGCCCGAAGGCATGTTGTCCGTGCACATCAGGAACCCGGTGACGGCGGCTTTGCACCCGAGGTCACGCAGCGCGGTGAAGACCGCAAGAACCGCCGCCGCGCCGCCCATGTCCATTTTCATGAGCAGGTGCATGGGGTCGCTGGGTTTGAGGCTGACGCCGCCGGAGTCGTACATGATGCCCTTGCCCACCAGTCCGAGGTGGCCTGCGGCGGACCCGTCCGGTTGGTAAGTGAGCTTGATCATCCGCGGTTCCTGGGCACTGCCGGCGTTGACGCCCAGAAGGCCGCCGCAGCGGAGGTCGATGAGTTGTTGCTTGTCGAACTCTTCAACCCCGAATCCGAACCGTTTCCCAAGCTCCTTCGCCGCCGAAGCCAGTCCAACGGCGGTGAGGTGGCTGGGAGGAGCGTTGCACAGATCCCGGGCGACGGTGGTGGCCCGCACCTTCACGCGGCCCGTCTCCAGCCCGCGCGAAGCTGCCTCGACGTCCAACCCCGGCGCCAGGAATTGGACCTCGGTCAGGGGGGGTTCTTTGCCTTTGCTCTTGAGGGTGTCGTAGTTATACCGGGCCAACAGCACGCCTTCGGCCAGAACCTGGCCCAGCCTCCCGGCGTCGAGGCTTGCTGTCCCGGCCCCTCCGGAACCTTCGGCCTGTCCGGAACCGGCAGGCAGTTCGAAGCCGATCCGCGATTGCTTCTGCGTGGCACGGACCAAAGCTGCCGCGGCCTTGCGCCAGCCGTCCGCGTCCAAGGAGCCCGGCTTTCCACCGCCAACGGCAACCACCAGGGTTCCTGAGGCATTGGCCAGCTGCAGGGTGGTCCCCGGGGTCCCGTCAAAACCTGCCTTCTCCAAGGTTTCCCGGTGCAGGCCGATGGACTCAGGAACCTCACCTTCCGAGGGCACCAGCACACCGATCACGTCGAGCGGGCCGAACCCGTCCACAAAATGCAGCTCAGGTTCGGTACCGCCCAGGGAGGGGAGGACCGTGAAGTCTTCCGGGATCAGTTTGTAGGGTTCGTGGTTCACCGTTTCGCCCGTTCTCTTGTGGTTGGGACAGCTGTGGTTGGAGCGCCCGCAGTAGAAGCGGCCGGCGCCGAAGAAGCCGTGACAGCTTGGTCCGGCAGCAGGCCCGGCTCCGGGATGGCATCGGGATCGTCGGGTTCCAGTTGTTCAGGCAGGTCGCCTTTCATGCGGCCAGGCATGCGGCCGGCCGGAACGATCGCCAGCAGGGCGAGCCCGGACAAACCCAGCAGGGAGATCTGCAGGGCCCGAAGCCTGGCTTCCTCATTGACCTCGGTGGCGGCTGCCAGCTCGGTAGGACTGCTGACGCGGTCGCCGATGACAGCCTCCACCTGCGCATTGGTCATGAAGTCGGCCTCGTTGACGTTGACCTTATAGATCAACTCCTGGGAGACGTCGGGATGCGCGGCGGCGCCGCTGGCAATCAGGCTGGACAGCATTCCGACGGCGAACGCGCTCGCCACCGCGATGCCGACACTGCCGGAGAGGTTATGGACCAGTCCGCGCCAGGCTCCGACGTCGCCGGCCAACTCGCGCGGAACCGCGCTGAGCAGCGTATTGAACACCAAAGCGACGATTGCGCCCTGGCCCAACCCCAGGAGGATCAGGCCGAGTACCACGAACAACTGGCCCCAGTCGTTGCGGATGGTGAAGGCAAGAAGGACCAAGGCGCCGGCCACCACTACGAAGCCGCCCTGGGCGATGGTTCGCGGCGGGAACTTGTCGTACAGGAACGCCACGAACGTGCTCGCGAGGAAGATGGACAACGTGTAGGGGATGATCGAGAACGAAGTCTCAATGCTGGAGCGTCCCTGGACGATCTGCATGTACAGGGGAATCAGGAAGTTGGCTGCGGTACCGACGAAGAGCATGATGGCCATGCAGGCCGTCACGGCGAGTTCGGAACTGGATGCCAACACCCTGAGGTCGAAAATCCGGGGCAGTTTGGCATCCTGGCGCTTCCGGATCCACATGAAGAACACCTGTCCCGCGATGGCTCCGAGGAGGATCAGCAGTGGCGCAGGGGAGAGCCCCAGGATGTCGAAGGGGGCTTGGTTGGTGGCGAACCAGGTACCCCAGGCGGACAGGCCGCTGAAACCGAAGCTCAACAGGATGACGGCCACCGCGGCGATGATGGAGCCGGTCCAGTCGATCTTCAGTTGGGGTTGCGCCGGGACGGTTTTGAGCTTGAAGCTCAGGAGCAGGTTGATGGCACCGAGGATCACCATAAGGCCGAACGAGTAGCGCCAACCGATGGTGGTGGCGAACCAACCGGCGACCAGCAAGGCCAGCACACCGGCAGCCGGGATGGCTGCAGCCAGGAGTCCAATGGCTTTTGCCTGCTGCTGGTCCTTGTAATTGGTGGCGATAAAGACCGTGAGGGCAGGGGCGATCAGGGCAATGACAGCGCCGGAGGAAGCCTGCGCAATGAAGAGCATCGCCGGGCTGAGGCTCAACGCCACCCCTGCCATGGCGGCGGCATGAATGGCGACGGCGATCTGGAACACCTTGCGCGTTCCGAACCGGGCACCCAGCTTCGCTCCCAGCAGGATGAAGGCCGCCATCGAGAACGTCCCGGCAGTAATGGCAGTGCCCACGGACGTCGCTGCTGTGTCCAGGTCGGTAGTGATGCCCTGCATGGAAACCGTCAAGGCGTTGACGGCGAACGATGCCTGGATTTGGGTGAGGACCACCACGATCAAGGGCAGCCATGAGGCCGCCTTGACCGGTGGCGGTGTTTCAGTGATGGTGTGGTCGCTGGCCATGTCGTGCTCCTGGTGTGCTCTGCCCGTTCACTGGGAAGGGGCGTTTGGATACCTCACTACGGGGTTGGCGGAACGGTGTGCAGGTTTGCCTTGTCTTGGTCTCCGATCATTGGGTTTTCGGGTTCAGGAGTCCTGGGTCCGGGAAAGCGGGCTACGTCTGAAGGGGCCAGAACACGGGTACCAGCAGGAAGGCCACTGCCGCGTACAGCGCCATGATGGCCAGGCCGAACTTCCAGTAGTCTCCGAACCGGTAGCCCGCCGGCTGCATGATCATCATGTTGGCCGGCGTTGCCACAGGAGTCAGCAGGGCGGCGGAGGAAGCTACCGAGACGCACATCAGCACGGCGTAGGGGTTGATGGCTGACTCCTGGGCCACGGAGAGGGCAATGGGGATGATGATCAAGGCTGTGGCCGTATTGCTGATCAGCTGGCCCAGGACGGCGGTCACCACGAAGAGTCCCAGGAGCAACAGCAAAGGGCCGCCGTTTCCTACCACCGACACCATGCCCTCAGCGAGGATTTCGGCGGTGCCGGTGGAGGTAATGGCCGTGGACAGTGGAATCATGCCGGCCACCAGGATGAGGGTGGTCCAGGCCATGGAACGGTGGGCTTGCTGAACTGTCACAACACGCAGCACCACCATGGCCAGGGCCGCCAGCGTCGCTGCCACCGGCGCAGGCACGAGGTTGGTTGCCAGCAGCACCACCATGGCGCCGAGGATGATGAGCGCAGGCATGGCCCGCGGCCCCAGGGGAACTGTTTGGCGGCGGATGGTGTCCGGCGAGTCAACCAGCAACACATTGTGGTCCACGGTGTGCTGGTCAAGCGCAGACCAGGTGCCTTGGAGCAACAGCCGGTCTCCGGCAGTGATCAGCGTGCGTCCCGATGATTCCGGCTCACCCGGATGGTGATGGGCCAGCACCACCAGATCTCCGCTGTCTGTGACCATCCCGGGGTAGGTTTCCGTGCCGACGAGGTTTGAGCGGGGTGCCACTACTACCTCGGCCACCCCGTAGCTGCTGCTGATGAGTCCGCAGGCGGCGTCGTCGTCCTGGCTCAGGCCGTGCCGGGCGGCAAGGGCGTCGATGGTGGGCTGGCCGCCGCGCACCACAATCTCATCGCCAGGTCCGAACACCGCGTTTTCCGACGGCTTGCCGTCTGACCCCTGCACGCTGATGAGGTGGAGGTGGCCGCCGTCGTGCCCGTCCTGAAGGCACGCCACCGGCTGGCCCACCAACGCAGATCCTGCCGGGATGCTGAGCCGGCTCAGGCCCTCCCCGCCGAGGTAATGGTCCATGAGTGTCCGGCCGTGGGAGCCCAGGTCCTTGGGGAGGGCATCAGGGGTCCGGGTGGGCAGGAGCTTCGGGCCCAGCCACAGGGTCAATCCGATGGTTCCCAGCAGCAGGGGAAGCCCCACAAGCCCGAACTCGAAGAACCCGATTCCCTTCCCCGTGGTCTCCAATGCTGCGTTGAGGATCAGGATGTTGACGGGCGAACCGGTCAGGATCAGCAAGGAACCGGCATGGGCAGCGAAGGCCATGGGCATGAGCAGTTCCGATGGCCGCCGTCCCAGCCGGACCGCCAGCACCACCACCATGGGCAACAGCGCTGCGACCGCTCCGTTGACACTGATGAGTGCAGTCAGCAAGGCGGTCAGAACCATCATCAACACCATCAGCCGGGTACGGCTGGTACCCGAGAACCTGATCAGCAAACTTCCCAGCCAAGTGGTTACTCCCGCGGCATCGATGGCCTCCGCCACCACGAACAGGGCAGCGATCAACACCACCGTTCCGCTCCCGAAACCGGCGAAAGTCTCGTCCAAACCCACAATGCCGGTGCCATAGAGGGCCAATGCTGCTCCGAGGGCCACAACCTCCGCAGGCAGCCGGTTCCACACGAACGCAGCGATCACCGCGACCAGCACCACCAGCGTGACAATGACGTCCGTGATAATGACGTCCGTCATGGGTGCCTTGGGTAAGCCGTGTGCTCTTTGGCCAGCATTCTCTCAGACTAGATCCGGGTCAAAGCCGCAGGGTCACCCCAATCGGGTGAGTGATGGGCGTCCTGCGAGGTCACCGCCTACGGAAGGTGGCCGAACTTGTAGGCAGCGGCAACAGCATCGTGCCGTGTCCCGGCTCCGAGTTTGGAATAGATGATCCGGAGGTGGGTCTTGACGGTGTTCACGGATAAATGGAGTTCCGACGCCATCTGGTCCTGCGACAAATGCGAGGGGAGGAGGGCCAACACCTCCCGCTCCCGGGGAGTCAGCAGCGGGGCGAGCCTGGCATCGGCAGGCGACCGCAACGCCATCAAGCGCTTGGCAAGTTCTTCCTGTGGACCATGCGTTCCTGCCCGCTCCACCAGCAGGTCCATGACCTCCTGGGGAGCGATCGCCAAGGGCCTGACCACTCCTACAGCGTCCGCCTTGGCCAGGGCATCTTCCAGGAGCTTGCCGGCCAAGGCCCGCCGCCCCGTGCGGATGGCCATGGAGCATTCCAGGATATTGACGTGAAGCCACGTCCATTCCAGCAGTGGTTCCGCTACGCCCATGTGCAGTGGCCGGAGCCGCTCGGTTGCGGCGTCGAAGCGACTGATCCCGGCGGGTCCTTGCGCTCGCAGCAGGCACAGTTCACCGGTCCCGGGAATGAGTTCCTCGGCCCACTCCAGGACTTCGCGGGCACGCTCTGCGTGCCCCAGGGACAGGGCTGCCGTATGTTCAATCACCGCGATGAAGGCTGCCATGGGCTGCGCGAAGAGATGGCCCTGGCCGATCCTCAGCCGGGCTTGGCGCATACCGTCCAGGGCGTGCCGCCTGTCCCCTGAATCAAGGTGGGCGCAGGCAGTGACCACCTCCAAGGTGGCACGCATTGCCGCCCCCACTCCCTTGGAAGAGGACCCCAGTTGTCCCAGTTCGGTGCCGGCCGAGGAAGCATATTTCAGCGCCGCAACAGGTTCGGCGTCCAGGAGAGCCGCAGCGGCATGCATCAATGCACCCACCGACCGGCCGGCCCCGGCCGTCCACGCGTAGGCCGGCAGCTTCTCCTCCGCCTGCCTGAGGTACTCGCCGGCCCGGCGGAGGTGGCCTTGCATGGCGGAGATGCCTGCAAGCTTGAGGTATACCTTGCCGGCAAGGTAGCAGTTGCCGGCTTCGGTGGCCTCGAGCAGAGCCTCCTGGGCCTCGTTCTCCGCTGCCGCATAGTCCTGCTCAACCACTGCCGCGGTGACCGAGACCATCCTTGCTTCGATCCGGATATCGCTCTGCCGGGACATGGGGAGGGCGGCGTACCCGGTTGCGGCCTTGGGATCCTGGCTGGCCCAGTCCCCGCTGAACCAGGAAAGCCGTGCTTCTGCCAAGGCGCGCAGCTCTGAGAGTTCGGAGGGAGGGTTGTCCGTCCACGAACGGTATGCCGCCGCCAGGTATCGGGCAGCGGTAGTGGGCTGGCGGCTTTCGACGTGCGCCAGTGCCGCCACCAGGCAGAGCTTGGGACTGGCCGCCAGGACGGAATCCGGCAATGCCGCGATGGCCCTCCGAACGCGCGTGACTCCGCCTGATCCCAGGAGGGCTGCTCCGTGCCGTTCAAGGAGTGCCCCGATCAAGCGTGGGTCAGCCGAGTCCATGGCGTGCCGGAGCGCGGCCTCGGGTTCGCCGGCTTGCTCGTGCCACTGCGCAGCTATCGTGTTCAGGCGGAGCACTTCATCCGGGTCCTTGCGGGTGAGTTCGGCCCTGAAGTACTGCCTGATCAGTGGCCGGACCAGGAAGACCTTGCGTCCGCTCCCCGCCGATTCCACCAGATCGCGGTTATCAGCCAGTGTCGAAAGGATGCTCCCGGCATTCCGGTGGCCCGCAAGGGCATTGGCCTGGGCAGCCACCAGGACGCGGCACATGCTGGTGCTGGACAACACGTGCCGCTCCTCCGGGGTCAGTGTTTGGACAATCTCGTGGTCCAGATACTCTGCGAGCTGCCGGTTGTTGGCTGCAATATCACCCACAGGCGCTTCGAGGTCCGCTGTTTTGCGCAGTGAATGCAGGGCAAGCACCACTGAGGCCGGCCAGCCCGCCGTTTGACGGAACAGCTCGCCCAGTTGATGCGTTCCCAGCAAGGTGATGGTCTTTGCCGCGAGGGAGTTGATTTCGTCCAGGGAGAAAGCAAGATCCTGTGAATGCAGCTCCATGATCCGTCCACTGAGCCGTGGGCGTCCCGGGTCAACCGAGGCGCCCTCGCGTGCTGCCAGGACAAGCTGCACTGGCAGGTGCGCCTGGCCCAGCAGCGCCGGAATCCAATGATCGCGGTCAGCGGCAGGGAAGCCCTCCACGCCGTCGATCACCAGTCGGACGGTGTGATCGGCGGCGGCCAACCCTTCCGCCAACAGGCTAAGGACTTCATGGGCGTTTGTCTCGGATCCCGAGAATCCAATGAGCGCGCTGGGAGGTATCGCGGGGCACCGCCGGAGCGCGTGAAGTATGGAGGGCCAGAGGGCCGGGGTGTCCTGTTGGTCCGGGCTTACCCATGCGACGGTGTGCATGTTGCCGGCAAGCCATTGCCCGATCAATACGGATTTGCCGAAGCCGGCCGGGGCGCAGAGAAGGATGGTGTCGGGTGCGGCATCGAGTCTTGCCACAAGCCGGGGCCGGGCCAGCAGATCCAACGGCGGTTTGGAAACCGCGATCAGTTGCGGGCTTACGAAGTCCGGGCGGGTACCACGCAGGTCATCCACTCCTTCAGTGTAGGGGCGGGAGTTCGAGGATTCACCCAGTACAGGCGATCCGCGCGGCGGCGTCCGGGCGTAAGGATTATGGTGTCCGCCGTGGGACGCTTGGGCGAAGCCCGGAAGGGGGTTTCACCGTGCAGGCTTTCAAGGACATCATGAGCGCCGCGGATTCAGGCTGGGTGTACCCGCTTGGGGCTATGTTCGTGGCGTTGTCGGCGATCTTCCCGCCCATCCCCACCACGTCCCTGTTTGTGGCTTTGGGGGCGCTGTCCGCTACCGACAACCTTCCCAACGGCTACCTCCTGGTGGCCGCCATGCTGGCCGGAGCAGTCGCCGGAGACCTTGGGGCGTACGAGTTGGTCCGGCGCAGGGACATGGCCAACTGGAAGATCCTCCAGGGTCCGCGGACGCAGAAGGCCCTGCATGCCTCCCGGGAACGTTTATCCAAGCACTCCGCCTCGTGGGTCCTGACCTCCCGGTTTGTTCCGCTCGGACGGCTGACCATGAACGTAGCAAGCGCCATCACCCCGGTCCCGCGTGGCAGATTTGTCCTCTACTCAGTAGCTGCGGGCATCCTGTGGTCCGCCTACTCGGTGGGAATTGGTGCGCTGTCCGGGCTTCTGCCCGGGCTTTCCACGGAGTTCGCCGTGGTCATTGCCATCGCATTTTCGCTGCTGCTGGGCCGGGCCATCAGCGCAGCCGTGACCTGGTATTTGCAACTGGACGACTGACTGGATCCGGCCATGTTGATGCGCGGGGCAGGCGTTTACTGCAACTTACTGCGCGGCGACAGCACTTACTGCAGCGACGACGTCAGCCGTGCCAGGTTGTCCAAGGCCACTTGGCCCAGCGGCCGCCGCAACCAGTCCTCCAGCAACAACTCCGTGCTCGCCGCGCGGTAACTGTCCTCCACAGCCCTCATCCGGTCCACGATGGACCGGCCGTGGACCAGCACCGAGACTTCCATGTTGAGGCTGAACGAGCGGACATCCATGTTGCTGGATCCAATGACGGCGACGTCATGGTCAATGGTGAAGTGCTTTGCGTGCAGGACCTGCGGGGCCCGGTACAGGTAGATGCGGACTCCGGCCCTCAGCAGGACCTCATAGTAGGAGCGCTGGGCGTGGTAGACCATGGCCTGGTCGCCCACCTCAGAAACAAAGAGCTCCACGCTCAGGCCCCGCGAGGCAGCGGTGACAATGGCCAGCTGGATGGCTTCATCCGGAACAAAGTAGGGGCTGGTGATGCTGACGCGGTGCTCGGCCTTGTAGATGAGCGTGGTGTAGAGCTTGAGGTTGTTGTCGTTGTCGAAACTGGGGCCGCTGGGCAGGACCTGGGCGTCGATGAGCTCCGGTTCCGAGCCCAGGATCACCGGTGAAGTATCCAACGGCAGCAGCGTCTCCGATTCGCTGTACCAGTCCGTGACGAACACGGCGTTGAGCTCACGCACCGCCGGCCCCTCCAACCGGACCATCAGCTCATGCCACTGGAGGCCGCGCCGGATGTTCCGTTTCTTGTTGTAGGAGGCGTCGATCAGGTTTTGCGAGCCGGTATAACCAACCTTTCCGTCCACCACCACCAGTTTTCGGTGGTTGCGCAGGTCCGGGCGCTGCCACTGGCCTTTGAAGGGCCGCAGGGGCAGCATGGCGTGCCATTCGGCGCCCATGTCCTCAAAAGCCTGGAGCATGTCCCGGTACTTGGGGCCGCCAACCGCTGCAAGATGGTCAAAAAGCACCCTGACAACCACGCCGCGTTGGCGGGCACGGGCCATGGCATCGAAAAACGGCGATGTGGTGGGGTCCAGCGCCAGAATGTAGAACTCGACGTGCACGTACTCTTCAGCGGAGTCCATGTCTGCGATCATGCGGTCAAAGCACCCGCGGTAGTCCTCCAACAGCTCGGCTCGGTTGCCGCCCACCATGGGCAGCGCGCCGAGCCTGAGGTTAAGTTCGACGGCGGAACGCAGCCAGGCGGGCCAGTCATCACTGTGGCTGACTGCTGAGAGGCCGGGCGTGCGTCCAAGCATCAGCTCGTTGACCAAGCGTTGCTTCTCACGCCGGGCTTTGGGGAGTTTGCCGCGGCCAACCAGCAGGAAAGCCACGGTGCCCAGATAGGGAATGAAGATGATCGCCAGCACCCAGGCAATGGCGGACGATGGTTTCCGGTTGGCTGAAACCATCACGGCGGCAACAGCTCCGAGCACGATGTGCAGCGCCAACAGGATTAAGGCGACGGCATCGGCGTCGTTCAGTAGTCCTTGCACGTTGGGCTACTTGGCATTCTGCTGCGGGATGACCACTTTTTTGATGATCAGCAGGATGGATGCTGTGGTGGGGCAGGCGATCAGCGCTCCCAACAGTCCCAGCAGCGTCCCGCCTATCATCGCGCCAATCAGGACCAACGAGCCCGGGATGCTGATCGCTTTGCCCACTACGCGCGGGGTCAGGATGTATGCCTCAATCTGCATATAAGCCAACATGACGAGGAAAACAACCAGCGCCGTTGAAGGGGAAGTAAAGAGGGAAACCACGGTCATGATGGCGGTGCTGATCGCGCTGCCTACCAGCGGGATGAGGGTGATGGGGAATGCCAGGACGGCCAGTACTGCCGCGTACCTGACCCCGGCCACTGAAAGGAGGATAAAGGTGAAGACCGCATTGAACAGGGCCAGGATTGACATGCCGCTCAGGTATTTGCCTACCGAGGCAATAATTGTTTCGGCAATATCTGCAAATGATTCCCTGCGGGATGCAGGAACCAAGGCGTAGAGGCTGGATTTCATGACCTCGTGTCCTGCTACGAAATAGAGGGTCAGGACAACCACGAAAACCACGGCGAAAGTTCCGTTCACCACGTTGTAGCCAACCTGCACGGCGCCACCGCCGATGGCCAGCCAGACGTTCGGATCCGCTGCCGAGGTTTCCAGCCATTCCAGCAGCGGGGTCAACGCTCCGCCCAGTGATCCGTTGACGTCCCGGAACCACTCCTGTTCGCCAACGGCGTCGAAACTGGACGGCAGCAAACGGACCAGCGCGGCACCCTCCTCCACCAGGATAGGGACCACGAAACGGATCAGAAGCGCCACCACCACCAGGAAGCCGACGGCCACCGCGAGCACGGCCCCGCCGCGGGACAGTTTCCAGCGTTCCAGCCAGCGGACCAGGGGATACAGTCCCAAGGAGATGAACAAGGCCGCGAAGATCAACGTCAGCGAATACCGCAACGTGATGACCGCAGAACCCAACGCCAAGGCAACCAGGACGCCCAGCGCCGCTACGAGTCCGAAGCGGAACGGACCGCCCTCCAGCAGTGGGAATGCCTTCAATCGCGTCATGCGGACCCTTTCGGCTGTCTGTGGATGGCGGGCCGTCACCGGATCAGGCCAACGCGAGCTGCTTCAGGCGGGCGTACTCCGCTTCGGTAATGTCGCCTGCGGTGAGCAGCGCTTTTGCTGATTCGATCTGCTGGGTGGGCGTAGGGGCGCCGGCTACTTCCCGGATGTAGTTCTCGGCTTCTTCCACTGATTCACGGACGCGCATTTCGCTGCGAAGGGCCATTCCCTTGCCCCGCATGATGACGTAGATCAGGGCAGAAATGAACGGTGCCACGAACAAGCACAGAATCCAGAGGGCTTTCACGCCGCCACCCAATGCTTTGTCGCGGAGAAGATCGGAAATGATCTGAAAGAGGAGGATCAAATAGGCAATGAAGAAAAAAGCGACAATGATGCTCCACAACGATTCCAAGAAGTTCATGGTGTCTTTCCCATCGTTCGTTCGGCCCTGGGGCAGGGCCGTCGTCATCCGGCAAGGGACCCGTTCCCCGGCGGGACCACAGCACCATTCTCGATTCGCCCGCACCCTCCGGGGCCGGCCATTCCTGGGATCGGCAACGATTGGATGGAAAGATCACCCACTAAGGGTGAGCGGGGGCCGGTTGGCCGGATGACCGGTGGCTGGGCCGTTGTCCGGTGCGGTCACAAATTCCCCACAACCTTCCCGTTGCGGTGCGCATCAGGAGGTCGGTTACGCTGCTCAAAGCCACACACCACCGCACGTTCCAGGGTCCCAATGACGCACTCTTCCTCCACCAGCCCAACTGCTGACCGCACCCCGGAAACCGCCGATACCCGAGGGCAGGTGCCGGCGCCGGACCGTTCGTCGACGGCGGTGGCCGTAGGGGCGTTTTCCATGGCGGCAATTGTTGGGCTGTTTGCGTTGATCCTGCACACGTTCGCGCAGGACTCGCCCCGGCTTGGTCCCGTGTACGCAGGTTGGCCGGAGGCTGCAGCAGACTCACCGCTCCCGGCGTTGCGTTGGTTCCTGAGTGACATGACCGAGCCCTTGTTCTTCGCGTCGGATCTCGCCGCCCTCGGTCTCCTGGCCGGGGCGGCCGTGGCATGGTTGGCCGCAAAGCGGGGGAGGACCTGGGCGGGTTTGATCAGCTATGGGACGGGCCTCTGGCCGTGGGTGCTCGCGTCGGCGTCGCTGAGTTTGCTCTTGTCCAACCTGGCGTTCGGATGGATGCTCGACGACGGGTGGCAGCCAACGTTCGTGCCATTTGTTTGCGTCGCTCCCGCAATGGTCATTCTGTACGGAGGCGGTTGGAAGACGTGCGTCACCGGTGCAGCGCTGGGAGCAGCCACCACAACGCCCCTGGCTTTGCTGCTCATTCCCGTGGTGTCCGGGCCCCTCGGCTTGCCCGTGGTGGTGGCAAACGTCCTCGCGATGTCCATAGGCTCCGTTGCCTCGTTCATGGTGGCCAGGCGGTTGCCGTGGCTTGGCCTGGGGGAGCCGGACCTGCCCGCCCAGCAGCACCGGCCGCCGTCGAGCGTTCACCGCACTTTCCGCGACAACGCCGGATGGGGCGCGCGACGGGTGCTCAAGGACTTCACCGAAACGCACTTCTTTGCCAACGAAATCGCCGGAGCCGGAGTGATTCTGGCCGTGGCAGTGGCGTTCGTGCTGAACCCGGGGTTGCCGTCCTACGGTTCGCAGCTGTTGCCCCACATACTGTTCGCCCAGGCGCTGACCTCGGGAATCGGCGTCGTTCTCTGGCTGCGCTGGTACCGCGACGGCGGGTGGGCGGCAACGTATGCGTCGGTAGTGTCCGTTGCCCCTGCCGCCGTGCTGGCCTACGGGGGCTCGTGGTCCTCGGTGGTCGGTGGGGCCGTGCTGGGAGCCGTCCTTGCGCCGCCGATCGCCCGGGTGGTTTCAGCCAGGCTGCCTGCCGGTTTTCACCCGGTGATCGGAAACACCGCCGCCATGGCAGTGTCGACGGCGGTTGCCTTGCCATTGCTTGGGCTGCTGCCCCACTAGGGCCTGGGGGGTCTTAGTCGGCGACGCTGGTCTCAGTCGGTGGCGCGGGTCTCAGTCGGCGGCGAGCAACGCCTGGGGGGCTGCCTGCTTCATC
Organism: Arthrobacter sp. StoSoilB20; assembly: GCF_019977295.1. NCBI lineage: Bacteria > Bacillati > Actinomycetota > Actinomycetes > Micrococcales > Micrococcaceae > Arthrobacter > Arthrobacter sp. StoSoilB20. Next base: position 4,576,514 of record NZ_AP024651.1, on the reverse strand, counting down.
CTGGTTTGCAGCCAGCGGAGCTGAACCTGCGTCTCCTGGTGGCATTCCTTAACAATGGTGAGCAGTTCCTGGTCGCGAAGGGCCGAACCCGCTTGGTGGATCATGGTCCAGGTGACGTCCACCAGGCTGGCCAACAGATACAGGTCCTGCAGATCGCGGAGCATTCCAACGGGTCCGCTCCGCGTCCCGGACAAGCCTTCGGCGTGGAGCCGCTCCGGTTCGTCATCCGAGGTTCCTTCGCCGTAGCGCTCAACCACGGGCAGCAGGAGCTCCTGGTGGTGGTCGCACTGTTTGGCGAGGCTCTGACACAGGAAATGGATATCAGGTTCCGCGCCGTGGCCGGAGGAAACCTGCCGGAAGGATTCTGCGAGGGTACGTTCGCCCTGGTGAAGGAGCCCTAGATAGAGGTGAAGGTTCACAGCGGCCCTCCTGCGGGACGTGAAGCTGTGGTGTTCGGTGCAGGGGCCGGGCCGTTTCCGCTTCGAATTTTCTCCACGTTCACTGCCGCATTCTTGAAGATCGGTTGTTTGGATACGGGGTCCCACTCGGTGATGGTGAGCTCGTTCGCGGCTGTTGCGTGCGGTTGGCCGGCGCCATCCTGCGAGGAATCCCAGTAACCGTAGTGGAAGGGGGCGAAGATCGTTCCTTGGCGGACGCCGCTGACGCGGACCGGCGCCTCGATCATGCCTCGTCGTGACGTTACCCGGACAATATCGCCTTCCGAGATGCCAAGCGCTGTGGCGTCCCCGACCGACAACTCCACCCACATCCGCGGGGCGGCAGCGTTCAGCTGCCGTGAACGCGCCGTCTTGGTGCGGGTGTGGAAATGGTAGGCGGTTCGTCCTGTGGTGAAACGGAGGGGGTAGTCATGGTCGGGTTCTTCATGTGGTGGGTGATACTCCGTGGTCTTTAACCAGGCGCGGCCGGAGGGTGCATCGGCGCGGTACTTTTCTTCCCCGACCTCGGCTCCCGTCAGGAGGTCATGGCCATAGTTTTCGCAGTAGTCCGGGTCGCTGGGGAAACGGGCGTCGCCATAAAGGCGGGTGGTTCCTTCAGGATGCTGGTCGTTGCATGGCCAGGGGATGCCGCTTCCACCGCGGAGCTTGCCATAGCTCAGGCCGGTGTAGTCGCACGGCCGTCCAGATGAGCATTCCTTCCAGGCCTCAAAGGCTTCCTCCGGCCCCTGCCACGTCAGCAGCGGATCGCCGTCCAGCGTGGTGAAGCCCATGCGCCGGGAATAGTCCAGGAAGATATCCAAATCGCTGCGCGCGTTTCCGGGAGGTTCCACGGCCTTCTCGGAGAGGTGGACCACCCGGGAGGCATTGGTGAAGGTTCCGGTTTTTTCGCCCCATGCCGCGGCAGGAAGGACGACGTCGGCCAGCTCGGCCGTCTCTGTCAGGTAAAGGTCCTGAACCACCAGGAACAATTCCGGCTTGGCCAGGATCTCCCTGATCCGGTGAAGCTCCGGCAGCGATACTGCGGGATTGGTTGCCGAAACCCAGAGGAAGTTGATGGAGCCTTGCTCGGCATAGCGGAAGATTTGCATCGCATGGGTGGGTGGTGCCCAATGCGGAATGATCGCAGGGTCCACGTTCCAAAGGGCTGCCAGTTCCTCGATGTGGTCCTGGTTTCCCCAGTTACGGAAGCCCGGCAGGTCGCCGTCGGCCCCGCATTCCCTGTTGTTCTGGGCGGTTGGCTGCCCGTTCATCTGAAGCAGGCCCGCACCCGGCCGGCCGAGCATGCCGCGCAGCAGGTGCAGGTTGTTGACCTGGCAGGACGAGGCCGTGGCCTGGGAGGACTGGTAGAAACCCTGAAGGACGGTGGACAGCACGTTGGTGGAGGTTCCGAAGATGCGCGCCGCTGCCCGGATGTCGTCTGCATTGACTCCACACACCTCGGCCGCGGCCTCCGGAGTCCATTCCTCCACAGTCTTCGCCAGTTCCGGGAACCCCAGGGTGTGCTGGTTGATGTACGCGGAATCGTGCCATCCGTTATGCAGGACTTCGCGGACCAGGGCGTGCATCAGGGCCAGGTTGGTCCCCGGGCGGACGGCCAGGTGCACATCCGCGTGACGGGCCACCTCGGTGTTCCGGGGGTCCACGCATACCAGCTTCGGCGGGGTGGGACCCTCGAGCCGGTCCAGGATCCTTGACCAGAGGACGGTTTGGGTCTCAGGCATGTTGTGGCCGTACAGGAAAACCGCATCGCAGCTGTCGATGTCTTCGTACGCCCCCGGCTGGCCATCAGCCCCGAAGGTCTCCTTGAGTGCTGTCGCCGCGGTTGCAGTGCAGAGGCGGGTGTTGCCGTCCATGTGGGGCGTTCCGATGCCGGCCTTACCGATCACGGCCAAGGCGTAGTACTCCTCGAGGAACAGTTGGCCGCTGGTGTAGAAACCGTGGCTAAGGGGTCCTTTGTCTTTCAGGAGCTTGGCGCTCCGGTTCGCGATCCGGGTCATCGCCGTGTCCCAATCTGTTTCCACCAGGCGCCCATTTTCGCGGATGAGGGGTTGGGTCAGGCGGTCTTTATTGGCTACGCCCTGCCAGCTGGCGAACAGCCCCTTGGGGCCGAGCCGCCCCTTGTTGACCCTGTCCTGCGTCCGGCCACGGATTCCCACCATCACGCCGTCCTTGACCGCAATATCGCACCCGCAACCGTTGCTGCAGAGCACGCAGGCGGACTGAACCCAATGATCGACGTCGGCTTCTGTCAGGTCGCCGGCGAGGGCGATGTCCGCGCGTTCCGGCCACTCGCCTCCACCCGGGAACGGGGTTCGGGTCCCCCAGATATCGGCGATGCGATCCACCATGGTTCCACCTCTTTGCTTGCTGTACTGCCTACTCCAGAATTATCAGCATGCTTAGCATTCGTCCAGTGGCTACGGTGCTTTATCCGCTGGCTACGGCGCTTAATCCGGTGGGATGGTGGGATTGTGGCCCCGGTCAGCCGCCAACGTGATGGATCGTGAAGGCGCTCAGGAACCCGACGGCGGCCGTCAACCCTGTGAGGTTGTGGTGTTCTTCAAACGCCTCGGGAATCATGGTGTCCGCAAGCATGGCCAGGATCCCACCGGCAGCAATGGCGGTAATGAAGGCAATGACGCTCTCCGGGGCGTTCTCCAGTGCCGTGTAGCCGATCAAGGCGGCCAGCCCACTGAAAACTGCGATGGCAATCCAGGTGCCAAAAACATACGCCGGTTTCCGCCCGGCCCTCTTCATGCCGGCAGTACTGGACAGGCCCTCGGGAACGTTTGAAATGAAGACAGCGGCGAGCATGGCCGGGCTGACCGCGCCCCCGGCGAGGAGCCCGACACCAAGAACCACAGATTCGGGGATGCCGTCAATCAGCGCCCCAATGGCGATGGCAGTTCCACTGCCGGGGCTGTCCTTCTCGGATGGCTGCGTGCCGCCGGATCGCTTCCTGTGCTTAGCTCCGGCGCGTGCCAACAGAACGTTCGAGCCCACAAAGATCAAGGCACCCATAAGGAACCCAAGGACAGTAGGGATCAGCCCGCCCCCTTGGACAGCTTCGTCCACCAGCTCGAAGGCCAGGGCGGAGATCAGCACACCCGCACCGAAAGCCATTACCGTGGAGACAATCTTGGGCGGTACTTTCCACAGCCAGGCGATGCCGGCCCCGAGGACCAAGGCGCCACCCGCCAGCGTTCCCCACAACAAAGCCTGCAGCCACATCGGCATTTTGTCCCTTTCCACGGCTTCTACGGCCATTCACATGCATCAAGCAGTGTTTCACACGGGGTTGGTGGGGTTTGGGGAGTCTTGAGTTTTTCCTGAGGAAGTGTTGCGGGTTTGCAGGATTTGTTCTTGATCCTGCCCCGGCACAGTAGTTCTTGTCAGCCAGTCAGGCAGACACCAAAGAACAGGCCGGCCGGTCCCACGGTGGCCCACCGAAAGGACACTGATTCCCATGGCCATCAGCCTCAAGACCACCTCCGGCAAGATCCTCGCTTCCGTCGCACTGGTCGGCACCGCAGCCGCTGTCGCCGGGATGGGCACCTACGGTGCCTTCACCTCCTCGACCTCCGCCTCCCAGGCCGTCACCGCCGGCACCGTCACCATCGCCCTGGGCACCGGAGCCGCGAACACCCTCAACGTCCCGGTCACCGGCATGCTCCCCGGAGACAAAGCCGAAAAACTCGTCACCCTGGCCAACACCGGCAACTCCGACCTGAACAACGTCACCCTCACCACCTCCGCCGGCGCCACCGCCTCCCTGCTGACCACCGACCCCACCAACGGCCTGCAACTGAGCATCGAGAACTGCTCCGTGGCCTGGACCGGTACCGCAGCGCCCTACACCTGCGCCGGAACCAAAACCACCGTCCTGGCCAACGGCCCGGTCATCACAGCGAACAAGGTCCTGAACAACCTGACCTCCCTGACCTCCACCAAAACCGACAACCTCAAAGTCACCACCACCCTGCCCGCCACCGCGGACAACACCTTCCAAGGCGCCACCTCCACCCTCGCCTTCTCCTTCACCGGCACCCAACGCACCGAAACCACCAAATAACACCCACCAGTAACACCAAGAACACCCAGCAACCCCCGCCGGGTCTGATCGGATTCACTACCCCAGCCCGATCAGCCCCGGCCGCGGGGGTGGACTTTTCCAGAGTTCGGGCATGGCCTGCGGTGCCATAGCCCGCAGCGTCTGAGGCCTCAAGTGTCCGAGCCTGCAGCGTCGGAGCCTACGTCGTGGGAGTCCCCAGCTGTCAGATCCGCAGCGTCGGAGGCCCCAAGTGTCCGCGCTCCCAGCGTCAGAGCCCCAGCGCCGCCAGCGTCAGAGCCCGCAGAGTCTGAGGCCTCAAGTGTCCGAGCCTGCAGGGTCGGAGCCGCCAGCGTCCGCACCCCCGGCGCCCTAAAGCCTCGGTGACCGCCGCCAGAGAAACACCACCAAGCCCCGCCGGGCCTGGTCGGGCGCCCCCCTGCCCGATCAGGTCCGCCGGTATTTTTCGTTGGTCCCTTGTATTCCTGAGCCAGACTTGAGTATTTTCCGCAGGAAAGCCTGAGCGGGGCCAGACAGACTCATCTACAGACTCCTCGAGAGAAGTCGAACAATCCCCGAAAGGAACGCCAGGACATGAGCACCCTCACCAGCATCAACGGACCAGCCCTCCATGGCCGGCGTTCCGCCGTGAAGAGCACCCTGGCCGGGGTCGAGAACCAGCCCGCCGCCGTCGCCGTCGTCCCTTGCGCCCCTGAGGCTGCCCCTGTGAAGCAGGCCGCAGCAGACGCACCGACACTAACGCCGGCCGCTGTGCAGCAGTCCGCGGCGGCCACACCGAACACCAGCACTGCCGGCACGTTCCGTCGCGTCGCCGGTAAAACAGCCCGGGGAATCGGCGCCGGCATGCTGGTCCTCGCCGCCCTCGTGTTCCTGTTCCTCGCCATCGGCCCCCGCGTCCTGGGCTACCAAACCTCCACCATGCTCACCGGCTCCATGGCACCCATGATCAACCCCGGCGACATCGTCGTCACCGTCCCAACCCCCATCACGGACATCAAAACAGGCGACGTCATCACCTACCACATCCCGGTCGAAGACCAACGCGTGGAAACCCACCGCATCACCGAAATCACCCCCACAGCCGACGGCGGCACAGCAGTCCAAACCAAAGGCGACGCCAACAACGGCATCGACCCCTGGATCGCCACCCTCCAAGGAACCACCGTGGACAAACACGTCGCCACCATCCCCGGAGTCGGCAACGCCATCCGCACCCTGCGCCAACCCATCGTCATGAACATCCTGATGTACGGCGCACCCAGCATCCTGGTCATCGGAATGCTCGCCTCCATCTGGACCAAAAACCCCACCAAGACAGCACCGGAAGGTGCTGCAGAGCCCAAGGCAGCAAGTAGTGAGTGACCTGACGGGGAGACACGGTGAACAGGGCCGGACGTCGTCGGAATCTCTCCTGGAGACCTGCAAATTGCAAGCTTTGGCTGAGGAATTGGGCGACTCCGCGCCGGCCGTCAGTTTCCTGTCCACATACCTGGGTATGCTGCCCGGCAGGATCCTCAGAATTTCCAACGGACTGTGCCTGCATGATGCCGATGCCAGCATGGACGCGGTGCTGAGCCTTAAGATTTCCTCCGCCATGGTGGGGGCTGTGGAGACAGAAAACCAGTGCCGTGCCATTGAGTCGATGATCCGTGACGATCACTTTGATTCAGCGGTTCTGGCACTCCCGGCCCTTCAGAACTCCACAGACCACTGCTTCGCGGCAGGTCCGAAATTGCTCGTGAAGGTGCAGGAGTCTTTGTGCAAAGGTCCTGGGAACTTGAGCCGGGGGTAATCCCCGGGATGAGAAGGGCTAGTGGCGGGCCGGTACGGAGTTGTCGGCGGCCTTGATTTCATGCGGCACCAGGAAGAGTGCTGCCACCGCGAGCAGGCCGGCGGCAGCAAACACATAGAAACCTGCAGGGTAGGCGATGTTCGCGGCCACCAACGTCCCGGTCACTGCAGGACCAACGATTGCTCCCAACCTGCCAACTCCTGCAGCGAAGCCCAAGGCAGTCCCCCGAAGCCTTGCAGGGAACAGTTGGCTGACCCAGGCATACACCAGCACCTGGGAGCTGAAGACGAAGACCCCCGTTACGAAGACGGCGGTGTTGAGCAGGAATTCGTTCTGGATCTTCACGCTGAGGATGGCCAGCAGGACCGCCGACAATCCGAACCACACGAGCACGATCTTCTTGGTCCCATGCTTATCGGCCAGGAATCCGGCGATGAACAGTCCGGCGACTGCGCCCACATTCAGGACCAGCAACAGCGTCAGGCCGGTGCTCACGGGATACCCGGCAGCCGCCATCAGTTGCGGCAGCCAGGTATTGAGCCCGTAGACCAGCAAAAGCCCCATGAACGATGCGATGCCAATGCCGACCGCCACCATTGGATAGGGCTTCTGCAAGAGGTCGCGGAAGCCGGTCTTTGGCTTGGGGCCTGCTGAATGTTCGACGGCGGCTGCTGCCTCCGGGTCCGCGTCCGCCTTGGCGGGAGCTGCTTCCGGGAGCGATTCCGGCAGCTTGGCCCATAGGAAGGGCAAAAGTACAAGCCCAGCCACGCCGCCGATGATGAACATGAGCCGCCAATTGGGAACAATAAAGATGGCCAGCAGGGCAGTTGCTACAGCACCGACGTGGTAGCCGGTCATCGTGCGGGTTGTTGATTTTCCTGCCGAGCCCGCCGGGGCGTAGTCGTTCATGTAGGCCAAGGCCGCCGGAAGGCATGCGCCCAATCCCAGGCCGGCGAGCAACCGGAGCAGGGAGAACACGGCAACATTCGGCGCGAAGGCGACGCCGATGGTGAACACCGAGAAGCCGGCCACACAGGCGATCAGGAGCTTGCGGCGCCCGAGCTTATCCGACAGCGGGGCGATAAAGAGTGCTCCAAGACCCACGCCGACCAAGGAGATGGTGGCGGCGAAGGTTGCTCCAACCGCGTCGAAACCCAGCTCGCCTGTCTTGATGAGTGTGGGGATCACGGTTCCGAGGACCACGAGGTCGAAGCCGTCCAGCACCATGGCAAGCCAGCAAAGCCAAACAGGCCATTGGGAACGGCGGGCAGATGGCATCGTTGGCATAGCGTCCTCAGTACTTCTTTGTTCACTCTGGCTTGTTGATTCCTGGCCAAAGAACGTTCGGTCGGTCATGAGAGTTGTATCACCGCGCGATGTTGCGTGGCACACGTTCTACCATTGAATGGAAGGTGTCCACCGGTGCGCTGTAGCACCGGTCGGGAAGCAAAGGAGCGCGTCGTGGCCAACTCAGCATCGGGAGATTCCGTGGTTGACCGCGTAGTGCGGGTGATCGAGGCTTTCCCGGAGGGAGTGACCTCGCTGCAATTAACCGAGCTGGCCGAACGGTCCGGGCTCCCACTGTCCTCGGCTCATCGGCTGGTCCGCCAACTCTCCGAGCACAGGCTGTTGGACCTTGGTGCTGGCGGGACGGTGCGCCTTGGCCTCCGTTTATGGGAACTGGTCAACAGGAATTCGCCCACCTTGGCCCTGCGCCAAGCCGCAATGCCCTTCATGGAGGATATCCAGCAGGTTCTGAACCAGAACGTAAACCTGGCAGTGCTCGACGGCTGGGAAGCGCTCTTCGTGGAACGGCTCTCACGGCGAGGATCGGTTGCCAACCGGGCGAAAATTGCGGGAAGGATGCCTGTCCATATCTCCTCGGCAGGGCTCGCCCTGATGTCGCACCAGACCCGCGAGCTTCAGGCGGAGTACCTCGAGCAGTTCCAGGACCCTTCCGGAAAGGTGACGGCCGACGTCGTGCGTCACTTCGTGGCCGAAGCGGCCCAACAGGGGTATGCGCAACTCGCGGGCGTGGTAGATCCCGATACGTGGGGCATTGCCGTTCCGGTCATGGACGGGAAGCGTCGCACGGTAGCGGCCCTTGGTGTTGTTGTCCCGCTGGCAGAGATGCGGCTCCAGGCGCTGGTCCCCGCGCTCCAAACGGCAGCCCGCGGAATCGGACGGCGACTCGGCGAGTGATCCCGATTCCGTTCAACGGAATCAATGTAACGCCAGTCACCCGATGCGGGCCACACTGATCCCAGACTCATCCCGCTTCCGAGCAAGCCGGGATACGCAACGAAGCGAGGAACAACCATGGCACGCACACCCATCACAACCCAAGTGGCCATCATGGGCGCAGGCCCTGCAGGCCTCATGCTCTCCCATTTGCTGGCCCAACAAGGCATCGAATCGGTAGTGGTGGAAATCCGCAGCCGCAAGGACATCCAGGAAACGGTCCGAGCCGGAATTCTTGAGCACGGCACCGTAAACCTGCTGGTTGATTCCGGGGTTTCGGACCGGGTGCTGCGCGAAGGCGACCGCCACGACGGCATCGAGCTGCGCTTCAACGGTGAGAGCCATCGCATCAATTTCAAGGAACTCGTGGGCGAATCCGTCTGGTTGTACCCGCAAACTGACGTGTTCATGGATCTCGCCGCAAAGCGGGAGGCCGACGGCGGCGACGTCCGGTACAGCGTCACGGACACCACAGTTCACGACCTTGAAGGGAAACCGAAGGTTTGGTTCACGGACGAGGACGGCCAGGAATTCGAGATCCAGGCAGACTTCCTCGTGGGTGCCGACGGATCCCGCAGCCACTGCCGCTTCCAGATCCCGGAAGCCAACCGCAAGTGGTACTTCCACGAATACCCGTTCGCGTGGTTCGGGATCCTCGCCGAGGCCCCCCGCAGTGCCGATGAACTGATCTACGCCAACTCCGAAAACGGCTTTGCCCTGATCAGCCAGCGCACCGAAACCGTGCAGCGCATGTATTTCCAGTGCGATCCCAAGGAAAACGTGGCTGACTGGGACGACGAGCGCATCTGGACTGAGTTCCGCAAACGCGTCAACGGCAACGGGTTCGAACTTAAGGAAGGTCCCGTCCTGGAGAAGATGGTCCTGCCCTTCCGCAGCTTCGTCCACACTCCGATGCGGCACGGCAACCTCTTCCTGGCCGGCGACGCAGCCCACACTGTTCCGCCCACGGGAGCCAAGGGACTCAACCTGGCCATCCACGACGTCAAGATGCTTTTCGAGGGCCTCGATTCCTTCTACTCCAACGGTTCCACCGCTTTGCTTGACTCTTACAGCGACCGCGCGTTGGACCGGGTGTGGAAGGCCCAGCACTTCTCATACTGGATGACGTCCATGCTGCACACTGTGCCGGGAGCCGACGACTTCGACCGGGCCCGCCAACTCGGCGAACTGCACTCCGTGGTCACATCCGAACATGCCAAGGCGTACCTCGCGGAGTCCTACACGGGCTGGCCGGCCTCGCGCTAAGCCGGCAGTTGGGTCATCGCGCCGCGCCGCGGTGCATGCCGGCCACCATGATTCCCCGCCAGTGCCAGTATCAGTACCGCTAACAGCGTCAGCGTCAGCGTCAGCGCCAGTGCCAGTATCAGTACCGCTAACAGCGTCAGCGCCAGTGCCAGTATCAGTACCGCGAACAGCGCCAGCGCTAGTGCCAGTACCAGTACCGCGAACAGCTCCAGCGCCAGTGCCAGTACCGCGAACAGCGCCAGCGCCAGTGCCAGTATCAGTACCGCTAACAGCGTCAGCGCCAGTGCAGTACCAGTACCGCGAACAGCGCCAGTGCCAGTGCCAGTGCCGCTGCTGGTGGTTGTTCTATGGGTGGTTAGGTTCGTTGGGGTGTGTGGTGGTGGTTGCGTCGGGGTTTTTGTTGGGGGTCGATGTGGGGTGGGGGGATGAACCAGGGGACGCCGGTTTTCATGTCGATCCGCCATTGTTCTTTGTGGATGAGGTGGTGGTGGTGGCTGCAGAGGAGGGTGCCGTTGTGTGTTGAGGTGGTGCCGCCGTGGGACCAGTAGGTGGTGTGGTGGGCTTCGCACCAGGGTGCTGGCATGGTGCAGTCGGGGAAGGCGCAGCCGCCGTCGCGGGCGGTGATGGCTTTGCGGATGTGGGGTGGGAAGATCCGGGTGGTGCGGCCGATGTCCAGGATGCGTCCTTCGCTGCCGAGCAGGACGGGGATGATGTCGGCGTCGCAGGCTATTTTGCGGATGGTGTTGGGGTGGATGGGTCCGGCGAACGTGCCTGTGCCTGTGCCGGAGCCCGCGCCTAAACCGGTGCCGGTGCTGGTGCTGGTTTGGTGGGTGAGTTGATCGAAGAGTTCGTTGTAGTCGATGGTGACGGTGAGTTGGGGTCGGAGTCCGCCGTCGGAGGGTAGTTTCGCGGCCGTCATGGCGAGGTTGCAGGCGCCGGTGAGGCCGTCCAGGAGTTTCTGCGCCCGGGAGCGCCGGTCAAGGTCAGGGCCGCCGCCGGCGACCGTGCTGCTGTTGTTCACCGTATTGGTGGTGCCCGTCTTGGCCGCGTTGTCAGCATCAGCGGCCATGACCGTGCCGGCGACTGTGGTGGTCAGCCGTGGGTTGGTGGCGGTGTTCATGGTGGTGGTGAGGGTTTCGTATTGTTCGGTGGTGGCGAAGATTTCGATGTGGTGCAGGCCGTAGCGGCGTCGGCGGCGCAGGAACGCGCCTTGGTGTTGGCGGAGGACTTCTTCGGAAGGTTCGGGTCCGTCTTGGTCGATGCGGTCGGTCCAGCGTTTGGCCATTTTGGTGACGAAGTCCGGGTCGGACTCGACTGCGGTTTTGGTGAGGGCGTGTTCCATCCGGGTGATGGTGGCGTCGTCGGTGAGGTTCCGGACTTTGTCCAGGGCGCTGCTGATGATGGTCGCTGACCGGGACGGCAGTTCTCCGGTGGCCAGGGCTTCGGCCAGGATCCCGCGTCGGGCCGGGATGTCCTGGCCGGTCATGCCGGGTTGGGGGAGGACATCCGGGGCGAGGGCAAGTCTGCGCCGGGCCTCGCCGATCCCGACCCGCAACCGTGCCCGCAAGAACTCAGCCGCGTTCCGGTACCCGTCATCCAAGACACCGGCCGATCCCGCAACACCTGCCTCGGACCCTGCTTTCGCTCCGGTCTCGATGCTGCCAGCGTGAGCGCTGCCAGCCTGAGCGCTGCTGGTTCCCGTCCAGGACTGGGAAGCCGCTGCGCCCTCAGGCCTCTGCTCCGTCACCGGCACCGGCTCGACCCAGCCCGTCCGCCATTCCGTCGCTGCCGACAACGCCCCCGGACTCGACTGCTGCGCTGCCGTCCGCGTCCGCTCCACGGCATGGGCGGCGATAACTTGGACATACTCCAGGACGCGGGCGATTTCCTCCACTCTGCCAGCGAAGTCAGCGGCTTCAGTAAACCCAAACAGCCGTGACTCATCGACTGCCATGGAACGCAATGCATCCGCGGCGGCAGCACCTTCAAGAAGTGTTGCTTCCCATGCCGGAACATCAGTCCACGGCGTCCCCGCGGGTACTTTCCCGGGCATCGGGTCCCGCACTTCTCCGCGCATGGGCGCCTCGGGCGCCGGTCTCGCCGTCGCGGGCAGTGGCTCAAGCGGCGGAATCAGCCCGGTATTGCGGGAGGTATCCACTTGGGTGACCATCGGCGTCGGGCGTTGGCGTGCTGTAGTTGGGGCGGTCGTGTCGAAGGAGAACGGCGGGATTAACGATGGCACCTCGCCGTCGCCGGGCGAACCTGCCCGTCGCTCCACGATCTGCCCTGTGTCCTCCATAAATCAAGCCTGTCACGGCAGCCCAACAGCCTGAATCCCCCATTCGCCCTATGTGGAAAACCGCACCACTACCCATGTTGTTGAGGGCGGCAGGAGCGCGAGGACCTACCGTAGCAACATGACTGTAGAACCAAGTCAAAAACCACCCGTCCGTCAGTTGCGCCTTGTCGTGGAGGCTGATGACTACCAAGCGGCTTTGGCATTTTTCCGGGACGGCCTTGGCCTCACCGAGCAGGCTGCCTTCGAGGGGGATGGGGACGCCAGGGTCACCATTTTGGATGCGGGTCGTGCAACTTTGGAGATCGCCAACCGTGCACAGGTGCGGATGATCGACCAGGTTGAGGCCGACGGCTTGCCCAGCGCCAAGCTCCGGATCGCTTTCGAAGTGGATGATTCAGCCGCGACCACCAAAGAGCTGGTCGAAGCAGGAGGTACCTTGATTGCGGAACCCAGGGAAACCCCGTGGAAGTCGCTGAACTCCCGGCTGGAAGCACCTGAAGGGCTTCAAGTAACTGTGTTTCAGGAGCTCGAACCCCGGCAATAGCCGGACTCAACCCGGCAATAGCCGGACTCAACCCGGCATAGCCGGACTCAGCCGGACTCAACCCGACTCCAACTCCCCGCCATAGCCGGACCCAAACCCGACTCAACCACCGACGCCCGTTCGGTGGTCAATGCCCGCTTGGTCGACCTTCCGGTGGAAGCGCATGCCCGCCTTTCCGCCGAGGATGGCGCCGACGAGGGGGACGAGCAGGGCAATGACCAATCCGATAATGCCACTCGCTGTCATCAGGCTTCCGTCGAGGGGAATATGGGGTGCGCCGTTGAGGTCGTCGAGGATGTTGAACCGGCTGCCCGCCACCGCCGCTAGGATCGCCACGATTATGGCGACGATAATGCCCCACAACCAGACGGCGAGCCCTTGCTTCGCTCCGTCAAAGCGCGCCATGCGACCAGCAACATAGCCGCCACAGTAGTAGGCCAGGAACAGGACTATGGCCAGTACGATTCCACTGGCCACGCCGAGGGTTTCGGGGTTCTGCCGTGCTTGGTCCGCTGCCTGTTCGGCACCTGACGGGTTCGCCGCTCCTACGCCTACTCCTATCGCCGCAGCCAGTGCGCTGAGCAGGACGGTCATCCCAATCGCCGTAAGCCAGCCAAAGAAGGCCGAGCCCCATTTGATGCCGCCAAAGCGTTCTTTTTCCGCTTGGACGACGTCGTTCCTGCGGGCTTTGGGGGTGCTTGATCCGGTGTCGTATGCGTCAGCCATGTCAGCTCCTGGTCCGGGTGCCTGAACTTTGGTACATCAAGCAAAACACCTCCTTCCAGCAGAAAGCAAGGATGCTTACTAAATTCCTGGACCGGCAAAAGAATGTCGATGCGGCCGCCCCCGAAAGGCCCCACCTGCCGGGTGATACGCCGGAAACGTGGCAAGCGCACGACGGCGGAAGGTCGCCGTCGTGCGCTTGTCACCTTTGGCTCGGACCGCCGCAGTTGAGGTCAGGGCTGTTGCGACGCCGCCGCGGTCGGTTCGAGGTCGGCAAGGGTGAGCAGATGGCCCGGGGCTTCGGGGAACGGTGCCGTGGAGGCCAGTGCCAAATCCGGCCCGACGTGAATCAGTTCGCCGGATTCCATGGGACGCCAGCCAGGGTTGCCGTCCATTGGCTCCGTGGCGAAGAGGACGTGCGGGGACCGGGAGAGGTCAGTGCTGCGAGAGTGGATCCGCTTGCTCCGTGCGTCCAGTGGTGATGCCGCGGGGCCACGTTCCAGTACATACAACGGGTGGGTTTCCGGGTATCTGAGGGCCCACATGTCCGTTGCCGTGGTGAGGATGAAGTTGAGGCTGAAGACCGGCAACTCGCGGGCCACCCAAGCAACGGCCTCCGTGATGCCCGCGCCTACGTTACCCCCGGCACGGCGTGTCTCCGCTGTGATCAGCGCAAAGAGGCGTTCGCTGTCCGATTGTCCCTGCACGAGGTTGGACACGCCGAGTTCCGCAAGGCGCTGCTCGAGGTGAGGGAGGCCGTGAAGGACGCCGTTATGCGCAAACAGGCGGCCGTCCTGCTCGAAGGGATGGGTGTTGACCATGGTCAGCGCGCCCGTGCTGGCATACCGCACGTGGGCCAGGAATGTGGTGCTTTTCAGGTCCCGTGCTTCGCGCGCGAAAGCGTGATCCTCCCAAGCGGCCAAGGGCTGCTTGGCTACGTGGGCCTTGCCCTCGGCGTCGAAGGTGCCGATCCCGGCGCCGTCGGGCTCCCGCTGGCTTTGCACCGAGAGGCTGTCCGGGGCCTCCAACAACCAGAACGTGGCCCGCACGGGCCGGGGGCCGGCGTGGAGACCGAAGAGACGGCACATGGGCAACTGCCCTTCCCGGGGTTAGTGGTGGAAGCCTTCGGATTGTTTGTCCGTGGGCATTGGTGCTGTGAGGCTGTCGAGGTAGTCCACTTCCTTTTTGAGGTCGGCCAGGAAACTGGAGGCAAGGTCCCGTGTGAAACCGTTGCGGACCACGATCCTCTGCACGGTCACATCACTTAGTCCGTCAGGCAGGGGGTAGGCGGGGACCAGCCAGCCGTTCATCCGCAGCCGCTCGGACAAGTGATGGAGGTTCCAATGCTTTGTGTAGCCGTCGCTGAGTTGCCAGGCAAACACCGGAATGTCGGACCCATCGCTCCACAGGGTGAAGGCGTCCATGGCTCCGATTTCATGGGAAAGGTACAGGGCCACATCGCGTGAGGTGGCTTGGACGGACCTGTAGCCGGCAAAGCCGAGACGCAGGAAAAGGTAGTACTGCAGCAAAACCTGGGCGCCGGGCCGGGAGAAGTTCAAGGCGAACGTGGGCATATCCCCGCCGAGATAGCTGACGTGGAAGATCAGGTCGTCGGGAAGGGCCGCAGCATCCCGCCAGACCACCCACCCGAGGCCGGGATACACGAGCCCATACTTGTGGCCGGATGTGTTGATCGAAGCCACGCGGGGCAGCCGGAAGTCCCACATGATCTCCGGTTGAAGGAACGGGGCCACCATCGCTCCCGAGGCTCCGTCCACGTGGATGGGAATGTCCAGGCCGCGGCGGGCCTGAATATCATCCAACGCCTCCGAAATCAGCTGCACGGGCTCGTACTTGCCCGTATAGGTCACTCCCAGGATGGCTACGACCCCGATGGTGTTTTCGTCCACGTACTTGTCCAGATCGTGGCCATCCAGAGTGGGGTGATCGGTGGAGACCGGCACGAACCGGGGTTCGACGTCCCAGTAATTGCAAAATTTCTCCCAGCACACCTGCACTGCCGAACTGAGGATCAGATTGGGCTTCTCCGTGGATTGCCCCGCGGCCCGCCGGGCATGCTGCCATCGTCGCTTCAACGCCAGGCCGCCCAGCATGCAGGCCTCCGAGGATCCGATGGTGGAGGTTCCGATGCTCTTCTCCGGATCCGGCGCGTTCCACAGGTCTGCGAGCATCCGCCAGCACCGGGTCTCAATCAGCGCCGTTTGTGGGTACTCATCTTTGTCGATCATGTTCTTATCGAACGTTTCGGCGTAGAGCGTGGATGCTTCGGTCTCCATCCACGTACCGACGAACGTCGCCAAATTCAGGCGTGAGTTGCCGTCCAGCATCGCTTCGTCGTGGACTACCTGGTACGCCGTAGCCGGCAGCGATTCGGCTTCCGGCAGGGTAAAGCGCGGAAAGATGGTGGACTCTCCCGGCCGGCTGAACAGGGGATTAAGTTCGACGGCGGTGTCCGGCTCATGCTGTGACGTTCTGTGGGATCTGCTCATGGGGCAACTCCTTGCGGATCGTCCGCTCGTGGCGGGGGCAACTTTCCTCGGCTCACGCTACCCGGGACGGGCCAGCTTCCCAAGGCATGTGGAAAGACGTAAGAAACGCGCTCGACGGCGGCAGGTTGCCGTCGAGCGTTTTCCGCTTCGTCATCCGCAGATGAGGGCTTGCCAGCGAACACTAAGCATGCTTACTTTATTGATGTTCCTTAAAGCCGGCAGGTTGAAAACGTTCCCTGTTCCGGCGACCGGAAACCATGCCTGGTGATGCAGCCCGCTTGGCAATCCACAGTAAGAGAACCGCATTCCAAGGAGACATCATGCTCGCGAGGGAAAACATCGACCGTCTTATGGGCCTCAATGGGAACGTCCGCACCACAGAAGGTGACAAAGTGGGCTCCATTGGCACGTTCTACACCGACGACGACACGGGCGAACCCACCTGGGTGACCGTCAAGACCGGACTTTTTGGCAGTTCGGAATCGTTCATACCGCTCCAGGACGCCGCCGTGGAAGGTGACGACGTGGTGGTTCCGTTCAGCAAGGACCACATCAAGGACGCTCCCCGCGTTGCGGAAGATGGCCACCTTGATCCGGGGGAGGAAAACCGCCTCTACCAGCACTACGGCCTGGAGGGCAGGCACGACTACAGCGGTCACGGCGACGATCTGCGCACCGGTACCACCACTGATCGTGACCCGAATTTCGCCGGGACGGTAGGCACCCGCGACCAAATGGGTACCCAGGACACCCTCGGCACCAGGGACGCGATGGACACTGGCGGCACCTACCGCGGCGAGGGTGGCAGGAACGACGACGACGACGCCATGACCCGCTCGGAAGAGAGGCTCAACGTAGGCACCGAAAAGCAGGCCGCCGGCCGGGCCCGCCTGCGCAAATACATCACCACCGAGAACGTCACCACCACGGTCCCCGTGCAGCGCGAGGAAGTCCGGGTGGAGCGTGAGCCCATCACTGACGCGAACGCAGGGGACGCCATGTCCGGCCCGGACCTGACCGAGAGTGAGCACGAAGTCACCCTTCACGAGGAAAGGCCGGTGGTGGACAAGGAGACCGTTCCGGTGGAGCGGGTCCGACTCGAAAAGGACACTGTGACCGATGATGTCCGGGTGGACGAGGAAGTCCGGAAGGAGCGGATCGAAACCGAGGGCACCAACGCGGACGACATCCGCCGGTAGAGCCTGTTGTGCGGCCCGCCCTGTTCTCCAAGCGCCCGGCCTGCGCCCGGACAAGGTCACAAGCCCGGACGAGGACGAAAGCCCGGACGAGGACGCAGGGCGGGCCGCTCACCCCAAATTTTGCTATCGCAAAAGCACTGGCGATGGGACGATTTTCTTATGGCCGAACAAGAGAAGGACTGGCCCGATATGGCCTCCGCAGCAGCGACAGAGGACAGGGGAGACCCCACAACCCAGCAGCTCAGGACTGTGGGGCAGCGCCGTCGGGAGGCCGAACGGAAGTTGGACCTCCACTTGGAAGAAGCGCGCCACAAAGGTGAAAAGGGGTACCCGCCCGCTACCGAAGGCGGGGATCACTCCGGAGGGTAGCGCCGCTGGAGTGCCCGGGGTGTTTGCCGTGAGCCAGTGGGGTGTCGCTCTTGTGCGCCTCTCCCTGATGCAGCTGCAGCGCGCTGTGAATGAGGGGGAAATGGCTGAAGGCCTGGGGCGTGTTGCCCAGTTGCCGCTGTGCCCGCGGATCCCATTCCTCGCTCAGCAAACCGACGTCGTTGCGCAGCGTGAGCAGCCGCTCAAAGAGCTCGGTTGCTTCCTGGGAACGCCCGATGCCGAGCAGCGCATCCACCAGCCAGAACGAGCACGCCAGGAAGACGCCTTCATCGCCCGGCAGGCCGTCGTGCCCGGATTGGGTCCGGTAGCGCAGCACCAGGCCGTCATCGGTGAGGGCATCCTGGATGGCATCCACAGTCCCGGAAACCCGGGGGTGCTTGTGCGGAAGGAAGCCCACGCGGGGGATCAGGAGCAGGCTGGCGTCCAGTTCCTTGCTGCCGTAAGCCTGTACGAACGTGTTGAGGTCCTCATCGAACCCCTTGGTCATGACGTCGTTGTGGATTTCGCTGCGGAGTGCCGCCCAGCGGTCATGTGGGCCGGGCAGCCCGGAGCTCCGCACTCCCTTGACCATGCGGTCCGCAGCCACCCAGGCCATGACCTTTGAGTGGGTGAAATGCTGCCTCGGTCCACGCATCTCCCAGAGCCCGTTGTCGGGCTGGTCCCATGCCCCTTCGAGGTACTCCATGAGGGCCACCTGGATGTCCCAGGAATTATCCACCGTACCGTCGTGAAAAGCGGCCCGGGTCAGGGACAGCCCGTCCAGGACCTCGCCCCACACATCGAGTTGCAGCTGGGGAGCTGCCGCATTTCCCGTGCGTACGGGAAGTGACCCTTCATAACCGGAAAGCCACGGGATGTCTGCCTCGGGAAGTCTCCGGGCGCCGTCGAGCCCGTACACAATCTGAAGTTCCGACGGGTCGCCGGCGATAGCGCGCAGCAGCCAGTCCCGCCACGCAGAGGCTTCTTCGGTGTACCCGGCGGCGAGCAGCGATTGCAGGGTCAAGGTGGCATCGCGCAGCCAGCAGTAGCGGTAGTCCCAGTTTCGCGGGCCGCCGACCTGTTCCGGCAGGGACGTGGTGGCCGCCGCCACGATGCCGCCTGTTGGCGCATAGGTGAGGGCTTTGAGGGTAATCAAGGACCGCTCAACCGGCTCCTTGTATTTGCCTGCTATTTCACTGCGGCCGATCCACTCCAGCCAGAATGATTCCGTGACGGTCAGGGCCCGGAAGGGGTCGATCCGTCGCGGTTCCCGCTCATGGCTCGGTGCCCAACGCAGCACAAACGGAACACGATCGCCTGCCTTGACCGTGAATTCGCTGTAAGTACGTTTGTCCCGTCCTTGGAGGGGCGCATGGGTGGTCAGATAGGCCGAGTCGGGGCCGGCTACGGCGCTGATGCCGTGCTTGCTGTGCCGGACCCATGGCACCACCCGGCCGTAGTCGAAGCGCAGGACAAGCTCCAACTGCATGGCCACTTCGCCCGAAATTCCCTCCACGATCCGCACCAGGTCCACGGCGTCGTCCCGGACCGGCATGAAGTCAATGACCCGGACCGCTCCGCCATCCACTTCCCATTCGGTCTCCAGGATCAGTGTGTCTTCGCGGTATTGGCGCCGGGTGCAGGTGGCTCCCTCGGGGATTCCTGCGGGGGCGAGGAGCCAGCGGCCGGCGTCGGGATTGTGCAGCAAGGACGCGAAGCAGGCCGGGGAGTCGAACCGTGGCAGGCACATCCAGTCAATGGATCCGCTTCGCCCCACCAATGCAGCGGTGTTCAGGTCCCCGATAATCGCGTAGTCCTCAATCCTGGCCATGGATCAGATCCTAGTCGGCCTCACCCGCCGGACGGCTGAGGCCGTCCGGGATGCGGTCCGGACCGAACGCTGTACCGGCACCAAAGCCGGAACCAGGTTCAAGGACACGCTCGTGCGCAGCAGGGTTCCGACGCTGGGATTCGCGGCACCCTGTTCCACGTTGATGATCATGCGGCGACTCACGCCGGCGGCTTCGGCCAGTTGATCGAGTGTTCATCCGCGGGTTTGGCGCTCTTGTTTCACCCGGGCGCCGATGGCCAGGGACAGGGTGTTGGTGCTTTCATCCATTAGTGCAAAGACTGCACTGAGAGTGCACTATTGCTGTGGGGATGAAATGTACCCTAGCCCGAGGCTCCCGCGGCGTGCTACCACTGACCATAGGACCAAACCCCCGAGGAGAAACCGTGGCCCAAGACCTGCCTGTCCTTGTTGTTGGTGCCACCGGGTTCCTGGGCGGCCAGGTGGTGGACGAGCTCCTCAAGCGGGGAAAGAGCGTCCGCGCCTTGGTGAGGCCCAAGTCCAATGCCGCCAAGCTTGAAGCCAAAGGTGTCGCGATCGCCCGGGGAGACATGCTGGACGCCGCCTCTTTGATCGCTGCCATGACCGGTGTTTCCGCGGTCATCTCGACAGCGGCCGGATATACGAGGAACGACAAGAACGCCAAGGAAATCGACACCTTCGGCAACAGCAACCTTGCAGTCGCCGCCAAGTCTGCAGGCGTCCCCCGCTTTGTGCTGACCAGCATTGTCACCAGTGACCAGACCCCGCAGATCCCCCACTTTTGGAACAAAAAACTGGCTGAGGACAAGCTCCAGGAGCTCGGCGTTCCCTTCGTGGCGCTCCGGCCTGGCGCCTTCTTTGACCAAGCGGTGGGCATGGGCGGTGACCCTTTCGCGAAGGGGCGTCTTGTATGGCTCGGTTCCAAGGAGGCCCGGCTGACCTTTGTCCTGGCCAGTGACGTGGCGCGATACCTCGCCGAGGCCGTCGACGCCGACATCGTTGAGGGTGAGCGCATCGACATCGGCTGGAGCCGGCCCGTCAGTATCCAGGAAGCTGCAGGCATCGCCTCCCAGCGGGCCGGCAAGCCGGTCAAAGTGATGACCGTTCCCGCGGGCGCCATTGCCGGGCTGGGCAAGGTCACAGCAAAAGTCCTCCCCTTGGTGGGGGACATGGCAAGTATGGTGGCGTGGTTCGAAACCGGGAAGTACGTTGCGGACACCAGCCGCCAGGAGCAGGTCTTCGGGCCTGCGCCAACGCCGGAGGATGCGATCGGCAGGGTGGCCGCGCGTTACGGTCGCTGACGGGCAGCCCGCCACTGACGGGCGCTCCCGCTGCCGACGGGCGCTCCCGCTGCCGACGGGTGTTTTCCCTGCTGACGGTCGCTTCCGTCGCCGACGGGCGGCCCGCCGGAAGAGTTCAAATTGCTGGCAGGAGTACCCATTCATAAGTATGCTGACTGTATAGATTCGGCCGAAGACCCCTGACCACGCGCCGAACGTATACGAGGAGCACGTTATGAGAATTGGTTCTTCCATTGCCCTGATCGCCATCGGAGCTATTCTGGCTTTCGCGCTCGCCCCCGGACTCATCCCCTTCCTGGACCAGGTCCTGGTGGGTTACATCCTGATGGTGGTCGGTGTTATCGGCCTCATCATCTCCATCGCCATGTCCAACAGGACGCGTCGCACTGTTGTTGAACGCCGAGGCGACCCCCACACCGTCGTCGAACGTCGCCCGGAGGTCTAAGCAGCCGCCGCAAAACGCAAGAAAGCGCACGACGCCGGGTGGCCGCCGTCGTGCGCTTTCTTGCGTTAAGGGGTCATTGCGTAAGTTCCGGGCTCCTTGCGTGACGGAATGGTCCGAAGGCGTCCGCTTCGGCCCGGGCTTCCTGCCGGCGAACGGCGCGTCGGGCATTAGGCTGCTGCTATGGAGAAGTCATTCGACATTGAACTTGTCAATCAGAACGAGTACCTGGTCCGGTGGGCCTCGGAAGGCCAAACCGGGGAATCCCTGGTCCACACCAACCCGGATTTCCTGTCCGAGGCAGGCCTGGGTGGCTTCGACGAGCAGCGTGTGGTTGAAGAAACTACGTCATTCCTGGCGGAGCACCAGCCCGTGATCGACTTCCCCCAGACGGTTGACTTGGAAGAAATTGCTGCGGCTTACACGGACTACGCCGAGCAGTTGAAGGCGCGCTTGGAAGCCAGCTAACTTCCCTTCCTGAGGTGCGGGGCGTCCGGATTCAGGCGCCCACCCTCACCGGCAGTGGATTGTGCTCAGCAGCGGGTTGTTGCCGCAAGCGGACAGCCTGAATCACGACGCCCAAGGCGGCGAAAACCAGGAGAGTTCCGCCGTAAGCCTGGAGTGTCGGGACGAGCCCCCATGCGGGTACCAGCAAGCCTGCGATGACAACCGGGATGCTGAAGGCAAGGTAGGCGGCGGTGTAGATGCCTGCGAAAACACCGGCACGTTGCCGGGGCTCAACCAGGGGCGCAATCAGGCGAAGTTGGCCGCCGAAGGAGCCGCCAAAACCAACGCCTCCAAGCACGGCGCCAATCCAGATGGCAGGCAGCCATGGGGCGCTGATCCCGATCAGGACCACGACGATTCCGGCGAGGATCAGGGACACTCCTGCCAGGGTGCTGTGCCGGGCGGGATGCCGGGTGAAGTAGAAGCCCGCAGCAGCGGCAGCGAACGGACCCAGGAACGCAGTGAAGCCTGCCACGAGGCCTCCGTCCAGCCCGAATTGGAGCCGGAGCAATGCCGGGGAGAGTCCCAAAAACAGGGCCGGGAACATCCAGCCCGCGATGTGCACCGGAAGGCCTGCGCCAAATTCGCGGCGAATCGACGCCGGCAGGCTGAGTCGGGGGACGAGTGAACGCAAAGCACCCGGTTTGGCAGCCACTGTTTCCGCGGTGAAGCTCACGTATGCGATGGCCGCGACCATGATGACCGCAAGGATCGCGAAGATCAAGGTATTGGCGTCCGGCGTGAATTGGACGGCGGCGCCGGTGACGAGGGCTCCCAGGCCCAGTCCGCCTGCCACGGATGCGGCTGCAAGCCCCCCGGCGATCTTCTTGCGGTTCGCCGGAGCGTGTTCAGTGATGGCTGCGTTGAAAGCGGAAGTGGCCAGTCCGGTGGCAAGGCCCTGAGCCGCTCGAGCGATGATCACCCACGTGATGTTGGGGGCCATGATGAAGACGATCATGGAAAGCAGTTCGCCGGAGAGGGCGATCAGCATCACCGGACGCCTTCCAAGATGATCCGACAATGTGCCCCCGATGAGGAGGGCAACCAAGAGCCCGATCGCGTAGATGGAGAAGGCAATGGTCAGTGCGGAGGCCGAAAAGCCCCACTCCTGTTGGCGCAGGGAGAGCAGCGGCGTCGGTGCTCCGGCTGCGAAAAAGAATGCTGCAAACACTGCTGCGAGCCCGACGAACGAGGATTTTGAAGGGGTGGAACGAGGCAACGGGGGCTCCTTGGACAGGACGGTCTAATAACCCCAGTTAGACAGGTCTGTTCAATAAAGTCAAGAATTTTTAGACAGATCTGTCTGATAGGCTGTTTGCATGTCCGCAACCAAGGTTCCAGCACGACAACGACTCCTCGATGCCGCAGACAAGTTGTTCTACTCCGAGGGCGTCCACACTGTGGGGATTGACCGGGTCATCGAAGAAGCCGGTGTGGCCAAGGGCTCGTTGTTCTACAACTTTTCCGGCAAGGACGAGCTCATAGCCGCTTACCTGGCGGGCCGGGACCAGCGCCGGCGGGACCGAATTGCCCGGTTCCAGCAAGGGTTGGACAAGCCGGTGGATAAGCTGCTGGCCATTTTCGAGGCACTCGAGGAAGCCGTTGCCGAGCCAGGCTACAAGGGTTGCCCATTCGCCAATGCCAACGCAGAAGCCCGTCCGGGCAGCGTTGAGTCCACCGCGTTGCGCACCTTCCGCGATTGGCTGGCCAATGCCATGGTCTCGCTCTGCGAGGAGGAAGGCTTCGCGCGCCCGGAGGATGTCTCCGCCCGGCTTTGCCTCCTCTATGACGGGGCAGTCGCCGGCTCCAACCTCGACGCACAGCCCCAGGCGGTTTCCGTAGCGAAAGAATTGGCGGCAATGGTGCTGGAGGCATCCCCGCGCCGCTGAAAAGGGCCGCACACAAACAGCAAGGGCCGTGAACCTCCTCGAGGATCACGGCCCTTGCCTGTGGCTTAGCGAACCCAGTCGCTATTTACTGAAGCCCACTGAAGCCTACTGAAGCGCCGGCTACTTGATCAGGGCAGCGGCCTGGTCCATCATGGCGCCGGCATTGGCGACGCCCGTGGCCTCAGCGCCCTTGCCGGATGCAGTAGCGGAGATCAGGACGCCGTCTTTGATGGCGTAGGCCATGTAGGTGGTCTGCGACGCACCGCTGGCCGATGACATGGCCGTCTTGTATCCGACCGTTCCCGGGACCGTGCTGATGCCCTCAAATTTTTCGGTGGCCACGTTCATGGATTGGCCGGACATGGACAGGGTCATCTTGGCGCACTTGTTGGCTTGGGCGCTGCTCTTGTCGATGCTCTCCTGCAGTTTCTGGACGTCAACGCCTGATGTCAGGGTCACCATGGTCATCACTTCGGATTCAGCGTCGAGGTCTGCGCCGGCAGCCGTTGTTGACCCCTCAAGGACCTCTGATCCGCCCAGGGTTCCAAGGTCCTTACATTCGGCCGGTTCCACAGTGAACATGCTCAGGAGTGCCTTCATCGGATTTTCCTGGGAGAGCTCATCACTGGAGGCAACGGTCAATTCCTTGCCCGAAGGGCTCTTGACCTGCTTGACCAGTGCCATGAGCTCGTCATTGGTGTACTGCTTGGCTGTGGCCGGAGCCTGCGATGGGGACGCATCCTGCGTGGCCGACCCAGCTGACCCAGTGGATCCCGTGGACCCGCCGCATCCGGTCAATGCCATCATCACCAGTGCCGAAATTCCGACGCTATGCAGCGCAAACTTTTTCACTTCATTCCCCCCAAGGGTGCTTCATGTCCAGGCTGAGTGGTCCTCAGTCGAGACAACACTATCGGTGATTGGCTTTCATGCCAGGCATCCCGTGCGAGGTGTCAGCACGAGGCCTATGACAACCGCGCCGGACCCACTATCCTCTTTGCATGGGCGTGTGGGGAGCGTTTTCCTTGCCGGGCTCCCGCTTTTGTGGGCGGGGTCGGACCCCGCAGCGGGCGCGTGCAGGATGCCCATCCACCAGGGTGGCTGGCCCATGAGGCCGCCGGACAACGCTTCGCCTCCGGACAATTATGCAGCCTTTATCCAGAGGCTGGACGACGCCGCTGCCCACCTCCGATCCCGGCTCCGGTCCGTCCTCCAGGCACTCGGCGCAGTCTCAGTGCTGCTGGAAAAGTACCAGGCCGCTTCCTTGAAGTGGGAACATCGCAGGGCCCGTGTATCGATGGAATTGGACCGCCACACCGGAGGGCCGGAGAAGTGCGCCGCCCTTGGTGAACTCCACGACACCGCTGTGAAAATGGTGGCGCTCCACCACGCGCAGACAACACGCATCAATGAAAGGATGCACCAGCTACGAGGCCGGCGCGACGCTATCCAAAAGTCGCTGGCAGAGCTTGAAACCGCCGCGGCCAAACTGAAGGCGTCCCGTGCGGTGCAGCAAGACCGGCACAACCTCAACACAGTCCTTTATGAACTCGCCGGGGCCAAGGGCGGCGGCGCATCGATACCGGACCATGGGTTGCTCAACGATCTGAAGCAAGCCCGCGAGTCGGTCATCCTCGCCGAAGCGCTCATGGAAGTGAAGGGGGACCAACCATGAAAGATCCAGAGCAGCCGCTATCCACCAAAGGCACGGTCACGGTGGTTCAGTGGGAAAGTAGGACCGGCGATGAACCCGTCGTGAAGTTCGTCATCTTTGGCGTGCTGGGGGTCCTTATCGGACTGCTTCTGATGGTCTTCCTGCCTGCCTTCAGAAGCATCGGCGCCGTCGCCATGTTCACGGTGGTCTTCGCCGGAATCCTAACGCTTCCTGTCATTGCAGCGCGCAGGAACTTCATGCAGGGAGTCACCGCAAGAGTGAATGACACCATTGCCGAGGTGACGGGGAACGCCAGTGAGGCGCTCTCGGTGCAGCAACTTCACCGTCTGATCAGGACTGGCGAACCATGGCCGCTCCTGGTCAACGGCGTGGCCGGGTTACGGCTGCAGGTTCAGCGGGTCCTTGCCCAGAAAGAGGACGCCCCGGTGAAGTGGCGGGCAGTGATCACGGCAGTTCCGCCCGGGAGTGGAGTATCCAGCTTTGACCGTTTGTTGGATGCCGCCCTCAAGCCTGCAGCGGGAAACCGTCGGTAGCCGCTTACTCAGGCTTCGATGTCCACCCGGACGCGCTCGCCGTTGAAGTATTCCAGCTGCCAGCCGTCCGACACGTGGTGGTGTGCCAGGTTCAGGACCGCGTTCTGGACGCTGTCCAAGGTGCGGCCGATGGCACGGCTCAGGGTCAGCCTGATCAAGGTGCCATGCGCGACCACCAGGACCCGTTTGCCGGCGAATTCCCGGGCCAACTCTTCCAGGGCTGCGATGCCCCGGTCGGCGGCAGCTTCATCGCTTTCGCCGCCGCGGAATCCGCCCGGGATGCGCAATGCCTCAAGCTCAGGGCCTGCCTGCAAGCCTTCCGCGGGGCCAAAGCTGCGTTCGGTGAGCTCGGGAACAAGCCGGGCCACCTTCAGTCCGAGCCCGTCTGCGATGATTTCCGCCGTTTCGGCCGCGCGGCTCAGCGGCGAGGACACCACGGTGTCCCACGGCTGATCCGAGAGGAACGCGACGGCTTCGCGCGCCTGTTCCCGGCCGACGTCGTTGAGGGGAATATCGGTGGAACCCTGCAACCGGCGCTCCGCGTTCCAGTCGGTCTGGCCATGGCGGACGAGGGCGAAAGTCGTGAGGGTCATGCCTTCCATTGTGCCTTGCACAGTGGTGGTGCCGCAGTTCCGTACGTCACGTAAGGAAGCGCCCGACGGCGGGAGGTCGCCGTCGGGCGCCTTGCTGCGGCTAGTGCCGTTCGGTTGGGTCAGCTGCGTACACCGTGCGCCCGCCCACCACTGTCCGCAGGATCTTTGCTTCCAGCAGCACCTGTGGGGCGTCTGCGGCGAAGACGTCGGTGTCCAGGACCACGAAGTCTGCGTACAACCCGGCAGCCAGGCGGCCGATGTGATGTTCTGCCCCACACGTCCAGGCTGAATCGCGGGTGGCGTGTTCGATCGACTCGGCCAGTGGCAGGGCGAATTCCGGGACGTTGGTGCCCGCTGAGGGATCCAAGGCGGACGCGCGCGTGGTGGCTACGTACATGTTGGGCAACGGTGCGTGCGGGGAAGTGGGCGAGTCCGTGCCGAAGGCGAGGCGGGCGCCGGCAGCAGTGATCCACGGCCACGGGAAGCCGCGTTCCACGCGGTCGTCGCCCAGCTTGGCGCACCAGTTCCCGCTAATGGCAGGATCAGCGTGGACCGGCTGCATGCTCGCGGTAATCCCCAGGGAGGCGAGGCGATCGACGTCGGCCCTGTCCACCAACTCCAGATGCTCAATGCGGTGGCGGCGTTCGCGGGGGCCGTTCTCCGCCACGGCGTGCTCCACCGCTCCGATCGCGATCCGGACCGATTCATCGCCGATCGCGTGCATGGCAACCTTCAACCCGGCAGCATCTGCCGCTGCAACCACGGGTGCGAGTTCCTCGAGGCTCCAGATCGGCTCCGCATTCGAACCATCGGCGTACGGCATGCCGAGGGTGGCGGTGCAGCCGTCGATCGTGCCATCAATGATGACTTTGATGCCCACCACCCGCAGGAAAGGCGAAACATGTTCGACGGCGAGCGCGGCCGCCCGCTGAACCTGGGCAATGTTTTCCTCCGCCGATCCAGCGTTGTTGACCCTCCAGTAGGCGATGAGCCGGCTGGTCAAGGTGCCGTCTTTGTCGGCCCGGATAAAGGCCTCAAGGTCGGTCTCGTTGAAACCCATGTCGCAGGCGGTGGTCACGCCGGTTTCGCGGTAGGCGTGTTGGACGGCGGCGATGCTGGCCTCGTGCTCGCTTTTACTGACCCGGGCATCGAGGTAGGGGAGCACCATGTCATAGAAGGCGTTCTCGTCGATGTATCCGGTGGCATGCCCGTGCGAATCCCGCTTGATGGTGCCGCCGTGAGGGTTCTGCGTGTGGTGATCAATGCCGAGTTCAGCCAACGCCGCAGTGTTCACCCACACGGAGTGGAAGTCGTAGGCGAAGGCATACACGGGCCTGTCTTGAACTACGGCGTCGAGCATCGCCGCATCAGGCACGCCACCGGGAATGGCCCCGTGCAGCCAGCCGGTGGCCAGGATCCGGTCAGCGTTCGGGCGTTCTGCGGCCCCTGCCTTGATGCGGTGCTGGATCTCCTCCACGGATTTGGCTCCCCATAGGCTGACCTGTCCCAAAGCTTCCCCGGTCCCGACGACGTGGGCGTGGCCATCCACGAACCCCGGGACCACCAGGCGGCCTTCGAGGTCAACCCGTTCGGCGTCGGGCCTGAGCCGTTCGGCGGTATCGGCGTCGCCGACGTACAGGATGCGTTCGCCCTGGACGAGGATGGCCTCGGCCCAGCGGCGGGTATCGGAGGTGAAGATTCGGGCGTTGGTGTAGAGCTGGGTGGTCACGCTGCTTTGTCCTTGCTTTTGGGGGTGGCTTCGTCTGCTGCTGCATCTGCCGCAGTCCGGCTATCCAGGGAGCGGCTCACGTCCAGGAGCAGCTGGTTTTGGAGTTGGTGGAGGTGTTCGCTTTCCGGCTCCGGCCAGGTGGACAGTTTCACCATCACGGTCTGGGTGGGTGGGTCTATCCACAGGTACTGGCCGTATATGCCGATTCCCGTGACGTTGCCTCTTTCGTTGCCCGTGCACCACCACTGCCGGGTATAGGAACCGCCGGGGTGGATGGCGGTGAAAGAGGAGTCCACCATGGCTTCGCGATCCCCGCCATTGAGGATGTTCCCAACCCACTCCGGGGAAACCACCCTGCCAAGGGGAGCTTCGCCGTCGTCGAGCATTAGCTGCCCCACCCGGGCGAGGTCCCGGGCGGTGCAGGAAACCCCGCCGTTCGCGAAGCCGAAGCCGGCGGAATCCACGGTAATGGTGGCGTCCCTGTCTGCACCGAGTTTGGACCACAGATACGTGGACAGGGCTTCGGAGTAGCGCAGCCCGGTGACGCGCTCGATGACCCAGGCAAGAACATCGGTGTTGGCCGAGGAGTACTGGAATTCGGACGCGGTGCCGTTCCCGGTCAGGGTGGTCAGGAATGCGTAGGTGTCCTGGGGGTCTCCGGGGCGGCGGGTGCGCCACCCTGCGGAACGGTCATGGGTCTGGACCTCGGATGCTGGATCCACATAGTCCTCGCTGTAGTCGAGGTGGATGGCCATATCCAGCACGTTCTGGATGGTGGGACCGTCGTAGGCGGAGCCGGCGAGCTCCGGGATGTAGTCCACCACGCGCGCAGTGGGGACAATCTCTCCCGAATCGATCAAGGCCCCCACTACCAGCCCGCACATGGACTTTGAAACGCTCATCACCAAGTGCAGGTCATCGGGTGCGAAGCCGGGGCGGTAGTACTCTGCGATGACCTGGTTGCGGTGCAGGACCAGGAAGGCATCGGTATAAGTCTCTTCGAGCCGGTGCAACAGGTCCGGGAGCCCCAGCCCGTTCAAGCTGCCAGCAGCCGCAGCGGAGGCGTCAGGGAGGCGGCGGGAAACTGTCGCCGTCGGGACGATCTCGCCAAGGTGCGCGAACGTCCAACGGTTGTGCGGTCCCTCCTGCCAGGTGTCCAGCGTTGGCTGGCCGGTGGCGCCGGGATAGCGGGATGGGTGGTGGCCGGTGGGGGCGTTCATGCATGCGCTCCTTGGGTGACGGATGGTGTGGTGGTGCTGCGGCGCAGGGAGGGGGTCAATACGATGTACACGCCGGCGGTGACGATCATGGAGACGGGTACGGAGAGATCCAGGAAGCCCATGGCAGCCGAGATTGGTCCGGTCCATACGGCGTTGGTGAGGAAGAGTGAGGCCACGGCGGCGCCGAGGACCACCGCGAGCATGCCCGGGATGTGCCAGCCGCGGCTGTACCAGAACGGGCCGCCCGGTTTCTCATTGAAGAGTTCCTCGCCCTTGTAGCGGTTGCGGCGAAGGATGACGTCCACGGCGAAGATGGTCATGGTGGGCCCGGAAATCAGGACCAGAAGTTGAAGCATCAGGTTGACGGCGTCCAGGAGGCTGGTGGACATGACGAGGTAGATGGTCAGCGCCGCGCCGATGCCCCCGACCACAATGGCTGATGGGATGCGCCGGATCGGGACGCCGATGGACTGGAACGCCATGCTGGCGGTGTAGGTGGTCATGCCGTTCAGCGAGATCGTGTTGATGATGACCCCCACTACGAAGATCGGTCCCAGCCAGGCCGGGAGCAGGGCCAGGAGTGCAGACTCGATGCCGAGGTCCATGGCTGCCGGGCTGATGCCGGTAGCCAGCAATGCGCCCACGGCCGTGAAGAACATGCAGGGCAACGCCCCGCCGAAGGCCGTGGCCGCGATGATGTGCGAGCGCTTGGTGTTCTCGGGGAGGTAGCGGGCCAGGTCCGGGCTGTTGCTGTAGGACAGGGGAGTGGAAGCCAGAATGGCGAAGCCAATGGTCGCGGCAGACCACAGCCCAGCACCTTCAAGCGGTGCCGGGGCGGCATAATCCCATTGCACATGGGGCAGGACGAACGCCGTCACCAGCAGGAAGATGGCCAGCAGCACGGAGGCCACCAAGGGGTAGCTGCGGAGGATCAGGCTGTGGCCGAACACTGCCACCACCACGGTAATCGCGGCCACGACGATGGTGACGGTCACCGGGCCGGCTACGGGATCCGTGAAGCCAAGCTGTGCCAGGAGTTCAGCGCCCATGAAGGAGGACGCCAGCCAGTTCAGGGCCAGGAAGACGGCGGAAATGAACCAGCCAAAGAAAGCGACCACTACCCTGTTGCCGCGGATCCCGTAGATGGCGCGGGTGATGACGGAGCCGGATGTTCCGGCGGCCGGGCCGCTGGTGGCCACGATCCCGGTGAGGATCCATGGGAGGCTGCCGGCGACGATGACAAGGAGGGCCTGCCACAGTTCCAAGCCGAGCAGGATCAGTGAGGCGCCGACTGTGAAATTCAGGACGCTGACGTTGGGGGCCGC
Source organism: Arthrobacter sp. StoSoilB20 (assembly GCF_019977295.1). NCBI lineage: Bacteria > Bacillati > Actinomycetota > Actinomycetes > Micrococcales > Micrococcaceae > Arthrobacter > Arthrobacter sp. StoSoilB20. The sequence goes on along the minus strand of NZ_AP024651.1, from coordinate 4,546,002 downwards.
CCATACGGGGAAGAGATCGCGGGCGCGGCCGTGCCGTTCCGAGGCCTCGATGAGTTCGATGCCGCGGGTTTCGGGGTGGGCAAGGGGTTCCGGATAGCTGACCGGATCAGTGGCATGGGGCTGGGACAACGCTGTTCCTCTCGGGCAAAGACCGGCTCACGACGATGGGATACCGGCCCGGTGATGCTATTGGTCGCGTGACCAACGTGCTATTGGTCACTAATCCAATAGACTGTCGATCATGGTGTCAAGCCCCCCGCCCCAACGTGTCCGGAAATTACCTGACGAGCGCCGCGCAGAAATCCTTTCCGAGGCCGCGTCCATTGCCCTGGCCGAGGGGCTCGAGCGGATTACCCTCCGCGCCGTCGCGGACCGGCTGGGTGTCCGGCCCGGCCTGATCAGCCATTACTATCCGGCCGCCGAAGACCTGGTGGTTGCAGCCTTTGTCCTCGCCGTTTCGGAGGAGCGGGAAGAGTTGTTTCCCGACGACGGAACTCCCCTGCACCGCATGGCCCATTTGGTTTCACGCATCGAAGGCAACGGGGCCTTTCCGTTGACCCGGCTATGGCTCAACGCGAGGCACCTCTGCCGCTTTACTCCCGCGTTGGCCGAGGCCATGCTGGCGCAGGAGCATCTGGACCGAACCCGGCTGACCGCGCTCATTGAAGATGGCCGGGCGTCGGGTGACTTCGCCGTCGACGATCCATTCGCAGCCTGCATCCGGATCTGGGTGGCGATCGACGGCGTCGGCTCCTACGCCAACAACCCCGGCTCCTTTGATTATGAAGCGTTTACGCGGTTCGTCACCGACGTTGCCGAATGGACCCTGGGCGTGCCCGCGGGCAAGTTGCGGGCGGCGGTGGATCAGTTGCGCGAGGCCTGACATCGGCCGCAATGCAGCTGCCCCCATTGTTCTTCCAGCGATTTAATCAGTATCCTGATAACTTATCTGGTGAAACCGGATGATGCTGTTTGGGCTCCTTGCCTGGGCCGCACGTGGCTGAAGCAGATTGGCCGCGCGGCCATCGTGAAAGTTTGATTGACGGCATTGCTTGGTGACGCAAGGACAGTGGTTGGGTCCGCGGCTCCAGGTATGCCTGAAGGACGTGACATTTCGTGGGCAACAATGACGAGGCCGTGGACTCCCGTGTCCCCGATTCCATCGACGACACACTGGACGGCCGCTACCAGTTGGGACCCGTGCTGGGTCGGGGCGCCATGTCTGCCGTTTACAAGGCAACAGACCTGCTGCTCGGCCGCGATGTAGCCATCAAGATCTTCCTCCCCGGCTCCGGCGACGACTCATTCCGGGCCCGGCAGGAAAACGAAATGCGGTTGCTGGCCGCCTTCGACCACCCCGGGCTGGTGGCAGCGTTGGATGCCGGGGTGGACACGAGGAATGACGAAGAGCGCGCCTACCTGGTCATGGAACTGGCCGAAGGCCGCGATCTGCGTGCCATGCTCTCCGAGGGACCCCTCACCATTCCGGAGACCGCACGCATCGGAACCCGGCTGGCCGGGGCCCTGTCCCAAGTGCACGCCAAAGGTGTCATCCACCGCGACATCAAGCCGGCCAACATCCTGGTCTCCGACGACGACGTACTGGGTGGGTCTGTAAAGCTGGCGGACTTCGGTGTGGCGCTGGTGATGAACGACCACCGCCTGACTGCCACCGGGTTCACCGTCGGTACGGCCCAGTACCTGAGCCCCGAACAGGCCCAGGGCCTGCATCTGACCCCGGCGAGCGACATTTACTCGTTGGGCCTGGTTCTGCTCGAATGCCTTACGGGTAAGGCGGAATACCCTGGGACGCCCATCGAAACGGCGTCGGCCCGCCTCCACCGCGCGCCCCAAATACCCCTGGATCTGCCCGCCCCGTTGCGCTCGCTCCTGGAAGCCATGACCGACATGGATCCCGAAAAGCGCCCGGCCGCTCAAGAGGTGGAACAGTCGCTTGCCGCGGACGGGATTCAAACCGGCCGCAGGACTGCAGTGCTGACGGCGGTGCCCCCTCAGGGCCCGCTGCGCTCAGCCACCCGGAAGCAAGCCACCATCACCAGCATCCAGAGCTTCACCAAACGTCGTCCCAAGACGGTGCGGGGCGTGGCAGCGGCAGCCGTGACCATTCCGATAGCGCTGTTGCTGTTGGCCCAGGGCATTGGCTTGGCCGGCAATACACCTGATCCGTCACAGCCCGCCGACCCCGGAATCTCCCAGGCCGACCCCCAACCCGCCACACCCGAAGTGACCCGGGACCCTGCGGGAACCGCCCCGGATGCGCCCGAAGGACCTGGGCCCTCGGCAACCGCCCCCGCCGCTCCAAAAGCCGCGGATCCGGGCCCGGCCGAGGTCGTCAACCTTCCCGAGACCACCCAGCCGGAACTTGGCACGGTGCCTGCCGGTCAGCCGGTCGTCGAACAAGCGCCCCTCAGCGGCAAGGAACTCGCAGCTCAAAAGAGCGAGGGCAAGAGCGGCAAGAAGTCCGAAAGCGGCAAAGGCAACGGCAAGTAGCCCAATCACCGTTGATTAACGCACGACGGCGACCTGCCGCCGTCGTGCGTTACGTTCTGTCAGTTCGGCGACCCTGAACGCGCTGGCCGGGGTCAGCTTCCGGAGGGGAAACTGACGGCCACTGTTGTACCGCCGCCGGGAGTTTCTGCCAGGGTGAGGTCGCCGCCGTGTGCTTTCGCGATGCTGCTGCAGGTAGCCAGGCCGAGACCTGAGCCGGGGCCGTCGCCCTGCCTGCGCAGGCGTACCAAGGGTTCCAGGACCTTTGCGCGGTCCTCCGGGGCGATGCCCTTGCCGTTGTCCGCAACGAAGACAGTGGCGCCGTGATAGTTCGAAACCCCGCTGATCCGGACCCGCAGCTCACGATCCGGGCTGCGGTAGTTCATGGCATTCGAAACGAGGTTCTGCAGCAGTGTGCGGAGCTGCCCACGGTCCGCCTGGAGCCGGAGCTCCTGGACGTCCACAACGTCATCGTTCTCGATGCCGAGGTCACGGGCAACCTCTTGGGCTACCTCGCGCAGTGACACCGTGACCGGCTGGATGCCGCCACCCACGCGGGAGTAGCTCAGGACGTCCTCGAGCATGCCCAGCATCCGGCGGCCGCTGGCACCTATCCGGTCCAGATACTGTGCAGCGGTGCTTTGGGGTTCGACGTCGGGGTCGTCCTCCACCAGTTCCACGTAGCCGAGGATGGTGGTCAGGGGGATGCGGAGGTCATGGCTGACGCGGCCAGCGAAGCCGGCGAGTTTCGCGTTGCTTTCCCGCAACTCGGAATAGGTACGGTCCAACTGGACGGTACGGTGCTGAAGTTCAAGCAACTCCACTACCTGCTTGGCCAGGACTTCCAGCATGCTGACCTGTTCAGGGGTCAATTCCTTGGTCTTGTCCGAGAAAACGCACAGGGTTCCGGGGACGAACCCGGACTCTGTTTGCAGGGGAACTGAGGCGTAAAAGCGGACATCGCCGATCTCGCCGGTAACAAAAGGATTGTCTGCGAAGCGGGGGTCCTTGGACGCATCCGCCACCACGGTCCTCTCGCGGGAGAGGAATACCTTGGCGCACATGGAGTCTTCACGGGAGCACACCCCCGGGTCCACGCCCCACGCGCCGATCTGGTGTTGGTACTCGGCACTGATGATGTTGACCACGCCAAACGGTGCGCCGCACAGCTCGGTGGCGAGCCTCACGAGGTTCTGCAGGGCACTCATGACGGCGGCATTGGGCAGGAGCGTGGAATCCACGGCGGGATCAAGCCCATACTCCTGCAGTTCCAAGTCCCTGGCTGCGTCCTTCGTGAAAGACAGCTGCCCCTGAATTTCCGTCATAAAAAACAATCCCCCAAGAGTTTCGTCAATTACCTGCCGATACTACCGGGCCGTTGGACCCGGTGGTTTACTGGATCGCATGACCGAGCAGGAACCGTCCACCGCCGCGTCTACTGACACCATCGATCTCTCCGTACGAACCCCGGCACAAAGGTCCCGCACCTTCACCGGGATCCTGATCAACACGGCGATCGCCAATATCACCACGAGCTATCTCTGGTTCGCGTTGACCTTTTGGGTGTATCTGGAATCCCGCAACGTGATCGCCACAGGGGTGATCGGCGGTGCGTACATGTTGTTGATCGCGCTCTCCAGCATCAGCTTCGGCACCTTCGTGGACCGGTACCGGAAACTGGCCGTGATGCGCTTCGCGGCCATGTTCACCCTGGTGATGTTCGTCCTGTCCGGGATCATGTTCCTGCTGACGCCCGAAGAAGCGCTGCTGGACCTGACGCAGCCCTGGTTCTGGATCTTCACCATGATCATCCTGATAGGTGCTGTGGTGGAGAACATGCGCAACATCGCACTGTCCACCACGGTCACCATCCTGATCGAACCCGACCGCCGGCCCAACGCAAACGGTCTGGTGGGCATGGTGCAAGGGCTCATGTTCATTGTGACCTCGGTGCTATCCGGGTTGTCCGTGGGGCTGCTGGGCATGGGGTGGACCGTGGTTGTGGCCCTGGTGCTCACCGCAGTGGCCTTCGCGCATCTCCTCACGCTGCGGATGCCCGAGGAAGTACGGGCAGCGGCCTCCGACGCGGAAGGCGGATTCGACCTGCGAGGTTCCTGGGCTGCAGTCATGGCGATATCCGGACTGTTTGCCCTGATCCTCTTCTCAACGTTCAACAACTTCATTGGCGGGGTCTACATGGCCCTGATGGATCCTTACGGACTGGAAATGTTCTCCGTGGAAATGTGGGGAACTGTCTTTGCCGTGGGAGCCACGGGGTTTGTTGTTGGCGGCGCCTTGATTGGCAAGTTCGGACTCGGCTCCAACCCCTTGCGCACCATGTTGATTGCAGTGATGCTCATGGGCTTGATCGGTGCACTGTTCACCGTGCGGGAGTGGGCCTGGCTCTACATCGCAGGAATCTGGCTGTACATGGCCTTGGTTCCCGTAGTGGAGGCGGCCGAACAAACCGTCATCCAAAAGGTGGTTCCCTTGCCCCGGCAAGGGCGGGTGTTTGGCTTCGCCATGGCGTTCGAGTCCGCGGCTGCACCCATCACCGCCTTCCTCATCGCTCCGATCGCCCAGTTCTGGATCATCCCCTACGCACGGTCATCCGAGGGCGCAGCACAACTGGAACCGCTGCTGGGAGAAGGGATTTCCCGTGGCATCGCCTTGGTCTTCCTGGCCGCGGGCCTCATCATGATTGCCGTGGCGCTGCTCGCCTTCCTGACTCCGGTTTACCGACGCGTCTCGGCCTCGTATGCGACGACGGCGGCGGAAGAGTCGGCGGAATCGGCGGCGGAATCGGCGGCGGAATCGGCTGCGGGACCCGCGGCGGAAGAATCCGCTGCGGGCTGAGTGGCTTGGGCAGCGCGGATGGGACTCCAACCGTCAGCGCACCCAAAGATCATTCTTTTTGGATGAGACAGGGTGATTGTCCCGGGGTGCAGGGTTGAGTCAGATCGTGTCGCCCTGGCCAGGGCCGCAGAGAGGGAGATGCTTCCATGGCTCAGCAGGACCATTGCGATTACGTCATCGGGTTCGAACCGGAAGACATCATGTTCCTGGCGTGGAAACCTGGCGTGCGGATCGAGGCCGCCAACGCCCGTGCCGCCGTCGAGGCCGTCAATGATCTCGCTGCCGGCCGCAGGTATCCGCTCTTGGTGACCATGGCCGAGACCGCCCACCTCAGCCGTGCGGCCCGCGATGTTTTTGTTGAGCCCTGTGCTGCCTCGAGGATTGCCCTTCTGGGAAACAACCCGGTGGACCGCATGCTCGCCGACTACCAATTGGCGGTCCAAGAGCCACCTTGCCCCACCCAATTCTTCACTTCTGCTGCTGAAGCGAGAGCCTGGCTTCGGCTCTCTCCGGATGAAGATGGCCGGGGCGCGCAGCAGGAAGCGGGAGGGAACCCGCAAAAGGACCGGCACGAAGACCGGAGCGGCTCCGTCGGAAGAACCGCGCCGTGACCGAACCGGCGTCGGGCATCCCTGCCGCTTCGGCGACAGTACCCGCTGACCCGCCAGCGCTGGCAGGCCCGCCCAGCCAGGGTCCAACACCGCCGGATTCAACACCGCCGGATTCAGCACAGCCCGGTTCAACACCGCCCGGTTCAACACCGCCCGGTTCAACACCCCCCGGTTCCCAGCACCGCCGCCTGGCCAACGAGTCCGAGGCACTTCTGGCTGCTTCTTCCGCCGCAGTGGTGGCCGGGCTCGCAGGATTGCTCCTCTTCTTCGGCCGCACCCCTCCCTTATGGGGCGGCGTCTCCTTGGGCCTCGTGTCTGCGGGCGCTGTTCTGGTGCTGGGGTTGGCCTCGGCGTATATCGGGTACTGGCGTTCGCGGTATCAGCCGGATCAGCACTGGCGGCTTGGACTGCCGGCCTGGAAATTCATTGTGGACGCCTCAACGGTGGCCTTGGTCCATGCCCTGATCGCAGCGATCGCAACTGTCGCGGTTTTCCTTCTTCTGCAGCGCAGCTTCCAGGGGCTCACCGTGGATATCTATGCGGCCACCGTGGGGATGGCAGTCGTGTCAGGCTTGGCTGCCTACTGGATTTACCTGTCGGTGTACGACATCAGCACCCGCAAACTGTCCGGTCTCCTGGTCCTGTTCATGGTGATGAGCATCGTGGCCAGCATGGCGACGTCGCAGGATCCCAAATGGTGGGAGTACCACTTCAGCCAGCTCGGCACTGTGGGCGGGGCGTCCAGTGGACTCTTTAATCTGTCGCTGATCGTGGCCGGATTCTTCATCACCACCTTCGCCGTCTATTTGGACCGTGATTTGCGTTCCCTCATCGCCCAGGGCGTGCTGGTCAAGCCTTGGAGCGCAGGACTTTGCTCGGGTGCGTTCGTGGCCATGGGGTTGTTGCTGGCCGGGGTGGGCGTGGTCCCGTTGTCCGTCAGCTTCCTGATCCATACCTTGTTCGCCTCCGGGATGGCGGTGGTGTTCATCTTGCTGCTCCTTGCCTCGCCCTTCATCCTCCGTGGCCTGCCCCGCCGGTTTTTCCTGGTGTGCGGCAGTTTCCTCGCGGCCCTGATCGTGTCGCTGGTGCTGTTCTACCCGGTGGGTTACTTCAACCTCACGGCATTCGAGCTCATTGCGTTCGTGATCATCTATGGCTGGATCGCTGTCTTCATCCGCTTGCTGGACGCCCTCGCCACCCGGAACGACTGATGCCGACCGTGCAGTTGGGGGCCGAGCGGCGCGCGTTGCGGGCTTCTTTGTGGGTCTCCGCTGTGTCTGCCGCAGGGGCCCTGGTTTTGGGGGTGCTCAGCGGGACAAGAATCATCGTGTTCGACGGCGCCTACATGGGCATTGGGCTGGTGCTCACCGCGATCTCCCTCAAGGCATCTTCCGCTTCTGCCGGTGGCCCCACGCGCCGTTTCCCCTTTGGCCGTGACGCCCTGACTCCGCTGGTAGTGCTCATCCAAGGCCTGGCGGTGGCGGGGACGTTGCTGGTGGCAGCGGGCGATGCCGTGGTGGTCATACGCGACGGCGGTTCTCCGGTCAGCGCCGCGATCATCGCCATATATGGGGCTGCCACAGCGGCTATTGGATTCGGGGTGGCCGCGTGGATGCGGCGGGCGGCACCGGACTCGGACCTGGTGGTGGCTGAAATCGCGCAATGGCGGGCGGGGGCCATCCTCAGCGTCATGATGCTCCTGGGCGCGGGGGCGGCATTGGTCCTGCAGGGCCTTGGGCTGAACGATGTTGCCCTCTACGTTGACCCGGTCCTGGTCCTGCTGGCCTGCCTGATCCTGGCATACATCCCTATCGGGTTGATCCGGACCGGGTTGAACGAGCTCCTCGAAGGTGCGCCGTCCAAAGAGTTGGACGCCGCCATCACCCAAGCGATACAGGGCGTCCGGGCGGAATACGGGCTGCAGGAACCGCTCATCCGGTCCGGGAAGGTAGGGCGGAAGCTGTACGTTGAGGTTGATTTTGTGGTGTCCGGATCCGAGTGGAACGTGGGCGAGGAAGACGCCGTCCGCAGGGCTGTTGCTGAAGCATTGGAGCCTTTGGGCCTGGACGTGTGGGCTTACGTTGCCCTCACCGCGGCCCCGGAACTCTTCGAGTGATCCAATGCCATCCCCCGCTTCGGATGAGAACTCCCACACCCCCTACCCCTCGTCAGGGAGGTGTGCAAGTATCGGCAAATGGACCAATATCTGTGGGTGTTGAAGCAAGATCAACTTGATTTGATTCGCGAATTGGAGCCAGCCAGGCTTGAGCTCCTCGATGAGGAAGGCCTGCTGCAACTTCACAAACGGGTTCGGCGGGCCCGCAACAAATACACCACCAACTATCGACGCAAAGCCGCTGACGAGGTCCTGGAAGCCGGCGGCCGCGGAGCTGCATCGAACAAGTCAGACAAGGCACGTGCCCGGGCATTCGTGTTCGAAGAGGCACTCTCGATTGTCAGCACGGAACTGGCGCGCCAGGCCCATGAAGCTGCCGAGGCCTTGAAGGACGAACGGCTGGAACGAGCCAGCGCGGGCAAGTCCACTGGGCCTGGGTCCTCGGGGGGAGGCGCCAAGTCAGCCACGGATTCGGGCCGTGCCCGTTCCCACCAAAAGACCACCGGCGGCGTGAAGCGCGATGCCTCCAGCCAGTCCCAAGGCGCCCAGCGCCAGGCAAAGAAGGACGCCCGCTAAGGAAGCAACAGCTAAAAGGCAACAAGCGCACGACGGCGGCAGGTCGTCGTCGTGCGCTTGTTCGCCTTTACGGTTTGTCGCTTTGCGCTGCTGGCCGCGCTGCTGGCCGCGCTGTTGGCCGCGCTGTTGGCTGCGCTGCTGGCAGTACGTGTACGGCGCTCACGCCATAAACGCCAGGTCCTCCAGTTTCACCGGGTACTGCAGGGACTCCCCGCGGGACAACCGCAGCGCCTCATTCACTGCGCTCGCCGCCATGCGCTCCAACTCATTGCCCAGCGACCCCGCCACGTGCGGGGTGAGCAGTACGTTGGGGTGCGTGTAGAAGCGGGAGCCGGCAGGCAGCACCCACGGGGTGGTCACGTCAAGGATCGCGTAGAGGTCGCCGCGTTCCACCCTGGCGAGCAGCGCATCCTGGTCCACGAGTTCGCCGCGGGAGGTGTTGATGAAGGTAGCGCCCGGCCGCATCCGCTCGATCAACCCGGCGTCCATGAGGTTCCTGGTGGACGGCAGCGACGGCGCATGGAGGCTGACCACATCACTGTGGGCTACCAACTCCTCCAGGCTGACGAGTCCGACGCCGAGGACTTCCGCTTCCTCGGGGGAAAGATAGGGGTCGGCAACCACCACTTCCAGGTCGTAGGGTGCCAGCAACCTGATCACGTGCCTGCCGATCTTCGAGGCTCCGATGATTCCTACACGCTTGCGGTAGTTGCCCATGTCCGGGAAAAGTTGCTCGGCCAGGACGTCGGTCCGGGTGGTGTGCAGGGCACGGGCGATCTGCAGGACCCGTTTGTTGGCAAGGATGATCATGGCCACGGTGTACTCGGCAACCGGGATGGCGTTGGCGTCTGCAGCGGAGCTGACTTGGAGGCCGCGTTCCCAGCAGGCATCTCCGACGTGGTGTTTCACGCTGCCGGCGGCATGGAGTACATAGCGGAGCCGGGGTGCAGCGTCCAGGACAGCGTGGTCGATCATCGGACAGCCCCAGCCGGTGATGAGGATGTCCGCCTCTGACAACACGGCGCGGCCATCCGGCGTCGTGAAGTCCTCGATGGGGTCCCGGCTCAGCAGCGTCAGCGCCGGCTCCAGGGGATCCAGGCTCCTGGAGGGAAACACCGCCCGCGCGGTGTGGGCCGGCATGGCCAGGGCAACATTCAACCTCACTTGACGCTCCCTGCCGTGAGACCCGATTTCCAGAAGCGCTGCAGCATGATGAACGCCAGCAGCAACGGAATGATCGAAAGCAGCGAGCCCGTAATGACCATGGGCGTGAACTCCGGTTGAGGGATGGAATACCCCTGCCAGATGGAGATGCCGACGCTGACCGGCAGCAACTTCTGGTCTTGCAGCATCACCAAGGGCAGCATGAAGTTGTTCCACACGCCCACAAACTGGAAGAGTGCGATGGTGATGTACCCGGGCATCATCATGGGAAGGCCCAGGGAGAAGAAGGACCGGATAGGTCCGGCTCCATCAACGCGGGCAGCTTCCAGGGTCTCGGCAGGAACGTAGGCTGCCGAGTACACCCTGGCCAGGTAGACGCCGAACGGGTTGCAGAGCACCGGAATGAGGATGGCCCAGATGGTGTTGGTGATGCCGAAAACGGAGGCCAACAGATACATGGGGAGAACCGTGGCCGTGTTGGGAATCAGCACGCCCACCAGGACAATCCCGAAGAACGAGTCCTTCCAGCGGAACTGGAATTTGTCGAACGCGTAACCGGCCATCACGGAGATGAGGCCGCCAAGAATTGCTCCGAAAGCGGCGTAGAACATGGAGTTCGCCATCCACCGGAGGAACATCCCGCCGTCCTGGTTCAGGACTGCCATAACGTTCTCCAAGAAGGCCGGCTCACCGAACGCGTAGGCGGCGGTTCCGTACAGGTCCGCGGTGTTCTTGGTTGAGGCGAAGAACAGCCACACCACGGGAAGCACCATGTAGGCGCAGCCCAGGATCAGCAGCGCGTTCACGGTGAACGTACTCGCGAAGCTGCCGTTACGGGCGCGCCGGCGCCTGCTTTGTGCTGGCATGGGAGTTTGGCTGGCGGTGCGGGAGATCGTGGCGGTGCTCATGCTGTGTTCCTTGAGCTGAAGCGCGTCACGGCCCATGAAAGGACTGCCGCCATGAGCGCGATGATGATGGAGGCCGCCGCGGCCTGGTTGAGGTTGTGGCGGTTGAACGCGGCGTCGTAGGCCCACATGTTGGGCACCCACGTGCTGGTGACCGAGGCTGTGGCCTTGGAGATGATGGAAGGCTCCGTGAAGAGTTGGAGCGTGCCGATCACCGTGAAGAGCATGATGACGCTCAACGCGGGCAGGATCAGGGGGAGCTTGATGCTGACGGCCGCCCGGATTTCGCCTGCCCCGTCCACGCGCGCGGCTTCCAGGGTTTCCCGCGGTACGGCTTGGAGCGCGGTGAACAGCACGATCACGTTGTAGCCCGTCCATTCCCAGACGGCGATGTTCACGATGGACGGCAGGATCAGCTGGTTGTCCAGGAAGTTCAGCGAGATTCCACCGGTTTCCAGGACGGAGACGATCGGACTCACGCCGGGAGTGTAGAGGTAGGCCCAGATCAGCGCGGCAATAACTCCGGGGACTGCGTGGGGGAGGAAGACGAGCAACTGGAACAGTTTCCTGGCCCGTGCCACGGCAGCGTCGAGCAAAAGCGCGAATGCCAGGGCGCCGCCCACCATGCAGGGAATGTAGATAAGGCAGTACAGGGCGAGGCGCCCGATACCGCCCACGAAGCTCTCGGACTGCAGGACCTGGAGGTAGTTTTCCAGGCCTACGAACGCGGTCTTGGCCTCACCGAAGCCGAGCCCGGATTTCTGCTGGGCGAAGAAGCTGAGCACGATTGCATAGATCACCGGTGCCACCATGGCGAGAGCGAAGATCGTGAAGAAGGGGGTCAGGAAGAGGGCAGCGGTGCGGCCGCCGGTTCCGGACATGGCCCGGGGCTTGCGGGGGAGCGGAAGTCCGACTTCGGTGGCTTCTGTGGACATCGCTGGTGTTGTGGACGGGTTGGCCATGATGATTCTCCTCGCTGGCAGGGCGGCCCTGGTTGGGCCGCCCCACCTTGCGGGCCTACTCCTTGACGGAGAGACCGTTCTGCTTGAGTCCGGCCACTGTTGCGTCCTGGGCGGTATCGACGGCGTCGAGTACCTTGCCGCCGCTGGTCAGCGTGCCGTAGGCGTCCTTGAGTGCGGTGTTGGTGATGTCCCAGTTGGGGCCCCACTGCCAACCCGGGGTGATGGTGGAATAGGCCTTGCCGAAGACTTCATAGATGTCGTTGCCGAAGTAGCTGGCATCGAAGGCTTTCTGCGCCACGGGGGTCAGGCCCGGGAAGGCGAGGAAGGCGGAGCCGGTGTTGCCGCGGGCAGTGACGGCCTCCTTGCTGGTGGCGAGGAACTCTATGAACTTGGCCGCTGCAGCCGGATTCTTGCTGCTCTTGGTGATGTTGAAACTGGAACCGCCGTAGAACGCGTCAGCAGGAGTGCCCCAGTTGGGGACTTCGGCGGCGATCCACTGCCCCTTCTGGCCGCTGGCCTCGGTCCGCTTCTGGATACCGGTGGCGCTCCAATTGGCGCCCAGGACTCCGACGACGGCGCCGCTCGCCAGGTCTGCGGACCACTCGTCGCTGAAGGACTGCTGGACCTTGACGATCTTCTGGTCGATCAATTTCTGCCAGTACGTGGCGACCTTCTTGGTGGGCTCGTCATTGACACCCACTTTCCAGCTGTCGCCTTCGGTGCCGAACCACTTGCCGCCGGCCTGCCAGGACAGTGCGGCGGTGAGCGCGGCCTCGTTCGGGTTGAAGCTGGCCAGGTGTGCTTCGGGGGCAACGGCCTTGAGCTTCCTGCCGGCCTCCTCGAATTCCTGCCAGGTCTTGGGCGTTGAAACGCCGGCTTTGTCCAGCATGTCCTTGCGGTACCACATGATCATGGGTGCAGCATCGTAGGGAAGTGCGTAGGTCTGCTCGCCGAACTGCACCAAAGCTCTGGTTTCGTCCGTGAGCTTGTCCACGGTTTCAGCCTTGTTGATGTAGCCGTCCAGCGGCTGGAGCTGGCCGTTGCTCACGAACTGGGGCAACTGCGGGTATTCGATGGTGGCAACATCCGGACCGTTGCCTGCGGTGATGGCAGTGGAGAGCTTCGCATAACCGCCGGCGCCGCCGTTGGGAATGGTTTCGAAGGTGACCTTGATCTTGTCCTGGCTGGCGTTGAAGGCCTCTGCCACTTTGTCCATGCCGGCCATGGAGGACCAGAACGTGATGTTGCCGCTGGGGTCTTCCACGGGGGTGGGGTTTGGCGTGGCGGCCGGGGTGCTGCCACAGCCGGTGACGAGTGCAGCAGTGGCCATGAGGCTGGCTGCTCCAAGCAGAAGCTGGCGACGCTTCATTCTGTTCTCCTTTGAAGTTCACGATGCGAAAGTCGTGGTGTGCTCCGGGGCACTTACGGACTAGGCACTATGAAATCCACAGAAGTGAACATCATCAATAAAATGAACAGAAGTAAACAGATCGGCGCCCCGCCGAGGTGGCACTTAAAGACAATGTTGGCACCCAACATTGGGATTAACGGCCATCTCGGCGTGCCGGTGGGCGGAGTTGGCTCGGGGGTGTGGGGCTTGGGGAGCAGCCCGGCAGGAACTAGGGCTGCGTGGAGCCGCGGACTTCCAGGGCCGGGGACAGGTTGACCCGTTGCAACGCCGAGGTGCTTCCGCGCCGCGTCCCGATCCGGCTCAAGCACATCACCAAAGCCTGGTGGCCGACGTCGTATTTCGGCGGTGCCACGGCGGTGAGCGGCACGACGCCGAGGGCTGCAATCTCGTCGTCGTAGGAGACGATTGCGAAGTCCTCAGGCACTCGGATCTGCCGCTCAAGGCAGGCGCTGACGAACTGGAGTGCGTCCTCGTCCGTGTGGACAACGGCGGCTGTCACTTGCGCTGAAGCGCACCAATCCAGGATGCGGTCCACCAGTTCCCTGTGGGCCTGGGGATCGTTTTGGGCGCGGGACATGGCCCGTACCATCGTCTCGTCCCGGGAGTGCCCGGCGCGCTGCATGGCAAGGTGGAAGCCGTCGATGAGCTGCGGAGCCGTAGGACTGTTTTCACGCAAGCAAATGGCAATTTTTTGGTGGCCAAGACCCAGCAAGTGGTTCACGGCGATCTCCGCACCGCGGACGTGGTCGCTCCGCACCGCTTCGAGCCGGCCGTGATCCAGGGCGTCGTCGATGGACCGCTCCACCACAACCACCGGCACCCCGGCCTCTGCCAGCAGGTCCAGCGTTTCGGTTCCGGCCAAGGATTGTGCACTGGGTGTGATGAGGATGCCGTCCACGCCGTGTTCGTACAGCCGCCGCAGTTGTCGTCGCTCCTCGGCATCGGAATAGTTGGTGACACCCAGCACCAGCCGGACGCCGGCTTCCTGCGCCGCCGCTTCTGCGCCGCGGATGACGCCCGGGAAGTAGTACGACGCCGACGGTACGATCATCCCGATCGTCGCCAAAGGCCTCCTTCCGCCCTGCCGCCAGGACGTTGCGGGCGGGGTTGCCTGCCCCACCGGAGTTTTGCCGTTCACCGCGATGGCGCCGCCGTGGACGCGTTCCAGCAGTCCTTGCCCGGCGAGAACAGCGAGGTCGCGGCGAACGGTCATCCCCGAGGTGCCCAGTTTCGCCGCGAATTCGCTGGCGTTGAGGGAGCCGTTCAAGGCCAGTTCCCTCAGGATGAGCTGTTGACGATCCTCGGTCAGCATGCAGATGTCCGCCTATCAAGTTCACTTGTGTTCAGTTTGTTCATTATGAACCAGAACCCGGCGGCTTGGACCCCCAGCGCCTAACTGTCCAGTTTCACCACGGAAATCTCGACGACGGCGGCCCGGGGGAGCAGGTGCTGGCGGATTGCCGCGGCTGCTTCACGCGTTACGACCGGAGCAGGGCGCGACGCATCCACGCCGATCCGGACTTTCACCGCCAGGACCCCGGCGGTTTCGGCCAGCCCAATCAGGGGAAGTGCCTCACCTGTGACGGCGGCTATGGCCGCGCCGGCTATGGACTGCCACAACGGCTGGGCCGGATATACCGCATGGACACCGTCCACGGCCTGGACTACGCCGAGCAGTTCCTCAGCCAGGACCGTAACCGTGGCCGGTGCGGGGATTGCAGACGCCGTGGGTGCGGTTACGGGTCCTGTTACGGGCGCGGCTCCCTGCCCTGCTGCCGTGCGGGATTCCTGCCCTGCGGCCTTGTGGGATTCCTGCCCTGCTGCCGGCCGGGATGCCGGGCCGGTTGTGGGCGGCGTGTCTGCAGCTTCCAAAAACTCCGTCATGGCTGGTCCTCCGTGTTCAGCGGGTCTGTGGTGCTGAGTGGTTCAAGGACATCAGTCACCGTGATGTCGATTGCCTGGATGTTCAGTTCAGTCTGGACGGCCAGGGTCTTTGCCAACTCGTCGCGAAGGGTGGCGGCACGTTCTTCCATGGAGTGTCCGTACACCACGGCAATTTCCACTTCCACGGTGATCGGGGCGCCCACTGTGGTGACATCTCCCTGCAGGCGGCACTTGCCCGCTGCCGTCCCTGGAAGTGCGTCCGCCACGGACCGGATCAGGGCTGAAACAGCTCCTTCGGTTTCCCACAGCGTGTCATCAGGGTGTTCGGCCTTCAAAGGGATGTTCCGTCCCGGCCGCAGTTCCAAGTGCAAATTGTCCAGGATGGACTGCATCCAGTCGTCCGTGCCTGAGCCGGCGTCTGCCACATCGGAGCGGAGCAGGTCGCCGCCGAGCTCGGTGAGCCGGCGCAGGGAGGCCAACGCGGACTGGCATTCGGGGCACATCTCCAGGTGGGCGGGATCGTCAATCTGTCCCGTGTCCAGGTAGGCGCTGAGATCGGCAAGGCTATGCCCGCATTCGAGGGTGTCGCTGGGGGTGTTCATCGCCATTCCTCCATAGTGCGTGCAAGCGTGATCCGTGCCCGGGCCAACCGGCCGCGGACACTGGCTGGGCTGATGTTCAACGTCAGCGCAATCTCCTCATAGCTCTGGTCATTGAATTCCTTGAGGACCCAACAGCGCCGTTGCTCCTCGGGGAGTGCGGCGAGCGCAGCTTTGAGGGCCTCTACCCGCGAGGCATTGACAGCGTTGTTTTCGGGATCCTGGGCCTTCGTCCGGGGCGTGTCGTCGAGTTGGTTTTCCGCAGTGTCCAGCTCCACATGATTGCGTCGTTTCCGGAGGTGGTCGATGCTGCGGCTGCCCACGATCCTCAACAGCCAGCCTTTGACGGCCGCGGGCTCCCGGAGGGTGTCCAACTGCTTCCAGGCCTGAACCAACGTTTCCTGGACCACATCATCGGCGTCCGCCAGGCTACCGGTCAATCGGCGGGCGGTGGCACGCATCAAGGGGCCATGCCGGCGTGCCAAGGCTTCGAAAGCTGCCGTGTCACCATCTGCGGCCCGGCCGGCCAGCAAGGCATCGGGAACGAGGTCCAGTTGGTGCTGTGCCGTGGGTGAACCAGTCACGTTCTGCCTTCCCAGGGAGTCGGAGGTAAGGGTGGAAAGGGGCCGGCCCCGCAAGCGTAGCGGAGCCGGCCCTGGAAATGCCTATTTCTTGGTGAAGCCCTCTTTGAGCTTCTGGGCTGCTTCCTTGATGTTGTCGCCGATGTCGGCGGCAGCGTCCTTGACCTTCTCGCCTGCCTGCTGGAGCTTCGCCTGGGCCTGGTCGTGCTGGCCTTCGCGCTCCAACGACTCGTCACCGGTCAGTTTCCCGGCGCCTTCCTTGGCAGCGCCAAGGTGCTCGGTGGCGGCGTTGTTGATCTTGTCGTTGATTCCCATGGTGTTCCCTTTTCTTTGAGGTGCGCGTGCTCTGTGGTGCCGCGCATGGTTCGGTTGGAGAGAAGTGCGTTCCATTCGTTTACCGGGCTCGTCGCGGTCCAGACACCTGGGTTCGGGCGCCGCTGGTGATTCGGACCAGGACGGGCATTGGATGTCCCAGCAGGGCATCTATTTCCCGGATGAGTTCTTCTGCTGTATTGGCAAGGTCCCGTGGTGAACTTCCCTTGCGGGCCTCGATGCGGAGCCGGAGTGCGGTTCCCCGCCGTGATTCCCAGGCAGAGACTGACGTGGCCAGGACATCCCTGTTCGTGCTGAGGGCTTCCCGGATGGCTGCCGCAACCAGTCCTGCGTCCACTACTGTCCGGCCGCGGGACCCGCCAAGGCTGTTGGCCCCCTCGGCTTCGGCGTTTTCCAGGGCTCCGCCGGCTTCGGAAGGTCCGTCCAGTTGTTCTGCGAGGCGCGGAGTTCGCCCTCCGCCTTGGGTGGCGAGCCAGGCTGCGCTGAAGGCCGCACCGGCCAGCAGCACCGCAATTCCTGCCACCAGCCACCAGCTCCGGAGGGGGTCAGGAAGGGGAGCTGTGCCCGCCAGGGTCCTGAGGTAGTCGCGGCCTGATGTCGCCACCGTTGTCCACGTATCCGCTGCTCCCGACAGGGTTCCGGCCGCGAAGACTGCGGCACCGGCGCCCAGGAGAGCAACACCCAGGAGGGCAAGAATGATGCGGTTCAGTGCACGGTTTGTCTGCCTCATTGCCCCACGGCTCCTTGATTCATCACCCTGACACTCGACGTGACCCGGCGATCCAGCGCGAAGGCGGCCAGTTCGTCGTCGACCACTGTTGCAACAGCCCCGAGGTCCAGGGGAACGCCCGACGTCGGACGGGCCTGGACGCGTACGGACCGCCCACCGACGGTGGTGGTCACCTGTCCTGGGGCGAGGCCGGCGGCAAGCCGGGTGGTGCTGGAAACGGCGGCGGCAATCACGTCGTCGTCCACCACCACTGCTGCGCGCTGGCTTTCCAAGGCACGTCGGGGCTTACGGCCCCGGCCCAGTCCTGCGCCGAGGAGCACCAGTCCCAGGATCCCGAGGCCCGCTCCGGCTGCTGCCATTCCGACCGGGAGCGTGGTGGACGGGAGGTCGATCAGCCACTGGAACATTTGTGCGGGACTCGCCAGCAGTGGCTGGTCCTTGAGGATCCACAGCACGGCTTCGACCGCGAGCCACAGGAAAACGACCAGCAGGATGCAGGCGGAAATGACCGACGGGACAGCCCTCGACGAGTGCGTTTCCCGGCGGATCATCCGGCGCACTGTTCGGTCCTGGCTCATTGCACTCTCCTTTCCCTCAGCTGTTCCGGGATCTGTACCGTGGTTCCGGGTTGGTTCTTGGCCCCGGCTTGTCCCTTGGCTACGGCTTGTCCCTTGGCTCCGGCGAGCCGGATGTCGACCCTGCCGATTTCCAAACCAGTGAGCTCCAGGCCGCGGGACACCAGTTGTGTCCGTGCCGCGCGGGCCTGTTCGAAGACAGTGCTTGTGGTGGTCCGCGGTCCCAGGAGCGACGGCAGCGACAGCTTGACTGAAACCTTGACCCCGAGCTTGCCGGCGTCGTCCTCCAGTTCAGCGGCCACGTTACCCGCCCCCACCCGGAACGCCTGGGCTGTGACGGATTCCAAGGTCTTCCGGATGGCCTGCTGGGTGATGCGGGTATGCCCGGCCCGTGTCATTCCGGCCCGCGTCATGATGAGGAGCGCTTGCCCCGCAACGCATCCAGTACGCCGCGCAGGTCAAGCTTTCCCTCAGCGGAGCGTCCCAGGACAGCCCCGACACCCATGAACAGAGCCGTCAGCAGCAGGCCCCAGAAACCAAAGGCCAACCCTGCCAGGGCCAGGACCGCTCCGATGGCTATGCCGGCGATCGTGGGGTTCATGCGACCCTCGGCTCACGGCCGGCGTCGTCCGCTTCGGCGTCCTCGGAGGGAACGTGGATGTCCGTGATGGTGATGTTGACCTCGGTGACTTCCATGCCCACCAGGTCCTCGATGGCGTTGTAAACGGCATCGCGGGCGTTGTCCGCAACTTCCTGGAGGGGGTGCGGGTACTCAACAACCAAGGTCACGTCCACGGCCACCTGGGTCTGGCCGACCTCGACGCTGACGCCCTGGGTGAGATCCTTCTGGCCCACCTTTTCGCGCAGGTTGCCAATGGCACGGGCAGCGCCGCCGCCAAGGGCATGGACGCCCGGGATTTCCTGGATGGCGATGCCGGCGATCTTGGCCACGACGCCGTCGGCAACGGTGGTGGCTCCACGGCCGTCCTTGCCCTTGTTCGCCGGGGCGCCGTTCGCTGCCGGGCCGCCGTTCAGTTCAGGAGTGCCGGCACCAGGTGCGGAAGTGTTGGTGGCCGCTGCCGTGGTGTTCTTGGCCGGAACGTCTGCGGGGGTGTGCGTCTGGGTCGTCATGGCAATCAGTCCTGTCGGTTGGAAGCTGCGATGGATCATTGCGGCTTGTTCGCTGCGGCGTGTGTTTCGCCGTCATGAAGAAGACGCAGCCAGCCGACGATTCCTCACGGTCCCCTTTATGTGAACTGCGTCACAGCGGTGTGTTCAGTATTGTTCAGCTCGCCCCTGGTCCGGTCAGGCACCCCTAGGGTGGTGACGCTGGAACTACCCGCAGGAGACCCATGTCCATCGGCTTCACCATGCCCGCCCCGGATTTCAACCTCAGCCCCATCACTGGCTGGACACGGGAACACTGGCTTTCCTTCGCCGATCAGCAACTCCTTGCGGTGCGCCCACACTTCTCCCCGCTGAAGGCGGCCATCCGGCTGGGCGGCCGCCCGTCGTCGTCGGGCGTTAAGTCCGACGGCCTGGAGGGCTTCGCCCGGACGTTCCTGCTGGCCGCGTTCCGCGTGGCGGGGGAGCAGGGCGGGGATCCCTTCGGCCACCTCGACCTTTACCGCGAGGGACTCCTCCACGGCACGCGGAAAGACGGGCGTGAAGCGTGGCTGCCCATCACCGACCGATCCCAGCCCATGGTGGAAGCGGCGTCGATAGTCCTTGGACTCCAACTGACCAAGCCCTGGCTGTGGGACACCCTTACCGCAGGGCAGCAGGAGCAGGTGGCCGGCTGGCTGCAGGGTTCTTCCCGCAGCTCCTGCGTGGACAACAACTGGGTGCTCTTCCAGGTCATGATTGCCGAGTTCCTGGCCGGTGCAGGGTTCGAACACAACGCAACCCACATCGACCACGGCCTGGACAGGCTGGATGACTGGTACGCCGGCGGGGGCTGGTACAGGGACGGAGACAACGGGGGCACCGGAGATTTCTTCGATTACTACTGTGGCTGGGCCATGCACCTGTACCCCATCCTGTGGGCGGAATTTGCTGCCGGCCGCCATCCACAAGCCGATCACCGCCTGGACATTTCCCGCAGCCGGCTCGCCGCTTTCCTGGAAGACCACGTCAGGTTCTTCGGCGCCAACGGGCGCCCCGGTGTTCCAGGGCCGCTCCCTGATCTACCGCTACGCAGCCATCGCGCCCCTCTTCATGGGCGAGGCAATCTGCGCCACGCCGCTCGCCCCAGGCCAGACCCGCAGGATCGCCAGCGGCGCCGCCAAGTACTTCCTCGACGCCGGGGCTTACGACGGCGGCCTGCCGTCACTGGGATGGCTCGGCGCTTTTGAATCGATGACCCAGGAATACTCCGGCCCGGCGTCGCCCTACTGGACGTCCAAAGCCTTCGTGGGGCTGCTCCTGCCCGCTGACCACCCGGTGTGGACGGCGGTTGAGGAGCCCTCGCCGTTGGAAGAGGTGGACGGGCTGAAGCATGCCGAAGCGCCCAACTACCTGCTTCACTCCACCGCCCCGGACGGCATTGCCCGCCTCCTGAACCACGGCAGCGACAAATACTATGCCCCCGGACCGGACGATCCCCTGTACCGCAGGCTCGCGTACTCAAGCCACACCGCTCCGCTCTTCACCGAGCACCCCGTGGACAACCACTTCGCCATCCTCGATGATGCCGCGACGCCCAGCCGGCGCTCGCGGATCCACCGGCTTGCCGCCGGCGCAGGACAAGCCGCGAGCTGGCACGCTCCGGTGTGGAGCGACTCCCAGGATCACGCCGGCTCTCCGTGGCGGGTAGCGACAGGAACCGCAGCGGCAGGCGGATACGAGCTGAGGGTCCACATCGTTTCGGCCCCTGCCGGTTCGGGCGGCTCTGATTCGGGCGGCTCTGGTTCGGCACCCGCCGGTGCGGGCGGTACCGGTTCCGGTGGCGCTGTCCGCGACGGCGGATATGCGCTCGCCGACCACCACCCGGTGCCCGCCGACCCACCTTTGCCCCGGGGAAATGGCGCCCATGTCCTCAGCGATGGCAGGCTGCACACCGCGATTTGGCCCCTCCATGGATACACGGACAGCGGCGTCTACCAGGGCGAGGGGGAATCGCCATTTGGCGCCTTCGCTGCCTGCGGCTACCTGGAGGGGCGGCTTACCGGGGAGCGCAGCTGCTTCGTCTCCCTTGTGTACCTCGGAGGTGAGCCGCCCGCCTGGGTGCCTTCCGGCGTCGGGCGTTCAACCGCTTTTGACGTGTTCGACGACGGCACGCGTGTCAGTGCCCGCCTCACCCTGGGTACGGGCCAAGCGCTGGAGGTGGCGTTCGCCTTCTAAGGACTGGCCAGGATTCTTGAGCAAATCTTGAGATGAGACGGCGCCCTTCTTGAGGACTCCATCCGATGGTTGAAACATCAGCCACCGCAGCTGTTGGAGCTTCCAGGAAGGACCACCGAAATGACGGACCAGATTTCCACCCAGTCCTCGAGCATCACCGCCGTCCACGACGCAGTATCCGGCTCTGCCGAAGCCGTCCGCCACGCCGGCGAGGTCCTCAGCCAGACGCGGGTGGCCGTCCGCGAGCAGTTCAATCCGCTGGGTGTGGGCCTGCGCAGTATTTGGCCGCAGTCAGTGGTCGGGTTCTAGGTTTACTGATCCCGGGAGCCACGGAGTTTTGAAACGGGCAGGTACCTCCAGCATCGGGGAGGTACCTGCCCTGCTTCATTTAAGGGACGATGGAGACAGCTCAATAAATAAGGAGACTTGTCATCAAGGAAGAGATGAGGAAGGCCGCCGATGTGGCCGAGGAAGCGTCGAATTCGCAGGCTTTCGCCGCTGTCGCGCGCGGCGGCTACGTGGTCAGCGGGCTCCTGCACGTGCTCATTGGGGTCATCGCCCTCCAAGTGGCGTTCGGAAGCAGCGGCGAAGCCGATGTCAGCGGGGCCGTGACGTCCCTGGCCAGCCAGCCGTACGGCCCGCTCCTGCTCTGGGCCTGCTTCGGCGCCTGCGCAGCACTGGCGCTGTGGCAACTGGGAAACGCCATCCTTGGCCACCGGAACGGCTCGGACAAAATCACCAAGAAACTCTCCGCAATAGGACAGGCGATCGTCTTCGCTGCACTCGCCTCCACGATCGTCTCCTTCATTGCAGGCAAGGGCCAGAACAGCCGGGAGTCCAGCAGCGACTTCACTGTCACACTCCTTAAAGCACCGTTTGGCGTGTTTTTGCTGGTGGCTGTGGGGGCCGGCATCGCGATCACGGGCATCGTCTTCGCAGTGCGCGGCTTCCGACAGAAATTCACCAAGGACCTCACCTTGTCCTCCAACACCTCCGTACGGAAATTCCAACTGGGGGTAGGCATAGTGGGTTACATCGCCAAGGGGATTGCCCTCTTCCTGGTGGGCCTGCTGGTAATCATTGCCTCGGTGCGCGCCCAACCTGAACAGTCCACCGGGCTCGACGGCAGTTTGAAGGCACTCAGGGAGCAGCCTTACGGGGTGTACTTGCTGGCCGCTGTGGCTGTGGGCCTGATGGCCTACGGCCTGTTCCTGATGGTCAAGGCACGGACCCTGCGGACGTAGTTGTACGAAAAGGCGGACTTGGTTTTCCATAAGGCGGCCCGGAGGGTTAGGCGGCGGCGAATACGGGTAAGGAACAACCATGACCCACCACGACCCGAACAACTCCGGCCAGTCAAAGACACCGTTGACCTCACCGCCCACGGATCCCCGCAGCGGGTACCACTCCGGTACCTTCCCGCAACAGGAGCAGCAGCAGCCCGGCCTGACCGCGCCCTTGGATCCCCAACCGGACCACGGCGAGAAAAGCTACGTGGGACACGGCCGGCTGCAAGGCAAGACTGCCCTGATCACGGGTGGAGACTCCGGCATCGGCGCTGCCGTGGCCATCGCCTATGCCCGCGAAGGTGCCAATGTGGCCATCAGCTACCTTCCGGAGGAAGAAGAAGACGCGAGGTCGACGGCGGAATGGATCCGCGAATGCGGTTCGCAGGCACTCCTGATGCCAGGGGACGCGCGGGACGAGGCTTTCGCCAATGAAATCGTGGAACGGACAGTGCAGGAACTGGGCGGTCTCCATGTGGTGGTGCTGAACGCGGCTTACCAGAAGAACCGCGAAGGCCTGGAAACAATCCCCACCGAAGAATTCGATCGCGTCTTCAAGACCAACCTCTACTCACTCATCTGGACAGCCCAGGCAGCCATTCCACATCTCCGGCCAGGCGCATCGATTATTGTTACGGCCTCCATCCAGGCCTTCAACCCTTCGGCCCAGTTGGTGGATTACGCCATGACCAAGGCAGCCCAACTGGCCTTCACCAAGGCCATGGCCGAAGAACTGGGACCCAAGGGAATCCGGGTCAATGCCGTGGCTCCCGGGCCCGTGTGGACCCCGTTGATTCCCGCCACGGAATGGCCGGACAAGCTCCCCACCTTTGGCCAGGACACGCCGCTGGGCAGGGCAGGTCAGCCGGCCGAGCTGGCTCCGGCCTATGTGTTGCTCGCCTCGGATGAAGGGTCCTACATTTCCGGAGCCGTGCTTCCTGTGACGGGAGGCAAAGGACTGTGAACCGCGTGATCGGAGGTCTGTCATGATCGGAGGTCTGCCATGATCGCAGTACTGGTCATCGACATGCAGAATGCCTACTTCGAGGATCCTGCCTTAAAGTCCCGCCAGGACGAGGTTGTTGCTGCCTGCAACTCCCTGACCAGCGCAGCGAGCGAAGCGGGCGCCAAAGTCCTCCTGGTGGGAACCGTGCATGAACGGGACAAATCCACCTGGTCCCTGAACATGCTCGACGACGATCAAGGCTTCATCTTCAGGGGCAGTGAGCAGGCAGAGTTCGTCCCCGGCCTGCTCACTGCCGATTTTCCCCGGCTCATCAAGACCCGTGACAGCGCTTTTTTCGGCACCGACCTCGCCATGCGCCTCAGGAATTGGGGTGTGGACACTGTAGTGCTGGCAGGGATTTCGGCCCACAACTGCATCGCGCAGACCGCAGCCGACGCTTTTGCCCACAACATCAGGGTGGTCTACGCGGCCGAGGCCATCGGTACCGAAAACGCTGAAGCCGCCGAATCGGTACTGCGGGTCTTCACCCGCGAATACCGCCAGGCCGTGCTGCCGCTGGAAGAGATCCTGCTGTTCCTGGAATCGGAGCGGTCAGCTTAGCCCGCTAGCCTGGGCTTGCTGTGCCCCGGTCCTTACCGCGTGCCGGGTTCTTCCCGTTCCACCGGAATCCACAGCTGCCCGCGGCCGTGCGTGCCACCGGCCTCCACTTGGACGCTGAGCATTTCAGGGCCGGGTGCCCACCGGTATGGGTTGGCCGGGAACCACTCGGTGGCTGCGTCCGCCCACATGCTTTGCAGGACTTCCGGGAACTTTCCTTCAGTTTCGAAAACCACCCATAGGCCTGCTGGAACGTCCATGGCCGCGAATTCCTCCGGTGCCGGCTGGCTGGATGCCACCGCATGCCAGTAGTCCAGTCCGCTTCCTTCGCTGCGCTGCTCATCGATGTTGTCGGTGACGGACAGCGGGCCTGCCGGTTCCATATCTGCCAGTTTCAGTAAGCGCTGGGTGTGAGCGGGGTCCAGGCTCCGCTGGAAATCGATGATGGCCTGGTTCGGGCCTTCGTGGACCAGGGGGACGCGGGCTTTCAGGCCAATAAGGCGGAAAGCGGGCTTGTCTTCAATACGGTGCTTCATGTCGGTGTTCCCTTCGACTCGTAGGTGGAACCTCAATTGAGGTTGGGAATGAAGAACAGCCCCGGCTTGCCTTGCTTCAGAGGGAGTAAGGCCGTGCATGGCCTTGAATGCCCTGGTGAACGCCTCGGCGGAGGCGTAGCCGTATCGGACAGCAACGGCCAGGACAGTGCCGCCGTCGATGATTTCCGCTGTGGCTGCCGTCAGGCGGCGCCTCCGGATGTACTCCGAAACCGGCAGCCCGGCCAAGGACGAGAACATCCGCCGGAAGTGATATTCGGATGTCAGGGCGATCCGGGCCAAAGTCCCCACGTCGATCTCTGCCGTGAGGTCCGCCTCGATTGCCTCGATGGCCCGGTTCCATTCCTGCATACTGTTTGCGCTCCCTCGTGCCGCCTGGTTCGGCCTGCTGTGTCTTCGTTCCTGCCTCTGACGCTACGCAGGGTCTGGGGCCGATACCCCACCTATCCTTGCCCGAAAGTATCAGGCCCGGCGCGCGCCCGCGGGTTGGCGCATACCCGGCGGGTTGGGGCGTACCCCGCGGGGCATTACCTGCCGATCCGCGGAAGCGTTCAGGGGGCCGGGGCGGGGCCGGTCCCAGTGCCGGGCAGGACCGGCTCGGGGGCTGGACACAACGCAAGGACCCGGAGGCTGCGGCTGCAGCACTCCGGGTCCTTGGTGTTTTTCAGTTGATACCGGTTCGGTTTCTACCGGTCACTCATTACGGCCGACTGGAGCCGGATGCTTCTTCATCGGGTTCCGATGAGAAGGGCCGGTCCCGAGGGGTGTCTTCCGTATTGTTCTCGTCCAGTTCGGCATCGGCCGAAGGCACCGTCTTTTCGGCGTAGTCGCCGGCGGTGTAGTCTCCTCCGGCGTCCTCCTTCAGGGTCTCGGGGGATACTCCGGAATCACCGTAGTCGCCCTCGGAGTACTGCCCCTCGAGTTCCTCGCCGTTGGCGTCGTGGTTCGGGGTGTCAGCCATGGTGGGTCCTGCGGCTGGTGACCAGGCCGTAGATCAGCAGCACGATGATGGAGCCACCGATAGCGAGGAGCCACGTGGTCAGCGAGAAGAATTCCTGAAGTCCGGTGCCGAAGATGAGGCCACCGATCCAGCCGCCCAGAAGTGCGCCGACGACGCCCAACAGGAGGGTCACGAACCAGCCGCCACCCTGACGGCCCGGAAGAATAAGCTTGGCGATGGCACCGGCCAGGAGACCGAGCAAAAGAAAACCAAAGAAACCCATTTTTGCTCCTACTTTCTTGTTGATGGAAATTCCATGAACGTGGTGAAGCGGTTCACTTCATCGGGTGCCTGTTCCCGATTTTAGGCACCGATATGTTGCCCCTGAGAGGCAAATGGAATACGGGGAGTGGAACAGTGGTAAAACCCCGATGAAATTGTCATTGCGTTCAATACAGCACTCCTCCCGATGGGGGGTCGGGCTCAGTACTACAACTGCAACGCTAGCCGTTCGAGGCACTAGTAGCAAGTAACCTGACTATCTACCTGCCTCGGCCACCGGCCCGATATCACGGGGATTCGAGGGTTGGAACTGCTCCAGGGGTGCAATGGCGGGCCCCTCCTGGCCCGTCGACTACCCCTTCAGCAGCGTTCCGGCTTCCGTGGTCCGGTGCCATGGTTATCACTCCTCGGCTCATGAAACTGATGCTTTACGGAACTTCCCGACGGGTATATTTCCTGCGGGCGTCCCTTGGATGGCATGACAGTTTAGTCCATTGCGCCTGGCATGCAAATGATCCATAAACGCAAGGATTGTAATATGCAGGTGACAGCGCAAGGCCCGCGGGGCTAGTGTCGAGGAATAACGCCTCGAAAGGAGTGATTCCTGTGAAAGGGAAAGCATTGTTCGCCGTTGGAGTGGCCGTCGGCTACGTATGGGGATCAAAATCCTGGCCGGAGGTGTACAAGCGACTCCGCGGGGGCACCGAAAAGGTGCTCAAGAACCCGGAGGTCCAGGACAACGTCCATCATGCCGCCGAAGCTGTCCAGGAATCAGTCCCGGACATCCTGGATAACCTCTATGAGGCCGGCAAGAAACTGCTGGAGAAGGCCGAAGCCGTCCTGCCGGGCATCACCTCGCCGAAGTCGGAGCAGAAGCCCGGTGCCTCAAACAGCGGTGCCTCAAACAGTGGTAGCTCAACCAGCAGAACCTCAACAAGCGGGCCGACCGTCACCACCGTTCCCACTGTCACCCCCGTTCCCGCAGCGACCGGCGTCGAATCCGATGTCGTGTCGGACCCTGCCCGGGATGACACCACCGGAAGCGACTGGACGGACGAGGGCGGCGCAGCGCCGGAAGGGCCGGCCACCAATACGCCGCCCAAGGCCTGACCTAAGCTGACCCGACGCCGGCAAGTGCCGGCGTCGGGCTCTATTTTCCGCGTTCCACGCTGGCCACAATTGCCTCGCCCAACTCTGTGGGCCTGGTGAATTGTGGCCAGTGGCCTGTGGGGAGGTCGATGTAATCGACATCCCGGATCCGCGCGAGCTCAGCGGTGAAGGGGTGCCCGGCGTCCATCCATTCCTTAAGGAGCGAGGACGGGAACTGGCACGCGATGATGGTGGCCGGAACGTCGTAGCGGCGGACGTCGCCCAAATGCTGCTGGTCGCAGGCCACTCCCTTTGGTTCGGGGATGGCGCGGGCACGGAAGGCGTCCTTCAGCTCATCCGTCAGGTCAACAAGGTCCTCGTCCTCGAACAATTCCCACGGCGGCAGTGGGATCTCATCGCCGTCGTCGGGCAGTTCGTCATTGATGACCCCGCCCTCACCGAGCGGACCGCTGTCGACGTATATAGCGCGGGCCACCCGGTCCGGCCGGGCGTCTGCCACGCCGTGGATGATGGCGCCGCCGCCCGAGTGGCCCACCAGGACCACCTTGCCTTCCAGGGCATCCACCGCGGCAACCACGGCGTCGATGTGCGTGCGAAGTCCTATGCCGGCGCGGGGTGCATCGGCTGATTCCAATCCAGGCAAGGTCAGCGGGTGCACCGTATGTCCGGCCGCCACCAGCGGGGGAGCCACCTCCTCCCACGATGAGGCGTCCAACCAGAAACCGGGTACGAGGATGATGTCCATGCGGGTACCCTACGGGAGCCCGCCGACAGTTTGTAGGAGTGGCTACTTTCCTTCCGCCAACTTCTGCACCGTCTTTGCCAGAATCCCGGCGCGCGACCCGGTTGTCCGGGCTTTGAGTATCGGCAGGATGAGGAGGTACCGGTCAGTCTTGCCCAGCTGTTCAAAGGCTTCCCGGGCACCACTGTTTCCTGCCAGGGCGGCTTCAAGGTCCTCGGGAACCTCGGCCTTGGCCTGCGAAACGTAGGCCGATTCCCAGCGGCCGTCGGCTTTGGCTGACTCAATTTCGGCTATGCCTGCAGGGTGCATGCGTCCGGCCTCGATCAGCCGGGCAACTTTGCCCACGTTCACCTGCGACCAGGAACTTCCGGCCCGACGCCGCGAATACCTTTGCAGGAAGGTCTTGGGGTCATGGCCCTTGCGTTGGCCATCAATCCAGCCGAAACACAGTGCGCCGTCCAAGGCGTCCTGGATGTCGATGAGGCCGGTCCCCGCGTTCTTCTTGCCGATCACCAGCCACGCCTCGGTCTTGGTGTCGTGGTTCGCGGCGAGCCACTGTTCCCATTCCGTGCCGCCGGCAAACCGCAGCAATTCCCGTGCGTCATCGTGCTCCACGGCCGCTCCTCCCTCCGTTGCCCTTCGCCTTCTCCCAGCATCCTCCAAGTTAGGAGCAATTGGCGCTGTTTTCAGTGCCGGCAACCACGTCGACTGCTACCTACGTAGGCGAGGATTTGGGTCCCGGAAAGGGGTTGACGCAGGTCACGTTCCCAGTCCATAGTTATCGTATACGATTTCGTACTTGATGCAGTTGGACGAAGAGGAGGCGCCGTGACACTGGAGTTCCGGACCCAGGAGATCAGCCAGGACATGCTGGCCCGGACGCGCAAAGTCATTGCCGTCCACATCAACTACCCCAGCCGGGCGGCCCAGCGCGGACGCACTCCCGGGCAGCCGTCCTACTTCCTGAAGCCTTCCTCGTCGCTGGCACTCGGCTCCACGGACGCCCCCGGATCGGTGGAACGCCCCGCCGGCTGTGAACTCCTCGGCTACGAGGGCGAGATCGCTCTGGTCATCGGCAAGTCAGCCCGCCGCGTCAGTCTTGAGAACGCCTGGAGCCACGTCGAATGGGTCACGGCGTCCAACGACCTCGGTGTGTACGACCTCCGCTACGCAGACAAGGGCTCCAACGTCCGGTCCAAGGGCGGCGACGGTTTCACTCCCTTTGGTCCCGCGCTGATTCCGGCCGATGCTGTTGATCCCGCACAGCTGCAGATCCGTACCTGGCACAACGGAGACCTCGTCCAGGACGACACCACCGAGGACCTGCTCTTCCCCTTCGCCCAACTCGTCGCGGACCTCTCCCAGCTGCTCACGCTCGAAGAGGGTGACATCATCCTCACCGGCACCCCCGCCGGAGCCTCCGTTGCCAAGCCAGGTGACGTCGTCGAGATTGAGGTCACCGGAGGTGGATTCAGCAGCGGCCGCCTGGTCACCAAAGTAACGGAAGGCACGACGCCGTTCGCGGACTTCGGTGCCCGGCCCAAGACAGATGACACCCAGCGGGAAGAGGCCTACGGTTCCCGGGAGGCCGCCGGGCTGCCTGCAGGACAGGAGGCTGCCACGAGCGTGCTGACTCCTGAGCTGAAGGCGAAGCTTGAGTCCGTCGCTACCGCCACACTCTCGTCCCAGCTCCGCAAGCGCGGGCTCAACAACGTGAGCATTGACGGCTTGCAGGCCACCCGCCCGGACCGCAAGGTAGTAGGCCTGGCCCGGACCCTCCGCTACGTTCCCAACCGTGAAGACCTCTTCAAGACCCACGGCGGCGGCTTCAACGCCCAAAAGCAGGCCATCGATTCCGTGAACGAAGGCGAAATCCTGGTCATGGAAGCCCGCGGCGAGAAGGGCACAGGCACGGTGGGGGACATCCTCGCGCTGCGCGCCCAGGTCCGCGGGGCAGCGGCCATCATTACCGACGGCGGCGTCCGCGACTACTCTGCAGTGGCCGACCTGGAGATGCCCACCTACTTCGCCAACCCGCACCCGGCAGTGCTGGGCCGCCGCCACATTCCGTGGGACACCGACATCACCATCGCCTGCGGGGGAGCAACCGTTCAGCCCGGCGACATCATCGTGGCCGACTCCGACGGCATCCTGGTGATCCCCCCGGCCATCGCCGAAGAACTCGTGGATGACTGCATTCAGCAGGAAAAAGAAGAGACGTTCATTTTCCGGATGGTCCAGGAAGGCAACAGCGTGGACGGGCTGTACCCCATGAACAAGGAATGGCAGGCCCGCTACGCGGAGTGGGTAACAGCGGAGTGGCAGAGCAAGCAGGGAGCCTCAGGTGAGTGAAACCGCCGTCGGAAGTGCCGCCGTCGACAACGCCGGTGCCCAAAGCAAGTCCCAGCAGGCTTATGCCGCCGTGAAGGCAAGGATCGTGGAGGGCACCTACACGCCGGGTTACCGGCTGGTGCTGGCCAAGATCGCCGAGGACCTGGGCTTCAGCGTGGTCCCGGTCCGCGAAGCGATCCGCCGCCTGGAAGCCGAAGGGCTGGTGAAGTTCGAGCGGAACGTGGGCGCCACGGTGTCCGGGATCGACCCCACCGAGTACCTGTACACCATGCAGACCCTGAGCATCGTGGAGGGCGCCGCCACCGCGTTGTCCGCCCCGCTGATCGATTCAATCTCCATTGCCCGGGCCCGTGCGGTGAACGAAGAGATGCGTGAGTGCCTGGAGCACTTTGATCCCGTGCGTTTCACCGCGCTGAACCAGGACTTCCACAGCGTCCTGTTTGAACACTGCCCCAATCCGCACATCCTGGACCTGGTCCACCGGGGCTGGAACCGGCTGGCCTCCATCCGGTCCTCCACGTTCCGGTTCGTTCCCGGCCGGGCGCAGGAATCGGTGCGCGAACATGAGGCCCTGCTGCAGCTGATCGAGAATGCAGCAGACGCCGACACCATTGAAAAAGCAGCCCGCCAACACCGCGCCGCAACCCTGGACGCGTACCTCTCCACTACCAACTAAAGCTTTGGAAGAAAAGGAAGACAACGATGACGACCTCAGTAGAGACCACCAAGCACTACATCCCCGAGAACCTGCCCTCCCACATCCAGCACTTCATCAACGGCGAGTTCGTTGACTCCATCTCGGGCAAGACCTTCGATGTCCTGGACCCGGTATCCAACGGCAACTACGCCACCGCTGCGGCCGGCCAGAAGGAAGACATCGACCTCGCCGTCGCCGCAGCCCGCGAAGCATTCGTCAACGGTCCCTGGCCGAAGATGAAGCCCCGCGAACGTGCCCGCGTGCTGAACAAGATCGCCGACGCGGTCGAAGCACAGGAAGCCCGCCTGGCCGAACTCGAGACGTTCGATACCGGCCTCCCGATCACCCAGGCCAAGGGCCAGGCGCTCCGCGCAGCCGAGAACTTCCGCTTCTTTGCGGACCTGATCGTGGCCCAGTTCGATGACGCCATGAAGGTCCCCGGCTCACAGATCAACTACGTGAACCGCAAGCCGATCGGCGTCGCAGGCCTGATCACCCCGTGGAACACCCCGTTCATGCTGGAGTCCTGGAAGCTCGCCCCCGCCCTGGCCACCGGCAACACCGTAGTACTGAAACCGGCCGAGTTCACCCCGCTCTCCGCTTCACTCTGGGCGCAGATCTTCAAGGACGCAGGGCTGCCCGACGGTGTGTTCAACCTGGTGAACGGCCTCGGCGAAGAAGCCGGTGACGCGCTGGTGAAGCACCCGGACGTGCCGCTGATCTCCTTCACCGGCGAGACCACCACAGGCCAGACCATCTTCCGCAACGCCGCAGCCAACCTCAAGGGCCTGTCCATGGAGCTCGGCGGCAAGTCCCCGTGCGTCGTGTTCGCCGACGCCGACCTGGATGCCGCGATCGACTCCGCGCTGTTCGGTGTGTTCTCCCTCAACGGCGAACGCTGCACCGCCGGATCCCGCATCCTGGTGGAACGGGCCATCTACGACGAATTCTGCGAAAAGTACGCCGCCCGGGCCAAGAACATCGTGGTGGGTGACCCCCACGATCCCAAGACCCAGGTGGGTGCGCTGGTCCACCCGGAGCACTACAACAAGGTGGCTTCCTACGTGGAGATCGGCAAGTCCGAAGGCCGGCTCCTGGCCGGCGGCGGCCGACCCGACCACCTTCCCGAAGGCAACTACATCGCACCCACGGTGTTTGCCGACGTCGCGCCTGACGCGCGGATCTTCCAGGAGGAAATCTTCGGTCCCGTCGTGGCCATCACGCCCTTCGAGAACGACGACGAAGCCCTCGCCTTGGCCAACAACACCAAGTACGGCCTGGCGGCCTACATCTGGACCCAGAACCTGACCCGGGCCCATAACTTCTCCCAGAACGTGGAGGCCGGCATGGTGTGGCTCAACAGCCACAACGTCCGTGATCTTCGCACCCCGTTCGGTGGCGTCAAGGCCTCCGGACTGGGCCATGAGGGCGGCTACCGTTCCATCGATTTCTACACCGACCAGCAGGCCGTGCACATCACGCTCGGTTCGGTCCACACGCCCAAATTCGGCGCCTAAACTCGGAGTTTTTGTACAGATAACGCCCCTAATACCCCTTCTAAAGGGCCGTATCTGTACAAAAACTCCATCCAACTGACCCTTTCAACGAAGAGAGAATCCCATGAGCACCCCCTTCACCGGCCCCATCCCTACTCCCACAGTCCCGGCACCGGACATCGTCCGCTGCGCCTACCTGGAACTGGTGGTCACGGACCTGGCCAAGTCCCGCGCTTTCTATGTGGACCTCCTGGGCCTGCACGTGACCGAGGAAGATGAGAACACCATCTACCTGCGTTCCTTCGAGGAATTCATCCACCACAACCTGGTCCTCCGCAAGGGCCCGGTCGCCGCTGCTGCAGCCTTCGCCTACCGGGTGAAGTCCCCGGCAGAGGTGGACGCCGCCGAGGCGTACTACCGCGAACTCGGCTGCCGGGTGGAACGCCGCAAGGAAGGCTTCACCAAGGGCGTGGGCGACTCCGTCCGCGTGGAAGACCCGCTGGGCTTCCCCTACGAGTTCTTCTACGACGTTGAGCACGTGGAACGCCTCACCCAGCGCTACGACCTCTACTCCGCCGGGGAACTGGTCCGGCTGGACCACTTCAACCAGGTCACCCCGGACGTCCCGCGCGGCCGCAAGTACCTGGAAGACCTCGGCTTCCGCGTCTCCGAGGACATCAAGGATTCCGACGGCGTCACGTACGCGGCGTGGATGCACCGCAAGCAGACTGTGCACGATACCGCCCTGACCGGTGGCAACGGCCCGCGCCTGCACCACATCGCCTTCTCCACGCACGAGAAGCACAACATCATCCAGATCTGCGACAAGATGGGTGCCCTGCGCATCTCGGACCGGATTGAGCGTGGCCCCGGACGCCACGGTGTGTCCAACGCGTTCTACCTCTACATCCTTGACCCGGATGGTCACCGCGTGGAGATCTACACCCAGGACTACTACACCGGCGATCCGGACAACCCCACCGTCACCTGGGACGTCCACGACAACCAGCGCCGCGACTGGTGGGGCAACCCCGTGGTCCCGTCCTGGTACACCGAGGCCTCCCTGGTCCTGGACCTCGACGGCAACCCGCAGCCGATCATCGAGCGCGAGGACAAGTCCGAAATGGCAGTCACCGTGGGCGCCGACGGCTTCTCCTACACCCGCCCCTCGGGCGACTCGGATGAAGCGGCCGAGGGCTTCAAGCTCGGAGCGCAGGTCTAAGCCCATGCTGGACGCGAAGACGATCGAAGCCATTGCCGACGAGCTCCTTGAGGCCGGACGTTCCCGTACGCCCGTTCCTCGGCTGACCGCCCGCTATCCAGGGATGACGGTGGAGGATTCCTACGCCGTGCAGCAGTTGTGGATGCGGCGGAATGAGGAAGCCGGCCGCACGTTGG
The DNA here is from genome assembly GCF_019977295.1 of Arthrobacter sp. StoSoilB20. NCBI lineage: Bacteria > Bacillati > Actinomycetota > Actinomycetes > Micrococcales > Micrococcaceae > Arthrobacter > Arthrobacter sp. StoSoilB20. The sequence continues at coordinate 4,512,428 of NZ_AP024651.1, read as the reverse complement.
TGGGGCGCAAGATCGGCCTCACGTCCAAGGCAATGCAGGCCGCCACGGGCATCACCGAGCCGGATTACGGAGCCATTTTTGATGACATGGTCCTGGAAACCGGCTGCTCCGTGGAGTGGGACAAGTACACGCACCCCCGGGTTGAAGTGGAGTTGGCGTTTGTGTTGAAGTCAGGCCTCAAGGGTCCCGGCTGCACCATTTTCGATGTTCTCAACGCCACCGACTACGTGGTTCCGGCCCTCGAAATCCTGGACTCCAGGATCGAAATGGAGGGCCGGACCATCGTGGACACCATCTCGGATAATGCCGCGATGGGCGCCATGGTGGTGGGCGGCCGCCCAGTGCGGCCGGACGCCGTCGACCTCCGCTGGGTATCGGCCATCCTGTACAAAAACCAGACCGTGGAAGAGACCGGAGTGGCCGCCGGAGTGCTGGATCATCCAGCAAATGGCGTGCACTGGCTGGCCAACAAAATCGCCGCGCACGGGGACTCCATGAAGGCCGGAGATATCATCCTGGCGGGCTCGTTTACCCGCCCCCTCTGGGTGTACAAAGGTGATACCGTGCACGCTGACTACGGACCGTTGGGAGTTGTGACATGCCACTTCAGCTAGGCCCCACTTTCTACTCGGCGCTCACTGAGGCGGGCCGTCCACTCGCCGGCATGTGGGTGTGTTCCGGCAGCCCGCTGGTGGCGGAAATCTGCGCCGGCTCGGGGCTGGACTGGGTGCTGATCGACGCCGAGCACAGTCCCAACGGGCTGGAATCCATCCTGGCCCAGCTTCATGCTGTGAGCGGCTATCCGGTCCAGGCCATGGTCCGGCCTCCCGTGAATGACACCGTGGTCATCAAGCAATACCTGGACCTTGGAGTGCAGAACCTGCTCATTCCCATGGTGAACTCGGCCTTCGAGGCAGCATCGGCCGTGGCGGCTGTCCGATACCCACCGCACGGGGTCCGGGGTGTGGGTTCGGCGCTTGCCCGGGCCTCGCGCTGGAACCGGGTTCCGGACTACCTGGCGTCCGCCTCGGAATCCATCAGCCTCACGGTCCAGATCGAATCCGAGGCCGCGGCATCGGCTGTGGAGGAGATCCTGGCCGTTGATGGCGTGGACGGCATTTTCCTCGGTCCTTCGGACCTTGCCGCCTCCATGGGCCTGCTGGGACAGCAGGAAAATCCGCTGGTGAGGGCCGTCGTCGAACATTGCCTCGCTGCCGCCAAAGCGGCCGGAAAGCCCGCCGGCGTGAACGCCTTCAACGAGTCAACCGCCCGCGCCTATCTCGACGCCGGTGCCTCCTTTGTGCTGGTCGGCGCAGACGTTGCTGTGCTGGCCCGCGCCTCCGAAGGGTTCGCCTCCACGTTCATTCCAGTGTCTGAAACGGCGGACCGCGAAAGCTACTGATCTGTTCCAGCCCGGGGTAGACAGTGGGCTAGGCTCGATTGAACGAGAGTCTGAGGGGGCAGTGCCGTGAATGGTCGTGTTGTAGCTGTAGTTGCCGTTGTTGCTGTGATGGGACTGGCTGGTTGTTCTTCGCCGGTGGGCCCGAAGGTCCTTTCCCGCGAGGCGACAGCGGAGGACGCACTTCCGGGGAACGTAAGCCTCACCGGTGTGGATCTTGAGGTCGAGCCCGGGTCGACACGTCTGTTGGCTGCGCATGACGACATAAAGTACTACGCGGCCAAGAGCAAGACAGGCGGATCCGCTTGCTTGTACGCGGTGCCTGTGGGACTCCCGGAACGATGGAGGGCGGGGTGCGCGGCGTTTGGCACAGGTGAGGAGATTCTCACCCTGACGGTCTTCGACGATTCCGAGGCGAAGCTCATTAACGACGACGTCGACGCCGGCCAGCCGAAGTACCAGGGGTGGACCGAGATCCACCCGAATGTGCTGATCCGTTCCCGCTGACTGGACTGGGCTCTGGCGCTGGGTGGGTTCTGGCCCGCCTACTTCCGCGCCATGTACCACTCGGTGAATTCGCGGGCGCGTCCGTCTTCGGCGAAGCGGATCACCCAGAGATTGTCGTAGGTGGGCTCGCCGTTCAGGTACGTGGTGAGGCCCTGGACGAATGCGGTGTCACCGTCCTGGCCCAAGAGGGTCCATTCGAACGTCCAGTCCTCGGGCTTGTCGCCGGCGTCGGACCACGCTGTGACGATCTCTTCGTGGCCGTTCCATGGTTTATCCGTGTTGGGTTTGTCGTAGTAGACCGCATCCTCGGTGAAGAGGCCCCGGATATCTTCGGGGTCGTTCGAGGTCCACGCTCGTTCGTACTTGTCCATCCAGGAGTTCACATCGCTCATTCCTCCGTTCTACCCTCCGGGGCCGGTGGGTTCAACGGTGGGCTTGCTGCTTTCACCGAACGTTCCTTCCCAGTTGGTGTGGGGCGTCCTGCGTTCCTTCCCAGTTGGTGTGCGGGCGTCCTGCGTTCCTTCCCAGTTGCCGGTCGGAATGTACGACGACGGCCGGCTGGTTTCCGCTGTTTGCTGCGTTTCGCGGGGGCCGGGTCAGTTCCAGGGAGTGGGTAAGTGGGCAGGAACGCTGGCGGGGAGGGCTGTGCAGTTTGGGGGCGGGGCAGATCAGGCCGGACGGGCGATTCCCCGCGATGACCGGCGGATGTGGTCCGGGGTGAGGCCGGTCAGTGAGGCGAGCTCCAGGTCGTCGCAGACGTGGTTACGGACGGCCATGACAATCAGGGCTTCGCGTCGTTCGGTGATCTGGGTCCGATGACGTTCGGCGGCCCTGAGTTCGTCGCTCTTCTTCTTTACGGCGGACAAGTGGACGCTGCGGGGGAGCCCGCTCGGGTGGAGATCGTCATAAGCCAAAGCGATGGTCCTGACCGCCTTCATGTTCTCCCCTGTAGCCGCCGAAACAGTGGCGATGGTGAGCCCATCCTCAATCGCCTGCGCAATCAGCTCGTTCCTGGCAGCGGTCAGGGTACGGATGGCGCTCGTTGCGTGGGACAGCAGTTGCCGGTGCACTCCGAGGGCATGCGCCAACTTGGCATGATTCGTGTGATTCGTGTGATCCGTGCGGTCCTTGGGCTGCGGACGATCCGTGGGCTGCGGTCGCGGAGCCTTGGCCCGGTAGGTATACCGTCCGGTGGCCGAGCGGGCTTGGAGTGAAACAGTGGGGGCTGACCCTGCCTGGGCTGTCATTGGCTCCCTTTCAGTTTCGGAACAGCACTTCTGATCCCTCGAATCTAGGCAGTGTTCAGCGGTCCAAGGAAATACCAATACCGCGTGAACCCATAAGCAAAGTGCATGGAAGAAGTGCCCCAGAGCGTGTCAATGGGCCTCTCGGGTGCGGGATGGGTGCTGAAACCCCACCAAGAGATCCACGTCATAAGAGCCCCTTATAGATCCACGCACATTAGGTCTTATCCACAGCGCCCACGGATCCCTAGTCTCGAAAAAGGGGATACGCGAATCCGCGCGTCCTGAGTTCCACATTCCTGGAGGAGACATGTCCGACTACCTGCCGGCGTCGAGGGTCACCCGCATCAAGTCCTCAGCGAGCGTCGCCGCGGCCGCCCGCGTCCGTGAACTTAAGGCTGAAGGCATCCCGATCATCGACCTGACCGTTGGCGAGCCGGACTTCGACACCCCGGACCATATCAAGGAAGCAGCAGTCGCTGCCATCAGAGATGGCGAGACCAAGTACACCTCGGTCACGGGTACGCCTGAGCTGCAGACCGCCGTCCTCCGCAAAATCGAGGGTCATACCGGACACCACTATGAGCGCAACCAGCTCACCATTGGCGGCGGCGCCAAGCAAGTCCTCTACGTCGCACTGATGGCCTCGCTCAACCAAGGCGATGAGGTCATTGTCCCGGCACCGTATTGGGTGTCCTACCCGGACATGGTGCTCGCCAACGACGGCACCCCGGTGATCGTCCCGTGCGGTGAGGACACAGGCTTCAAGCTCACCCCGGACGCCCTGGACAAGGCCATCACGCCCAGGACCAAGTGGCTCATCCTCAATGCCCCGTCCAACCCGACCGGCGCTGTGTACACCCGCGAGGAACTCCAAGCCCTTGGCGCAGTCCTGGAGCAGCATCCGCAGGTGTACATCCTCACCGACGAGATCTACGACGAAATCCACTTCGGTGATGGCCGGGTCACCAGCCTGGTCACCGCCGTGCCAACGCTCAAAGACCGCATCCTGCTGGTCAACGGTGTCTCCAAGGCCTACGCCATGACCGGCTGGCGGCTCGGCTATGGCGTGGGACCGGTCCCCCTGATCGCGGCCATGAACAAATTGCAGTCGCAAACCTCGTCCTGCCCGTCGTCCATCAGCCAGGCCGCCGCCGTCGCGGCACTGAACGGCGACCAATCCTTCGTCCGGGACAGCGTGGAGGTGTACCGCAAACGCCGGGACGCCGTCGTCGAGGGTTTGAACGCCATCAATGGACTGTCCGTTGCGCCGGCGGAAGGCGCCTTTTATGCCTACGTGAACTGCAGCGGCGTGATCGGCAAAACCACACCTGACGGCACCGTCATCAGCAATGACCAGGACTTCACGCTTTACCTGCTGGACGCTGCCCGCGTGGCTGTCATCCAGGGCTCGGCTTACGGCCTGGGTCCCTACTTCCGGATCTCCTTCGCCACCTCGCTGGAGACCATCAACGCCGGCGTGGACTCCATCCGCGACGCCGTCAACGCCCTGTCCTAAGCCCCACAGAAAGATTCCCACCATGATTCACGTCAAGACCAAATTCGAACGCCCGGACGCCGACGTCGTCAGTCGCCTCGCCGCCTTTTCCTCCGCCACGATCCACGAGGCCCAAGGCCGCCGCGGCGCACTGAGCTCGAAGATCAAGCCGATCGACCGTTCCATGTCCTTCTGCGGCCCGGCCGTCACCGTAGCCTGTGCCCCGCAGGACAACCTCATGCTCCAGGTGGCCATCCACTACGCACAAGCCGGTGACGTGGTGTTGGTCGGTGCGCAGGAAATGGCCGAGGCCGGCACGTTCGGCGACGTCCTGGGCAACGCCATGAAAGCCAAGGGCATCGCAGCGATGGTCACCGACTCCGGGGTCCGGGACACCCAGGACCTGATTGAACTTGGCCTGCCCGTGTTCTCCGGCAGCGTCAGCATCAAGGGCACCGTGAAGGAAACGCTCGGGCCCATCAACCACCCGATCATCTTTGGCGACGAGATCATCTACCCAGGCGACATCCTCCGCGGCGACGCCGACGGTGTGGTGGTGGTCCGCCGCGAAGAAGCCGAGGAAGTCATTGCCCTCTCACAGGCCCGCGACGACCACGAGCGCGAACTCATCAAGCTCTACCACGACGGCGGCAACACCATTGAGTTGTGCGGACTGACGGAGAAGCTGAAGGAGAAGGGCCTCCTGGTCGAGGACTAGGGTCGCTCCGGGGCCGGCCACCGTCCTGGACGCCGGCCGGCCCTTTGGCGTGCTGTTTTGCTTCCTGGTGGGCGCGGGGTGTGGGCGCGCGGGGGTTGGGGTTTGGGTTCTTGGGTTTGGGATTGGGCACAGGAAAGGCGCCTTGCCGGTAGCAAAGCGCCCTTGGTGCGTGCAACTGAGGCCGGTGAACGACGGCTGTTGCTGGACGACGGCGGGTGGCCGGGTTTGCGGGGCTGCGGGGCTGCGGCTTGTGCAGAGGTGGCTTGGTCCGGAGGTGGCTCGGTCCGGCGGGCGGTTGGCCTGCTCAGTCGAGGCCGGAGTGCCCCGGGCGCGTGTCCACCAAGTGCCATTCGATGCTGTTGCCGGCATGGGCCGGCATCATGCTGCCTTCGAAGACGAACAAGGGTTCGCCAATTCCGCCTGAAGGCCGCCAAAAACCATTTCGCGGACAATGAAATCCGGTTCGAGCGCTGATGGTGCCGCGGGTCGGATTCGAAACCCATCCCACTGTGCTGATCTTTTTCACCGTATTCTCCTTTACCCTGCCTGCGGAATCTGCAGGCCGTTATCAAATGTCTTTCTCATTCGATGGTAGGAAATTAAAACGGTCCTGAATAAGACCAAAGCTGTCTGTCCGGATAAGGGATTGTTATGGATGGGCCGGCAGTTGCACGGGGTCGGTCCCGTACTTGTTGATCAGTTGTTGATGCAGCATTTCCTTGACCACCAACAGCACGGCGGACGCGGCCTCGGACAAAGGCTCGTGGTCCGGAGTGCAGAGGGCGATCTTGCTCTGCAGGCCGGGTTCCACGATCCGCAGCACTTTGAAGTCCTGGTCCGGGAAGAGGGCATCGGCGGCGGACTTGGGCAGCACCGTGCCGCCTAGGTTGGCGCGGATGAGCCGGGTCAGCGAAGGGACGGACTCCACTTCGCCCACCAGTTTCAGCGGGAGGTCCTGGTCCGTCAGGCCCTTCTCGATGAGCTGGCGAAGTGTGTGGTTCTTCTCGGGGAGGAACAGTCCCACCGTGCTCGCTTCGGCAAGCGTTATGGTGTCCTTCCCGTGGTTGACGTCGACGTCCGGGTGAACCACCAGGTGGAGGTCCTCCACGATCATGGTGGTGAACTGGACGCCCCGGATCTTTCCGGGCTCGTAAATGAGGGCCATATCGAGGCGGCCGTTCTTGATGGCTTCACTCAACACGCCGCCGAAAATCTCTGTCAGGTGGACCACGATGTCCGGGTAGCGGCGGCCTACTTCCCTGATGATCTGGGGCGTGAGGCTCGAGGCCATACTGTAGGGCGCGATTGCGATGGATACCCTTCCGGAGGGCGCGGCACCTGAGGAAGCAACATCCTGCCTGGCCTGCTCCACAAGCCTCAGGATCGACTGTGCATGGCGGTACAAGGTGTGCCCGGCTGCCGTTGGTTCCACACCTTGCTTGCTGCGGATGAGCAGGCGCTGCTTGAGGTCGTTCTCCAGTGCCGAGACCTGCTGGCTGAGGGCCGGCTGGGCAACATGGAGGGCGGCGGCGGCCTTGGTGATGCTCCCCGAGTCAACAATTTGCACGAAGTATGAGAGCTTCCGCGTGTCCATGGATGTACCTTCCTGGAGAGCCGTGCCCCACGGGTGGGAAGTTCCCTTCGGTGGCAGGTCCCGATGTTCAAATATAGACGCATCGCCCAGCGGGCAGCTGCTGGGACCCACGCCACAGGGCGTGGTGGTGCAGGTCATAACGGAGACCTATCACGGGATAACTATTAGGTCTTTGTGCGGGGGTCTGTGGGAGTGCGAGACTTTTGGAAAGAACTTCAGGCAACGCTCCGGATTCAATCCAGCGTCCATGAATTTTCGGGAAATTGATTTTCGCCTCCAAGGGAGAGATTCGATATTTCCGCCACTAATTCAAACCCACGGAAAGAGAACCACGTGAACCCGGTTATTGATCTTGTAGCGGATCTTGGAGAGGGATTTGGCGCCTACACCATGGGCGACGATTCCGAACTCCTGGAGATCGTAACAAGCGCCAATATCGCTTGTGGTTTCCACGCCGGTGATCCGGACATCATGGCTGCCACCGTGGCTGAATGCGTCCGCCGCGGAGTCGGCATCGGAGCGCACCCCAGCTTTCCGGACCTGAGGGGTTTCGGCCGACGCGACATGGGCCTTTCTGCAAGCGAGGTTCAGAACGACGTCGTGTACCAGCTGGGTGCACTTAATGGCTTTGCAGCATTCCACGGAACCAAGGTCTCCCACCTCGCGCCCCACGGCCGGCTCGGCAATCTTGTGGCTGTTCGCGCCGATTATGCCCAGGCTGTGGCTGACGCCGGTGCAAGGGTGGACAGCGAACTCATCGTCGTGGCGCAGGAAGGTGAACTGGCCACCGCTTCCCGCGCCGCCGGACTGGACGTTGCCATCGTAGGAATCGTGGACCGCGCCTATCAGGAAGACGGCACCCTGGTTCCACGCAGCCAGCCCGGCGCCGTGCTCCACGATCCCTCGGAGATCGTTGAAAGGACCCTGCGCATGGTGGTCGAGGGCAAGATCCGCTGTGTCAACGGCAAGGAACTCGCCATCGACGTCGATACGCTCCTCCTGCACGGAGACAACCCGGGCGCCGTGGAGCTGGCACGTCGAATCCGTTCGGAACTCGTCGCCGCCGGTGTCCACATCGCGCCCTTGGCTGAGGTCATGCACGCAAAGAAGAAGGCGGCCTGACATGGTGCGCCCAACCGTTCCCACCGAGGTCTACGAATCCGGTGACTCCGCACTCCGGGTGGTAGCAATCTCCGAGGTCAGCGAAAGCAATTGGCTCACCGTCCACGGTCTGGCCGACTGGCTGGAAAACTGTGGTGCAGAAGGTCTCCACGGCGCGGTTCCCACGTACGATTCCGTGCTGGTGGAGTTCGACCCCGTCCTTGTCTCGGCACGCCAAGTACGCGCTTTTGTGAAGCTCGGGCTGTTGGAACTCGCCCACGCCGGTGAATCCGCCGCAGCACCACGTGAGTTCGATATTCCTGTTGCCTACGGCGGCGAATACGGGCCCGATCTGGAGCGCGTCGCTGAGCACCAGGGGATTTCCGTGGAGGAGGTCATTCGCCTCCACACCGAAAAGACCTACACCGTTCGTTGCCTGGGTGCGCCCGCTGGATCCCCCATGATGGACGGCCCCGCCTTCCCCAAACCGGTGCCCCGCCTCAAGGATCCCCGGCTCAGTGTCCCGGCAGGTGCCGTGGCAGTTGCCGGTCGCCAGGCAGTCATCGCTCCGGCCACCGCCCCGGGCGGTTGGTGCGTCATCGGCCAAACCCCCTTGTCCCTCCTGAACATCCGCCGCGAACCACTGGTCCCGTACAAGCCAGGTGACATCCTGCGGTTCCGCCGGATCAGCACTGAGGACTTCGGCTTGTACGCCGGTGCCGAACTCGAGCCGCTGGAACTGGATCGCGCGGAACTGGATCGCGCGGAGTTGAGTCCTGCGGCGTCGGGTCCTGTGGATTTGGGAGCGCAGCCATGACCGGCGGCATCCTGATCCAGCAGCCAGGAAACTCGGTGGTCACAGACCTTGGCCGGACCCGCGGCCCCCGCTTCGGCCTTCCCGTCAACGGTGCTTTGGACCAGTACTCGGCCCGTGCGGCCAACATCCTGGCAGGAAACCTGGACAACGATCCCCTGGTGGAGGTCACGGCCCTGGACTTCCGGATGAAGGCCACCACCGACATCCTCATCGCCGTCACCGGTGCCCCGCTAACAGTTACCGTTGGTGGCCGGCCGGCCACCCAATGGGAACCGGTCTCGGTGCGTGCCGGAGAAACAGTCTCCCTCCGGGGAATCCACCGGGGCCTTCGCGCCTACATCGCCGTCCATGGCTCCATCGAGGCAGAAACACTGCTTGGCAGCGTTGCACCGGACACCGTAGTGGGCTTCGGACTTCAGCTCAAAGAGGGCACCTCGCTCCTCACCAGGAAGAGCGTCGGCCCCGTCCGCCAGCCCTACTTCGACCTCCCGCTTTTCCGGCTGGGCCTTGAACGCCCCAGCATGGACTCGAACCTGTTGGTCGATGTGACCGACGGGCCGGACGTTGCCGGGTTTGGCACGTCCGGTGACCTGCTCTTCACCTCGGAGTACACCGTGAGCGGCCGCAGCAACCACATCGGCCTGCGGCTCGGCGGAGAACTTCCGGAAAGAACCTCAAACGGCGAAGTCCTTTCCCGCGGCGTGCCAGTGGGCGCCGTCGAGGTTCCCTCCAGGGAAGAACTGCTGGTTCTCCACAGGGGACGCGGCGTCACCGCCGGGTATCCCGTTCTTGCAGTAGTCACCAGCGCCGGACTGGATGTCCTGGCCCAAGCGCGGCCAGGGGACAAAGTCCGTTTTCGGAAAACCACAGTGGCAGAAGCTACTGCCGCCCATAGGCGCTCGCGGGCCCAGCTTGAAACACTCCGCGAATCCGTCAACACCGTCTTCGGACTCCTCGGCATCGGATGCCGTCCCCAGTGGCAGGACCTACCGGTTGCGGCATGCAGCTAAAACCCTGTCGTCACACCAGTAGGCGTTGCTACGCTCATCCCAGTAAGGAAAAGTCATGACCGCAAGCACCAACGCTGCGCCAGTGCAGCATGAGCGGCTTACGAGCCGCCAAACCCGCAAGGTTGTCACCGCAGGTTGTGTTGGCATCTTCGTGGAACTGTACGACAACGGCATTTTCGCCTTCATGGCGGGAACGCTGGCGCTCGTCTTCCTGGCGCCGGGCAACCCGGACAACGCCCTGCTCTTCGTGTTCGCCGGTTATGCGGTCTCGTTCTTCGTGCGGCCGCTCGGCGCGGTGGTTTGTGGCTACCTCGGCGACAGGATCGGCAGGCAAAAGCTCCTCGTCTTTGTCATCCTCCTGATCAGTGTGGCCACTGCCGGTATCGGACTGCTGCCTCCCTACGCGGCCATCGGCATCGCAGCTCCCATCCTCCTTGTCCTCCTCCGCCTCCTCCAGGGCTTCTCCGTTGGCGGTGAGGCTGCCGGCGCCATGACGTTCCTGGCTGAGCATGCTCCCGAAGGTAAGCGCGGCATCATTACCTCCTACGCCCAGATCGCCTCCTTCGCAGCTCTGCTGACCGGTACTTTGGTTGCCTTCTCCATGTCGCCCTGGCTCACGCAGGCAGCGATCGACGGCGGCGGCTTCGGCGCGTTTGCCTGGCGCATCCCGTTCCTGGTCGCCATTCCCATGGGCATCATCGGCTGGTACATCCGCAAGGCCATCAGCGATACCCCCAACTTCGAAAAGCTCAAGGAAGAGGGCGGCCTCTCCAAGAACCCGCTCAAGGAAGCCTTCCAGTCCAAGGAGCACCGCCGGGCCATGCTGCTGGCCCTCTTCATCCCGCTGATGAACGGCTCGGGCTACTACGTCCTGTTCTCCTACATGCCCACGTTCCTCAAGGGCAAGCAGCTGAACTTCACCATCGGTGAAGCCCTCCTGGTCACGGCATGCAGCCTGGTGGTCATCTGCATCGCCATCCCGTTCATGGGTGCACTCTCCGACCGTGTTGGCCGAAAGAAAGTCATTGCCGGCTCTGCGATCGCCATGGCTGTGCTGGGCATCCCGTCATACGCACTCATTGCCACGGGCCAGATGGGCCTGGCAATCCTGGGCGCTTGCATCATGGCCATTGTCTTCGCCGGTCACACAGCAGTTATCCACATCCTGATCGTCGAACTCTTCCCCACCCGCGTCCGCTACTCCGCTTACGGCCTCGGCTACAACATCTCCTCCGCGCTGTTTGGTGGCACCGCCCCGCTGCTCATGACCTGGCTGATCGGCAGCACCGGAAACATCTACATGCCCGCCTTCTACGCAGTGATCACGGCGCTTGGCACCCTCATCGCGGTCAGCACGGTCAAGGACCGCGCCCACGAACCACTGCGCGACGCCTAGCCTCCACCAACCTCCGGCAAGTGCGCCGGGCTTCCAAGCCTGGCGCACTCTGCCCCACCGATTCCCCACCTTTTGGAGAACCCAATGTCTTTTTCTGACTACACCACCGCCCTCGTCACCGGAGCATCAACCGGTATGGGCGCAGCCATTGCCGAGCGGCTTGCCAAGCGCGGACTGACCGTTCACGCCGTGGCCCGCAACGAGGAACGCCTTGCCGAGTTGGCCGACCGCACCGGAGCCATCCCGCACGTAGTGGACCTGACCGACACCGCCGCGCTGGCCGCCGTCGTGAATGACCTCAAGGTGGACGTCCTGGTCAACTGCGCCGGGGTTTCCCGGCCGGGCAACATCCTGGACTCGTCCGAAGAGGACATTGACGAGCTGGTGGACGTGAACCTCCGCGGCCTGCTGCAGCTCACCCGTCTGGTCCTGCCGGGCATGGTGGAGCGCGACCTCGGGCACGTCATCAACATCAGCTCCATCGCCGGCGTGTACAACTTCTACGGCCACACCGTCTATCACGCCACCAAAGCCGCCGTGCACCAGATCTCCCGCCAGCTCCGCAATGACACCGTGGGCAAGCGCATCCGTGTCACTGAGATCTGCCCCGGACGCGTGGAGACCGAAATTTTTGGTCGCAACCTGGGTGGAACGCCCGAGGCCATGGAAGAAGCCTGGAAGACCTACTACGAGGGCTACGAATCCCTCACTACCGACGACATCGTGAACGCCCTGGACTACGCCATTGAAACGCCCCGCCACGTCAACGTGGGCATGCTTGAGCTGATGCCCACATTCCAAGTCCCCGGCGGGCTGACGTTCGACCGGCGCTGACGTCCCACCGGTGCCGGTTTTCGGATCGGCACCCCACAGATTCCGGTGGCATCACTCCCGTCACCGGAAATACAAGCCGGCGGCCGCTTTACGCGGCCGCCGGCACCCGCGCAAGGCCACGTTCAGCGCCCGGCATGCCTCAGGCTGCCGCCTGAAATCCCGTACCTGGACCGTTTTCCGGTACTTGCAGTAGCGTCCGGATAAAGCGCACGACGCCGGATGGTTCAGTCTTCGTCGAGCGTTTCAGTCAGGTGATGCGTGGGGATGCGGTCCCGGTCGTACGTGATTTCCGTGTAACCGTGTGGTTGCGGACGTCCGTCGGCCCCGAGGTTGACGAAGACAATCTCCTCGATGGTCAGGATGGCCTCGCGGGTGATCATGTTGCGGACCTCGGCGCGCATGGTCAAGGACGTGCGCCCGAAGCGTTTCGCCGTCAGGCCCATCTCCACCAGGTCGCCCTGAACCGCGGAGCTGACAAAGTTGATCTCGGAAATGTACTTGGTCACGGCGCGGCCGTTACCAAGTTGGAGGATGGCGTAGATCGCGGCCTCTTCATCGATCCACTTCAGCAGGCTGCCACCGAAGAGTGTGCCGTTGGCGTTAAGGTCCTCGGGCCGCACCCATTTACGGGTGCGAAAGGTGATGTCTGCTTTTTCCATAATCCGAGATTATCGAACTGTGGCGGCCCGCGCTTGATGTTTCAGGGAAGAGATCATGCGCCATCACGCCATGGCGGTGTGCGACGCGCTGTGTGAATCGATCCGCTTCGAGTAGCAATACGATTCCTCCACGCCGATGTAGGGGCCAAAATTAGGAACCAGGGCGAAACCGGAACTCTCGTAGAAGCTCCGGCCATCCGACTGCGCGGAACCTGCCTCAGCCGCGATGACGCTGAACCCGTGGGAATGCGCCTGGGCTTCCAAGGCCGCCAAAATGGAGCTCGCCACTCCTGAACCACGGGCATAAGGGACCACGTAGAGCCTTTTTATTTCTGCTGTCTTCTCATCGAGCATCCTCAGGCCGCCGCAGCCCAGCGGTTGTCCGGAGCATTTCTCATAGGCCACCACGAACACAGCAGTGTCTGCTTCCGAGGGAGACGGCCCGGGCTCATGGTCCGTGCTGCCGAACCGTGCATCCAGTTCGGCCTGCTGTGCGGCACGGAGGTCAGAGCCCACGGGGTTGGCCCAGGTGACCTGCCGGATGTTGAGCCGTGGATTGGTCTGCATCGTGCCTCGTTTCGCCGCGTTTCCCAGGAGGTGTCTATGCCTCTCAAGCCTAGTGAGCTGTGGTTACCGCGGTGTTTCCTGCGCGTAAGCGTCGGGAGAATTATCGGGCGCGACCAGCGTTGCGGAGGCTCCGATACGTTCCCGGGGCCTCCCCGCAGCCTCCCTGTCCTCGTCCGCGTCCTCGTCCTCGCAAGACCGTGAGTGAAACCGGCGTCGCGGGGCTTGCTGGGGAGTTGGGGTGCAGAGGCGGCCCGGCCAGGTCCCGGTTCAATGTTTCGCCGGGGTTCAGGGCTGAAGTGCCTCGCCAGTGGGGTCTTCTGCGGTTTGGTCTGCCAGGGCCATGCCGCCCACAGGAACCTGGTCCCAGTGCAGGACCTTCCAGCCGTTCGCGGGGTCGCCTTCCAGGGCCACAATTCCGGTGTTGGGCAGCTGATGGGTCTCGGCGAACACGGTGTCGATGTCGGTTGCCCGACGGCCTGCCCAACACCGGATGGCTGCGCCGTGGCTGACAATCGCGGCCGTCCGGTGTCCTGCCGCCACTACCTGTTCAACCGAGGCATCGAACCGGGCAAAGAAGTCGTGGCCGTTGAAGGCCCCAGGCATCCGGACGTCCAAGTCGCCGTCAGTCCACGCGAACACTGTGCTCATGTACCGGAGATGTGACTCGTGGTCGGTCTTCTTTTCCAGCGCACCCGCCTCGATTTCGTGGACCCCATCCAGAATCACCGGATCCAAGGCCGTAGCCTTCGCCAAAGGAGCGGCAGTCCGCTGGGTACGCAGCAACGTGGAGGTGTAAAGAGCTTCAATGGCTTCATCGGCCAAAGCGTCCGGGAGGGCCGATGCCTGGCGCTCACCTAGTTCCGTCAGCCCCGGGCCTGGGTAGGCGGTGTCGAGTTGGCCTGCCACGTTGCCCGGTGTTTGTCCGTGCCTGATCAACAGGAGCTTCATGGCCGCTCCACTCCTTACGTCGTTGGGATGCTGTCCAACCGCCGGGCGTGGGCGATCACTCGTGCCCGTGTTTCGCTGCCCTCGCGTCCGTGATGTCCCATCCAGCTTAAACGCCGACGGCGGGCCGAGGCACCCAGCCCCGGCCCGCCGTCGTCGAGCATTTGATCCTGCTGCAGGTGGTCCTGGCTGCGGTGGTTCTTACTGCAGTAGCTGTTACTGCAGGTGGCCCTGACTGCACAAGGGCGTGACTGCAGGTGGGTATTACTGCAGGTGGTCCGGAGTGCAGCTGGCTCTTACTCCAGGTGGTCCTTACTTCAGCTGAGTGTTACCGCAGGTGGTCCACCAACTTGTCGGCGATGCCCGTGTACTTGCCAGGGGTCAACGCGAGCAGGCGTGCTTCGGCGTCGGCGGACAGGCCGAGTCCCTGAACGAATTCCTGCATACGGGCTCCATCCACGCGCTGGCCGCGGGTGAGGTCCTTCAGCCGTTCGTAAGGGTTTTCCATTCCTTCGACGCCGGCAATGGCTTCTGCGCGCATCACCATCTGGATGGCTTCACCCAGGACTTCCCAGTTGGTGTCGAGGTCGCCGGCAAGGACTTCCTCGGCGACGTCCAGGGCTTTGAGCCCCTTGGCTACGTTGGAGATGGCCAGCAAAGAGTGGCCGAAGGCGACGCCGATGTTCCGCTGGGACGAGGAGTCCGTGAGGTCGCGCTGCCAGCGGGAAGTAACCAGGGTGGCACCCAGAGTGTCCAGGAGGCCGTTGGAGATCTCCAGGTTGGCTTCCGCGTTCTCGAAGCGGATCGGGTTGACCTTGTGCGGCATGGTGGAGGAACCCGTGGCACCGGCAACCGGGATCTGGCGGAAGTAGCCGATGGAGATGTAGCTCCAGATGTCAGTGCAGACGTTGTGCAGGATGCGGTTGAAGCGGGCGATGTCCGCGTAGAGTTCCGCTTGCCAGTCGTGGCTTTCGATCTGTGTGGTGAGCGGGTTCCACGTGAGCCCAAGGCCTTCTACAAATGTCTTGGCTACGGCTTCCCAGTCAGCACTAGGGACGGACGCTACGTGTGCTGCGTAAGTGCCCGTGGCGCCGTTGATCTTGCCCAGGTATTCGGTCTTGGCGATGCGCGCCAGCTGGCGGTTCAGGCGGTGCGCAATGACGGCCAGTTCCTTGCCCAGCGTGGTGGGCGTGGCGGGCTGGCCGTGCGTGCGGGACAGCATGGGGACAGCCCGGTTCTCTTCCGCCATGGCCTCGATCTGCTTGACGAGGGCGGCAGCGTTGGGAAGCCATACGTCTTCCACGGCGCCCTTGATGCCCACGGCATAGGAGAGGTTGTTGATGTCCTCGGACGTGCAGCCGAAGTGGACCATGGCCGTCAGGTTCTCGATCCCAATGGCCGGCAGGCGACGGCCGATGTAGTACTCCACTGCCTTGACGTCGTGGACAGTGACGGCTTCGATCTCGGCGAGCTCATTGACCGATGCGGCGTCGAAATCGGTGACGATGGCCCGCAACTGGGCGATTTGTTCCTCGGACAGTGGGCCGGCGCCGGGCAGCACGGACTGGCTGGTCAGGTGGATGAGCCACTCCACTTCAACGTGTACGCGATCGCGGTTGAGCGCAGCCTCGGACAAGTAGTCAACGAGGGGTGCGACGGCGGCACGGTAACGCCCGTCGAGGGCGCCAAGGGCGAGAGGTTCGGAAGCGAGGGACACGCGAGGGGATTCAGCCATGGTGCCTATTCTTTCATGTTCCGGCATAGGGCCCGAGTCGATGACGGCGGCTATGTGGACATGGTCCTGCGTTATCCACATACGCAACAACGACGCTTCCTTGGAGGTCTACGGCTCCGTAGCGTCGGACCTACCGATCAGCAGAACAACCAACGGAGTACACGGACATGAGCGTCGGCTTGATGCCTGCAGCCAACCCGCCCACTTTCGACCCCCTGGAGTGCGCTTCCCGAAGCCACGACGTCCAACGGCTCGCCTGGCGTATCAAAACGTGCGTGGACCAAACAGACGCCGTCCTCGCGTCCTTGCGCAGAATCCAATTGGACGACTGGCAGTCTCCCGCAGGTCGGGCCTACCGGACCACAGTCGCCCTGCACGCCTCTGCGCTGATGCGTGCCCGTCAGTCCCTGGATGCTGCTGCTGCCTTGATCCTGCGCCATTCCCAGAGCGTTTCAGTTTCCGCCGGGAAGGGGCAGTAATGGCCGATGCAGCTCCCGTGGGAGCCGGCGGAGCGCCCCGGCCACTGCCGCCGGCGGCGGACGGAATTCTCACGATACGCGGCGGCGTGGGAGGAATGTCATTTCAGTTGGAAGAGCTTCTACGGGGCGTCGCGCAACTGGATGACGTGATTGAGCAGCTTCAGGGAATCGAGGACGAAACCCGCCGCGTCCAGGACGAGCTCGAGGCGTTTCTCTACGACTCCTATGAGACTGGCTGCAATGCCTTCAACTCCGTTGCAGAGAGCGGCAAGGGAGTGGCCAGGGTGCGGCAGGATCTGGTGGAGGTTAGCGCGGGTGTCCGCGCCAGCCACCGTGACTACCAGCTGGTGGAGGCGCGCAACGGGCTCCCGCAGAAGCTGGGTTTCGACCAGCTGCGGCTCTCCGGGGTTGGGTTGCTTCCCGGCCGTGACATGACGCATAACTTCCTCAGGGGAGTCCTGGTTCCACCGTGGGCTGAAACAAGGGACATTCTTCACGGCATTTTGGAGTCGCCGCTCCTTGGAGGGCTTCAACCCCGGAACGTCAGTATCGGGGGAATGGAGCAATCCACTGAATATGTGGATCCCTCCATGGCGGAAAGCCTGAGGCGTCTCGAGGCCCTGCACGCCCGCAACAGCGGTGAGATCGAGGTTATTGAGTTCGAACAAAACGGTGCCTCCTCCTGGATGGTGCTGATACCCGGCACCCAACCGAACTCGCCCAACACCAACCCCCTCGACGTCCCTGGCATCGGTGACGCTGTTGCCTACGACTCCGAAGAAGTCGTCCAGGCGGTTGGCGAGGCCCTGCATGGGGCCGGAGCGGAAGCCGGAGACAGTGTGGTGGCGGTAGGGCACAGCCAAGGAGGCGTCCATGCCATGAACCTCAGCCGGAACAAGGCGTTCCTCAGCGAATTCGACCTCAAATACGTTCTGACGGCCGGAGCCCCTGTTGGTGGAATTACCCCGGAACCGGGCATCAGTTCACTGCACTTGGAACATGTTCAGGACTGGGTCCCCGGAACGGATGGCCGCGTGAACAGTGACACGAAAGACAGGGTGACGGTATCGCTGACAAACGAGGTCAGGACACCCGAAGGTCAGGATCCCGGCCTGGGCCCGGGCCACGATCAGGAGAACTACGCCGAAGGGGCAGAACTCGTTGCCGCAAGCCATGACGAGTCACTCGTTGCTTCCACGGCTGTCTTCACAGGTGTGGTTGGTGCCGGTGGGGTAGCCACAGTTTCCCGGTTCAAACTTGAAAGGGCGCCATCGCCGGAATCTCCTTCGGCAGTGAAAGCTGATCCCCCTCCAAGCGTCCGGGAAACCAAGCGGGATGCTGGAACGCGGTAGGGGCCGCTGCTCCTACCTCTTCCGGGTTCCAGGGATCAGGCCGGCCACCATCGAGATGATGCTGATAATGAGCGATGCCAGGATTGCCGTCCAGAAGAACGAGTCGAGGGTGAGGTGTACGGGCGTGAAGGAACTCAGCCAGGCGGTGAGGTACAGCATGGCTGCATTAATCACGATAGTGAACAGGCCAAGCGTCAGGATGGTGACCGGAAGGGACAACAGCCGGACCAAGGGACGCACCACTGCGTTCACAACACCGAAGATCAGGCCTATAAACAGATATGCCAGTATGATTCCGGCCGTGTCTGCGCCCTGGGTCAGTCCTGCATTGGTGGCGGCCTTTTCCGTGGCGCTGGTAGTGATGTCCATGCCTTGCAGCAGCCAGGTGGCCACCCACAGGGCAAGGCCGTTAATGAGGACGCGAATGATGAATGAACCCATGGGCCCATGGTTACACACGCACCTGATAATCAGCCCAGCGGCAGGGATGGACAGGCAAGTAGGCTTGAAGCCATGACTACTACTGACAACGCACCGGAGGGCGTACTTCCTCGCCCGGTCGTGGACAGGCTTCCTAAGTATGCGGCTGGCAAACCCCCCGCTGCGATCGAGGGCCTCACCAGCTACAAATTGTCGTCCAATGAGAACCCGCTGCCGCCTATTCCTGCAGTGTTGCAGGCAATTGCCGACCAGTCCGATATCAACCGCTACCCCGATCCCCTCGCCACCAAGCTGAGGACGGCTTTGGCCGGCTTCCTTGATGTCCCCGCTGACGACGTCGTCACCGGAGCAGGCAGCCTTGGTGCGTTGAACCAGATCCTCGCAACCTTTGCCGGACAGAATGACGACGGCAAACAGGACGAGGTCATCTACGCGTGGCGTTCGTTCGAGGCATACCCCATCTGCGTCGGTCTTGCAGGGGCCGCCAGCGTCCAGATCCCGTTGCTGGCCGACGGGCGCCATGACTTGGCGACCATGGCCGCGGCAGTCACGGTGCGCACCAAGGTAATCCTCCTCTGCACTCCAAACAACCCCACAGGGCCGATTCTCACTGCGGAGGAAACTGAGCGCTTCATCCAGTCGGTTCCCCCCAACGTGGTGGTGGTTATCGACGAGGCTTACCAGGAATTTGTCCGGGACGATGCTGCAGTGGACGGGATCAAGCTTTACCGCACGTATCCCAATGTCGTGGTGCTGAGGACCTTCTCCAAGGCCCATGGGTTGGCCGGACTGAGGGTCGGATACAGCGTCACGGGTCCGTTGCTCACCCAGCACCTCAGGGTTACCGCCACCCCCTTCGCCGTTTCCCAGATCGCTGAACGCGCCGCCGTAACCTCCATCGAGAATTTTGATCAGGTTGTGGAAAGGGTACAAAGCCTCGTGGACGAAAGAGACCGCGTGACGGCTGGCCTTCGGGAGCTTGGATGGTTCGTTCCAGAGGCGCAGGGAAACTTCATTTGGCTGAACCTCGGACAGCACAGCGGCGAGTTTGCGGCCTTGGCAGCGGAACGCGCGCTCTCAGTCAGGGCCTTTGCCAATGAGGGCGTCAGGGTAAGCATCGGCGAGGTGGAAGCCAACACAAGGTTCTTGGAACTCTGTGCAACTTATACAAAGGCACCGCTGCGTTCCTAGCGGTTAACAAATGCGCCAACCCAACTTACTGCCGATAAAGTAAGGGACGAAAGCCAATAATATGCCCGTTCCGGAATACATTCCGGAACGGGCATATATCCCAGCGACAGACACTGCCCGGCGCCCCGCCGCGGTAAGCAAGGAGACGGAATGGGCTCGACACAACTGCCCCCCGGGACGGAAGAAACTCTCGCGGCAACCTCCGCGGCAGCAGCCGCGCCAGGGGAACCGGTGGAAATGGTTCAGTTGCTGGGCCCTGACGGAAAACTGGGCTCGGATCCTGTCTTCTCGGACTATGCCAAGCGCATCGACCCGGAGAAGCTGCGCGTCTTTTACACGGACATGGCCAGGATTCGTCGTTTCGACCAGGAAGCCACCGCCTTGCAGCGTCAGGGTGAGCTCGCCCTCTGGGTGCCGTTGACCGGCCAGGAGGCGGCCCAGATCGGTTCGGGGCACGCCAGCCAGGCCCAGGACTATATCTTCCCCACCTACCGTGAACATGGCGTTGCACTTGTCCGCAACGTAGACCTTGCTGAGCTCCTCAAGCAGTTCCGGGGTGTCTCCAACGGTGGCTGGGATCCCCGCGAGAACAACTTCCATCTGTACACGCTGGTCCTGGCGGCCCAAACGCTCCACGCAGTTGGCTATGCCATGGGCATCCAAAGGGACCAAAAGCTGGCCGCGGCCACCGATTCGACGGATCCCAAGGCCGCCGTCATCGCCTACTTCGGAGACGGTGCCAGCTCGGAAGGCGACGTCCATGAGTCCATGGTCTTCGCTGCTTCCTACGACGCACCTGTGGTGTTCTTCTGCCAAAACAACCACTGGGCCATTTCGGTACCCACCGAAGTCCAAACCAAGGTTCCGCTGGCCAACCGTGCCAAGGGCTACGGGTTCCCGGGAATCCGGGTTGATGGCAACGACGTCATCGCCGTCCATGCCGTCACCGAGTGGGCTCTGGAGCACGCCCGTGAGGGCCGTGGTCCTGTCCTGATCGAGGCCTACACCTACCGGGTTGGCGCGCACACCACTGCTGACGACCCCACCAAGTACCGCGAATCCGCCGAGGAAGCTGCCTGGCGCGAGAAGGATCCGCTGGACCGCCTGGAGAAATACCTGCGCGCCGAGGGGCTGGCGGACGAGGCATTCTTCGATCAAGTCAAGGCCGACGGCGATGAGCTGGCCAAGTACGTCCGCAGCACCACGCATGGCCTTGAGGTTCCCGACATCAGGGATGCCTTCGCCAGTGTTTATGCCGAACAACACCCGCTGATTGCGGAGGAACTGGCCTGGTTCGAGGAATACTCGGCCGGCTTCGAAAGTGACGAGGAGACAGCTCACTGATGGCAACCATGACCATTGCGAAGGCCATCAACGAAGGTCTCCGCGCATCGCTGACCAACAATCCCAAGTCACTGCTCATGGGCGAGGACATCGGGCATCTTGGTGGTGTCTACCGGGTTACCGACGGACTCATCAAGGAGTTTGGTGAAGAGCGTGTCCTGGACACGCCCTTGGCGGAATCGGGCATTGTGGGCACCGCAATCGGCTTGGCCCTTCGTGGGTACTCTCCCGTATGCGAGATCCAGTTTGACGGCTTTGTCTACCCGGCTTTCAACCAGATCACCACCCAGCTGGCCAAGATCCATGCCCGCAGCCTCGGCAAACTCACCGTTCCGGTGGTCATCCGCATTCCCTACGGTGGCGGTATCGGCTCGATCGAGCACCACTCCGAGTCGCCGGAAGCACTGTTCGCCCACACGGCGGGATTGCGCATCATTTCCCCGTCCAATGCCCACGATGCCTATTGGATGATCCAGAAAGCCATTGAGTGCCAGGACCCGGTCATCTTCTTCGAGCCCAAGCGCCGCTACTGGCTCAAGGGTGAAGTGGATGTCCAGAATGCCGGCCTGTCCGAGGATCCCTTCAAGGCACATATAGTCCGCGAGGGCACTGATGCCACCATCGTGGCCTACGGACCGCTGGTTCCCGTAGCCCTGGCCGCAGCCAACGCTGCTACGGAGGACGGCCGGAGCATTGAGGTCATCGACCTCCGCTCCATCTCGCCCCTGGATTTTGACACCGTGGAAGCCTCGGTCAAGAAGACAGGGCGCCTGATCGTCGCCCACGAGGCACCCACGTTCGGCGGCATCGGAGGCGAGATCGCGGCTCGTATCAGTGAGCGGGCGTTCCTTCACCTTGAGGCCCCCGTGATCCGCGTTGGCGGGTTCCACATGCCGTACCCCGTTGCCAAGGTGGAAGAGGACTACTTGCCGGACATCGACAAGATCCTGGAAGCACTCGACCGCTCGCTGTCCTACTAGCGCCTGCTGGCCCACTCAACCGCCCTGATCCTGCCCGGCTTCGTTGCCTGGTAACCGGAAATCGAGGACCACTGTGACTGTAAAGAAATTCAACCTGCCGGACGTCGGCGAAGGCCTGACCGAGGCCGAGGTAGTGGCTTGGAAGGTCAAACCGGGCGACGTCGTAGCAATCAACGATGTCCTGTGTGAGATCGAAACGGCCAAATCCCTGGTGGAACTGCCTTCTCCCTTCGCCGGCACGGTGACTGAGTTGCTGGTGGAAGAGGGCATCACTGTGGAGGTCGGCACGGCGATCATCGCTGTGTCCGAAGGTGCCGAAGGTGCGGAAGGAACTGCGGCTTCAGGCAGTTCCGGGGGTGCGGTGGCCGAAGCGACTCCGGCGGCTACCGCCGTCGAGATGCCGTTGTACGGCAAACTGAGCGTCGACGAGGACCATGATGACAACCGTCCGGCCGGTGGTCCGCTGGTAGGTTCGGGGCCGAAGGCCGACGCCGTCAAGCGCCGCGCCCGGAAGCGTCCGGCCGGTTCGGTCGAAGCGGCCACGGTCGCCGAAAACGCCGAGGGCACGGTCCAAAACCACCAAGCGGTAGTGGAAGCCAAGGCGGACGAAGTGCCCGTTTCCCACCGCACGACGCCGGCGCGCCCCACTGCTGCACCCGGCAGCCAGCCTCCGGCTGCCCAGGTGGCAAGCACCCAGGTGCCGGCTGCTTCGGCTCCTGCCCCAGCAAGCAACGCCGCGGGTACGCCGATTGCGGCTTCCCGGGGTGCGGCCATCAGCGGCACCATCAGCGGCTTGGTCAACAAGGTTTTGGCCAAGCCCCCTGTTCGGAAGTTTGCCCGCGATCTGGGAATCGACCTCGCGGACGTCGTGGCCACGGGCCAGCGGGGCGAGGTCACCCGCGAGGACCTTGTGAGCTACCAGGCGCAGCGCGATGCCGAGCACGATCAAGCCGACTCCTTCTGGGGCGCCTCCAAGAAACCGCAGGACCAGCGCATCGAGCGCCTTCCAGTCAAGGGGGTTCGGAAGGCCACCGCCAAGGCAATGGTGGAGTCGGCATTCTCCGCGCCGCACGTCAGCATCTTTGTGGACGTCGATGCCAGCCGCACGATGGAGTTCGTCAAACGGCTCAAAGTCTCCCGGGACTTTGAAGGAATCAAGGTCTCGCCGTTGCTGATCCTGGCCAAGGCCGTGATCTGGGCGGCGGCCCGAAACCCCAGCGTCAACGCCACGTGGGTGGAGAACGCAGACGGAAACGGAAACGCTGAGATCCAGGTCAAGCACTACATGAACCTGGGCATCGCAGCTGCGACTCCCCGGGGCCTCATGGTCCCCAACATCAAGGACGCCCAGGACCTGTCCCTCAAGGAATTGGCCCTGGCACTGAACGATCTGGCCACTAAAGCACGTGCAGGCAAGACCCAGCCGGCGGAGATGCAGGGCGGAAGCCTGACTGTCACCAACATTGGTGCACTTGGCATCGACACCGGAACCCCCATCATCAATCCGGGTGAGGTCGCAATCATCGCGTTCGGAACCATCAAACAGAAGCCATGGGTTTTGGACGGTGAAGTCATTCCACGCTGGATCACCACCCTTGGCGGATCCTTCGACCACCGGGTGGTTGACGGCGACTTGTCGGCCCGCTTCATGGCTGACGTAGCGGCCATTCTTGAAGAACCGGCGCTGTTGCTTGACTGACCGGCAAACAACCCCGGGTCCCGGGACGGATTCCCACCCGGAAGGTGCCTCCCGCGCGGAAGGCGCCGCTAACCCGGGTGGCGCTTCGATGGCCGGACCGGACGGTGCTTCCGCGGCTGCACCGGCCGGGGCTGGGCTGGCGGTTGCCGATGCCGGCCATGTTCCCCCGCAGCTTGTAACGGGCCACTGGCGCACGTTTGCCCGGGTTCTGACGGAAGTATTCCAGCCGCCGGTTGTGGTGATGGTGCTGCTGTTGATCAGCCCCGCAATCGAACCCGGGTTTCCTGGAACCATGTGGTTCGGACTCCTGGCCGCAGTGTTCGTCTGCGTCTTGCCGCTGGCCTACGTGCTGGTGATGGTCAAACTGGGCAGGATCACAGACCACCATGTCAGCGACCGACGCCAGCGCCCGGCGTTGCTGCTGATGGCCCTGGTCTCAGTGGTGGCCGGGCTGGGCGTACTGGAGCTGTTGAACGGCCCTGCCAGTGTCTCGGTGATGATCATTGCGCTCATCGGAGGCATCGCCATTTTGGCCGTGGTGAGTGCCTTTTGGAAGATGAGCGGCCACGCCTCTGCCTTGGCCGCGGCGGCTGTCATTGTGGTGGCCATGTTCGGACCTGCCTGGTGGCCGGTGTTGCTCCTGGTCCCGGCAGTGGGCTGGTCGCGGTTGGTCCTGCGCGCTCACACCCTGGGCCAGGTCATTGTGGGCTCGCTGTTCGGCGGAGTGGTGATCGCCGGATTGTGGTGGCTGCTGCGCGAGTGGATGCTGTAGCGGCACAGCGGCACAGCGGCACAGCGGCACAGCGGCACAGCGGCACAGCCGCGCAGTTTCGGCGCCTAGAACGCCGGGTAGCTGACCAGAAGAGCCTGGAGTTCGGTGGTGGACATGTTGTTTGCCATCTCCACGCTGATGCCCATGGCGACGGCGGCGATGGTTACCATGGCCACGCACGCCACGGACAGGAAGCGCCAGTCCTTGCGGAACACGCTGCCGAAAGTCTCGGGCATGTCCAGGCCTGGGGTGATCATGTTGGGCGCGCTGTCCCAGGAGCCGTCGTCGAGCATCGCGATGACGCGGTCGTTGCTGCGGTCAAAACGCATGGTGCTGATGTTGTTGCCGTGGCGGGCAAGAAGGATGTCGTGTCCCACGCGCTGGCGCGGCTGCAAAGTAAGCAAGAAAATGATCCCCTGAAGTCAGTAAGTGGAGGTGGCACGCGCCATTGGGGGCATTTCGATTTTATAACGATGACTTCAGGAGCCCGGCCCAAAAGACGCCAAATGCCGGGTGAGGCTCCCCACCCGGCGGCGTGATTCAGCTCGCTTTACGGCTGGTCGGTCTTGGCGATGTAGACGTCGCAGGGGGCGGTGTGCGCCACTGTGTTGGCTACGCTGCCAAGGACGCGTCCCAGGCCCTGCATGCGCCGGTTGCCCAC
Source organism: Arthrobacter sp. StoSoilB20 (assembly GCF_019977295.1). Classification (NCBI taxonomy): domain Bacteria; kingdom Bacillati; phylum Actinomycetota; class Actinomycetes; order Micrococcales; family Micrococcaceae; genus Arthrobacter; species Arthrobacter sp. StoSoilB20. The sequence continues at coordinate 4,487,485 of NZ_AP024651.1, read as the reverse complement.
CACGATCAAGCTGGCGTCCTGCATTTCGGCTTCCTTCACCAGTGCTTCACCAGGCTTTCCGCGCGCCGCGGAGTAGGTGATCTCGAGGCCTTCCTGCGCCAGGCGTTCTGCCACTGTGCGTGCCACGGTTTCTGCTTCGGCGGCGTCGGACACGATCCACTTGTCGGTGCCGATCTCCACCACCTCTGTGCGGTTGCTGTCGAATGCACTGACAACGCGCAGGCTGGCTCCGAGGCCAATCGCCAACTGCCGGGCGGCTTGGGCTGCCCTCATTGCCGTCTCGCTGCCGTCTACTCCGACAATCACAACTCCGGTCATTGTGTTGCTCCTTCATTGATGGCTGTGATGGCTTCTGCCAAAACTGGTGCCAGGCGGCGGACGCCTTCGGTAATGGTATCCGGCGGTACCGCGCTGAACGCCAGGCGCAACTTGTTGGAGGGGCCGTCCGCGGGTGAGAAGGCTGCTCCGGGAATGAAGACGACTCCGGCGTCGATCGCTTTGCCCAGCAGGGGATAGGTATCCACGCCGTCGGGCAGCGTGACCCACACGAAGAAGCCGCCGTCCGGCCGGGTCCAGGTGAGGCCTGCCGGCATGTACTCCTCAAGTGCCGAGAGCAAGGCCTGGCAGCGCTCAGCGTAGAGCGTGCGGTAAGTGTCGATCTGGCCTTGCCAGTCGTATTCCCGGAGGTATGCCGAGACCAGCATTTGATTCAGTGGCGGTGGGCAGAGCGTCACTGCCTCGGACGCGAGGTAGAAGCGGCGCTGGAGGTGGGCAGGAACCAGCGCCCAGCCAATCCGGAGTCCGGGAGCGAAGATCTTGGAGAACGAGCCGAAATAGATGACGTCGTCCGGGTTCGCGGCACGCATCGGCGCTATGGGATGCCCGTCGAAGCGAAGGAGTCCGTAGGGGTTGTCTTCCAGGACAATAATATTCGCCTTGCGGCATATATCGACGATCCGTTGCCGGCGCTCCGCTGCCAACGTGATGCCGGAGGGGTTGTTGAAGTTGGGAATGGTGTAGAGGAACTTGATGTTCTTGCCCTCGGACTGGAGCGCCGCGATCCTGGCCTCAAGATGCTCCGGCACCAGGCCGTCGTCGTCCATGTCGATCGGCTCCACCTCAACCTGGTACGCCTCGAACGTGTTCAGCGCGCCGACGTAGGTGGGGTTTTCCACCAAGACCACATCACCGGGGTTGCAGAAGACCTTGGTGGCTACGTCCTGCGCCGACTGCGAGCCTGCGGTGATGACGACGTTTTCCGGCAGGGCGTCGGTAATGCCCTCGGCTGCCATGACATCGCAGATCTGCCGGCGGAGTTCCTCGGTACCTTGGCCCCCGCCGTACTGCAGGGCGGTCATGCCTTCCTCGGCGATAATCCTGGCGGCGGTCTGTCCCAGCTTTTCCAGGGGCAGCGACTGCAGGTACGGGTTGCCTCCGGCAAGGGAGACGAGCCCCGGGCGCATGGAGATGTCGAAGACGTCCCGCACGGCGGACTGTTTGATATTGGCGGCCCGCGCGGAGAAGAGTTCCTCGTGCGGGTGGGCGGCCGTGGCGGCACGCTCAATGGCGTCGATGGCTTCAGCGGGCAGCGTTGCGCCGGCATCCAATGTTTCGTGGGTCACAGTGACAGGATACTCCTCGATGTTGCTAAAGAGGCAACATCTGTTTCCCAAAATCTTCGAGTGTGGCTCTCCGCGCTTTACGCATCCATCCGGAACGGCTGGAATGTAGCTATGACAGCGCATCAGGCATCCGTGACCAAGGCCGAACAGTTCCACAAACTCCACGACGCCGGGCCCACGCCGCTGGTGCTCGTCAACGTTTGGGACGCTGCGTCCGCACGTGTGGTGCAGGAAGCAGGAGCGACGGCGATCGCCACGTCGAGCTCCGCGGTCTCCTGGAGCCTGGGGTTCCGGGACGGCGACCACGTTCCGTGGGGTCTGGCCATGGCTGCGCTTGGCCGCGTTGTGGGCGCTACAACGCTGCCCGTCACCGCAGACATCGAAACCGGTTACGGACGCACCGACGACGAACTGAGGGCCACCGTCCACGCCGTCCTTGATGAAGGCGCCGTAGGCATCAATATCGAGGACTCCGGCGAGGAACCACTTACCGACACCGCCGAACAGTCACGCAGGATTGCCCTCATCCGGGCCGCTGCCGACGACCGCGGGATTCCGCTGTTTATCAATGCCCGCACCGATACGTTCCTGTCGGGACGATTCGGGGACTCAGCTTATGAGGAGACGTTGCGTCGTGCGGACTCCTATGTCGCCGCCGGTGCCGACGGCGTCTTCGTGCCCGGCGTCGTGGATCTCCATGTCCTCCATGAACTGTCAGGCCGGATACCGGCTCCGCTGAATGCGCTGGCGGGAGTCGGTGCGCCGTCGCCGTTGGAACTGCACGACGCCGGAGTGCGTCGCGTCAGCATCGGCGGCAACACCGCCAAAGCCGCATACGCCAAGGTCGCCCGGGTGGCGACTGAGATTCTGGGGGACGGCAACTGGGCAGGGCTGGCAGGCACGCGCAGCCACGACGAGATGGACGCACTCTTCGAGGAAGGGCCTCGTTACGGCGGGTGAACCATGCGACGGCGGCGCCCGCCTCAAAATGTCGGACCCCGCCGGTAGCTTGGGATCAGAAACAAAAGCCACCACGGCAGGGGAGTACGGATGGCACGACGCAGTGTGCAGTTCTGGCGCATCGAGCAGCTGAACGGTGAAGGGCTGAACCGTCCATTTCCTGCGCGCCGCGTCGCGGAGGTCCTGAAGAAGGCCCAGGACTCCGGGATTGACCGGCATTTCACCAGCGTGGATGGAACTGTCTTGCTGGCGCAGGCCGTGGCGTCCTCGCCCTTTCCCGTGGTGTTGCTGGACCGGGTCCGGGACACCAACCTGCCAAGTGTCGGCGATGCCCTTGGCCGGCGTAAACCGCTCCCGCTGGCTCCCGGTGACCACCTTCTGGAAACCACATACTTCGCGTTCCTCAAGAGGAACGTGGTTGCCGTGCTGACCAGCGGCAACGGTCCCCGGGCGTCCCGGATGGGGGATTACCTCGGTGGAATGCTGGGGCTCGAGCCTGTCCTGGTACCTGTGGTGAGGGAAGACATCGAGGAAATTCTTGCCAGGCTCGAAGTGAGCCGATTCGAATTCGCCCTTCCCGCTGAGCGCCTTACGGGAAAGCTGATGGAGGGCGAGTGGGCCGACGTCCTGGACAGTGCCTCGCGCCTGATGAATGAGGGCACGTTCCGCATTTCGCTCAGTGTTGGGCGGGCAGGAAATGCCGAGGACAAGCAGCGGATCAGGGACCGCATCCAACACCTCATCGACCTCTTCCGCAGGGCCGGTTCCGTGGAGCACTTTGACTACGTGGTGGCCGAGGGCAAGGATTCCCTGACGGGGGACAGGGAAGTGGTCGATCTGCTCAAGGAACGTTTCATCTCGCACATCGAGGTTGATCCGGATGTTTTCAACGATCCCCAAAAGTCGGTGGCCGAGGCCATTGCCATCCTCAACAAGCAGGCCAGGGACAACGAGGCATTCTTCGCCAGGACCCTCCCGGAGGTCAAAGGCTCTCCTGACAGCGGCCTGGTGCCGGACATTGTCGCCGGTGGAATGGCCGCCGTACGGGAAGCCCTCGCTGCGGCCATAGCCTCTGAGGAAGCCACAGCAGGCGGTGCGGGCCATGAGCTTGTACGAGGTTGATATTGAACGCCCCGGGCGGCGGCGGACTGTCTGGCGCTGGTTCCTTCTCCATCCCACTGCCGATTATCTGTGGGCAGCGCTCGCCGTCCTGATCTGGCTGGGGATCGCGCTGCTGGCACATCAACCCTTGATGCTTGAAGGGGCCGACGCCGGGACCCGCCGCGCTCTCTTCCAGACTCTCGCCACCTTGGCAGGAGCAACGGCCGGGCTGACCCTTACCAGCGTTTCCATGCTCATCAACGTGCTGGGCAAGAAGGCTGCACCGGGTCAACGAGAGCTCCCGCTGGAGAGACTCTCTGCAACGCATCGGCGGCAGATCGGTGAAGTATTCCTGTTTGCCATCCCGGGGTTGGGCCTGCTGCTGGTTGCTGCGCTGGTCACGATGGTGCTCGAAGGAGGCGGACCTACGGGGCTGTGGATTCCTGAAGCAGTGGTTTTCGTACTGGCCTTCGCCTCAGTGCTGGCGTTGTTGCGGGTGGCGTGGGCGTTGCGACGGGTGCTGGCCATCGCGACAGCGTGAGCAGATCCGGGCTCGTCATGCGGCGTTCTCCCACGTTGTTCCCCATCGTTTCTCTGAGTCAGTGTGCCAAGCTGCCATGACGTTGCCGGCCGGCAACGGAATGGCAATCGTGAGCTCACCTTACGCTCAGGGCCTCCGTCAGGGTCCTGCCATTGACGTAGATTTCAGCGCGCGACGCACCGCTGGCCGCGACGATTGTCTGGGTCAGTTGAGCCTGGATGCGAGGAATGTCGCACACGCCTCCGGGCCGCAGAGATCCGCTGAGGTTCACTACCACGGTGGACCCGCTCATGTAGCCCGAGAGATAGCGCAGCGAGGAGCCAGCCAGTGCGTCGTAAAGGGCCGCATTGCTGTCCACCGGAATGCCGGCCTCCAAGAGCCGTCCGAGGGCGACGCTCAAGGGGTCCCCGGGCACGGCCACGCCGCGGACAGGAACCAGGCTGTCGTTGCAGCCGAACCGCACGCCGCGGGAGCCGCCGTCGTCGATTGCCACGTAGTAGACCGCGGGACCGGAGGTATCCACTGTCACCACCGTGCCGGTTTCGGAAGGCTCCGGAGCGCTGGTCCCCGGTTCGGGGGAAGGCGCGACGGCGGTGCGCGCCTGCGTGGGGACCGCCTCGGAGGGAGCCGGGCTGGCGGAGGGCGCGGCACTGGGTGCAGAGACTATGGGTGCCGGGTAAGAAGAAGCGGAGGCCGGCGTGGAAGTGGGCGAGGGGTCGGCGATGGACGGAGTGCCTTGGGCGGAAGGTGTCGGGGCGGCAGACGTGGAAAGAGGCGAAGCGGCCGGTGGGCTGACGAAAACGGTCGGCAAAGGAGCCGCGCTTCCGGCTTCGGTTCCCATGGGACTGCCGGTGCCACCAGGTCCGGCAGTGCAGCCAACCAGCCCCAATCCGAAGACGAGGCAGGCAGCTGCGATCGTCGTCGTGCCCTTGATTCCCCGTCCGGCATGCATGACAGCCCCGCGCTCCTGTCCGTCCACCTGTATCTCCAACGTTAGGACGGGTTGGCCCCGGACAACATCCCGCTAGGGTGACGGTTCGGACAAGAGTTGATCACGCCGGGACCGTCAGACGGCCAGCAAGCTGCCGGGTACGCGAATGCCCCCGCCCCGCGGAAAGCGGAACGGGGGCATGGGCGGCGAAATGGCTAGGCTGCTGCTTCTTCGTCCTGGACGGCGGTCAGCGGCTCAAAGATGGCCTTGATCTGCTCTACGACCTCGGCGTCGTCCTTCGGGTGCAGTTCAGCGAAGCGGATCATGGAACCCGGAACTGCCAGCTTGACGTCTTCGAGGACCTTGGCGCCGGCAATGCCGGCAGCCTTGCGGGCCTCGTCCTGGGCCCACACGCCACCGAACTGGCCAAAGGCGGTACCGACGACGGCGGTCGGCTTGCCGGAGAGGGCGCCGGCGCCGAATGGGCGGGACAGCCAGTCGATGGCGTTCTTCAGCGATGCAGGCATGGTGCCGTTGTGCTCGGGGGTGACCAAGAGGATGGTGTCGGCATCGGCTGCTGCGGCGCGGAGGGCGGCGGCTTCGGCGGGGACCTGGCCTTCGACGTCGATGTCCTCGTTGTAGAACGGGATGGTGCCCAGTGAACCGTGGATCTGGACGTCAACGTTCTCCGGAGCGTTCAGCTGGATGGCCTCGGCGAGCTTCTTGTTGTGGGAATCGGCGCGAAGGCTGCCGACGAGGGTAAGAACGGTGCTCTTGGACATGGTGTCTCCTTGTGTCTGGCCGGTAGTAGTGCCGGCCGTTCGATGTCTTGGCTTTGTGGCCTTCATCGATACTAAACGGACTATGGTCCGCTTTCTATTCCCGGGGTCTAGAATATTTCTGTGAGCTCGATCCCCATGAGGCCGGACGTGCCCCTAGGCGCGCCCCATGAGCGCAGTGACGCAGCGAGGAATCGTGAGCGCCTCCTCGTTGCTGCCCGGGATCTTGTGGCCGAGTTCGGCGCCGAGGCGCTGACCATGGACGCGCTCGCCTGCAAAGCGCAGGTGGGCAAGGGAACTGTCTTCCGCAGGTTCGGCAGCAGGGCCGGGCTCATGATGACCCTGCTCAGCGACTCCGAGTCAGAGTTCCAGCGCGGCTTCATGTTCGGGCCGCCGCCGCTGGGGCCCGGTGCTACGCCGAAAGAACGCCTCATTGCTTTTGGCGAGGGGCGGATCTACTTCGTCCTGGAAAACGGCGAACTCCTGAAAGCGGCCGGCGCCGCCACCCGCAACCGCTTTGATGTACCGGCCACCAAGCTTTCGCACCGCCATATGGAAATCCTGCTGCGGGAGGCGGGAATCGCAGACCCGTGGGTCATGGCCATGTCCCTGACCTACGCCCTGGACCCCGAGCGTATTGTGGACGACGTCCGGGTCCGCGGCATTTCGCCTACGCGCCTGAGCGACTCCTGGCGTGAGCTGATCACCCGGCTGCTGCCCGCGGCCTAGCGGCACCCCTTGTGGCGCCCCTTGGTGCCGCCCGGATGCTGCCCGCAGCCTAGCGCCGCCCGGATGCTGCCCGTGCCTGTCGGCGTAGCCCCGCCTGTCGGCGTAGCCCCGCCTGTCGGCGTAGGCCCCGCCTGTCGGCGTAGCCCCGCCCGTCGGAACAGCCCCAGCTGTGCCTCCCACCGTTCTCGCGCCACTGTTAGCGCCCCCATTCCCGTCAATGACGCCGCATTAGTACCTTTGGCGTCCGCATCGTGACGCAGTCTGCACATAACAATCTGGCTGCAAGGCGCGAATCTGGAGGCCAGCTGGCAAAACGTGAAGCAGTTATTGTGGTAGTTTCCTCTTGAATGTGACGCATGCCATACACGGCTGGTGATCACTGAATGGGTGCGGGGGACCCAACAACCCACTGCATCAATTCGTAGCTGACGCCGGCCACAGCCGGGAACCGCGGAAGGACGAGCTTTGAGTTTTGCCACGATTCGGGGCAGCCACCCGACATGCTGAAATATCTGATGAAGCGGTCGGGCATTTACCTGATCATGATCTTCCTGACCACAAGTGCCGGCTACTTCCTGGCCGTCTCATCGCTCAAGCCCGCAGTTCTAGAGCAAGAGAAGATTCCGCGGCCAACCCCTGAACAGGTCAACGCCTCGTTCCGGGGGCTGGGCCTGGACCCGGAGAAAAACGCCTGGGAACGCTACATTGAATGGCTCGGTGGCATCATCACCCGCTGGGACTGGGGACGCAGCCCTAACGGCGCCTTCGTCAACGCCGAGTTCGCCGACCGCGTCTTGGTTTCCACCAGGCTGTTCATCGCCTCGATCATCCTGACCCTGGTCATCGGCGTCGCCCTTGGTGTCTATTCCGCCGCCCGCCAGTACAAGTTCCAGGACCGGGTCATCACGTCCTACAGCTACCTGGTCCACATCCTTCCCGCTCCGATCGCCTACTTCCTGGTGCAGTTGGGCGCGATCAGCATCAATGAAAGCGTTGGGCAGAGGATCTTCTTCGTGACCGGAATTTCGACGCCGGGAATCGAGCCAGGCTGGCCGGCGTTCATTGACCTTGTGGCCCACTACGCCGTGCCCACCTTCGCGATGACCATCTTCGGTTGGGCCGGTTACCAGATCGCCCAGCGCCAGTACCTGTTGGACAACGTCAATGCCGACTTCGTCCGCACGGCACGGGCCAAGGGACTGACCCGGAACCAGGCCATCAGGAAACACGCATTGCGCGTCTCCTTCATTCCGGTGGCCCAGAGCATTGCCTTCACCATTCCGGCGATCTTCACCGGCGGCTTCTTCGCTGAGGCCATCTTCGCCTGGCCCGGCATCGGCCTCTGGAGCATCCAGGCCATCAGCCTCCAGGACGTCAACGTCGCCACCGCAACGCTTGCGTACGGCTCGGTGATCTTCGCGATCGGCGCCATCCTTGCCGACTTCGCCACCACATTGGTCGATCCACGAGTGAGGGTCCAGTAATGACCAACATCATCGATCCCATCGCGGAAATCGACGAGTCCCGGGTGGGCGACCAGGACGTCGTCATCGGGAAGTCCCGCATCATCTTCCGTCGCTTCATGCGGAACCGGACCGCCGTCGCAGGTTTGTTCATCTTCGTGGCGTTGTTCCTCTTCTCGATCTTCGGCGGGTTCCTGACGCAATGGGACAAGGACACCCTTGATCCGTTGAATATCGGCATGCCGCCATCGCCGGACCACCTGCTCGGAACCACGCAGGCCGGCATCGACCTCATGGCGCTCATTGTGGACGGTACCCGGACATCGATCCTGATCGGCCTGATCGTTGGCGGCCTGTCCGTGCTGATCTCCGCTGTGTACGGCTGCACCATGGCCTTCTTCGGGGGCAAGGTGGATGCCACCATGCTGTTCATCCTCGAAGCCCTCATCATGATGCCCGCCATCCTGGTGGTTGCCGTGGCAACCAGCGGCAGCGGAGGCCTCAAGAACCTTCCCAGCTGGCTCCTCCTGGTGGTTGTCCTGCTGTTCTTCAGCTGGATGGGAACCGCCCGCCTGGTGCGCTCGCTTTCCATGTCCCTCATGCAGCGCGACTACGTCAAAGCCGCCAAGTACATGGGTGTCCCTTCCCGCCGCATCGTATGGCGCCACCTGGTTCCCAACATCGGCTCGCTCCTGGTCCTGGACTTCACCCGCGGCATCACCGGTGCCATCCTTGCCGAAGTTGCGTTCTCCTTCATCGGTATCGGAATCAAACTGCCGGACGTCAGCCTCGGTGTCCTCATTGGCCAGGCAACGGGCCAGGTGTCCTCCTTCCCATGGATGTTCTGGGTGCCGCTGACCGTCATGTTCCTGCTGACCGGCTCGCTCGCCATGATGAACGACGGACTCCGTGACGCCTTCGACCCCAGCTCCAGCTCCATTGGGCGGGCCAAGACCAAGACCGCAAAGGCTGGCAAATGAGCACCAACACTTCCCAGACTCCCGCCGAACGGCTCCGCGATGCCGGACTTTATGCCCCCGGCGAAGCAGTCCTCAGCGTCCGCGACCTCAACGTCCGCTTCAACTCCGAGAATGGCGTGGTCCACGCCGTCCGTGGCGTGGATTTCGATCTCATGGCCGGCAAAACCCTGGGCATCGTGGGTGAATCCGGGTCCGGCAAGTCCGTGACCTCCATGGCCATCATGGGCCTCCTGCCCGAGACCGCTGAAATCACCGGCTCCGTCAGGTACAAGGGCAAGGAACTCCTGGGCCTCAGCGACAAGGCCATGTGCAAGCACCGTGGCAGCGATATCGCCATGGTGTTCCAGGACCCGCTGTCCTCACTGACGCCGGTCTACACGGTAGGCACCCAGATCATCGAGGCGCTGACCGTCCACAATCCCACCATGAGCAAGCAGGCCAAAGAAGCCCGCGCCGTCGACCTCTTGCGGATGGTGGGCATCCCCAGTCCCAAAGACCGGCTGAAGGCCTTCCCGCACGAATTTTCCGGCGGCATGCGCCAGCGCGTCATGATCGCCATAGCGATCGCCAACGATCCGCGGGTCCTGATCGCTGATGAACCCACGACGGCGTTGGACGTCACCATCCAGGCGCAGGTGCTCGAAGTCCTGCACACCGCGCAGGAGGAGACCGGCGCCGCCGTCGTGATGATCACCCACGACCTCGGCGTAGTGGCAGGCATGGCGGACGACATCATGGTGATGTATGCGGGCAAACCGGTTGAAACCGGCACTGTGGAGGACATCTACTACAACCCGCGGATGCCCTACACGCTGGGGCTGCTCGGTGCCGTTCCCCGCGTCGACACCGCCACCAGGCAGTCGCTGGTGCCAATCGAAGGAACCCCGCCCAACCTCGCCCTGCCCGTCACCGGATGCTCCTTCGCGGCCCGCTGCCCCATGGTCAGCGACGCCTGCCTGCACGGCGAGCCGGAACTGTTTCCGGTGCCAGGAGTTGAGGGCCAGACTCTGGGACACAAGGCTGCCTGCATCAAGGCGGAGGAACTCTCCGGCAACGCCGACGCGCACAAGATCTTCCACGCGCCGCCCAAGCCGGTTTCAAAGTTCGACGGCGTCCCCCGCGTCGAGCGCGACAAGGTCCTGGAACTCAAGGACGTAAAAAAGCACTTCCCGCTGCTCAAGGGTGCTTTGATCAAGCGACGGATCGGCACGGTCAAGGCCGTGGATGGTCTGAGCTTCGACATCCGCGAAGGCGAGTGCGTCTCGATCGTGGGCGAGTCCGGCTGCGGCAAAACCACCACGCTCCTGGAAATCATGGAGTTCCACCCGGACCAGGTGGGCGAAGTGGTGATCGGCGGCGTCAGCAACAAGGTAGCCACGGACCACAAGACCAAGATGGCCATGCGCAAGGAAATGCAGATGGTCTTCCAGGACCCCACCGGAGCCCTGGACCCGCGCTTCACCGTGTACGAGGTCCTGGCCGAGCCGCTGGAAAACCTGGGCATGCCCAAAGCTGCCATCCGGAAACGCATCATGGAACTCATGAAGCTGGTGGGCTTGCAGCCGGACCACGTGAACCGCTTCCCCAACCAGTTCTCCGGTGGCCAGCGCCAACGCATCGGCATCGCCCGGGCGCTCGCGGTCAACCCGAAGCTGGTGGTTCTGGACGAACCGGTCTCTGCACTGGACGTTTCCGTGCAGGCCGGAGTCATCAACCTGCTGGACAAGCTCCGCGCCGAGTTGGGCCTCAGTTACCTCATGGTGGCCCACGACCTCTCCGTCGTCCGGCACATCTCGGACCGCGTGGCTGTCATGTACCTCGGCAAGATAGTGGAAACCGGCCACGTGGACGACGTCTTCGATAACCCGCGCCACCCCTATACCCGGGCCTTGCTGTCCGCGATTCCGGTGCCGGACCCCCAGCTTGAACGCACCCGTGAACGCATCATCCTGCAGGGTGACCTTCCAAGCCCGCTGGATGCTCCCAAGGGATGCAATTTTGCCACCCGCTGTCCTGTCTTCGCCGCGCTACCTGCCGCGAAGCAGGAGAAGTGCCTTACTCTGGAGCCGCCACTGGCTTCCGAGAAGGAAGGCGCACAGGATTTCGCGTGCTTCTTCCCGGACGGAGAGATAGACGCCGACATGCTGGTGGTGCATGCCTGACGACATATGACGCATTTGAAATGAATCCCTGGTCTCAACTCGCAAATGAATTTCCAGTCGTAAACATGAAGGGCAAACCATGAAGAAATACACGACGATCGGTGGCGTAGCACTCGCAGCAGCGCTCATGCTGACCGCTTGTGGCGGGGGAACGCCGTCGGGTCCGGCCTCACAGAAGGCCGAAGAAAGCGGAGGCGACATCAGCAAGCTGATCAGCGTCAACGCCAAGGAAGCAAAGGATCTTGAGCAGGGTGGCACACTCACCCTGGGCGTGGGCAGCATTGGACCGGACTTCAATGGTTTCTCCAATGTCGGCAACAGCGCGGATACTTCCGCCCTGCTGACACCGGTCAACCCGGCTGCCATCAGCAGCGGCGGCATCGGTGGCTGCTGGAAACTGGACTTCAGCGGCAAGGCCGAGCCCAACAAGGACTTCTGCGAAGAGGTCAAGAGCGAAGTCAAAGATGGCAAGCAGACCATCACCATCAAGGTCAATGACAAAGCCACCTGGAACGATGGCACACCCATCGACGTGAAGACGTTCCAGAACACCTGGAACATGCTGAAGGGCGAGGACAAGGCCATCGACATCGTCACGGCGGGCAACTATGCCTTCGTTGACTCCGTCAAGGCAGGCGCCAATGACAAGGAAGTCATTGTCACCACCACCCAGCCCGTCTACCCGCTGGACTCACTCTTCTTCGGTCTGATCCACCCCTCCAACAACTCCGCGGAGACCTTCAACACCGGTTTTGCGGGCAACATGCACCCCGAGTGGATGGCCGGCCCGTTCAAGGTGGAGAACTACGACACCACCGCCAAGACCGTCACCATGGTTCCGAATGAGAAATGGTGGGGCCAGAAGCCGGTCCTCGAAAAGGTCATCTGGCGCCAGATGGAGCCGAGCGCAACCATCGCTGCTTTCAAGAACGGTGAAATCGACGCAGCCAACGGCCGCACCCTGGGCCGCTACAAGCAGCTCGAAGGTACCACCAACTCTGAGATCCGCCGCGGCCAGCGCCTGTTCGCCGGTGGCTTGAACCTGAACGCCAAGCGCCCGGCCCTCACCGACGTTGCCGTACGCAAGGCGATCTTCACCGCCGTCGACCGCAAGGCCATCCGCGACGTCCGCTTCAACGGCCTGAACTGGTCCGAAGAGAGCTCGGGCTCCATGATGCTCATGCCGTTCTCCGAGTACTACCAGGACAACTACCCCGTGAAGGACACCGGCGCCGAGGCTGCCAAGAAGGTCCTGACCGACGCTGGCTACGCAGCCAACGACAAGGGCATCATGGCGAAGGACGGCGTCCCCGTCTCCTTCAAGATCACCAACTTCGGTGATGACCCCACCGCAGCGGCAACCACCCAGACCCTGCAGAAGCAGCTCCAGGCCGCCGGCATGGATGTTGGCATCGATCAGCGCGGCGACGCTGACTTCGGCAAGGTTGTTGGCTCCCGCGAGTTCGATGTGACCATCTCCGGTTACACCGTGGGCCCGGATGCTACCGACGCTGTGAAGCAGTACTACGACTCCGAGACCAACGAAAACGGCCTCGGCGACGCTGAACTCGACGCTGAAATCAAGCGTCTCTCGTCCATCGCCGATAACGCCGAGCGCAACAAGGCCGCCATGGAGGTAGAGAAGAAGCACATGGAGAAGTACTTCTCCATGGGCGTCGTGATGAACGGTCCGGAGATCCAGTTCGTGCGCAAGGGTCTGGCCAACTACGGCCCGTCCCTGTTCCAGAGCCTCTCCAACGTTCCGGACTGGACCACCATCGGCTGGGAAAAGGGCGCCAAGAAGTAGCCCCTCAGCTGTAAATTCCCAAGAGTAGTTTCCTGAAGGCCGGGAGCTTCCCTGAACCCGTTGATCGGTTCGCGGAGGTTCCCGGCCTTCGCCGTCCCAACCATCTCTCACATCCCCGGGCGTTCACGCGTACGCTCTCGCAGGTCCCCCGGGCGTTCACGCGTACGCTCGCGCAGATCCCCGGGCGTTCACGCGTACGCTCTCTCACCGGTGATAGAGGGTGCGCGTGAAAGGGCTGTTACGTGAGAGAGGATCGGTAGCCTAGGGTCATGACTTCCCAGCCGATCCGTACCGCCGTTGCAGGTTTTGGCCTTTCGGGCAGCGTCTTTCACGCCCCCTTCATCGCCAGTAATCCCGCCTACGAACTATCCGTCATTGCCACCTCGGACGCCGGCAGGCAGGCGAAAGCAAAGGCGCGCTACCCGCAGGCCGCCATCGTCAACACGCCAGGGGACATCCTGGCCCTCGCTGATCAGTTGGATCTGATCGTCCTGGGCACACCGCCCGCAACGCATTTCCCGCTTGCCAAAGCCGCGCTGGAAGCCGGCCTCGACGTCGTCGTCGATAAGCCGTTCACGGTCCGCAGCACCGAGGGCGAGGAACTGATCCGATTGGCCGCACAACTTGGCCGTGTCCTCACCGTGTATCAAAACCGGCGCTGGGACGGCGACTCGCTCACCGTCAGGAAACTGCTCGACGCCGGGACGCTGGGGACAGTGACCCGGTGTGAGGTGGGCATGGAGCGCTGGGCTCCGGAGATCGCCAAAGCCTGGAAAGCCGGTGCTTCGGCGGAAGACGGTGGTGGCGTACTGTTCGACCTCGGCACCCACGTCCTGGACCTGTGCCTGCAGTTTTTTGGTCCCGCCACAGTCACCTACGCGGAAATCCAGGCGCGCCGTCCCCAGGAATCAGCCGACGACGACGTCTTCCTGGCACTCCAGCACCAGTCGGGCGTTATCAGTCACGTCCGCATCAACCTGACCAGCCACTTGCACGGGCCACGCTTCCGGATTCTGGGTACCGAAGGCGGCTTCGTGAAGTTCGGCAGCGACCCGCAGGAACCCTATGTGCTCGGCGGTGGGCTGCCGACGGATGCCGGGTACGGCGTCGAGCCTGCCGAAAACCACGGCACGCTGGAACTGAACGGGCAGCGCACCGCGGTGGCCACGGAGCGTGGCGCTTACCCCGAGTTTTACCGGATTCTGGCGGACAAACTCGACGACGGCGGCTCGGCCTCCGCGCTTCCCTTGCCGGTGGATCCAGCCGACCCGGTTGCTGTCCTGAAACTCATTGAGCAGACACGGTCTCTGGCATAACGTCAGCGCTGGCCACCACTGCGTAAATGGATTTGAGGTCCTGGTTGCCTTCAGTGGGTTGGCAACTGCCGGTCAGCTGGACAATGTCCGCAGCGGCTTCGTGGTGAACCACCGTCACGGCGGTGAATTGTGCCAGGGGTCCGGCCTGCGGGTGCGTGTAGCGGGCTTCGCGTACGTGCCAATCACGGCCATTGATCACCACCGGCTCTGTGCCCAGCAGAACAGCATCGGGCAACGCATCCAGGAATGAGTCCACGGACGCGGCGATGTCGGCGAGCTGGTAGCCGGGCAAGCGGCGTGACACGGAAATCACCACATTTGCTGTGTAGCGGCCTTCCACGGTGGGGGCCATCAGGGCACCCACCGCGTCCGGAACCACCTGGCGTGTCCAACCTGCGGGCGGATCGAGCTTTATTGCGGGGTAGGCGGGAAAAGCCTCGGAGGGGAAAACCTGGTGCGATGTCATGGGAGCCCTTTCGGAGCACTGTCAGTACAGGAAAGCTATTTGCTGAGGAAGTCGACGAACCCGGTCACGGAATCCACAAAGCCGGACGGGCTGATGGTGATCTGGCCCCCGGCTCCCAGGCCAAGCTCCGCGGTGATCTTGGCACCGGCGCCGAGGGTGAGTCCGTCTTCGTCCATGGAAGCTGTGAAGAAGTGGCTTTCGCCGGCTCCGGCAGCGACTGTTGCGTTGAGGGTCAGGGTCTGGCCCAGGACTTCTACGTAGCGGCTTCCGGTCAGTTCCGCTCCGGCGCCTGCGCTGAACGCCGTTCCGGTGGTCTCGCCGCCTTTGACGGTCACCTCTCCTTCGCCGGCACTGGCCCAGGCCCCTGCCCGTATTTCTCCGCCCTGCCCCAGGGAGAACAGGCCGCCTGCGAAGTCGGTCTTGTTATCCATGGTGAGCTTTTGACCGGCAAAGCCCTCACCACCGGCGGAGAACAGGAACGGGCTGCTGGCGTTGGCGTGGGCACTGGCCTCCACTCCCGTCATCATTCGGGTGGTTGAGGTGTTGGTGACCCATCCGTCGAAGAAGTCCGATCGGGTAGTGGTTACGTTCTCTGCGCCTGCGAATGCTTCGCCCGTGGCGTGGGCGTTGGGAAGTCCCAGCCCGAACGGCACGCTGGCCCCGAACTCACCCTCGGCCCGCGCGCCAACAAAGGTTTCGTTGG
Organism: Arthrobacter sp. StoSoilB20; assembly: GCF_019977295.1. Classification (NCBI taxonomy): domain Bacteria; kingdom Bacillati; phylum Actinomycetota; class Actinomycetes; order Micrococcales; family Micrococcaceae; genus Arthrobacter; species Arthrobacter sp. StoSoilB20. The sequence continues at coordinate 4,471,925 of NZ_AP024651.1, read as the reverse complement.
TGACAGTGGTTTTGACGGGCCCGAATTCGGACTCCGCCTTCCAGGTCATGTCCCCTCCAGTGGAAGCCTCTCCGGAACCTCCCACCTCGATCCCGCCCGGACCAAGCGAGCCGTGCGTTTCGCCCTTTGCCTGGCTGTCGAAGGAGCCACTGCCTTCCACGGTGACAGGGCCGTAGCTGGTGGGATCAAAAGTGAACCCAAGCCCGTCTGGAGTAAACCTGAAAGGACCGTCCGAGGGCCCTCCCTTGGTTGATCCTCCAGCGCCGCCTGTTGAGGCCTGCTCCTGCTGGTCTGCATTGCGCTTGAGGGCGCGGGCGTTGTCCTTGAGGCAAACCGCTGCGGCACTCAACCGGCCGTGGAGGTCGCTCTGCCACCTGCTGCGGAACTGCTCGGCGTCGTTCCCGCGCCAATACGTTCCGTTCTGAATCATTGCGGTGAGTTGCCGTTGAAGATCCGTGATCTTCTCTGCCTCAGCATCCATCACGGCCGATAGACGACGGAGGTCTCCGACATCTGCGCCAACCAATCCCTGTCCCATTAGGTACCCAGTCCCATCACGTATCCCCTGAGCGTAGTGACATACAAATGCCAGGAAACCAACGGCCCAAGCATTTTCCTGAGCATAGTTGGCTGCAGCCGGCCCGGCCATGGGGACATCTAGCCAGTGTGGACAACTGAGCGGGACGCCGCGCGCTGACAATCAGTTTCTGACAAGGCGTAACCTCGCCGCACCCAAGAACGATGTAAGGGGAGTGCGGGCCACACCCGCGCGCTGATCATCCGGCAGCGACCCAACCGCTGCCGGGGCAATCCCAAGTATTTTGTCGGAGGGTTTTATGTCCTTGTTCACTGTCCTCGCCACCAGCAAAGTCGCCGCGGGCGTCCTGGCCGCCGGAGCTGTAGCTGCCGGTGGAACCGGTGTAGCTGCCTTCAACGGTGCGCTTCCCACCGGAATCCAGCAGACCGCACATGACCTCGTTGGCGCGCCCGCTCCAGTTGACGGCAAGGCCGCTGAAGCAGCTGAGACCGCCCGGACCGCCACCACCAAGGCGACTGACGCCGTCGGGGCCGCGCAGGCAAAGGCGACAAAAGCCGCCGAAGCCGGCCAGGCAAAGGCTGCCGACGCTGTTTCCGCTGCGAACGCCACTGCCAACGAGGCCACATCGCCGGAGACTTTCGGACTGTGCACCGCGTTCCTCAACGGCGGCCTGAACTCTGATGCAAAGGTCCCGGGCTTCGAGTCCCTGACCATTGCTGCTGGCGGGGAAGCGAAAGTGGAGGCGCACTGCGAAGCAGTAGTTGACGCCGGCAAGGCCGCTAATGCGAAGGCGAACGGTTCGGCCCAGGCAGACGCCGACGCCGATGCTTCCGTGACGTCGGTACTCCCGTCAAGGCCGGCGGTACCGGCCGTCCCCGCCAAGCCTGCAGTGCCTGCGACGCCGGACGTGCCGGCCACCCCCGCAGTCCCGGCAAAGCCTGCTGCTCCGGGTCTCCCGTCGCAGGTTCCGAGCGACGTTCCGGCGGCACCGGGCGCGCCCCTCGATTCTGTCCGCTAAACGCGCAGCGGCTACGGTTTAACGGCGGGGTTCCTTGGCTTAGGGCAAGGAACCCCGCCCTCGTAACGCGGGATGGAGGCGTCCACGGGTGCTTGACCCTTTGGCTGACGAATATTTGCAGGCGGATCATGATGACCCCGCGCTGCTCTTTACGGCTGCCTACAACAGCTTCTCCGGGCCGGTCTTCGGCTATCTCCGGGCCCGCGGCGTGGATGATCCCGAAGCCGTTACCCAGGACGTGTTCCTGGCCTTGTATCCAAAGCTTGAAACCCTCCACGGCGGGCTTGAGGGTGCCAAGACGCTGCTGTTCTCCATCGCCCACGCCCGGATGGTGGACCACTACCGCAAACGCGAACGGACGCCTGACTCCACACCTTACGAGTCGGAACTGGATTCGCGGTGTGCGCCGTCGGCGGAAGAGCAAGCCTTCGGACGGGCCTCCGGTTTGGGTGTCACGGAACTCCTGAACGACCTCGCGGACGACTACCGGGAGGTCTTGGCCCTACGCGTCATCGCCGACCTGTCCGTGGAACAAACAGCGGACATCATGGGTAAATCCCAAGGCGCCGTGAAGCAGTTGCAGCGCCGGGCCTTGGGCGCACTAAAGAAACGTGCACAACGAACGAACGGCACATCATGAGCGAACACTTTCCGCCGCGCGGACCCAGACACCAGCAGGCAGCACACCAGCAGGCCGTAGACCGCCTGCTGTCCGACTCCGGTTTGGACGGCGAGGCCGAACTCCGGACAGAACTCCTGGAACTCCGTTCGCTGGCGGACACTGTCCCTGCGCCGTCCGAGGCTGTTCGTGCGCTCATGGTCAGCGGCCAGGTTGCAGCCACCCAGGAAATCACGACGACGGATGGCCCCGTTGCGTCGTCGGGCTCGCCGACGACGGTACTCGCCACGGTTGAAGACCCGGCCCGTGTGGCTGACCCGGCGCCTGCGTCCGATCCGGCGCCTGCCTTCGACCCCCCTGCCGACGAACTTGCTGCGCGGCGGCGGACAAAGCGACGCGCTGCTGTCGCAAGTCTTGTTGTTGTGGTGTCCGTGGCCGGTGGTGCTACTGCTGCGGCCGCGTCCGACGGCGGAATTCCGGGTACCTTCCAGCATCTGGGCGCAGCCATAGGCACCGTTGTCTCACAGCTCGCGCCTGGTCCCGGCAATGCTCCAAAGCAGGATGGCCCGACCGGTGCCACCCCGGCCCCGACTGTTGAGGAAAAGCCTGCAATTCCCGACCGGAACCAGCCCGCCCCGGCACCTGCTTCCCCGAATTCCGGCGGCAACCCCGTCCCGGATTCCCATCAGCCGCCCCGTGGGGGAGCATCGCCTCAACAACCCAAGGACCCGTTACCCCACGAACCTGGGAACGGCGGCATCCCCACGCCGGTCGTCCCCGTAACACCGCCGGGGATCGACCCCTCGGGGATTGATCCGGCCAAGCTCCGACCCTCGGACATCCCTGTGACTGTTCCTACCCATGTGGTTCCCTCGCCGCCGGCCAACCCCGGCATCCCCGCGAAGTGACAGTTAATGCCAATGTTTGACGGAAACATTGGCATTAACTGCCACATTGGCGCGGGTTAAACCACGACGGCGGGGTGCGGCTTCGTGTGGAAGCCTCACCCCGCCGTCGTGCTTGGCGGTTCAGGTTACGCGGTAACCAGGCTGTGCCAGTCGTTGACGAGGGGCAGGTTGTGCGCCTCGGAAACGGAGTGGTGTGCCACGTGGCCTGCGGCGATGTTGAGGCCGGCGGCGAGTGCGGGGTCGCGGTCGAAGGCTGCCTTGACGCCCAGGTTGGCCAGTGCCACGGCGTAGCGCAGGGTGACGTTGGTCAGTGCGTACGTGGAGGTGTTCGGCACGGCACCGGGCATGTTGGCAACGCAGTAGAAGATCGAGTTGTGGACCTTGTACGTCGGTTCCTGGTGCGTGGTGGGGTGCGTGTCCTCGAAGCAGCCGCCCTGGTCTACGGCGATGTCCACCAGGACCGAGCCGGGCTTCATGCGGGCGACGAGCTCGTTGGTGACCAGCTTGGGTGCCTTGGCGCCCGGGATCAGGACGGAGCCGATCACGAGATCTGCGTCGATAACCGACTTCTCGATCTCGTAGGCGTTGGAGGCAACGGTCTTCAGGCGGCCCTGGTAGAGGGCGTCGAGTTCGCGCAGCCGGTTGATGTTGATGTCCATGATGGTGACATCGGCACCGAGGCCCAAGGCCATGGCGGCGGCGTTGGTTCCGGCAACACCTGCGCCGAGGACAACAACCTTGGCCGGACGGACGCCCGGTACGCCGCCCAGGAGGACGCCCTTGCCGCCGGCGGGAGCCATGAGCGAGGAAGCGCCGACCACGACGGACAAGCGGCCTGCTACCTCGGACATCGGGGCGAGCAGGGGCAGGGTGCGGCCTTCCTGCACGGTTTCGTAGGCGATGGCCGTGACGCCGGAGTTGATGAGCTCTGCGGTGAGCTCGGGCTCTGCGGCGAGGTGCAGGTAGGTGAAGAGGATGAGGCCCTTGCGGAAGCGGTGGTATTCGGCCGCGATGGGTTCCTTGACCTTCATGACCATGTCCGCACGGCCCCAGACGTCGTCGGCCTCGTTGACGATTTCAGCGCCGGCGATGGAGTATTCCTCGTCGGTGATGCCCGAGCCGAGGCCTGCGCCGCGTTCAACCAGAACAGTGTGTCCGTGCGTGCGGAATTCGTGGACACCTGCGGCCGTGATGGCTACGCGGAATTCGTTGTTCTTGATTTCTTTGGGGACGCCGATGATCATCTGTGGGCTCCATCGTTAGCGGCCTCTTCGGCCGAAAAATGTGTTGCGGGCTGTGATTCCAGAATAAATCCGGCTGTGAGGCAGGCGACATGGGCTCCAAGGAGGGCGCAAGTAAAACTCCCGGAAATTCAAGGATCTGGTCTGTCGCAGCTCGACATTTGTCGAGCCCTGAAGCGTCAGGTGTCGCCTGCTGTTGGTACGCTTCAGTGATGCAGCAAGACGTGGAACAGATCGTCGAGCGGGTGGCGTTGAAGCTGGGCCGCGGCCTCTCCCTCGAGGACCTCGACGGCGTCCTCCTCGCCTACAGCTCCAACCAATCCCACGCCGACCGCGTCCGCGTGAACTTCCTGTTGAGCAAACGCGTCCCCGGCGACGTCAGCCTCTGGCAACTGTCCCACGGCATCGCCACCGCTGTGCGTCCCGTAGTGGTTCCCGCAAACGAGGAACTGGGGATGTTGGGCCGGGTCTGCGTCCCGCTCCTGGTGCGCGGATTCCGCGTGGGCTACTTGTGGGTCCAGCTGGACCTTGAAGAGCAAAGCGCGACGGCGATACTCGCCGAGTTGCCCGGCGTGCGTGACGAGCTGGACCTGTTGGCGGGGTTGCTCCTTGATTCCAACACGGCAGAGTCGGAGTTCCGGCGCAGGCGTGAACAGGAGTTCCTGGCGGCTTGCAGCGGTGAATCGAATGCCGTGGCTGCCGTGGCCGGGTGGAAGGAAATCCAGGGCCGGGGTCCGTGGCAACTGGTGACCATCCTGGACGCGGAAGGTGCGAGGTCCGACGTCGATCCTCTCGCCGCGACCCTGACCCACCGTTCGGCCGCCCTGCAGTCCACCATCGGTGTCAACGCCGCGTTGTTCAGCGCAGGAACCGAAACGCATTCAGTGGTGCTGTTCCGCGAGTCCGGTGGCCGGGCGGACCATGCGCAGGTGCTGGTGCACTACCAACTGGAACTCGCCAAACGCGCAGGACGGACTGTGGACCGCGTGATCCTGGGCATCAGCGAGCCGTTCCAAGTGATACGTCAACTGGCGGGGGCGTACCGGCAATCGAAGGTTGCGGCGCAGGCGGCAGCTGTGGACAAGCCTCTCGGCGAGCTCGTGGACAGCCGGAACGTGGGTGTCTACCAGCTTTTCGACCGGCTCCTGGCGCCCGGCGGCTGGGACGACACCGGCTCAGTGCACTTCCGGACCCTGGAGGACCAGGACAAGAACGGCGAACTCCTGCCCGTGCTGGAGCTCTTGTATGACAGCGATGGCTCAGTGCAGGACGTCGCGGCCAAACTTCACCTGCACAGGAGCAGCATCTACAACAGGCTGGGACGGATCCGCCAGCTGATCGGTGCTGACCCACTCAGCGGCTCGATCCGCCTCGAACTGCACGCCGCCTTGAAAGCCCGCCGATGGGCCGGCCGGCCAAGGATCTGAGCACTGAACGGGGCACTGAGCGCTGAACAAGGCACTGAACGCGATTGAGGCAGGCCCCCAATGTGGGTGCCTGCCTCAATGAACTGCGCTAAACCGTGCCCGTTACGAGCGCCTCAAGCGCTGGCAGCTCCAACGGCCCAACCGACGCCGGAACGTGGCCGTGCGGCTGCTGCTGCAGTACCGGCTGTGCCATCCGGCGTGGGTGGTGATGCGGGGCAGGCGCGTGCTCATTTGAGGGCGTCCTTTGCTGCGTCAAGGATCTCGTCGAGCGCAGACTGCGTGGGCGCCGGCGTGGACGCGCCGGGCTTGCCCGTTGGCTTGGGCTTGGAGGTCTGGGTAGGGGTTGGTGTTGGCGTGGGCGTCGAGGTAGCCGGAGGGGTGGTGGGTGCCGGGGTGGTCGGCGCAGGCGTGGCCGGCGGCGTAGTGATGGTGTCCGATGGCACGTCGGACGGTGCCGGTGCAGGCGCCGAGGGCGTGGGTACCTGACTGGTGCCCGGTGCCGCAGCGATGGTCGCCGGCACTGCGGATGGGACCCAGACGGGGTCAGCCAAGGAAACCTTAGGCGTGGGAACGGACGACGGCGACACTGGCGCAGGTGCCTCCGGAACCGTGGCCGGTTGGCCGGCCGCTGACGTCGCAGCAGCTGAGGCAGACGGAGAAGATGCCCTGGAGTAGGAAGCACTGGGGGCTGGTGATGCGGAACCCGAATTCCTGTCGGCACCGCTGGCTTCCTGGGCGGGCGCCTCCTGGCCGAAGAACGGCAACTCAAGGGCCTGCCCCACAGTGCCGGCCGTCAGGACCAGGCCGAGCGCGCCTGCCACTACGGCCATACGCTGGCTCATGTGCTTGACCGAAGCCGCCTTCTGCAGGACTGCCTGGGGCTCCCGGCCAAGCGGGGACCCGCCCAGCCCTGATCGTGAACCCTGCCCGGAGCGTGAACCCTGCCCGGAGCGTGAACCAGTGGTGACGCCGGACTGTTCCCTAACGTCCTTTCGGCTTGCCAGGGAAGCCGATGCCGTGGCTGCCGCAGCAACCCGCGCCGGGGATGTGGCGCGAGCCTGCAGAGCAGGTGCAGCCGAGACGGGTACAGGCACTGTGTGGGATTCGGGGGTGGCTTCAGGCGCCGGATCTGCGGACACCAGGGGAATGGCGGCTGTGGCCGGCTCCGGTGTGGTGGGCAGGGGGTTTGCCGGCTGCTTGGGAGCCTGGACGATCGGAATGGCGGCCGTCGGAGGCCCGGGCGTGGTGGATACGCGGGCTTCTGCTTGCGCGGCCCGTTCCCGCTCGGCTGCACGCGCAGCCGCCCGAGTTGTGGGCGTTGCGATGGTGGGGGCCGCCGCAGCGGTGGCGCCCGGCGTCGTGCCTGAAATTTCGGGTGCGGCAGTCCCGGGCGTGCCGGAATCCGGCTGCAGGCTGATATCGGCTCCGCTGGGTTGGGCCCGACGGCGTCCGGTTGGCTTGGTGCGCTCGCCGTCAATTCGGGCGCGGCGCGGCTGATCCATGGTTGGGGACATGGTGGTTGCCTCTCAACGCCTTCGAGGTTAGCTGTCGGGTTCGGACGAGGCCGTCCGGCCGCAGTAGCGGCTTCACCCCAAGGACTTGGAAAAGTCCGGGAACTTGTGGGTCCCCCGCCTCTGCCGCGGGTCTGGCGGATTCCGGAGTGCGGCAGAGCTCGGCGTCATTCCGGAAGCGGCCCAGCGGAGATACGGGTCGCCCTACGACGGTACATGAGCAGGAAAGTAAAGTCACATTAATATAACGGCCGGTAGGTCTCTGCCGGCGGGAGGGCCTTAGCCCTTAGGCTTCGGGGCCGGAGCGGGCGCCGGGAGTTCGTGCTGGATCCTTTGGATCTGGTGGGCCTGGTGCGTTTCCGGTCGGAAGATCTCGTCGGCGATTCCCAGCATCCCGTCGGCTGCGGCACGCCTGACACCCCGGCGGTTCTGCCGGGAAACCCAGTACCAAGCCATGGCCAGGAGGGCGGGAACTCCAAGTACGGCCGCCAACACGGCCAAGATATCCATCGCCTAAGACTAGCTTCGGCGTGCACCGGCAGGTAGACATTGTTTATGGACCTGCCCGTGATGCCACCCGTCTCGCCCATGCTTGCCAAATCCGTCCCCGCCATCCCGGACGTTGGGCACTACGAGCCCAAATGGGACGGCTTCAGGACCATCGTCTTCAAGGACGGGGATGAAATCGTCCTGGGCAGCCGCAACGAGAAGCCCATGACCCGCTATTTCCCTGAACTGGTGGAAGCCCTGCGGAAGAACCTCCCGGACAAATGCGTGATCGACGGCGAGATTGTCCTGATCGAGGGCAACCGGCTTGAGTTCGAGGTCCTGCAGCAACGGATCCATCCCGCGGACAGCCGGGTGAGGATGCTGGCCGAAAAGACTCCGGCGTCGATGGTTGCGTTCGACATCCTTTCCCTCGGCGACGACGATCTGATGGGCAGGCCGTTCTCGGAGCGTCGCGCCATCCTTGAGCGTGCGCTCAAGGCAGCAGAGCCGCCCGTTTACGTCACTCCCGCAGTCACGGACCTGGAGCGTGCGCAGGAGTGGTTCGTGCAATTGGAAGGCGCAGGCCTGGATGGCGTGCTGTCCAAGCCGTTGGATGGGACATACCAGCCCAACAAGCGCGTGATGTTCAAGACCAAGCACGAGCGCACCGCCGACTGCGTGGTGGCCGGATTCAGGTGGCATAAGACCGCTAAGGTCGTGGGGTCCATGCTGTTGGGTCTTTATAACGACGGCGGCAAACTCCAGCACGTCGGGGTGGTTGCCTCCTTCCCCATGGCGAGGAGGGAAAGCCTGGTGGCAGAGCTTGAGCCTTACCAGGTGGACCTCAGCGAGCACCCGTGGGGCGAGTGGGCCAGCCAGGGTGAAGGGGTTGCGGGATCCAGGATGCCGGGCGCCCAAAGCCGGTGGAGCGGAGGCAAGGATTTCTCCTTTGTGCCATTGCGTCCCGAACTGGTGATCGAGGTGGCGTACGACTACATGGAGGGGGACAGGTTCCGGCACACCACCCAGTTCCGCAGGTGGCGGCCGGACCGGACCCCCGAAAGCTGCACGTACTCACAGTTGGAAGAGCCGGTTGCGTACGACCTCGGGGAGATCCTGAGGTTGCCGTAGCTGGCCTGCCTGGCCGTCCCGCTTCGACTGCCGTAGCTGGCCTGCGTAGCCGACCTGCCTGGCCGTCCCCTGGTCGTTCAGCCGTGGCAATGCGTTACTCTTCGTGTCCTTGATCGCTGCTCATGCTGCCCTCGGCCGGCGGGGTTTCTCCCGGCGGCACTCCACCGCCGGGTTCCAGGCCGGTGACGTTCCCATCGAGGGGATCGGGGTTGGCAGAGGCGGCGGGATCGTCGTCCTCGTCCTGGCGCATGTCGGGATCCTCGTGGATGCTGTCGGCGTCGGCGGTCGTGTCGAACGGCCCTGTAGCGCCGGTTGCTCCGAAGCCCTGGGTTTCCTCATTTGAGTCTTTATCAGTCACAATCAGCCCTTTCGTAAGCAAACTTACTAATGCGCTTGCTTTGCCAGCCTAGCCGGGAGGAGCGGACTCAACAAGCAGGCCAAAGCCAGGCGCCGGCGTCGTGCGTTAGAGCATCAGCGCTTAGCGGTGCGGCGTTGTGGCGGCGACGAAACTCCGGATGGCGTCGGCCACGGCTTTGGGTCGCATGTGTTGGGCCACATGGCCGACGCCGGGAATCTCCACCAATCGCCCCTGCGCAACTGCCCTGGAAAGCCGGAGCGACCACTCCGGCCCAGCTACGTGGTCGCGGCTTCCCCGCAGGATCAGGACGGGCACCTTGATGCCGGCGAGCCGCTTCTCCGTGGGGTAACCCATCATGACCGGAAGCTCCGTGAGGTACCACCGCGGACCACACTTGAAGTAATCGGAGATCACAATCCAATTGGACGACGCGCTCTCGCGGAGCAGTCCGTCCAGGAAGAGCGCCAAGGACTGCCGGCGAACGTTCTTGTGCCGGGAATCCACCACCGGCCCCATGAGCACCACCTGCCGTGCCTGCTCAGGCGAGTGCAGCGCCGCTTCGATGGCAAACTGCACGCCCATGGAGTGCCCCACCAATACGTAGGAACTGATGCCGCAGGATGCCAAGGCCCCGGCGATGAAGGCGCCGTAGTCCTCCACGGAGAGCTGCCTCCCGGGCTTCGGAGTCCCGGCGAATCCGGGCAGGTCCAGCGAGTACGTGGGTGCATCCGCTGCCAGGACGGTGTGGAGCCGGGCCAAGTACCGGTGCGAAACTCCGATCCCATGGATCAGGATGTATGCGGGCGCGTCGGGACTGGACACGGGTCCGGTGCCTGCATCAAGCCCGGCGCCGGGAGGCGGTGTTCCCTTGGCCCAGAGGATCCGCCCCTTCAGGCCCAAAACCTCGACGTCGGCAGAGAGCAAAGCCTCCACAGTTGCGTGCGTTTTCATCAAGCCTGCCGCTGCAGGAATACCGGAGCGCCGGGGCCGCTGAGCTCGTCCGTCCCGATCGGGCGGCCGGACACGGCAAGCAGCAGGGCTATGGCTGGTCCTTCAACGGCCGGGCCGTCTCCATGATCGAAAGCTGCGTCAGTGGCCACCAGGCGCCAGCCTTCGGTCACTTCCTTGCCTCCGCCCATCTTGGTGCTGGTCCGCGCTTGGTATTCCAGGGCCGTGGCCACGTGCGCCGCCGGGTAATCGCGGCGCAGCCCCAACGGACGCCGAATGTCTTCGCCGTGGACGAATGCTTCCACCAGCCGGGTAGCCAGACCTGCGGGAGGCCCGGAAGTGCGGGAAACCACTGCCTGGAACTGGGCCAACGTGGTGCCGGGGTCAAGGGTCCGTTCGCGCTCAACTCCCACGGCGTTGTCGCGGTCGAAATCCATCCGGGCGGCAATCAGGCGGCGGATGAAGCCCAGTCGGGTGGTCTTGGCGCTGTCGATCACATGCGCCAGGACGTCATGGACGTCCCAGCCGGGGCAAAGGGATGGCGTCTTCCATTGGAAGGGCTGAAGTGGTTCGAGATCCCGGATCAGTGCACGACGTTCCTCGTGCACCACGGGCCACACGTCGGAGGGTGAGGTCAGGGCCATACCGCTATTGAACCCCATGGTCCGGTCTGCAGCTGCCTCTGTCCCCGGCGGTTCCAGGAAGCCGCGGTTCAGGGAAAACCCGGTCCCGGGAGGGCTTTCGGGAATACCGCAGCGCCCTGCCCAGCCCCACGAGGCTCCAGGCAAGGAACAACGCCATGGCTGCCGTGGCTGTCCATGTCACCGGATAACCGAGGAACGGAGAGGACTGGCAGGAATCGAATTCCCCGGTTCCCACCGCTTGGCCGCAGCCTCCGGTGTACATCCAGATCGTCCCGAGGAGCAGGCCGGTCGGAGCGATGAAAAGGAGCCAAGGCCAAGGGCGGTTCCAGGGCCACTCGGAGTACTTTGCGCTTTTCCCCGACGGCACAGGCTATTCCCTGGTGGCGTCGTCGGATTCGCTGGGGTCTGCCGCCGGCTGCGCAGCCTCAGGCGCGGCGGAAGCGTTGGCGGCGTCCCGGCGTCGTGCGATTTTTGATTCCGTCCACATGGCTACTGCCACGAAGACTGTGCAGGCAAACATGAAGGTTGCCACGAAGTTCAATCCCATGGCAGAGCCCAAGGGTGCGGCAAGGGCCATGGCGGCCAACCCGGCCACGATATGCCACCCCTTGAAATTGCCCACCGATCAAGCGTAACCCCGGCTTTAAGGGGTGCTGGTCCGTTGGCTGGGATCGTTGCTTGATCCTTATCACTCCGCAACCATCAGTCGGCGCTGGAGTCGTTCTCCCCGGGCTGGCCGGCTGCTGCTTCGGAGTGTTTCGCCTTCTGCGTTTCCAGCCACGCCATGATGGCCGCCTGCCGGATCCGTCGGTGCGTCCCGCGGTATTCCACGGGGATTTCGCCGCGATCGGTCATATTGCGCAGGTAGGTATGGGAGATGCCGGCGAGCTCCGCGGCTTGCGAAGTGGTGAGCATTTCCTCCACGCTGCTGACGGTCACGGTTTCGCCGCGGCCCAGCCGCGCAAGGAGGTCGACGACGGCGTCCCTCGCCTCATCGGGGAGGCGGTGGACCGTGCCGTCCACGAACACAGTGATGTCGTTGCTGTCCTGGAGGGAGCGCGCCAGGTTCCGGGCGTCGTCGGCGGGGAGCCCTGCTGTGATGCGGGGAGCTATCAATGCCATGGCAGAAGCCTAGCGTGCGTTGCCGCCCATTTCGGGGGTTCCCTGCTGACCATGCCGTGCGCGCGGCATTGCTGGCAGGGAACCATCGAAACGGGCGGCCCAGGGGCAGTAACGAGCCCCGCTACTCCGCGTCCAGGTCCGTCTCCAGGAGCTTCACCAGTGCGTCCAGCGCAGCGTCGGCACCGTCCCCCTCGGCCCGCAGCACCACGACGTCGCCCTTAGCGGCGCCGAGCGTCATGAGCGAAAGGATGCTGGCGGCATCGAGGGCGTCTTCGGCAGGTTCACCCTGCATGGCAATGGTGACTTCCACGGGCTGTTCGCCGGCGGCCTCGGCAAACAAGGCGGCCGGGCGGGCATGCAGTCCGGAGCGGCTGGCGATGGTGGCTGTGCGTTCGGGCATGGTTTCTCCTTCGACGGAAACAAACAAGAGGTTAGAGGCCGAGCTCTTCGAGCACGGGGAGCTTTGCGCGGACCCAATCGCGGGCCTCAAGAGCACTCGGCGCAGACAAAGCGAGCTGCGCGAGTTCCTGCGCCTGCTCCAACGTCACAGTCTTCAGCACAGTCCCGACCGCCGCCAACGAGCGAGCGGTCATGGACAAGGTGGTGACGCCCAAACCGGTAAGAACGACGGCGAGTGCCGGGTCCGCGGCTGCCTCACCACAGACACCAACGGGCTTCGCATCGCCTTCCCGGCCCGTGCTTTCCTGGGAAGCACCTTCAACAGTGAGCTGCACCAGCCGAAGCACGGCCGGCTGCCACGGCGTGTTGAGCTCGGCGAGGGGGCCGAGTTGGCGGTCGGCGGCCATGGCGTATTGCGTGAGGTCATTGGTTCCCAGCGAGGCAAACCCGACTTCCCGCAACACGGTGGCGGCAGTCAGTGCAGCGGAGGGAACTTCCACCATGACGCCGGGCGTCTGGATTCCAGCGGCGGCACACAGCGAGGCGAAACGTCCGGCTTCGGCAGCCGTGGAGATCATGGGGGCCATGACCCACACATCGGCCTCGGATTCCGAAGCAGCCCGGGCTATTGCCTCCAGCTGGCGTTCCAGGACGCCGGGCGTGGTGAAATCGGTGCGATAGCCGCGTACACCCAGTGCAGGGTTGGGTTCGGTGGCATCGGTGAGGAAGGGGAGGGGTTTGTCGGCGCCGGCGTCGAGGGTGCGCAGGACAACCTTCTTACCCGGGAATGCATCGAAAACGGCCTTGTAGGCTGCCGCTTGCTCATCCACTGACGGCTCGGTGTCGCGTTCCAGGAAGCAGAATTCCGTGCGGAACAGGCCCACTCCCTGGGCACCCAAACCGGCTGCGGCTACGGCATCCTTGGCTCCACCGACGTTGGCGAGCAGCGGCACCAGGTGGCCGTCCGCCGTCGTGCCGTTACCGTCGAAGGCTGCAAGGGTTGCGGACGTTTCCGCCCAGGCCGTAGCGGCAGTGCGGTGCTCTTCGGTGGGCGAGACGGCCACGAAGCCTGCCGCGCCGTCCACGTAGATCTCGGTTCCGTCCGCAATGTCATCAACACCGTGCGCCGCAACCACTGCGGGCAGGCCGAGTGAGCGCGCGATGATGGCTGTGTGGGACTGCGGGCCGCCTCCGGAGGTGACCAGTGCCTGAACCACCGCGGGGTTCAGCGTTGCGGTGTCGGCGGGGGCGAGGTCTTCGGCCACCAGGATGAAAGGCGTGTCCGAGGCAGGGATGCCGGGAGCAGGGACGCCGCGGAGTTCGGCCACGATCCGGGCGCGGACATCCAGGACGTCGGTGGCGCGCTCGGCCATGTAGCCACCAAGGTTGTGCAGCATCTCGGAGACCGAGGCGCCGGCTTCCCAGATGGCCCGCTCAGCCGAGGATCCGGCGTTGATGAGCTTGCTGGCCGATTTCAGGAGCATGGTGTCCTTGGCCATGAGCGCGGTGGCCTCGAGGACGGCTTTGCCGTCGCCCGAAGCGCTGTCCGCACGTGCCTTGAGCTCGTCATGGACGGACTGCGCGGCGGCTTTCAAGCCGGCGACGGCGTCCTCCGGACTGACGTCCGCACCCAACCGCTCGCCCGACGGCGGTTCGCTCACCGGCTTGGGCATCTGGCGGACGGAACCAATGATGCGGCCAGGGCTTACCCCTACTCCTTGGAAATTCTGCACTGAATCCTCTGTTCCTGCTTGTTGGTTCAGGCCCGCCGGCGACGGCACCGGGAGCCTCGAAAACTAGCCTACAAAATTCCTTTGTGAGCCACTTCATATAGCAACGCTATAGGTGCTAGGGTAGCGGTTATGAGTTTCGATGACCAGCTTCCGCCTAAAATTCGGTTGCTTCGCGCAGCTGCCGAGTTGCTGGCGAATTCGGAGGGGTCAGCGGTCTCAACGCGCCAGATCACCAAGCTTGCCGGGGTCACGGCGCCCACGCTCTACCACCACTTCGGAGACAAAGAGGGTTTGTTCGACGCCGTCGTATCAGCCGGATTTGAAGAGTATGTGGCGGGGGAGCGGGATTTTGCACCGTCCGGGGAGCCCTTGGAAGACGTCCGGCGGATGTGGGACAACCACGTCCAGTTCGGGCTGAGCCAACCCCATCTGTATCTGGTGATGTTCGGCAACATCAGGCCGGAAAGCCGCCCAGCGATCGTGGCCGATGCTGAAGCGCTTCTGGAAGAGATGCTGAACAAGGCCGCTATCTCGGGCCAGATCAACGTGCCGCCCCGCGAAGCGGCCCGCAGCATTCTGGCCGCCAACGTGGGCGTCACGCTCATGCTGATCGCTGAACCGGTGGAAGAAAGGAACCTCGAGCTCTCAACGATGACCCGGGATTCCATGATTTTTGCTGTCTCCACGGACACTGCCCGTGGCGCCGCGGCGGACGATTCCGGTAAATCGTCCGTGGTTGTTGCGGCAATCGCCCTGAATGCGGCACTGCAGGCCTCACATTCAGACCAACTTTCCAGCTCTGAATTGAAGCTGTTCCTTGAGTGGCTTCACCGCATTTCCAGCAGCTCCTAAGGCTGTTCTCTCTCGATCTATATCGACTGACCCCGCGCCGCAGCGGGACACACGTTAGGAATTCACATGGCAACAGAGACCGTTGCGAAGCCCCGCACCAGCGCCCGTGTTGGTGTCCAAAAGTTCGGGACATTCCTGTCCGGCATGATCATGCCGAACATTGGTGCCTTCATCGCCTGGGGCCTCATCACAGCCCTGTTCATCGAAAAGGGCTGGATTCCGGTCCCGGAGCTTGGCGGTTATGGGACCAACGCCGAAGGTGTTGCCCACGTGGGCCTTGTGGGCCCCATGGTCAACTACCTGCTTCCGCTCCTGATTGCCTACACCGGCGGCCGGATGGTCTACGACGTTCGCGGCGGCGTGGTGGGTGCCATCGCCACCATGGGCGTGATTGTCGGTACCGGCATCCCCATGTTCATTGGCGCCATGATCATGGGCCCGCTGGGCGGCTGGACCATGAAGAAGATCGACGCCATTTGGGACGGCAAGATCCGGCCCGGTTTTGAGATGCTGGTCAATAACTTCTCTGCCGGTATCTGGGGCGGAATCCTGACCCTGCTCGGGTTCTACGGGCTGACGCCCGTGGTCAAGGCCTTCACGGCCGGCGCCGGCTCCGTGGTCCAGTTCCTGGTGGACAACGGCCTCCTGCCGCTGACCAGCATTTTCATCGAACCTGCCAAGGTCCTCTTCCTCAACAACGCCATCAACCACGGCGTGCTGACTCCGCTGGGCATCCAGCAGTCGCTGGACCAGGGCAAGTCCATCCTGTTCCTGCTCGAGGCCAACCCCGGCCCGGGCCTGGGCATCCTGCTGGCGTACATGTTCTTCGGCCGTGGAGCTGCCCGTGCTTCGGCACCCGGTGCCGCGATCATCCACTTCCTCGGTGGTATCCACGAGATCTACTTCCCGTACGTCCTGATGAAGCCCATCCTCATCCTCGCCGCGATCGGCGGTGGCATGACGGGCATCGCCACCTTGGCCATCACCAACTCCGGACTCGTGGCACCTGCTGCTCCGGGTTCCATCATCGCGGTCATTGCCCAGACCTCCCGCGACAGCTACGTCGGCGTCATCCTGGCGGTTGTCCTGGCCACTGCCGTGTCCTTCCTGATCGCTTCGCTGATTCTGCGGACCTCCAAGAACAAGGGCGAGGATGACCTCTCCGCCGCCACATCCCGCATGGAGGCCATGAAGGGCAAGAAGAGCTCGGTCTCTTCAGCATTGGTAGGCGACAGGGCTGCAGCCCAGGGTGAGGGCACCGTCCTCACCCGCCCGGTTCAAAACATCGTGTTCGCTTGCGACGCCGGCATGGGTTCAAGTGCCATGGGCGCCTCGGTGCTGCGCAACAAGATCAAGGCGGCCGGCTTCCCGGACGTCAAAGTCACCAACTCGGCCATCGCGAACCTCAGCGACAGCTACGACGTTGTGGTCACCCACCAGGACCTGACCGAACGAGCCCAGCCGAGGACGGCCAGTGCCATCCACTACTCGGTGGACAACTTCATGAACAGCCCCGAGTATGACGACATTGTTGAGCTGGTCCGCAGCAGCAACACTGACGCCACAGCGTCAGGCACGACGGCGGAACCCGCCGCCGGGGCACAGCCCACCGAAGCTGCCACAACAGCAGCCCCCGCCCAGGGTGCGCATACCGCTGAACCGGCTGTCGGCGTCGGGGGTCAAGCAAACGGCGCTCAAGCAACAGGCGCTCAAGCTGAAGGCAAAGGTGTCCTGCTTCGCGAAAGCGTGGTCCTGAACGGAACCGCAACGGACCGTGATGCTGCGATCGACGAGGCGGGCAAGCTCCTGCTTGACCGCGGTGCCGTGGATGTGAGCTACGTCCACGCCATGCACGAGCGCGAGGAATCCGTGTCCACATACATGGGCAGCTTCCTGGCGATCCCGCACGGCACCAACGATGCCAAGGAGCACATCAACCACTCGGCCGTGTCCATCATCCGCTACCCGGAGGGCATCGACTGGGGTGGCAAGCAAGTGAAGTTCGTGGTTGGCGTGGCCGGCCTCAACAATGAACACCTCCACATCCTGTCTTCAATCGCCAAGATCTTCACCAACAAGGCCCAGGTGGCCCAGTTGGAGGAAGCAACCACGGTTGATGAAGTGTTGGAGCTGTTCGGAAAGGTCAACGCATAGTGAAGGCAGTCCATTTTGGGGCAGGCAACATCGGGCGTGGCTTCGTGGGGCTGCTGCTTCACGAAGCCGGCTATGAGGTGGTGTTCGCCGATGTCGCGGACGCGCTGATCAGCCAGCTCGCGGCGGCAAGCAGCTATGACGTCCACGAGGTTGGCGAGAACCCGGCGGTCAAGACCGTCACAGGTTTCCGCGCCCTTAACTCGGGTTCGCAGGAAGTCGCCGTTGTGGAGGAAATCTCGACGGCGGATGTGGTCACCACTGCGGTGGGTCCGCACATCCTGAAGTTCGTGGCACCGGTGATCGCCAGGGGACTGGCCGCCCGTTCCCCGGAGTTGCCGCCATTGCAGGTCATGGCCTGCGAGAACGCCATTAACGCTACGGATCTCCTGCACACGGAAATCCGTGCGGCCTGGGACGACTCCGCGGGCGACTTGGACGCGCTCGCAGTCTTTGCCAACACGGCGGTGGACCGCATTGTCCCCAACCAGGCGCCGGGCCAGGGCCTGGACGTCACCGTGGAGACGTTCTACGAGTGGGTCATTGACCGGACTCCGTTTGGTGGCAACGCGCCGGTGATCCCGGGCGCCACGTTCGTGGACGAGCTTGGTCCATACATTGAGCGCAAGCTGTTCACGGTCAATACCGGCCATGCTTCGGCCGCGTACTTCGGGTACCAGGCCGGGCTTGAGAAGATCTCCGATGCCATGGCGGATCCGTCTGTTGCAGCGAAGGTCCGCGCAGTGCTGGAGGAAACCAAGGAACTGCTGGTTGCCAAGCATGGGTTTGTTGAGGCGGAGCAGGAGGCCTATGTCCAGAAAATCCTTTCCCGCTTCACCAACCCGCATCTGCCGGACACGGTGAACCGCGTGGGCAGGGCGCCCTTGCGGAAGCTCAGCCGGCATGAGCGCTTTGTTGGTCCTGCTGCGGAGTTGGCCGAGCGTGGCGTGACACCGGTGGCACTTCTTGAGGCGATGTCTGCTGCCCTCCGCTTCGACGACGCTAACGACGACGAAGCCGTAGAGCTCGCAAAGCTGCTCTCGGCGCTGGACGCTGCGGCCGCCGTCGAACGCATCACGGAACTGACGGCCTCGCACCCACTGTTCGCTGCCGTCCAGAAGCTCGTGGAGGATCGGCAAGCAGAATCCTGATCCTGACGATCGAAAAGTAACAAAGGCTCTCCAGCGGGAGAAAAACGCGTGACTTCGGTCACTTTCAACCGCTGGAGGGCCTTTCGGTTTTGAAGTTAGCCTCACCTTACTAATAGAGTCAAAAGCAATTAGGCAACACATCTATGACTTATTAGTGAGTGGAGTACCGGCGTGAAAAAGAGGCTGTCGAGCTACATCGGGGCACTGGCTGCAGGCGCTGCCTTGCTGACCGTTACGGCATGTGGAGGCGGGGCGGCGGCGTCTTCCCAGCCCGGGGAAGCCGGCACCATCACGATTGAACACGCCCAAGGCTCCACCTCGAATGTTCCCGTGAACCCGGCCAAGGTGGTCACTTTCGATCTCGGCGTTTTGGATACCATGAACGCGCTCGGCGTGGAGCCCACCGGCGTTCCCGAAGCCAGCTACCCGGAAGCACTCAAGAAGTTCTCCGACGCCAAGTATGCCAAGGTGGGCTCGCTGAAGGAGCCCGATTTCGAAGCCGTCAGCTCCGCAGCTCCGGACCTCATCATCGTCTCCGGCCGCACCGCCGGCGCCTACGAGGAATTGAGCAAGATCGCCCCCACCATCGATCTCTCCGTTGACGCCGCCAAGCCGATGGAAAGCTTCAAGGCCCAGACCGAGAAGCTCGGCAAGATCTTCAAGAAGGAAGACGAAGTCGCCTCCAAGCTTGCAGAGGTAGACAAGAAGGTGGCTGAGACCAAGACCAAGGCCACCTCTGCCGGCAAGGGCCTGATCGTCCTGACCTCCGGTGGCGAAGTCACCGCGTACGGTGCGGGCTCACGCTTCGGCATCATCCACGACGTCCTGGGCGTCCCCACTGCGGCCGACGTCAAGGCCGAGGGCTCCCACGGCGAGGCTGTTTCCTTCGAATACATCAAGGAAACCAACCCGGACATCCTCTACGTCATCAACCGCGATACCGCGATCGGCACCCCCGGCTCCACAGCCAACCCCATCCTGGACAACGAGCTCGTGAAGTCCACCAACGCCGCCAAGAACAACAAGATCGTCAACCTCGATCCCGCCGGTTGGTACATCGTTGGCTACGGCCTGAACAACGTCCAGGCCATGGTCACCGCAGTGGCCGACTCCGTCGCCTGACCTTCCGCTTCACCTGAAATCCTGACGTGACAATTACAGCCGTGCGCCCCACGGCAGCAGCAAGCCGCAACCGGACTGGCGAAACCGCCCGCCTGGTTGCGGCTGCCGTCGTTGTGCTGGTGATTGCGGTTGGCAGTATCTTCGTCGGGGTCAGCGACGTTTCGTTGCCGGCCCTGCTGGCGAACGACGCCGGTGCTTGGGAGATCTTCTGGGTCTCCCGGGTGCCACGCACCTTGGCTGTGGTGCTGGCCGGGATGGCCGTCGCCGTTGCCGGGTTGATCATGCAGCTCATGGCCCGGAACCGCTTTGTTGAGCCGTCCACTGTGGGCACGGTGGAATCGGCCACTCTCGGCATCCTGGTGGTCACCGTGTTTGCCCCGGACTCACCGATTCTGACCAAGATGATCGTGGCATCCGTGTTCGCCGTCCTGGGCACAGCCCTGTTCCTGGCGATCCTCCGGAGGCTTCCGGCCCGGAATACCCTGCTGATTCCGCTGGTGGGCATCATGCTGGGCGGCATCATCGCGGCCGTCACTACGTTCTTCGCCTACCGTTTTGACCTGTTGCAGACGCTCAGCAACTGGATGATCGGCGACTTCTCCGGGGTGCTGCGCGGCCGGTACGAACTGCTGTGGATCGTGGCTGTCCTGGTGTTGGTGGGCCTCCTTGCTGCCGACCGCTTCACCGTGGCCGGCATGGGCCAGGACTTCACCACCAACCTTGGCCTGAACTACGCCCGCACCATGCGGCTCGGCCTGATGATCGTCTCGCTGATCTCGGCGGTTGTTGTTACCACTGTGGGCGCTGTGCCGTTCCTCGGCCTGGTGGTCCCCAACATTGTTTCCCTGCTGTTCGGCGACAATCTCCGCCGTGCCGTTCCCTGGACCGCGCTTTTCGGGGCGGCGTTCGTGCTGGTTTGCGACATCATTGGCCGGACCATTCGGTTCCCCTATGAGGTTCCTGTGGGCATGGTCATGTCCGTCCTGGGTGCCATCTTGTTTCTCTTCCTGCTGTTGAGGAAACGCAATGCCTGAAACTTCCGTGACGCCGGCACCCCTGAAGCCACTCGCGCCCGTTTCTGTGGTGGCCCGCCTGCGCGCAACCGTACGAAGCACCCCGCCGGGACTGGTGATCGCCATCCTGGCGATTGCCGCCGTCGTTCTTGTTGCTGTTTTCCTGACCATCGACCTCAAAGGCAACATCGCGTACATCCTGCCGCGCCGGGCCATCAAGGTCTCAGCGATGCTGCTGGTAGCCGTGGCGGTTGGAGTGTCCACGCTGCTTTTCCAGACCGTGACGGCCAACCGGATCCTGACGCCGTCCATTATGGGCTTCGACTCCCTGTACATCCTGGTGCAAACCGCGCTGGCTTTCATTGCCGGGGCCGCGACGTTGGCCACCGCTCCGTCGACGCTCAAGTTCGGTGTGGAGATCCTGCTGATGGTGGGATTCAGCGCGTTCCTTTACCGGTGGATGTTCACCGGGGCCACGAGGTCCCTGCATCTGCTGTTGCTCGTTGGGATTGTGCTTGGCACGCTGTTCCGTGGTTTCTCCTCGCTGTTGCAGAGGCTCATGGAACCGAGCGAATTCAT
Source organism: Arthrobacter sp. StoSoilB20 (assembly GCF_019977295.1). NCBI lineage: Bacteria > Bacillati > Actinomycetota > Actinomycetes > Micrococcales > Micrococcaceae > Arthrobacter > Arthrobacter sp. StoSoilB20. The sequence goes on along the minus strand of NZ_AP024651.1, from coordinate 4,450,971 downwards.
CATCCTCCAGGACCTGTTCTTCGCCAGCTTCAACAACGTGGACCCGGGGCTGCTGGGTGTTTCCGCGGTGCTGGTTGCGCTGGTATGCGTCGGAGTGTGGCGCATGCGGCACACCTTGGACGTGCTGGCGCTTGGCCGGGAAGTGGCCATCAACGTCGGCGTGGACCACAAGCGCGTGGTGATGCGGGTGTTGCTTGCATGCTCGCTGCTGGTTGCCATCTCCACGGCCCTGGTGGGTCCCGTGACGTTCTTCGGGCTCCTGGTGGTGAGCCTCGGCTATCAGCTCTGCCGTGGTTTCCGGCATGCCTGGCTTCTGCCGATCGTGGTGTTGATCGGTGCCATTGCGTTGGTGGGCGGCCAGTTGCTGCTGGAGCGCGTGTTCGGCTTTGCCACTGCCCTGAGCGTCATCATCGAGTTCACCGGCGGCATCCTCTTCCTTTACCTGTTGCTGAAAGGCTCGCTGAAATGATTACCGTCCGGAACGTGACCAAGCGCTACGGCGGCACCACCGTGCTGGACGATGTGACCTGCGAGATTCCCCGCGGCGGCATCACGTCCATCATCGGCCCCAATGGCGCCGGCAAGTCGACGCTTCTCTCCCTGATCAGCCGGCTGCAGCCCATGGATGCCGGGGGAGTCTCAGTTGCCGGACTGGATGTCACGGCCACCCCCAGTAAGGAACTGGCCAAGACCATGGCCATCCTCCGTCAGGAAAACCACCTGACGATGCGGCTTACCGTGCGCGACCTCGTGGCTTTTGGGCGCTTTCCCCACAGTGGAGGCCGGCCCACCGTGGAGGATCTTGAGCACGTGGACGAGGCGATCCGCCAACTGGACCTCACATCCATGGCCGACAAGTTCGTTGACGAGCTCTCCGGCGGTCAGCGTCAGCGTGCCTACATCGCGATGGTCCTGGCGCAGGACACTGAATACCTGCTGCTGGATGAGCCCCTGAACAACCTGGACATGAAGCACTCGGTGGAGATGATGCGGTTGCTCCGGCGTTTGGCTGACGAACTGGGCAAGACCATCGTGCTGGTGGTCCACGACATCAATTTCGCGTCCTGCTACTCGGACACCATCCTGGCCATGAAGAACGGCAGGCTCATCCATCAGGGCACGCCGTCGGAAATCATGCGCGCGGGGATGCTGCACGACGTCTATGACATTGATATCCGGATTGAGGAGATCGACGGCAACCGCATCGGAGTGTACTTCGCCTGACGGGTTTCTGTCCCTGCTGCAAGAAGAGCGCGACGCCGGCACCCAAGCTGGGTACCGACGTCGGCCTCTGTTTGTTGGAAGTCAGCGCGCCTTAATGTGTTAGCGCGCTGCCACGGTTTCGGCTTCAGCCATCGCCTTCCATTCGGCCACGCGGGCCTGATGCAGGGGCGACCTGCGGACCACTGCGTAAGCGACGCCGAGGATGGCGAACCAGATGGGCGTTACCAGCAGGGCTGTGAGGGTGTCCGGCTGGGTGGTCAGCGCCCAAACCAGGAACGCGAAGAATGCGAAGACAATCCACACCATCGGGATGCCGCCGGGCATCTTGAAGGGTGAGGCCGCGTGCTGCTCGGGGCGGCGTTTGCGGTAAACGAGGTAGCTGGCCAGGATGATCGACCAGACGAACATGAAGCAGACCGCGGAAACGGTGGTCACCATGTCGAAGGCAACTCCAACGTCCTTGCCCGCATAAAGAAGCGCGACGCCGGCCAGCAGCAGGACGCAGGACAGGAACAGGGCGTTCTGGGGTACTTTGCGGCTGGAGAGCCGACCGAAGAGCTTGGGCGCATCGCCGTCGTTGGCCAGGCCGTAAACCATGCGGGACGTGGAGTAGATGCCCGAGTTGGCCGACGACATGGCCGAGGTGAGCACTACGAGGTTGACCACGGTGGCTGCCATTCCCAAACCGGCGAGGGAGAACATGGCGATGAAGGGGCTCTGGCCCGCCTTGAACTCGGTCCAAGGTGTGACCGACATGAGGATGATGAGGGCGCCGACGTAGAAGAGCATGACGCGCAGGGGGATGGCATTGATGGCGCGGGGGAGATTGTGCTCCGGGTTCTTGGTTTCAGCCGCTGCGGTGCCCACCAGTTCAATGCCCACGAAGGCGAACACGGCGATCTGGAAACCGGCCACGAAGCCCATGAATTCCTTGGGGAAGAAGCCGCCATGGCTCCAGAGATTGGTGAAGCTTGCGGTTCCCGCGTTGGACTGGAAGCCGGTGAAAATCATCACCAGGCCCACCACGATCAATGCCACGATGGCAACGATTTTGATCAGGGCGAACCAGAACTCTGTCTCACCGAAGGCCTTCACAGTGGGAAGGTTCAGGAGGAGCAGGATGATGATGGTTGCCAGGCCCGGGATCCAGAGCTGGATTCCCGGCCAAAGTTCGTCGGCGTAGCCCGCGATCGCGATGACGTCCGCCACGCCGGTGACCACCCAGCAGAACCAGTAGGTCCAACCGGTGAAGAAGCCCGCCCACGGGCCCAAGAGGTCGCCCGCGAAGTCGCTGAAGGACTTGTAGTTCAGGTTGGACAGCAGGAGCTGGCCCATGGCCCTCATGACGAAGAACAGCATGAAGCCGATGATCATGTACACAAAGATCACGGACGGGCCGGCGACGGAGATGGTCTTGCCGGAGCCCATGAACAGGCCGGTGCCGATTGCGCCGCCGATTGCCAGGAGCTGGATGTGGCGGTTGCTGAGCGAGCGTGACAGGTGGGGCTCGCTGTCCCTGCTGGAGGCGCGGAGCTGCCCCTGTGTTGTCTGATCGGACATTAGTTCAAGAACCCTTCGAAGGACCCGCCACAATAGTGACGGCCGTTACAAATGTGTTCGATAAAGCTATAGCCAATGCCTGACAAATGGCGAATCGGTCTGCATGGCGAAAGCTCCTCTTGTGGGAAAGAGGAGCTTAGGCCGTGGTTTGGTGCTGTTTCTGATGCTGTTTCTGATGCCGCGGCGCCTAGGCGATCTGGCGCTTGTAGGCTGCCGTGGCAAAGGCGTAGGAGACAACGAGGATCCCGAGGCACCAGGCCAAGGCCACCCAGATGTCGCCACCCACCGGACGCAGGGCGAACAGGTCCTGGATGGTGTTCACGATTGAGGTCACCGGCTGGTTTTCAGCGAACCAGCGCACCGGGCCGGGCATGGTTTCCGTGGGGACGAATGCCGAACTGATGAAAGGCAGGAAGATCAACGGGTAGGAGAATCCTCCCGCCCCGTCCACCGATTTTGCCGAGAGGCCGGCGATGATGGCAATCCACGTCAGCGCCAGGGTGAAGAGTGCCAAAATACCCGCCACGGCCAACCAGTCCAGCACATTGGCCGAGGTGCGGAAACCCATGAGGAGCGCCACCAGGACGATGATCACCAGCGAGAGGCCGTTAGCCACCAGCGAGGTCAGTACGTGGGCCCAAAGAACCGACGAACGTGCGATCGGCATGGACTGGAACCGCTCGAAGATCCCACTCTGCATGTCCGTAAACAAGCGGACGGCCGTGTAAGCGATGCCGGATGCGATCGCAATCAGCATGATGCCCGGGAGCAGGTAGTTGACGTAGTTGTCCGTGTCCGTCCTGATGGCCCCGCCGAAGACGTAGACGAACAGCAGCATCAGAGCGATCGGGGTGATCGCGGTGGTGATGATGGTGTCCACGCTCCGGAAGATGTGCCGCATGGAACGGCCCAGCAGGACAGAGGTGTCTGCGAAGAAGTGGGTGTTCATGACCTGTCCTTTACTGACTCGGGGCTGGCGGCTTGGGTGGCGGTGCCTGTGCCGGTGCCTGCGCTGGTGCTGGCGCCGGTGCCTACCAGTGCCAGGAAGATGTCCTCCAGGCTCGGCTGTTTCTCGACGTATTCGATTTTGGCCGGCGGCAACAGGCGCTTGAGTTCGGCCAGGGTTCCGTTGGCGATGATCCGCCCCTCATGGAGGATGGCAATCCGATCAGCAAGCTGTTCGGCTTCGTCCAGATACTGCGTGGTGAGGAGGACTGTGGTCCCCTGATGGGCGAGATTCTTGACGATCTGCCAGACCTCAAGGCGGGCTTCCGGGTCGAGGCCGGTGGTTGGCTCATCCAGGAAGATCACCTTCGGATCGCCGATCAGGCTCATGGCGATGTCGAGGCGGCGACGCATACCGCCCGAGTACGTTCCCACCTTGCGGGGACCGGCCTCGGTGAGGCTGAACCGGGCCAGCAGGTCATCTGCTATTCCGCCCGGATTCTTCAAGTGCCTGAGTTTCGCCACCAGGATCAGGTTCTCCTTGCCGGAGAGGACTTCATCCACTGCGGCGAACTGACCGGTGAGGCTGATGGACTGCCTCACCTGGAGCGACTCGGCGGCAACGTCAAAGCCTTCGACGGCGGCCGAGCCGGCGTCCGCTTTCAGCAGCGTAGAGAGGATTTTCACCATGGTGGTCTTGCCCGCTCCGTTGGAGCCCAGCAGGGCAAAGATGCTGCCGGGGGCTACCTCGAAATCGACTCCACGGAGTACATGAAGGTCCTTGTAGGACTTTTCGATGCCCTTTACTTGTATTGCCGCAGCAGTCATGATTCCGCTTCTTTCGCCTTGTCGATTGCCTTGTTCAGGCGCTCGCGTTCCTTGTCGATCCAGCGCTTGCCGCCGTACGCCTGGGCGAAGGTTTCGGCGAATTCGATCGGATCTTCGCCCACCATTTCGGTCACCGGCGTGCCTTCAATAGCAGCCCTTTCCCATAGGTCTGCCAGGTCCGTGAACATCTGGACCATGGTGTCGCCGTCGGTGACGCCGCCGTAGTACATCAGGTACCGGTTGAAGGCCGACGCTACGGTCCGGTAGGGCTCGGGCAGTGCATCCATGCGGCCCTTGGCTTGCTTGTACTGCTTCTTCTGCTCGAGTGATCCGGTGACCAGTTCGATCCATTTTGCTGCCATGGTTACTTTCCTTCCTTGCGGAGCTCTTCAATCCGTCCGGACAAGAAGCTCCAGGTGTTCCAGAATTCGTTCAGTTCTTTTTGGCCCTGCGCGTTGAGCGTGTAGACCTTGCGGGGCGGCCCTTTTTCGGACGGACGCTTCTCAACGTCCACTAGCCCCTTTTGCTCGATCCTGACCAGCAGCGCGTACACGGTGCCTTCAGCGATCTCGGTGAATCCCTGCTCACGGAGCAGCGTGGTGATCTCGTATCCATACGCTGCCTTGCCGGTCAGGAGGGCCAGGACTATGCCCTCCAATGTGCCTTTGAGCATCTCTGTCATCTGCTTGCCCATCGGACACCTCCCTCGCTACTCAGTATTACTAGCTACCACTACATAGTAAAACTAAGTACCGGTACTTAGCAACACTGAGTTCTGGAATTATTTTGCCAAGTGGCATGCTGGGGTGGTGACTACTCCATCCGGTACCGTGCCCGCCTTGTTCACCGCGGCCGTCGAGGGTGGAACCTTCACCCTTAGGCGGGCGCATAAAGGCGACCTGCCCCGGATCCTTGAACTGCTGGTGGACGATCAGTTGGGTGCCACCCGCGAAAACACTGAGGATCCAGTGCCCTACCAGCAGGCTTTTGACGCGATCGACGCCGATCCCGCCCACCTTCTGGTGGTGGGCGAACTCGCCGGCGAGGTGGTGGCCACGTTCCAGCTGAGCTACCTACCGGGCTTGTCGCGCAAGGGATCCTGGCGTGCGCAGATCGAAGCCGTCCGGGTGGCTGATGCCCTCCGGGGCCAAGGTGTTGGGGCGCTGATGATCCAGTGGGCCGTTGACCAGGCGCAGGAGCGGGGCTGCTCACTGGTGCAGCTGACCACGGACAAATCGAGGGTAGCGGCGCACCGTTTCTACGAGCGGTTGGGGTTTGTCGCCAGCCATGAGGGCATGAAGCTGACGCTGTGACCATCTGCGGCGCTTGCTTGTTTTCCACTGCTTGCTTTCCATGGTGCCCGTTTCCACACTTGCCCGTTTTCCACAGTGCTTGTTTTCCACATAGGGAGATTCCGCCCTTATGGTGCCGGAGGCCCGCTGGAAGGGTTGGGGCATGGAGAAGATTCGAGAGCGGCAAGGAGTGGACCCCGGTTCAATTGCCTCCGGGGTGGGGAACGAGGCCGGCGAATCGGTGCTCGGCGTCCCGGCCCTCATCGCACTGTTGGGAGGCATTCGTCTTGGTTCTTCCAGCGTTCAGCTGATTGATCAGCTGCGTGGGCTGGAGGACATGAAGTCTGCCATCGCCGGAGTCCAAGCCCGTGCAGCCGTGGCCTTCGACCTCGCTCAACGCCGTGAGCAGGCGCTTGCCGGTGTTCCTTCTTCGGAGCAGGGGCAGAGTTCAGGAGCCCAGATTGCCTTGGCGCGTCGTGAGTCGCCAAGCCGGGGATCCCGTCTCCTTGGCCTGGCGAACGCGCTGGTGACAGAAATGCCACGCACAATGGCCGCCTTGGAATCTGGCCAGCTCAACGAGTGGCGGGCCACTTTGCTTGTCAAAGAGACGGCGTGCCTCTCGGTGGAGGACCGGCGCTCCGTAGACGAGGAGCTCGCCGCTGACATGGGTACTTTCGAGGGCGCCGGCGACAAAGCCATCATCGCTGCCGCGAAAGCCGCCGCCTACCGGCGCGATCCCCGTTCTGTCGCCCAACGCGCAACTCAGGCTGCCACTGGGCGGATGGTCAGCCTCCGGCCGGCACAGGACGCCATGACCTACCTCACGGCACTGCTTCCCGTTGCCCAGGGGGTGGCCATCTGGGCCGCACTCAGTCGAAAAGCCGACTCTTCCCGCTCCGGTGGCGAGTCCCGGACCCGGGCCCAGGTTATGGCAGACGCCCTCGTTGAACGGGTCACAGGGAGGCGTGGTGGGATCGCCGGCGTCGACCTTGAGCTCATCATGACAGACCGCACCCTGTTGCAAGGTGACAGCGAGCCTGCCCGACTCAAGGGCTATGGGATAGTGCCGGCAGCCTGGGCCAGGGCCTTGGTTGGCGCAGGAGAAGCTGCTTCGGAAGCGGTAGGGGAAATGACGCGCGCGGCCAACGAAGGGCATGCAGCGCGGGCCAGTGAGCCGGGTGGCCGTGTGCTGCCACGCCGGACGGCACCCCCGGCCCAAGATGCGGAATTTAATGTGTGGGTCCGCCGCCTCTATACGGCTCCGTCCTCGGGTGAGCTGCTCACCATGGACTCGAAAGCTCGACTGTTCCCGCCGAGACTGAGGCGTTTCGTTGAAGTCCGCGATGACATATGCCGCACGCCCTACTGTGACGCTCCCATCCGGCACATCGATCACGTTGTCCCGTGGCATTCAGGAGGGACCACCACCGTGGGCAATGGCGCCGGGCTCTGTGAAGCCTGCAATCACACCAAGGAAAACCCTGGATGGATGGCAAAGCAGGTGTCCGGAGAAGTTCACACGTTGGAGGTCAGGACGCCCACCGGGCATGGGTATCGTTCATCGGCGCCGCCGCTCCCGGGGCACAGTGGGCCGCAGGGGTCGTAGTTTGATATTTAGGTACCCTAACTGTTAGGCTACCTAAATATGAACTCCTTTGATCCCCGGCTGCTGGAACTCGCGCAGGAATTCCGTGAGTCATTGCGGCTCGGCGTTTACATGTTCCGCCGCCTTGATCCTGAAGGTGACCTTACCGCTGCCCAACTCAGCCTGCTGTCCATGACTTCAGATGGCGGCCTCCGTGTTGGTGATATCGCCAAGAACCTGGGCATCAAAGTTCCCAGTGCTACCGAGCAGATCATCAAGCTCGAGCGTGCCGGCCTGGTCACCAGACAGCAGGATCCCGATGATTCCCGCGCAGTCCAGGTAGTGATCACCGAGGCAGGGACGGCCGCCGTCGGGTTTGCCAACCAGCGGCGCAACGCCATGGTGGCAGAACTGCTCAAAGGCCTTAGCGGCGACGAAATCGAGCATCTCGCCGCAGCATTGCCAGTCATCGCCAAGCTCAACAGTTCATTCCAGAACTGAGTAATCCATCACGACTAGAAAAACCCAGCACACAAGGAGCCATTGAATGTCACGCCAGTTGGCTGACGCTTCAGCAAGCGCCGAAACAACAATCGAAACCACGCTGGAGGCTGAGAAAGCTTCCTTCCTTAAGCAGCCGAAGGCCGTGTGGGCCACAGCGCTCGCGGCCGTCTTCGCGTTTATGGGCATCGGGCTCGTGGACCCCATCCTGCCCGCGATCGCCAAGAACCTTGAAGCGTCCACCAGCGAGGTATCCCTTCTCTTCACCAGTTACTTCCTGGTGACAGCCATTGCCATGCTGATCAGCGGCTTTGTCTCCTCAAGGATCGGCGGCAAGAAGACCCTGTTGATCGGGTTGGCCATCATCGTGGTGTTCGCGTCGTTGTCGGGGCTCTCCGGAAGCGTTGAACAATTGGTGGGCTTCCGCGCAGGGTGGGGTCTCGGCAACGCCCTGTTCGTGGCCACGGCCCTTGCCGTGATCGTTGGTGTAGCCAGCGGTGGGACCGGCACGGCCATCATCCTCTATGAAGCAGCCCTGGGCCTTGGCATCTCACTCGGCCCATTGCTGGGTGCGCTCCTTGGCGGCTGGCAGTGGAGGGCGCCCTTCTTCGGTACGGCAGTCCTCATGGCCGCTGCATTCATCGCCCTGCTGGCATTGTTGCCAAAAACGCCCGCTCCGGCCAAGAAGTCCCGTCTCCGGGATCCGCTCCTGGCGCTTGGACATAAGGGCCTTCGCACCACCGCAGCCAGCGCGCTTTTCTATAACTACGGCTTCTTCACCATCCTCGCTTTCACGCCCTTCATCCTGGGCATGGATGCCTACGGTATCGGGGGCGTGTTCTTTGGCTGGGGTGTGGCCGTGGCCGTCTTCTCGGTATTCGTTGCTCCCGTTCTGCAGAAGCGCTTCGGTGCTGTGAAGGTCCTGACGGGTACGTTGGCTGCCCTCATGCTCGACCTCGTGGGGTTGGGACTGGCCGCAGGGCACTCGGTGACTGCCGTCGTCGTGTTCGTCATCGTGGCCGGTGCCCTGCTGGGCATCAACAACACGGTCTACACAGAACTTGCCATGGGTGTCTCAGACTCACCGCGACCTGTTGCTTCCGCAGGCTACAACTTTGTGCGCTGGATGGGTGGAGCTTTGGCCCCGTTCGCTGCGGCGCAGCTCGGCGAGCACTTCGGACCCCAGGTTCCTTTCTTTGCCGGCGCTGTTGCCATGGTCATCGCCATCCTCATCGCTTTTGGAGGGCGGGCATACCTGAAATCGCACGAGCCGCACTTGGTGTGAGCACTGCGGTGAGGCCCTGCATCCCAAGCAGAACTTAGAACATAACCCCTTAAACAAAACGAAGCCCGGCGGAATCAATCCGCCGGGCTTCGTTTGCGCTACTTTGGTTCGTCGGAGGCTACCGGCAGCGGAGCAACAGGCGCCCCTTTGGGAACGAACAGTGTCTCGGCTTGCTCCAGGGACATGCCGTTGGTCTCGGGAACCTTGAACATCACGAAGAAGAACGACGCCGCCGCGAATGCCGCGTACATGGCGTACGTCAGTGGCAGCGAACCAGCCGCCATGATGGGGAAGCTAAGGGTGATGGCGAAGTTGGCGATCCACTGCGCAGCGGCCGCCAGGCCCAGGGCGCGGGCGCGAATGCGGGACGGGAAGATCTCGCCCAACAGAACCCATACGAGCGGACCCCATGAGGCGCCAAAGCTGATCACAAATACGTTGGCGGCCACCAAGGCAACAGGGCCCCAGGCGCCGGGAAGGGTGATTTCCGATCCCGTCCCGGTCGCAGACGAGAAAGCCAGCGCCATGACGCCAAGTGAAACGGCCATGCCGATGGATCCGGTGAGCAGGATGGGCCGTCGTCCGATGCGGTCTACCAGTGCGATGGCTACGAGAGTTACCAGGATATTGGTGACGGACGTGGCCACAGAGATGGTGAGTGAGTCCTTTTCCTGGAACCCGACAGCCTTCCACAGGGTGGTGGAGTAATAGAAGATGACGTTGATTCCAACGAACTGCTGCAAAACGGAAAGGATAATGCCGATCCAGACCACAGGCAGCAGGCCGAATCGGTTGCCACGCAAGGAGCCCTTCTTGGTGGACAACTTTTCCTGCTGGATGGATTCGCGGATCTCGCGGATGTGCCGTTCTATGTCGTCACCGGGGATGAGCTTGTTGAAGATGGTGCGGGCTTGGTCTTCCTTACCGTTGAGTACCAGGAAGTGAGGGGACTCGGGCAAGCGGAAGGCGATCCATCCGTACACTGCTGCAGGTACGGCGCAGGCGATGAACATCCAGCGCCACGCCTCGATGCCGAACCACAACATACCTCCCGCACCGCCGGCCGAGTTCGCCAGCACTGCATCGGAGAGGAGTGCGGCAAAAATACCGGTGGTGATCGCAAGCTGCTGGAGTGAAGCCAAGCGGCCGCGGACGTGTCGGGGCGAGATCTCGGAGATATAGGCGGGAGCAATGACAGAGGCGAGGCCGATGCCCAGGCCGCCGACGAGCCGCCAGAAGATCAGGTCCCACACGCTGAAGGCAAGGCCTGTGCCGATGGCGCTCACCAAGAAGAGCAGGGCGCCGATCTTCATGGCCGGGATGCGTCCGTAGCGGTCGGCAATCTTGCCGGCAAAGTAGGCACCGGCAGCACAGCCCAGCAGTGCGACAGCTACAGCAAATCCGGTCAGGGCCTCGCTCATGACGAATTCGTCCGCCATCGCATCAACGGCACCGTTGACCACAGAAGAATCGAAACCGAAGAGGAAGCCGCCCACCGCGCCGGCGACGGCCAGGCCGATCACCTTCCGTGAAACTGGGGGCGCGCCTTCGGTGCTGGAACTGGACATGGGTCTCCCTTGGGGAACGGTGGTGTGGGAGCGAAGTGCGGGACGTCGTCGGCTGTCCGACAGGGACGCCGGTGCACTCGCGCTACACAGTGTGGCACGTCATATCGCCACAGTTCCAGTCAAGTGACGGACGCTACATGCATTCAGGTTGTGAACACAACTGCGCCTGTTCGGCAGCTGAGAGCCGGCTGGGAGCCGACTGCAGCTCTTCGCCAAGGGAGGCAGCGAGCCCGTCGTGTAAGTACTTGAACGCAGAAGGGGTGCGACAAGCCAGGTGTGAAGACGGCAGGCAGCCCGAGGGCTGCCTGCCGTTGACTTCAGCACCGGAAAAGGCGCCGAGGGTAAATCGCTTTTAGTTTTGCTAGTGCGCCGGTACTGAATCCTTGGCTGCGGCCTTGGGATCCGTGAGCTTCTTGTTGGGCAACGCGAAGCTAATCAGGAACGCAATGATCATGAGACCAGCGGCTGTCAGCATGACCACATCGATGGCCTGCGCGAAGCCTTCCGTGATTGGCCGGGTGAGTGTGCTGTTCGCCGAGTGGAGCCAACTGGTGTCGTTCAGCGAATCGTTGTTGGCGCCGTTCTTGAAGAAGTCAAAGAGCTTGGCGTTGGCGGGGTCCGAAGCCACGGCAGGGTCACGCATGACCGCCTGGTAGTCCGGGCTGGCTGCTGCGGTCTTCATGCCGTCGGCGATCTTGTCAGCCGCGGTGCTGAACAGCATCGAGATGAACACGGCTGTGCCTACCGCGCCGCCCATGGAGCGGAAGAACGCAGCCGTGGAGGTGCCAACGCCCATGTCCTTCGGCGGAACGGAGACCTGCATGGCGAGCGTCAGGGGCTGCATGCAGAAGCCCAATCCGACGCCGAAGAATACAGCGATCAGGCCGGGGACCCACAAGCCTGTATCGACTCCCAGGACCAGCCCCATGACGGTAGCCGCGCCGGCCAGGATAGCCGTGCCCAGGATCGGGAAGATCCTGTAAACACCCGACGACGAGATGGTGCGGCCGGCAGAGATGGACCCGAACAGGATGCCCACAGTAAAGGTGATCATCATCAGGCCAGCCTCGGTGGGCGTGAGGCCCTTGACCAGCTGCAAGTACATGGGAAGCATGGCGATGGCGCCGAACATGCCGATGCCGATGATGAAGTTCAGCAGGGAAGAGAGCCCAAACGTGGTGTTCTTGAAGAGCCGCAACGGGATCAGCGCGTAGTCTCCGGCACGCTTCTCAGCGAGCAGGAATGACACGATGCCGATGACGCCCAGTCCGTAGCAGAGCCACGATCCGGCGGATGACCAACCCCAGGTCCGGCCCTGTTCTGCCACCAACAGCAGCGGAACAATAGCCAACGTAATTGCGGCAGCACCCCAGTAGTCGATCTTTTGCTTTACATGCCTAGCCGGCAGGTGCAGATACATGAAGACCACTACAAGGGCAGCCAGCCCGATGGGCAGGTTAATGAAGAACACCCAGCGCCAGCCGTCGAAGCCGAGGATATTGGAGGATCCTGCGAAGGCACCGCCGATCACCGGGCCGAGCACGGAAGAAATGCCGAACACCGACATGAAGTAGCCCTGGTACTTGGCCCTGTCCTTCAAAGCAACGATGTCGCCGATGATGGTCAACGCCAAGGCGAGCAAACCACCGGCGCCGAGTCCCTGGATGCCGCGGGCAATCGCCAACTCGGTCATGGAGTGGACCGATCCCGCGTAAAGGGAGCCTGCCAGGAAGATGACGATAGCCACGAGGTACAGCGGGCGACGACCGAAGATGTCGCTCAGCTTTCCGTATAGGGGCGTGCTCACTGTTGAAGTGATCAAGTACGCCGTGGTTGCCCATGCCTGAAGCGAAAGGCCATCGAGGTCGTTGGCAATGGTGTAGATGGACGTGGACACGATGGTCTGATCCAGCGAGGACAGGAACATGCCGAGCATGAGTCCCACCATGACGGTGAGTGTCTGACGATGGGTCAAGACCTCACCGGCGGCCCGAACGGGCGTGGTTTTGGACATATCTTCTCCAGAGGTGGCAGAAAAGTGGATTAAGCAGGATAGTTGCTTTCAGTAACTATCTTACTGCCAGGTTGATTCCCGCTGGGAGAATATTTCTTCAACTTTCCCTCTAAGTCGGAGACCGCGGAAGAGTCAGCGCTCGATCAGGATGCCGTCCGGATCGCAGTAGATCATCACGCCGGGTTGGATGCGGACGCGATCAATGATCAGCTCCACGTCCACCTCTCCAACGCCTGTCTTGGCACTCTTCTTGGGGTTGCTACCCAGTGCCTTGACGCCCAGTGGCAGGCGGGCGATGGCTTCCCGATCCCTGATGGCCCCGTTGATCACTACGCCGGACCAGCCGTTTTCTACAGCACTGGCGGCGATGAGGTCCCCCATAAGCGCCGTGCGGAGTGAAGCCTGGCCGTCAATGACCAGCACGGCCCCTTCGCCGGGGGTATTGAGGACGGTCTTCACCAAGGCATTGTCTTCGAAGCACCGGATAGTGCGCACCGGGCCACTGAAGTGGGTATGGCCACCCAGGTTCTGGAACTGGACCGCTATGGACTCCAGTTCCTCTCCGCGCTCGTCGTAGAGATCGGCTGTATTTACTTGATCACTCACGGTGCTTCTCCTCAATCGCTGTGAGGCCACACTAACGCTCCCCCGGGGGCTAAAGCAGGGCTTTACAGGCCTATGTGGATAAAGAGCCCGACGGCGACCCAGTGACGCTTTGCCGCGTTAGGCTGAATCCGAACATCCAAAATGAGGGGGAACCTGCCATGAGCTTGTCCGACTTGCCGGGTCCGGTGCCGGATCCTGCCGTCGTCCGTGGCGGTACCACTACGGCGCTTGCCGAACCAGTGGTACCAGTGCGGCCGCTCTGGGTCACAGGAGTGGTGCTGGTCAACCTCGGCATCAACGCTGCATTCTTCGGCCCCCTGCAGGTTCTGCTGGGCCAGCAGGCAGCCCACTTTGATGATGGCCAGAAGGAAGCGATCCTGGCATTGGTCACTGGCTGTGGTGCGGCAGTTTCCATGGTGGCAAACCCCTTGTTCGGCGCCTTCAGCGACCGCACTACTTCACGCTTCGGCCGCCGTGTGCCCTGGGTCCTGATGGGTGCCATCCTTGGAGCAGTCGCGCTGGTTGCCCTTGCAGGGGCTCCCAACGTTGCCGTCATGACATTGCTTTGGTGCCTGGTGCAGGCCGGAGCCAACGCCATGTACTCGGCAATTACGGCGGCCGTGCCGGACCGGGTTCCGGTTCCCCAGCGCGGAACCGTTGGCGGTTTGGCGGCCATGGGCCAGACAGTAGGTATCCTCGTCGGCGCAGTGATCGCTGCCGTCGTCGCAGGTAACTTCGCTGCTGGTTACTGGGTGTGCGCAGCAGCGCTGCTGGCCGGCGTCGTGCTTTATCTTTTCAAGAGCGATGACCAACCCCTGTCGCCAGGCGACCGCTCCGCGTTCAAGCTGGCTGAATTCCTCAAGGGCTTCTGGGTTTCGCCCAAACGTTATCCGGACTTCGCCTGGGCGTGGCTGACCAGGTTGTTGGTCAGTACGGGCAACCACATGGTCACGCTGTATCTGCTCTTCTTCCTCAGCGATGCTGTACATCTGGAGGAGACCGAGGGTATCAAGCCTGAGTTCGGCGTTCTCATTCTCACCGGCCTGTATGCAGTCACCGTCATCATCACCAGCGTTGTGGGTGGGCGGTTGAGCGACAGGATGGGCAAGCGGAAACCTTTGGTCATCGCCTCATCCGTCATCATCGCTGCAGCGTCGCTGATCCTCGCTTTTGCTCCCACTTGGATCGGCGGACTTGCCGGTGCGGCGGTGCTGGGAATCGGGTTCGGAGCCTACCTCGCCGTGGACTTCGCGCTGATCACACAGGTCCTGCCGACAGCATTGGACCGGGGCCGGGACCTGGGCATCATCAACATCGCGAACTCGCTGCCCCAAGTGATAGCCCCATTGATTGCGTTCCCATTTGTGGCTTACTGGGGCGGCTACATCTCGCTGTACGTAGCCGCCGCAGTCATCGGGCTTTTGGGTGCCGTGTTCGTGGTGAAGATCAAGAGCGTGGATTAGGCCTAGAACACGGCGGTGAAGCCACCCCAACCCCAGCCGACCGTGGATTGTCCATACCATCGGATCCAAGGTTGACCGCTGTTCAAGTAGTCGGAGCCTTTGCTGTAGTACATAGTGAGTCGTCCTGCGGTGTCGACGCTGTAAACATCCACGTTGCCGTCACCGTTGAAGTCGCCCGCCGAACCCACAAACGGGAAATCACCAAATCCCCAGCCAATGTCCGAAGTGCTGCCGTCCAACCGGCCACTCCGGCTCGCCTCGCGAAGCCTGAGGTAGCCATAATTGCGGGAGACGATCCCGAGGTTGTTCTTCCCGCCGAAGTGGCCCACGGTAAAGACCGGATCATTGTTAATCCAGTAGGTGTCCACGCCGTAGGCCTGAAGGAATCCGCCGTGGCCGTTGCCAGGGTAGAGGATGGCTTGATGCCATTGATCCACCACTATGAGGTCGTTACTTCCGTCTCCGTTGAAGTCTCCCGCAGCAGAGACGGTCTTGAAGCCCTGCCAGCCCTGGCCGATCTGGAATGACTTCTTCCAGCCACCTGTCCCGTTGCCTTGGTAGAGGAAAAGTCTTCCCTGGGAGTCACGACCTATGACATCCACGGTGCCGTCACCGTCAAAGTCGCCGGGAGAGAACAAGATATTGAAGACGTTCCATCCGGTACCAAGTATTTGGGCTGAACGCCAATTGCCCCGGCCATCAGTGGGATACAGAAGGAGTCGGCCCGCGGCGTCGCGGGCAAAGATATCCAAAGTGTCATCGCCATTGAATCCCCGGGCCCGGGGTTTCGCCGCAATTCGCAGCGGATAGTCTGCTTGCAGGGTGAGCCGGGATTCGGCGTCGTAGGAGACAGTGACAAAAACGGCGATCACGCGGCCGAGGTCCGCAGCTGTGGCCCGATATGTTGAGCCGGTGGCTCCGGGGACGGTTTGACCGTCCCGGGTCCATCTATAAGAGAAGGACGGCGTGCCACCCGCCGGAACAACAAATGGAGCGTACCCGCCTAGCTCCGCCTTCAGGAGGCCACCAACTGTGGGATCGCCATTGAGCTGCGGTTGTCCCATGTAAACCGGCCGGACCGCAGCCGAAAGCGCAGTCGATGCGCGGTCACCGGCATTCAAGGCGAGCGCAGCCTGGGCAGGGGCAGCGAGCATAGGAGCAGACATGACCGCTGCCAGCACCGTTGCGGTCACCATGCGCAGGAAACGCTGCTGGCGGCTGGCCTTGGACAGTGGAAGGGCAAGTGCAAGGTTCAAGATTCCCCCCGGGGACGGATAGTCGGTAAACGGGTTTAGAACACGGCGGTCAAGTAGCCCCAGCCGGTTCCGGGCTCTTGAGTTTGGCGGTAGTAGCTATATTGTTCCGTGGTCATTTGCTCGGTTTTGAAGACACCTTGGTCGGTGACGCTAAAGAAGTAATTAAAGCGATCGGACGAGTTGAAGCCGCCCAGACCGCCCATGAAAAGACTGGAGGCGTAGTTCCCCTGCAATACCTTCGAAGATAGCCAGCCCCCCTTGCCATCCGGGTAGTAGGCGAGCAGCCTGCCGTCCGTTGCGCGCCCAAGGAAGTCCGAGACGCCGTCTCCGTTGAAGTCGCCAGGGGTGAACACCTTGTTGAAGCCCTGCCATCCCTGACCCACCTGTGCCGCAGCCAGCCACCCGCCTCGTCCGTTGCCTGGGTAAAGGAAGAGCCGTCCTTGGGTGTCGCGGGCCAGGACGTCGCTGGTGCCGTCACCGTTGAAGTCACTGGCGGGGATGATTTCACTGAAACCGGCCCACCCGGTTCCAATGACCGAGGAACCAAGCCAGCCCCCGCGCCCGTCTCCCCGGTATAGCCATAGCTGTCCCGACTTGTCGCGGGCCATAACGTCCATGGCGCCGTCCCCGTCGAAGTCGCCAGGAGAAACCAATGAAGTGAAGCTTCCCCATCCCCAGCCCACGTCCTTGCTTCCGTTCTGGAAGGTGCCGTAAGAGCCACCGGAGAAGAGGGTGAGAGTCCCATTAGGTTTCCTGGTGAAAACATCGGGCTTCGCATCACCGTCGAAGTCCCTCATCAACGACTGGTACCTTACGGGCACCGGGTTGCCGCTGGGGGATATTCCTACAATGCTTCCGTCGTAACTGATGATCGCCGCGACCCCGAGTTGTTTGCCTGCGTCCGAGGGTTTAGGTGTGTACGTGGCTCCCGTCGCTCCAGGGATAGCTTCGGTATAGTTCAGCAGCCACTGATAGGTCACAGTCGGCTTAGCACCCGCTGGCAACCCTTGAATGGTGGTCGGGTCAAATACAGCCTTTGAGGTTGCCTTAACAGCGGGGAAGCCAACGATGGAGGGGCTTGCGGCCGATGCCAGGAAGAACGGCCTGCTCTCTACAGTTTCGGCATGATGGCCTTGCACCAATGCGGTCAGTTTCAGGGTCAGGCCCGAGCCCGTGCCGGCGAGGCCCCGGCTGACGTTGAACCAGCCGTTTATCCCCTCATAGGAACTGTCGAGGACACCGTCGCGGTACCAACTGAATACGTAGGAGGTAGGCTGGACCGCCCACGCCCCGTAGCCGACTTCATAATTCCATCTGTCAAACCCCGAGCCCTTCTGGATTCCAAGGGTTGGAAGCGAGATGTTGCTGTTCGGTGCCAGCTTCTTGACTGGATTGCTCACAGTGAAGTCAAGCGTTTCCCACGAAACGGGCAACTTGTAAGTGCCCGTGAAGTTCCGGGAGTAAGTCCACGACTCCGAACCGTAGGTGACACGGACCTCTTGGAGTTTGTGTGGTCCGTCGAAGAACGCATCTCCCGTGACTGTCAGCGAAGCTGTTGCGTTCAAAGTTCCGGCAGCCGGCGTTCCGGACCATTCGACGTCGTGTTTCGTCACCAACGATTCGTCCGAATAGGTGAAAACCACTCGCTGAGCCCGCTGTGACAGGGTGAAGTTGATCTGCACTTTGGCTCCTGGAACCACGGAGGCCGGAGACAGGGGCTTAATAGAGGTAAACAGCGGCACTGGCTCCTCGGCGGCGGCCGCCGGAGCAGCCGTCAGTGCAACTGTGGGTACAAGCATGGCTGCTGACATGGCCAATCCCATCAGCAGGGCAAGTAGCCGGCGCACTGTGCGCTTTCGTCCAGGCATGGCTGCCTTGGTTGTGATCAATTGGTCCCCCGGGGATGTGAAGTGAATATCAGCATGAGGTCGTTGCCTAGAAGACAGCAGTGAATGCATTCCAGCCCCAGCCAATGGTGGCCTGACGCTTCAATGCGATATGGCCTAAGCCATAGAACATGGTCAATCGCCCATCCGGGTGAATCCCGTACACCTCCGGGACCCCATCGCTGTCAAAATCCCCGGGTGCTCCGATGCGGCTGAAAGTCTCCCAGCCGTGGCCTGCGTAGGCACTGAAGGCATTCGGAGTCCAACTGTTGTCGTAGAAGTATCCGTTGCCGGATCCGCCGTAGGCTCTGAGCTCCCCGCGGTTGTCACGGGCAAAAATTGATCGTGACGACGGTGAGACAAAAGTATCGAACTCGCTCCAACCACCACTAAGCGTGTAGGGGGTCAGGAAGCCACCACGTCCGTTCCCGGGATACATCACCATCGTGTTCGAAGCATCCCGGGCAATCAGGTCTGCGGTGCCGTCACCGTTGAAGTCGCCCGGCGCCACGATATCCTTCATGCCACCCCAGCCTTGGCCGATCTGGAACGAGCGCAGCCAGCCACCCTGTCCGTTGCCTTGGTAGAGGTAGAGTCGCCCTGCTCCATCGCGCGCAATGACGTCCACGTTGCCATCCCCGTCAAAGTCGCCCGGTGAAAGAAGGGAGTTGAACCCGTTCCAGCCCTGACCTATTTTCTGCGCTGTCAGCCAGCCGCCTTGTCCATTGCTGGGATAAAGCCAGAGATTGCCGCCACCATCCCTGGCGAAGATATCCCCTGTGCCGTCCCCGTTAAAACCCTTTCCCCGCGTTTTATTTGCGAGTGTGCCAACCAGGTCCACCACCGAGCTGCCTGCAGAGCCGGCGTCGAACCGGGCAGTGACTCCGGCTGTGATGATGGTGCCCTTGTCGGCAAGGCTCGGTCTGTAATCCCGGGACGTCGCGCCAGGAATTGGGGTCCCGTTGCGCTTCCAGACATAGGTGTAGCTCGCTTGTCCTCCAACAGGGTCCACGCTGGCGGGGCCATGGTCCAGCCAAAGATGGCCTCCCACGGACGCATCACCGGTGATGTGCAGGTTCAATATCGAGACGTTTCGGGGCATCGGCCCGAAAGCATGGGTAGCGGCAGCCGTAGGCAGGTAGCCCGGGGCCCGTACCAACATGTTCGCCCAGATCATGTTTGCGGGATCGGAATACATGTTGGACTGGTACTCATCTTCGATTTCGTAATCGATGGGGGAACCGTTCCGGTACCACTGGAAGTTTGAAAAGGTTGGTTCGGCCGGCCAGGTGCCCCGTTGGATGCGGAGGACGGTGTTGGGAACCAGATCCCCCGATATACTCGGCGCTACCGTTGGGACCAGCTTCTGGAGTACCTTCGCTGGGTTGTTCACTGTGAAGTCACCGGTAGAAAGTGCCGCCCGCGCGGCGGTTCCTAACGGAACGGTCGAGGTCCGCTCCAGTGAGCCGTCACGTATGTAGCTGTCTTTAGCTAAACCGTCGAAGTAGGAAACCTCCACGCGCTCCAGGGTGTACTTACCGGATGCTTGGGCAGCAGTGACCGCTCCGGTAGCCGTGACGGTCTGGGGGCCCGGGGCGGGATTGCCTGCCCACGCGAGTTCAAAAGTAGTGACTTCGGAAGCGTCGCGGTAGATCAGCCGGACCGCCTGGGCAAGTTGGGAAAGCTTGACCTGGACTCCTGCAGTCTGTCCTGGGGCGAAGGTGGACTTTGCCGGCACCAAAGAGACAGGCACCGACGCCAGGTAGGGCAACATCGGGTTCTTGATCTTGAAGTCCTGTGTTGCTGGATCACCGAAGGGGGAGGTTCCTGTGCCAGGTGGGTAGACACTTCCGCCTCGGTAATAGACCTGCGACGCCCCTACGGTGGTGATCACCTGGACGTAGCTGACCTCGATCGTGCCATTGGGCCAAGAGGAGGCTGCAGCGACGCCCGCCACCGTGCCTGCTCTGGCACCCGCGGGAGCGGTCCACGCAAGAGTGTGCGTTCCCGCAGTACTCCGAAGCCCCACCTCAACGCGCTTGACCGCCACGGAAGTCGTGAAGTTGAAACTGACTGGCGCGCCGGCGTCGACCGTTGCAGGGGAGGTCCGCGCAAAAGTCGAGAGGACAGGCGTGGCCGCCACGGCGGGCGAAATGGGGGTCAAGACGACGAATGCCAACGTAAAAACCAGCGCCATGAGGAGCGCTCGCACCACCGAAGACGCAGCACGAAAGCGCAGAGCAGAATGAGACCCCAAAATTCCCCCAATTGGTGCAGACCAGAGCGGCCTGTCGAGGCCAATTGAGATGAGGATACAGCCCGGCCCCGCCGGGTACAGCTATTGGGATTGGATTATCGTTATTCGCTCAAATGTGTCGTGCGTCAAACCCCAAACTCAACCAATTTCGGCTTAGAACACCGCAGTGAACCCGCCCCAGCCCCAACCCACAACGCCGGCACCTTTCCAGCTGCCGCTGCCGTTGCCGTAGTACATGTTCAGTTGGCCGGCGGAGTCGATGGCCCAGACGTCGTTGACGCCGTCGCCATTGAAGTCGCCCGCACCGCCGATGCGCGGCATGACGTTCCAGCCGGTGCCGATGGCCCGCGCGGTGGTCCAGCCGCCGCTGCCGTTCCCGCCGTAGAGCCTGAGGTTGCCGGCACTGTCGCGGCCCATGACGTCGGGGTTGCCGTCGCCGTCGAAGTCGCCGGGGGAGAAGACCTGGCTGAGGGCATCCCAGCCTTGGCCCACTGCGCCCGGGGAACGGAAGCCGCCGGACCCGTTGCCGGGGTAGAGGACCAAAGCTCCTGCCGGTGTGCGTGCCAGGAGGTCGTTGGCGCCGTCTCCTGAGAAGTCACCTGCAGCGATGACGGAGTCGAAGACGTCCCAACCCCACCCGACTGCCTTGCGGGGAAGCCATCCGCCGGTACCGTTGCCCGGATAGAGGAAGAGCGTGCCTGCATCGTCGCGTGCCAGGACGTCGTTGAACCCGTCCCCGTTGAAGTCGCCGGCGTTGAGCACAAGATCGAAGACGTCCCAGCCGTATCCGATCGTTTTCGCCGTTTGCCAGCGTCCGGCGCCGTCCGTCGGGTACAGCAGAAGGTTCGCCGCGGCGTTCCGGGCGAACAGGTCAAAGGAGGTACCGGCGTCGAAACCTGCAGTGTGGGCCTTGTTCCGCACCACGGTCCGGCTGTACACGGTGAAGGGCCGCGTGGCAGTGGCCGGATTCCCGGCCTGGACCAGCGCACGGAAGCCGACGACGGCGCCACGGTCTGCCGCGGTCAACGTATAGGTTTTGGCGGTGGCCCCGTTAATGGGGGTACCGTTCCGCACCCATTCGTACTTGACGCTGGCGGTGCCGCCGGCTGTTCCGGTGGAGACGCTGGCCTCGTTGAAGACACCCGTGAGTTTCTCGCCGACGGTCAGCTTGCCCTGGAGCGTGGGGGCAGTGGCGGTGATGGGGGAGGTGGGCGTGAGCGGCAGGGAGGATGCCGATACAGCCCGGTAGCCTGCGCGGGTGGCTGTGACCCGCACGGACAGTGTCTGGTCCAGGTCGGCTTCGGCTACCCGGTAGCTGTTGGCGGTGGCGCCGGAGATGGGTTGGCCGTTCCGCAGCCACTGGTAGGCGAATCCTGTGGGAGGGTAGGTCCACGCGCCGTTGTCCGTGGTGAGAACCTGGTCGTAGCGGGCCACCCCGGATACCACTGGCGGCTTGGTGTTGGGGTTGTCCACGAGCGGGAATCCGGGGTTGTTGACGGCGAAGTCAACGCCGTCCAGGGCCCCCGGCCGCTGTGTCGGTGCTTCGAGGCCTTGGCTGATGGAGAGGATGTTGCCATCGCGGCCATAGCGCACGGAGCCCTGCCCGGCGGGAAGCACAATATTGACGCTGAGGAGCTTGTACCGGCCGGTTCGTTTAAAGGCACTTCCGTTGACCGGAACTTTGGCCTGTGCACTGTAGGGTCCTGGCGCCTGGCTGGTGGGGCCGTACAGGATGGCCTGCTCCAACGTGTCCTCGTTGACGTAGGCGAATCCCACTTCCTGGGCCGGCCCGCTGAGGGTGAAGGACAGGGAGATGATATTGCCGGGAACCACGGTTGCCGGTGATGTCCGCGTTACGACGGTGGGGAGGGGTGCCGGACCTGCTGCACGGGCACCCGGCGGCGGAACCGCTATGGCAAGGGCGGCGCACAGGAGTCCTGCCAGCAGGAGATGGAAACCACGCCGCATGGGGTGCTGTGAAGAAAGAACGGCAGAACGAAGTGTCATGGAATCCCCCAATCCTTAGAAGACTGCGTTGAACCCGCCCCAGCCCCAGCCGATGGCAGCGGCACCGTTCCAGCCGCCGTCGCCGTCACCGTAGTAGGCGAGCAGTTGACCCGAGCCGTCCACGGCGTAGACGTCTACGTTGCCGTTGCCGTCAATGTCGCCGGCCGCGCCGATGGTGGACATGGCGCCCCAGCCCTGGCCAACCACGGTCATGCCGGCCCAGCCGCCTGCCCCGTTGCCTTTGTAGAGGCGCAAGGCCCCGGCGGCGTCCCGTGCCAGGATGTCGACGTTGTGGTCGCCATTGAAGTCGCCGGGGGTGATGATGTTGTTGACGGCGTTCCAGCCGCTGCCCACCACGGAACGGCTGAGCCAGCCGCCCTTGCCGTTGCCCGGGTAGAGGTACAGGAGGCCGCTGGAGTCGCGGGCCAGGACGTCGTTGGTGCCGTCACCGTTGAAGTCGCCCGGTGCAACGATCGAGGTGAAGGCGTTCCAGCCGCTGCCTGCCTGGCGGCCGGCGAGGAAACCGCCGTCGCCGTTTCCTGCATAGAGGAAAAGGTTGCCTGCGGAGTCCTTGGCAAGAATGTCGTTGGCCCCGTCACCGGTGAAGTCACCAGGGGAGACCACGGTTCCAAAGCCGTTCCAGCCCGGCCCAACGGTGCGCGGGGCTTCCCAGGCATTGTTCAGGCGCGGATACATCATCAGGGTGCCGTCGGTGCGTCGGGCGAGCAGTTCGTAGGCGCCCCGCCCCGTGAAGCCGTTAGCCCTGTTGGAAGCGGAGATCGGGGCGGTCTCTTCGCTGGAGACTTCCAGCGGCTCGCACCCGTTCTGGCTGGCCACCACGTGGGCGGCGATGGTCTTGCCGCGATCGGATTCATCGAGCGTGTAAGTCCACCATGCCGGGTGGTCCTGGGCCCGAACGCCGTCGCGGGTCCAGTAAATGCCGTAGTCCGGGCCTGCGGCGGCGCCGCAACCACGGTAGGAGGCGGGGTCGATCTCAAGCGTGAGCGTTGAGCCGACAAACGGCGCTCCATGAATTACGGGATCCGAAGGGTCCATGGTTGCCATGGCTGGTGCCGGCGCGAAGGCGATTGCGGCGACGACCGCCGCTGCTATGCCAGCCACAACCCGGCGCACACCTGACGTAGGGCGCGTTGGTGCGTTCATGATGTCCTCCCCAGACTTTATGCGGCCAATTCTACCGCGGCTGGGATTTCTCTAGAAGATGGCTGTGAAAGCGCCCCAACCATTACCGACGACCTCGGAGGTCCGCCATCCTGTCCGCCCGTTGCCGTAGTAGATCACCAAACGGCCTTGCTGGTCCACGCCGTAGACATCGTTGAAACCGTCGTTGTCGAAGTCGCCGGCGGCACCCGCTGCTTTCAGCGCGTTCCATCCAACCCCGATCAGCCATGACCTGGTCCAGCCGCCGGCGCCATTGCCCCCATAGAAGTAGAGGTAACCGCTGCGGTCACGTGCCAGCACGTCCACGTTGCCATCGCCGTTGAAGTCTCCAGGGGTCAGCAGCGCGTCCATCATTTGCCAGCCCTGCCCGACGGCGGTCCTCGCCAACCAGCCTCCGGCGCCATTTCCCGGGTAGAGATACAGGGCGCCGCCCGGTTCACGGGCCAGGACGTCATTGTTGCCATCGCCGTTGAAGTCGCCGGGGCTGACGATGGTGTCGAAGACGTTCCATCCCTTGCCGATGGTTTGGGCCGGTTTCCAGCCGCCGGTTCCATCCCCGGCGTAAAGGTACAGGGTTCCCGCAGCGTCCCGTGCGATCACATCGCCCTTGCCGTCCCCGTCGAAGTCGCCCGGGGAGAACGTCAGGTTGAAGATGTTCCAGCCCCAGCCAACCGTCCGCGCCGCCTCCCAAGCGGTGCCCTTGCGGCCGTAAAGCTGCAACGCGCCGTCGGTGCCGCGGGCCAGCAGCTCATAGCTCCTGCCCGTGAACCCGGCTGCCCGGTTGGCCGCGCCGACGGGTTTGGTTTCGTCGCTGTGCAACGATTCGCCGCCGCAGGCCGTCTTGCTGGCGGTCACGTGGGCAGCCATCCGGGCGCCGGTGTCGTCGGGCTGGAGGGCATAGGTCCGTGCCGTCTCGCCGGCCACCAGGAATCCGTCCCGGGTCCAGTAGATCGTGAAGTCAGGGCCTTTCCCGCCCCCGCATCCGTAGAACGTGTACGGGCCGATGTCGGCGGTCAGCTTCTCGCCGACGAACGCTTTTCCGCTGAGGACGGGATCGGGACCGCTGTTTTGGGCGGCCGACGCCGGCAGGGGACCAAGTGCCATGGCCGCCACAGCGGCGGTCAGCAGCGCCGCTGCCATCCGGCGTCGAAATGTCCCCATATGTGCGTTCCTCCCGTGTGCGTGCCCGGTTGGGCTCCAGACCTGCATGCAGTGTATGTGCGTGGAGTGCCAATGGGCGGGAGCGGCGTGGGGGCTTTCGTGGGTGCCGGGCTCTCAGGAAACGATCATTTAGCTCCCGTATCATTGATGCGATCGGCCAGCCGCGGGTCCTTGACCCCAGCCGGCCGTTTCCTTGTCAGCCTGCCAGGAGATCGCCGGAAATGCCCGCCTCAAACTCACTGGAACCGTATTCCCTTGACCTGACCTCGGGGTTGCCCCGTATGGCTGCCGCGCCTACCACCCCGCGGCAGCAGCTGCGCTATGCCCGCATCCTGAAAACGGCGGAAGGGTTTGCCCAGCGGCAGTTTGATACCTTGAGCCTCTCCGACGTCGCGGCCCGGGCTGACATCCCCCTTGGCACGCTCTACCGCTACTTTCCCTCAACAGCCCATCTGATGCTGGCCGTGTACAGGCAGCAGTTGCGGGAGCTCCGGGATGGCGTCCGTCGCCGCGAAGGCAAAGGGCATGCGCTGGCCGGTTTGATGATGGAGATCTTCCACCTGAGGGTCATGCAGCCCGGTGTGGAGCACTGCCTCATCCGTCCTGCCGGCAAGGACGATGACACGGCGCAGCTTTTGCGGGAGATTGATGCGCTGTCCGAGGAAGTGGTGGGCTCGCTCAGCAAGGACCCCGGCAAGGACTCCGTGCGTGCCCGTATCCTGCTGCACCTGGTCAGCGGGTTGGTCCAAGCGGTGCGGTGCCGTCGCCTCTCCCTTTTTGAGGCTGAGAAGGATCTGAAGAAAGCCTGTTCCCTGCTGACCGGCGAATGAGGTCCGGCGCCTGCTGGTCTAGACCGGAGGTGCCAAGAACACGCTTTTTCGCATGACGTAGATCACATTTTGCGCTGGTTGAACGTTTTACTCTCGAATCGTCTCTCTTGGTATTGAATCTTGTACCCCTTCACGCTCCCTAGGCTGGAAACACCGAAGCGGCTAGCAGCCCCCTATCTGCAGAAGCAACGCCGGACCAGCCATCCTTGGTCCGCAACAGCAGTTCTGTTCCTGCCCGAACCATGCCGTGGGTCCACGGCTAGCCTGAGGAGACAAAGACGTGTCCATCGAGACAATTGCTACAGACAACGACGCCCTGGTACTGACCGAAGAAGAGATCTTCGCAGCCCACGAAGGCGGCAAGCTGACCATCTCCAGCACCGTACCGCTGAACAACAAGCGCGATCTTTCCATCGCCTACACCCCCGGAGTTGCCCAGGTCAGCCGGGCGATCCACGCAAATCCCGAGCTTGCCCGCACCCACACTTGGGCCGAGCGCCTGGTTGTTGTGGTCAGCGATGGCACCGCAGTTCTTGGCCTTGGCAACATTGGCCCGAGCGCCTCCCTTCCGGTCATGGAAGGCAAGTCCGCCCTGTTCAAGTCCTTCGGGGACCTCGACTCCATTCCGCTGGTGCTCAACACCACCAACGTGGACGAGATCATCGAAACCCTCGTCCGCCTGCGCCCCAGCTTCGGCGCCGTGAACCTCGAGGACATTTCGGCTCCGCGCTGCTTCGAACTCGAAGAGCGGCTCATCGAAGCCCTCGACTGCCCGGTCATGCACGATGACCAGCATGGCACTGCCGTCGTTGTTCTCGCAGCCCTGACCAACGCCGCCAAGGTCACGCAGCGCGAACTCGCCGGGCTCAAGGTTGTGGTGTCCGGCGCAGGTGCCGCGGGCATCGCCATTGCCGAGATTCTTCTTGCTGTTGGCGTCAAGGACGTCATCCTGCTCGACTCCAAGGGCGTGGTCAACGCTGACCGTGCAGACCTCGTGGCCGATCCCGGCAGCGTCAAGGCCCGCATGGCACAGCGCACCAACCCCCGTGGCGTCATCGGTGGCCCGGGTGAGGGACTGACGGGTGCCGACGTGTTTGTTGGTGTTTCCTCCTCCAAGCTGGACGAAGAACACTTGAAGCTCATGAACGATCAGTCGATCGTGTTCGCCCTGTCCAACCCGGACCCGGAAGTGCTTCCCGAGGTCGCCCGGAAGTACGCAGCCGTTGTTGCCACCGGCCGCAGCGACTTCCCGAACCAGATCAACAACGTGCTGGCCTTCCCCGGCATTTTCCGCGGCGCACTCGATGCCCGGGCCCGCCGCATCACGCCCGCCATGAAGATCGCCGCTGCCAACGCCATCGCTGAGCTGGCCGCGGAAGACCTCTCCGCCGATTACATCGTGCCGAGCCCGCTGGATGCCCGCGTGGCACCGGCGGTCACCGCGGCGGTTGCGGCCGCCGTCGCAGAATAGCGTTACTGGGTAGCGGCTACTACTGCTGGACCGACGACGGCGACGCCTCCCGTGCTGGGGAGCGTCGCCGTCGTTTGTGGTTAATGGGTGCGGAAGCAACCCGGGGTCACTACTGCGCCCCTGGGCGTTACTGCACCCCTGGGCGTGTCAAGGGGGCCACAAGTGACCCCGCGTTGCTGCTCATAGACTGGTGGACATGAATGCCGAACTTATCGTGACCATCCTGTGCGGCCTGGCCATTGCGGTAGGTGTTGCCGGGACCATCATTCCTGTACTCCCGGGCAGTATCCTCATCGGCGCGAGCCTGCTGGCCTGGGCCATTTGGGGTGGTGCAGGTCCGGTTGGCTGGGTGATCTTTGCCATCGGAATGTTGTTCGTGGTGGCGGGCATGGCAGCAAGTGCCGTACTTACCGGTCGGAAACTGAAGCAGCATGGCATCCCCAACCGGTCAGTGCTGATCGGCGTGGTGTTGGGCGTGGTGGGCATGTTCGTGATTCCCGTGGTGGGGCTCTTTGTGGGCTTCGCCGTCGGCCTCCTCCTCAGCGAGGTCCAGCGGACCCGCGACTTCCGCACTGCCGTCCGCTCAAGCGGCGCAGCGCTCAAAGCCACTGGTATTGGCATCCTGGTGGAGTTCGGGCTGGCGTGTGCCGCGGCGAGTACCTGGATCATCGGCGTCTGGATCAACGCCGTGAACGGCTAAGGCCGGTTGGCCCCTCCAGGCCTCTAAAACGCGTCACGGGATGGCAAAAGATGACAATCCCGGGCTCCGGGATTGTCATCTTTTGCCATCTGGGCGTGAAGCAGGGGAGCTAGTGACGGGCCGGGGCTCCAAGCGGGACCTGGACCCGTGCGGGGCGGAAGCTTGCGCCGGCGCCGGGGAACAGCGGGATGTCGATCCGTGCGTGCGTGTGGATTTCCTGCACGGTGTCCATGGTGTGTTGGGCAATGGAAGCCAGTGTGGTGACCCACATGCCGTCCAAATCCTTGACCCGCTCCATCAACTGTTCCAAGGCAACGGCACGGGATGGCCGGCCTGAGATGAACGGGTGGTTGGTCAGGACGAAGCAGCTTCCCTGCGAATGGTGGGCCTGTGCCTCCAAGGTCCACATTTCCAAGGCCTTGGCCGGGCTCTCGATGACCCCGCTGCCGGTGACTCCGGGGTAGAACCCGTACTGCTCCCAGTCATCGAGCGCCCAGTCCACGGGAATCTCCACGATGTCCCGGGAGTCATCCTCGGCCACCGACATGCGGTAGGGGGCGTCGCCGTCGAGCAGGCTTGAGTCGTAGAGGAAGCCGCGGTCCGCCAGCAGTGCCGGGGACTGCCAGTTCAGCTCCCACCAGGGCGCCCGGTAACCAACGGGCCGGACGCCCGCAACCTTCGCCAGGGCCTCGAGGCCCCGGTCAAGGTAGCTGGCTTCAGTGGCGGCGTCGATGCCCTGCATGGGCTCGTGAAGGTAGCCGTGGTGCGCGATCTCATGCCCGCCATCGGCGATCCTGCGTACGACGTCCGGGTAGCTTTCCGCCGTGAAGCCGGGAATGAAGAACGTTGCCTTGATGTCCTGGCGGTCAAGGATCTGAAGCAAACGCGGCACGGCAATCTTGGGACCGTATGACTGGTGGCTCATGAGGGACATGCGCTTGGTGCTGGAGGGATCATGGGCGATGGTGCAGGACTCGGCATCGACGTCGAAGGTGAAGGACGCAGCTGCCCGGTAGCCCTCGGGCCAGGTGATCGGGTGGAGCGAATCAGCGAAAGCGGGCTGGTTCATGCTGTGGTCCTTTCGGGAACTGCGGGTGCGGGTGCCGCCGGATCGGTGGCGACGGGGTCTGTGACGACGGGCATCGTGGCGGCGTCCGTGGCGGCGGGCGCCGTGGCGGAGACGTGGTTGGACTCGGCCAGGAGGTATTTCTTGTGGGCCCGTGGGCCGAGGATTGCGTAGGCGGCCGCGCTGGTGAGTCCGCCGGCCAGCCAGGAGAGGTCCCAGCCGCCCAGGGCCACGGCGATGGGTCCCTGCATGGCGGGAACAAGGCCGTACATGAACAACCAGGTGGAGAAGATGCCTACCAGCAGCGAGACGATTCCGGCCCAGTTGATGACGGGCAAGCGGCGTGTTCCTACTGGATCAAAGAGGCGGTCAACCTTGGCGGGCCAACGCTTTTCCAGCCAGAAGTAGTGGACCAGCATGACCCCGCCCCACGCCGCAACCCAGGCAACCAGACCGATCAGCCAGGCATCGAGTACGGCAGCGAAGTCCTCTTGGAAGATGAAGAACACGACGGCGATGAGCGAGAAGGCGCCCACGAACAGGTTCAGCTTTCGGCGGCTGATCTTGATGTCCAGGGCCTGTGTCGCCACGGAAAAGGTGTAGATGTTCAGGATGTTGGTGGCGATGGGGCCGTGCAGCACCATGAGCAGGACAGGCAGGGCCATGACGCCGAAGTTCTGGACGATCAGTTTTCCGGGGTCGATTTCGCCGCTGTTGGTGGCAAGGCTGGCACCGAGGACACCGAGCCACACCACCGGGATGAACTGGCCCAGGACCGAGGCAAGGTAGACCTTGCGCTTGGGAACGGAGGTGCTGACGAAGCGGGAGTAGTCGGCGGCGTAGGTGAACCAGGTGATTCCCCAGCCGATTCCGATGGCCGTCATCACAGCGCTCATGGCGGCAATGCGCTCGGAGCCTTCCAGGATGTTGCCGGCCGGTCCTGCGTAGCCCCAGTCGATCTTCATGCCGAACCAGGCCACGCAGGACATGACCGCCAGGATGATGATGGTGGGCGGGACGGTCCATTTTTCAAAGGCCGCTATGGCTTTGTAGCCGAACCAGGCGATGGCAACCTGTGCTGCCATGATGGCCGTGGCCACGCCGATCTTCCAAGCGTAATTCTTGGCGTCGGGATCCACCCAGCCAAGGGTGCCAAAGAGGGCCATGACCAGATCCAGGATGATCCAGGTGTTCACTGCGCACCAGCCGATCACCAGGAGGGCCTGGATGGCGGCCGGCAGGTAGTTGCCGCGGCGGCCAAAGGCGGCGCGGGCCAATACCATTCCGGTGGCGCCGGTCTTTTGGCCAAGGAGGACGAAGCAGCCGAACAGCAGCATGCCGATCAGGTTTCCCAGGACCAGCACAATCACTGTGTCAGCGAAGCCGAGGCCCAGATGGATGCCAAGGGCGCCGAGCACCCAGTTGATGGGGGCAAGGTTGGCGCCCGCCCAGATCCAGAACTGTCCGGATACTTTGCGCGTACGTTCTGCTTCGGGAATTGGTTGAAGCCAGGCTTCGCTGTCATGGGCCGGCTCCGTTGCCGGTTTTGACAGCGCTGGACTGGAAGGCGAAGGGGAGAGGTTGTCTTGCATGGGAGAGCCTCCGTGTATGAAAGGGACTCCTTCAGCGTATGTGCCTCAAATCACAGCGACAAGATACGATGTGTCTAAACAAATCCTCGAACACCGTACGGAGTGTCATGTCAATCCTGCTGGGTGCCGCTTTGGAGTACGAAAGCCTGAAAGCCGCTGATCCACGGCTGCTCAATCAGGTTCCGGAAGCCATGAACCGCGCGGTCCGCTGGGTCCACTCCAGCGAGGTCCTGGACATCGCCCCGCTCCTCAGTGGCGGTGAGTTGTTGTTGAGCGGTGGGCAGGCGATCGCAGGCGTAGCCCCTGAACGGCAGGCAGACTATGTCCGTGAACTGGCGGCCCGGGGGATTGCGGCGCTTGCGTTGGAAACCGGTCCTGCACTTCCGGAAATACCCGTCACCATGCTGGAGATAGCCGAGGCCGCCAGCCTGCCGGTCATCGAGTTGCGTCAGGTTGTCCCTTTTGTGGGGGTGATGCAGGAGATCAACTCGCTCCTGGTCAGTGAATCCGTGGAGCACCTGCAGCGCGGTGACCAAGCCAGCCATGCCATGGCCGCTGAACTTGCCCATGGTGGCGGGCTCGACCAACTCCTGGCTGTCCTGTCCGAAAAGACGGGCGCCGGCGTGCGCCTGGTCTCCCCGTCGGGGCTTACGCTGGGCGCTGCCGGCGGCGCGTTTCCGGCCGGCACCTCTCCCCTTGACGGCCGGGGCGCCTCTGCCCTCAACGGCCAGGGCACTGTCGCCACGGTGGACGTGCCGGTCCGCGGCGTTCTGGCGGCGCGTCTGGAACTGCACATATACGACGGCGTTGATGGTGGCCTCGCGCGGGTGGCCGGCGAGCGATCCGTGGACATCCTCGGCTTGGCGTTGTTGCAACGGATGCCGCCAGGGCTGAAGGAGTTGGCGGGCATTGAGCTCATGCGTGCCATCAATTCGGGGAGCCAGCGCTGGCAGCTGCAGCAACTCGGGCCGGCGTCGGGATTTCCTGTTAACGGCGCAGTGGCCGCAGTGGTGATCCGCTCAACGGGTGCGGGGCATTTGCGCCCGGCAGTGGATGCGCTGCTCCGCACCTGCGTGACGCACAGTGCGAGCTATGCCAACAATGCTGAGCTGATGGCCCTGGCCGCTTTAAGCGATGGAGCAGCCACGCGCCGTTTCCTTGTGGACGCACTGCGTGAGCTGGAAGTACCGGCCGGTTCGGTGGTGGCCGTGGGGCCGTTGGGTTCCGGAATCGATGATGCGCCGTGGTCCCTGGCCGAAGCGCGGCGGGCCCTGGACCTGCACCCCATAGCGGGGGAGGTGGTGGATGCTGAGACGTTGGCTGTTGAGCTCCTTGCGGAGGAATCGCTGGACCCGGCCACGCGGGAAGGGTTCGTGCAGCGGCAGCTGGGTGCCGTCGTCGAGCATGACCGCCTGAAGAAGTCCGAACTGATGCTGACGCTGGCCGTTTGGTTGGATACCGGCTGCAACACTGCCCAGGCCGCACGTGAGCTGCACTTAGAGCGGCAGTCCTTGCATCACCGGCTCCAGCGGATTTTTGAGTTGTGTGGCGGTGATCCACGGGGAACGGGACGGTTGGCTGCACTGCACCTGGCAACCCGGCTGGCTCGTTTGTAGGGCCCCCGTTAAACGCCAATTCGATGGTTCCCTGCACACGGTGCCGTTCGCAACGGCGCATACGCAGGGAACCATCGAAATGGTTGCTTTGCAGAGCCCTACTTCAACACGATCGTCCTGTTCCCATTCAGGATGATCCGCCCCTCGCAGTGCCAGCGAACGGCGTTGCTGAGGGCCTTGCATTCGGTGTCCCGGCCGGCGGCTACGAGATCGTCCGGCCCGAACGTGTGGTCCACTTCCACTACCTGCTGGGCGATGATGGGACCTTCGTCCAACTCGCCGTTGACGTAGTGGGCGGTGGCGCCCACAGTTTTCACCCCACGCGCGTAGGCCTGGTGGTAGGGCTTGGCGCCCTTGAAACTGGGCAGGAACGAGTGGTGGATGTTGATCGCGCGGCCGTCCAGCTTGCGGGCGAGGTCGTCGCTGAGAACTTGCATGTACCGGGCCAGGACAATGAGTTCCACGTCCAGTTCATCGATGATCTCCAGCAGGCGCCCCTCGGCAGCCGGCTTGGTAGCGGCGGTGACAGGAACGTGGAAGAACGGAATCCCGTGCCATTCCGCCAGGCCCTGGTGGTCGGTGTGGTTGGACACCACGCCCACCACGTTGATGGGCAGCTCGCCGATTCTTGCCCGGAACAGGAGGTCGTTCAGGCAGTGCCCGAACTTGGAGACCATGATCAACACGCGTCGCTTGTAGCCTTGGCGCTCCAGCTCCCAGTTCATGCTGTATTTCTTCCCCACCGGGGCGAAAGCTGTCCGCAATGCATCAACTGTCGAGGTGTCGCCGGACGAAGCGAAGTGCACCCGCATGAAGAAGTGGCCTTCGGCGCGGTCGCCGAACTGCTTGTTGTCGATGATGTCGCAGCCGTGCTCCAGCAGGAAGCCGGACACCGCGTGCACGATTCCCGGTCCTTCGGGGCAGTCGAGGGTGAGGACGTGTTCCACTGTGGTCTCAGGTGAGGAGACGGAAGTGGTTTCGGTTTGTATGGCAGTCATGGCTAGCACTCCACTACGTTGACGGCGAGGCCTCCACGGGAGGTCTCCTTGTACTTGGATTTCATGTCTGCGCCGGTCTCGCGCATGGTCTTGATGGCTTTGTCCAGCGATACTTTGTGGCTGCCATCGCCATGCAGGGCAAGGCGCGCGGCATTGATGGCCTTGACGCTGGCGATCGCATTGCGTTCGATGCAGGGAATCTGCACCAGCCCGCCCACGGGATCGCACGTGAGGCCGAGGTTGTGTTCGATGCCCACTTCAGCGGCATTCTCCACTTGCTCCGGCGTTCCACCCAGGACTTCGCAGAGCCCGGCGGCGGCCATCGAGCAGGCGGAGCCCACCTCGCCCTGGCAGCCCACTTCGGCGCCGGAGATGGAGGCGTTGATTTTGAACAGGATTCCGACGGCGGCCGCCGCCAGCAGGAACCGCACGACACCGTCGTCGTTGGCTCCCGGAACAAACTTGGTGTAATAGTGCAGCACGGCGGGCACAATCCCGGCGGCACCATTGGTGGGCGCGGTGACAATCCTGCCGCCCGCGGCGTTTTCCTCGTTCACGGCCAAGGCGAAGAGGTTGACCCATTCCATGGCCAGGAGGGGGTCCGCTGAACTTGCTCCGTTCAGCTCGGCGTCCGTCTCGGAAAGCTTCTTGAACAACGACGGCGCCCGTCGCCTGACCTTCAGGCCTCCCGGCAGGATTCCCTCGGCAGAGCAGCCGTTCTCCACGCATTCCTGCATGACAGCCCAAATGCTGAGCAGCCGTTCGCGGAGCTCGTCCTCAGTGCGCCAGACGAGTTCGTTGGCCAGCATGATGTCCGAGATCGACTTGCCTTCCCGGACGCAGATGGCCAGCAACTCGTCCGCCGTGGTGAAGGGGTAGGGCAGGACGGTGTCATCGGCTACTACTTTGTCGGCTCCGGAGACGTCCCCGTCCACCACGAAGCCGCCCCCGATGGAGTAGTAGCTGCGTTCCCGGAGCACGGTGCCCGTGTGGTCCAGGGCGCGGAAGGTCATGCCGTTGGGGTGGGCCGGCAACGACTTGCGGCGGTGCAGGACCACGTCCTCGTCCCAGTTGAAGTCCACCCGGTGGTTGCCGCCCAGCCGGAGTTCGGCGTCGAGGGCCGCGGCGGCCACCTGGTCATCGGCTGTGTGGGTGTTCACGGTTTCGGGTGAGTGGCCTTGCAGCCCCAGAATCACGGCTTTGTCTGAGCCGTGGCCCCGGCCGGTGGCGCCCAGGGAGCCGAAAAGCTCAGCCTGGACGCGCACCGTAGCCGGGAGCTGGCCGGAGGATTCAAGTCCGTCCGTGAACTGTTTTGCCGCGCGCATGGGGCCGACCGTGTGGGAAGAGGACGGCCCGATGCCAACAGAAAACAGGTCAAGCACACTCAGTGCCATCAGGGGACCTCTGGGGAGGCGTACTCCCGCATGGCGTCAAGGAGCCAGCGTCCCAGGAAGTCGGCAAAGGAAGCCCGGGGAAAGATCCGGTAGGACTCCTCCGAGGTCTTCCAGAGCATCACCGGAATGTGCGCGAGTTCAGTGGAGACGGCGGTTCCGGCCCTGAAGACGCGGGGGTGCAGGTCCAAGGCGCAGGTCTTCTCCAGCACTGCCCGGGCGTGGCTGCCGGAGAGCTCGAACGTGGTGCGGTTGGCGGACAGGTCCACCACCTGGCCTGCGTCGTTGCCCAATGCCGAGGTCAAGTCGCTGACCAGGGAACCACCCAGGGAATCGTGTGCTTCCTCCGGAGCTACCACCAGGAACTCGGTGGGGCCAAGCCATAGCGCGTTCACGGAACCGGCCCCCGTCACCTCACCGCAGGTGGCCGGCAAGCCGCCGGTCACGGACGCAACCCGGGTACCGGCGTCGGACGCTGGGTGAACCCGGACGCCCACCATGGTTTGGTACGGGATTTCGGTGAGAGTCACCGTGCCCGGCACGGAGCCGGAAGTGAAAGCGTCAGCCAGGTGTTGGGCCGGACTGCGGCGGGCACCCCGGACGCGGTTGACGTGTGCGGTTTCTGCTGGTGTTGCTGTTTCAGCCATCTTTGCGGGTCCCTTCAGCATCGAAAAGTACGGTTTCGCCAACAACCACGTCCACCAATTGGTCTCCCAGCGAGGCCACCAGGGTCTCGCCGACGCGGTTGCGGCCGTTTTGAATGAGGGCCAGGGCGAAGGAACGGCCCAGTGCGGCGCTGTGGTAGCTGGAGGTTACAAATCCCTCCATGGGGACGGGTCCGTTAGCCGGGTTGACCGGGATGCCCTTTTCCACCAGCTGCGTGCCTTCGGGCAACCGCAGCGAGTGGTCCACGGGAAGGACGCTCACCAGGTGCTTGCGGTCCTCGCGGCTTGCATCCTGCCGGAGGTAGGAGCGCTTGCCGATGAAGTCCTTGGCCTTGGAGACAATCCAATCCATGCCGGCGTCCTGCGGGGTGACCGTGCCATCGGTGTCCTGCCCCACGATCGGGTAGCCCTTCTCGGCGCGGAGGACGTGCATGGTTTCGGTGCCGTACGGGGTGATGTTGAACTCGGCACCTGCGGCGGCAACTGCTTCCCAGGTGTTGAGGCCGTACCAGGACGGGATGTTGATTTCATAGGCCAGTTCACCGGAGAAGGAGATCCGGCAAACGCGTGCCTGCACTCCGGACGCCAGGGTGGTCTCGCGGAACGTCATGAACGGGAAGTTTTCGGCATCCAGGCCACCGTTTTCGGCGAGCTGGGGAGCAACCTTCGCGATCACGGCGCGGGATTTCGGGCCGACGACGGCAATGGTGCTCCATTGTTCGGTGACGGACGTGCAGACCACATCGAGCTCGGGCCACTCCGTCTGGTGCCACTCTTCCAACCAGTCCAGCACCTTGGCTGCGCCGCCGGTGGTGGTGGTCATGAAGTAGCGGTCATCGTCCAGGCGCAGGGTCACGCCGTCGTCGAAGATCATGCCGTCCAAGGTGCACATGACGCCGTAGCGGGCGGATCCCGGGGCGAGCTTCTTGAACGCGTTGGTGTAAACCCGGTTCAGGAATTCTCCGGCGTCCTTGCCACGGATCTCGATCTTGCCCAGGGTGGTGGCGTCCATGAAGCCCACGGAGTCGCGGACGGCTGCGCATTCACGCAGGACGGCCGTGTCCATGTCTTCGCTGCCCTGCGGGTAGTACCAGGGGCGCTTCCACTGTCCAACATCTTCGAACAATGCGCCCTGGGCAACGTGCCACGGGTGGATGGAGGTGACGCGGGCGGGATCGAACAGTTCCCCACGCTGGCGGCCGGCCAATGCTGCGAAGGCCACGGGCGTGAACGGAGCACGGTATGCCGTGGTTCCGATCTCGCCAACACCGGGGATATTCTCTGCTCCGCCGAACTTCAGGGCTGCGGCGATCACACCGATTGCGTTGACGCCGGAGGTCTTGCCCTGATCATTGGCCGTGCTGATGGAGGTGTACCGCTTGACGTGCTCCACGGACCGCATGCCTGCGCCGGTGGAGCGGAGGACGTCGGCTACGGACTGGTCGCGCTGGAAGTCAACGAAGTGGTAGTGCCATTCGCCGGGCTCACCTGTTTGGCCGGGAACCAGCCACAGCTGGCGGCTCGGAGCGCTTGCCTTGGGTGCCTGGAGCTCCAACGGAGTGGTTTCGGATTCAAAGCCGGCGGCGATGGATGCTGCCGCTCCCGCCGAGATGCCCTCTGCCAGGCAGTCCTGGAGTTCAAAGCTGCCACGGCCTGCGCCCACAACCTGTTGGTCACGAACGGGAGCGGCGGGGATGAACGCTGCGAGCTCGTCATCCCAACGCAGCTTGCCCTGGCGCTGGCTGTGGAGGTGGACCACAGGGCTCCAACCACCGGAAACTGCAAGGAGATCGGCAGCCAGCTGTTCGACGCCCGAGGTGAGTTCGCCGTCGTCGTTGATACTGCGGACGGTCACCCCATTCAGGCGGCCGTTTTCATCCGCGGACGTATCAGCCACGGCGCTGCCGATCAGGACCCGGATACCGGACTCGACGGCGGCGGCGGCCTTCGCGCTGATCTGCGGACGGGCATCGACGACGGCGGCAACCGCCACGCCTGCTGCCTGCAGGTCCGCAGCCAGGGCGTAAGTGGAATCGTTCGTGGTGCTGATGACCACGCGCGAACCGGCTGCCACGGCGTAACGGTTGAGGTAGGTGCGGGCCGCTGAGGCGAGCATGATGCCGGGGCGGTCGTTGTTCTCGAACACCAGCGGACGCTCATGGGCGCCGGGAGCCAGGACAACCTGCTTGGCACGGATGTGCCAAATACGCTGGCGGGAGACGCCCGAAGCTGCCGGAACGCTCAGGTGGTCCGTGCGGTTCTGGGCGGCGATGAAGTAGTTGGAATCGTAGGAACCGAACGCAGTGGTGCGGTTCAGCACCGTGCATTCGCCGGCCGACACCAGCTCGGCTTCAACGTCGGCAACCCATTCCAGGGCCGGCTTGCCTTCGATCTGCTCTGCGAGTTCCGGGGCCGTGGAACCGGACAGCAGGGAGCCGCCAAGTTCAGGCTGATCGTCAATGAGGATGACGCGGGCACCGGTGCGGACAGCTTCGCGGGCTGCTGCCAGGCCGGCAACTCCGCCGCCAACTACCAGGACGTCGGTGTGGACGTACTTCTTGTCGTACTCGGCCTTGTCCTCGTTGGGATCCAGTTTGCCCAGTCCGGAGAGGAGCTCAATGTTCATGCCATCCACCAAGGAAACTGCGGTGGCCG
Source organism: Arthrobacter sp. StoSoilB20 (assembly GCF_019977295.1). NCBI lineage: Bacteria > Bacillati > Actinomycetota > Actinomycetes > Micrococcales > Micrococcaceae > Arthrobacter > Arthrobacter sp. StoSoilB20. The sequence goes on along the minus strand of NZ_AP024651.1, from coordinate 4,413,367 downwards.
GAAGCATGGACTCGGCAACGTGTCCGCGGAAACGGGGAGCGATCTTGACCAAGGCGTTGGACTCTTCCACGCCTGCGGCCATGATGCCGCGGGGGCGGTCCTCGTACAGGGAGTTGCCGGCGTTGATGTGGCCGTTGGCCAGAAGCGCCGAAGCGACGGTGTCACCCGGGTGGCCGGTGAATTCCCGGCCGTCCACCGTGAAGCGCCAGGAGATGCTGCGATCGATGCGTCCGCCGGTGGCGAGGCGTGCGTTCTTGCTGGTCACTTCTAGACTCCTTCCGAGGAGGTGGGTGCTGTGGAGCCGGAGATGGGGACGCCGGTGGTTGGGGCTCCGGGGGCGAGGCCGGGTTCGGTTTGGCCGAATTCCCCGGTCTGGGTGAACTCACCCGGCTGGGTGGTTTCACTCTTGCTGGTCCCGGCGCTTGGGATGTCCGGGCGGGCCTGGCCCATCCCGTAAATGGAGTGGATCTCGTAGCTCACGGTGTCGCGGAGCATGTTGAACCACTGACGGCAGCCGGTGCTGTGGACCCAGCGCTCGGCGAAGGTTCCCTTGGTGTTCTCACGGTAGAACAGGTATTCAGCCCATTCGCGGTCCGTGAGGTCGTTGGGGCTTTCGGGGTAGGCAACGTGTGCTTGGCCGCCGTAGTGGAATTCGGTTTCGTCGCGTGGCCCGCAGTTGGGGCATGAAATGAGGAGCATGTCTTGTCCTGTCCTGTCCTGGGTGGGCGCTAGTGGGCCACGGCTGCGGCGCCGTGTTCGTCGATCAAGGCGCCGGTCTCGAAGCGTTCCAGAGCAAAGGGCTTGTTCAGCTTGTGGGGTGCACCCGTTGCAATGGTGTGCGCGAAGGTCAGGCCCGCGGCCGGGGTGCCCTTGAAGCCGCCGGTTCCCCAACCACAGTTGACGAACATGTTCTCCACCGGGGACAGACCAACGATCGGCGAGGCATCCAAGGTGGTGTCCACGATGCCGCCCCAGGTCCGGAGCACATGGGCCCGGGCGAAGATCGGGAAGAGCTCCACGGCTGCTGCCATCTGCTCCTCGATCACATGGAATGAGCCACGCTGGCCGTAGCCGTTGTAGGAGTCGACGCCGGCGCCCATCACCAGTTCGCCCTTGTGGGCCTGGGAGACGTACACGTGGACGTGGTTGGACATGACCACCGTGGGGTGGACAGGTTCGTGAAGCTCGGACACCAAAGCCTGGAGCGGGTGGCTCTGGATCGGCAGGCGGAAGCCGGCCATTTCTGCCAGGACCGAGCTGTGCCCGGCGGCGCAGAGGCCCACCTTTTCGGTGTTGATGGTGCCGCGGGTGGTCTTGACGCCGGTGACCCGGTTGCCGTCCTTGATGAAGCCGGTGACTTCGCAGTTCTGGATGATGTCCACACCGAGTTCGTCGCACTTGCGGGCGAAGGCCCAGGCCACGTGGTCGTGCTTGGCGATGCCTGCACGCGGCTGGTACGTGGCGCCCATGACGGGGTAGCGGATGTTGTCGCTGATGTTCAGGATGGGGCAGAGTTCCTTGACCTGCTGCGGGTCCAGCCATTCTGCGTCCACGCCGTTGAGGCGGTTGGCTCCTACGCGGCGAACGCTTTCGCGGACGTCACCCAGGGTGTGTGCCAGGTTCATCACGCCGCGCTGGCTGAACAGGAAGTCGTACTCCAGCTCTTCCGGGAGGATCTCCCAGAGCTTGAGGGCGTGCTCGTAAATGGCAGCGCTCTCGTCCCAGAGGTAGTTGGAACGGATGATGGTGGTGTTGCGGGCCATGTTTCCACCGGCCAGCCAACCCTTTTCCAGGATGGCGATGTTGGTCATGCCGTGGTTTTTCGCCAGGAAGTACGCAGTGGCCAGGCCATGCCCGCCACCACCCACAATCACGGCGTCATAGCTTTTCTTCGGGTCCGGGTTACGCCAGAGGAAGTCCGGGTGTTCGGGGAGGTGGTCGGCACTCACTGGGCTGCTCCAATCAGTTCTGTTTCGTTTACGGCGCCATTGCCGTTGTTGTTCAGGTGGGGGTAAAGCGGGAACTTCTCCGCCAGGGCGGTTACGCGGCGGCGGAGCTCGACGGCGGTGGTTTCGTCCAGGGACACGTCGGCTTCGGTGCGGGCTGCTTCGGTGCCTGCCTCAGTGCCTGCTTTCGTGCCGTCGGCTTGGGTGCCGCTGTTCGCTGCGGCGATCAACGCCGTCGCAATGATGTCCGAGACTTCAGTGAAGTCCTCGGCACCGAAACCGCGGGCGGCGAGGGCGGGAGTGCCGATGCGCAGGCCGGAGGAAACCATGGGCGGGCGGGGGTCGAAGGGGACGGCATTGCGGTTGACTGTGATGCCGATCCGGTGCAGGGTGTCTTCTGCCTGCTGGCCGTTAAGGACGGAGTTGCGGAGGTCGGCCAGCACCAGGTGGACGTCGGTTCCGCCGCTGACAACGGAGATGCCGGCTGCAGCAACGTCGTCCTGGAGGAGGCGCTGGGCCAGGATCTTGGAGCCTTCAAGGACGCGGACCTGGCGTTCCTGGAATTCCGGCTCGGATGCCATCTTGAAAGCCACGGCCTTCGCGGCGATGACGTGCTCCAACGGACCGCCCTGCTGGCCCGGGAAGACGGCAGAGTCAACCTTCTTGGCGATGTCGGCGTCGTTGGTCAGGATCACACCGCCGCGGGGACCGCCGAGGGTCTTGTGGGTGGTGCTGGTGACGATGTGGGCGTGCGGCACCGGGCTCGGGTGGAGCCCTGCAGCGACGAGACCCGCGAAGTGGGCCATGTCCACCATCAGGTAGGCGCCCACCAGGTCCGCGATCCGGCGGAATTCAGCGAAGTCCAACTGGCGGGAGTAGGCCGACCAGCCGGCGACGATCAGTTGGGGCTTGCTCTCAAGTGCCAGGCGTTCAACTTCAGCCATGTCCACGGTGTGGGTGTCCTCGCGGACGCCATAGGGAACAACTTTGTACAACTTGCCGGAGAAGTTGATGCGCATGCCGTGGGTCAGGTGGCCGCCGTGGGCGAGGTTCAGGCCCATGATGGTGTCGCCCGGGGTGATCAGTGCGTGCATGGCCGAGGCATTGGCCTGGGCTCCGGAGTGGGGCTGGACGTTGGCGAACTCCGCGCCAAAGAGTGCCTTCAGACGATCAATGGCGAGCTGTTCGATCACATCAACGTGTTCGCAGCCGCCGTAGTAGCGCTTGCCGGGGTAGCCTTCGGCGTACTTGTTGGTCAGCACCGAGCCCTGGGCCTCCATGACGGCCGTGGGAGCGAAGTTCTCAGAGGCGATCATTTCCAGCGTGGACTGCTGGCGGATGAGTTCCTGGGCGATCGCCTGATCAACCTCCGGGTCCGCCTGTGCAAGCGGGCGGATCAGCGGTTCAACCATGGTGTTCTCCTTCAAAAGCTTGGCTAGTGGCCGACTGTTAGGCAACTGATATATTAGAACTATTGCCATAGTATGTTGGAGATCACATAGTCGTCAACAGGTCCGCCGTAACTCATCCATCAGGCTGGGAGTGCGACTACCGGGAGAGAGCAATGAGCGCAGCACTGGAAGCACTGGAATCAGCTCCACAGGGTACGTCCCTCGCGGAGAACGCCTACCTGCTGTTGCGCGACAGGCTCATCATGCTGGACATCAAGCCGGGCGACCCCATCAATGATGGCCAAATAGCCGCTGAGCTAGGCATTGGACGCACCCCTGTGCGCGAGGCCATCAAGCGCCTCGAAAGCGACCACCTCGTGGTGTCTTACCCCCGGCGAGGCACGTTCGCCACCGGCGTGGACATCACCCAGCTCGCCGAAGTCTCCGAAATCCGCGAGCTCCTGGAACCCCTGGCCTCCCGGAAAGCCGCCCGCATGGCCAGCCCTGCCATGCGCTCCGAACTGAGGGCCGTCGCTGCCGCCATTCGTGATCTCGAAGGCCAGGAGAATTCCTCGCAGGAACTCATGCGCTACGACATCCAGGTCCACAGGCTCATCTACAAAGCCTCCGCCAACGCCCACCTCGAAGACGTCCTGATCCGGTACGACAACCTCGCCACCCGAATCTGGTGCCACATGCTCGAGAAGATGCCCTCCGTCTCCGGCCACATCTCCGAGCACGCCGACCTCCTCACGGCCATAGCCGACGGCGACGAAGACCGCGCCGCCGACCTCGCCCTGCACCACGTAGTGAGCTTCGAAGAGACCATCCGCAAGGTCCTCTAAGCCCTCCTGCCCCACCCCCGACGCTCTTTCACATCCCCTTGGCTTGAGCGCGTCGCTCGCTCACTTCCCCCTGGCCTGAGCGCGATCTTCTCTCGTATCGCCCGATGGTGGCGTCATCCTCTGCGCGCTCGCTCGTTCCTCGCTTGGACGCGCGCTGCCGGATAACCCCACCCCCGACGCTCTTTCACATCCCCCTGGCTTGAGCGTGTCGCTCTCTCACATCCCCCTGGCTTGAGCGTGATCTTCTCTCGTGTCGCCCGGTGGGGGCGTCATCCTCTTCGCGCTCGCTCGTTCCTCGCTTGGACGCGCGCTGCCGGATAACCCCACCCCCTCCCGACGCTCTTTCACATCCCCTTGGCTTGGGCCCGACGCTCTTTCACATCCCATGGGCTTGAAAGCGCCGCCGACTGGACGGGGAATCCGCACTTCGTTTGCCCGCGGCCTTTCTACCGCGATCTCAAGGCGTGAGTCGGGCCGACCTTGGTGTCCGTACTGGAGACCCTTCGCGGTCAACTTTCTTCAAGGAAGTGAGAGGGCGACGCGGGGAAGGGGCGGGGGATGTGAGAGAGCGACGCGGGGAAGGGGCGGGGGATGTGAGAGAGCGACGCGGGGAAGGGGTGGGGGATGTGAGAGAGCGATCCCGTGGAGGGCGGGGGATGTGAGAGGGCGGCGCGGGGAAGGGGCGGGGGATGTGAGAGGGCGGCGCGGGGAAGGGGTGGGGGATGTGAGAGAGCGACGCGGGGAAGGGGTGGGGGATGTGAGAGAGCGATCCCGTGGAGGGCGGGGGATGTGAGAGAGCGACGCGGGGAAGGGGTGGGGATGTGAGCGAGCGATTCCGTGGAGGCCGGGGGATGTGAGAGAGCGATTCCATGGAGGGCGGGGGATGTGAGAGAGCGACATGGGGAAGCGGCGGGGATGTGAGAGAGCGATCCCGTGGAGGCCGGGGGATGTGAGAGAGCGACGGGTATTGAGCCGCTTCTGGCGCAACTGGGTCGCTGTGAATGCAACTTTGGGAATGTGGACCAGGGTGGCGATCAGATATCCAGGGACTCGCAGAACTCCGAAAGTAAAGTTTCCCCCGCCTCTTGACCGTGGCGCCGCTCACACATACTCTGGTGCAACAGCGTTGCGTTGAATGCAACCCCAATGATTTTGGTGGACACATGAGCAATGAATCCTCTGTGGCAGCCGAGCAAGGCACCTCATCCGCCTCCGGCTCCAACCACATCCCAGGCCCCAACACTTCAGTCAGCAAGGACACTCGACGGCGAGTGGTCACTGCCAGCTTCATCGGCAACTTTGTTGAGTGGTTCGACTACGCCGTCTACGGCTACTTGGCCGGCATCATCTCCACGGTCTTCTTCCCGGAGTCAGACCGGCAGACGGCCCTGCTTGCGACGTTCGGTGTCTTCGCCATCAGCTTCTTCGTGAGGCCCCTCGGCGGCTTCGTCTGGGGCCACATCGGCGATCGACTGGGACGAAAGCAGGCGCTGTCCCTCTCGATCGTGTTGATGTCGGTAGCCACTTTCTGCATCGCACTGATCCCGGGCTACGCCACCATCGGCGTGATGGCCCCTGTCCTGCTCCTCCTCGTACGCGTGGTTCAAGGATTCTCCGCTGCGGGGGAGTACGCCGGGGCGTCCGCTTTCCTGGTGGAGTATGCGCCGGCGAACCGCCGCGGACTGTATGCCGCCGTCGTGCCTGCAAGCACCGCAGCGGGACTGTTGCTGGGCTCCTTGCTGGCCGCCCTGCTGACTTCAGTACTCAGCGCGGAGCAGCTCAACGAGTGGGGCTGGCGGTTGCCGTTCCTGCTCGCCGCGCCCATGGGCCTGATCGGAAGGTACATCCGCACAAAACTGGAGGACACGCCGGCCTTCCGTGAACTCGCTGCCAAGGACAACAACGTCAAGGCACCGGCCCTGGCAATGTTCAGGACCTATCGGAAGCAGCTCATCATCGCCACGGGCGCTGTGTTGCTGAACGCCGTCGGCTTCTACGTGATCCTCAGCTATATGCCCACGTACCTGTCGGAGGAGTTGGGCTTCGGCGCCACGGAGTCGTTCCTGGCCACCACCATTGCCCTGGCCAGCTACATCGGGTTCATCTTCCTGACGGGCATCGCCTCGGACAAATTCGGCCGCAAACGCATGCTGATCACTGCATCGGTCCTCTTCATCCTGCTGACGGTGCCGGCGTTCATGCTCCTGGACACCCGCAATTTCCTGGTCATTGTCCTTGTGCAGATCCTGCTGGGCGGCATGCTCACCCTCAACGACGGCACGCTGCCCAGCTTCCTCGCCGAACTCTTCCCCACGAAGGTCCGGTACACGGGCTTCGCCGTCAGCTTCAACCTCTCCAATGCCCTGTTCGGCGGCACCGCTCCGTTCATGGCCACCCTCCTGATCGGCATGACCGCCAGCAAACTGGCCCCCGGCTGGTACCTCGTGGCCGCCGCCATAGTTTCCCTCATCGCAGTCCTGTTCGCTACGGAGACTTCCAAGAAGCCTCTGCTGCAGGACTAGTACAACCCACCCATTGAAAGGAACCACCATGACCATCACGCAGAACGAGGCCGTCAACGATGTCGCCAAGCTCGAGCGCACCAAAGTCCTCAACAACGGCGAAAAGGTCTCGCTGACCTTCTCCGACGCCGAGTTTGAACGCCGCCTCAGCGGCCTGCGCAGCATCATGGCCGAGAAAGACCTCGACGCCGTGGTCCTCACCAGCTACCACTCCATCAAGTACTACTCCGACTTCCTCTTCACCTACTTTGGCCGCTCCTACGGCATGGTGGTTACCAAGGACGACACGGTCACCATTACGGCAAATATCGACGCCGGGATGCCTTGGCGCCGCAGCTACGGCGACAACCTGGTGTACACGGACTGGCGCCGTGACAACTACATCCACGCCATCCAGGAAGTTCTGCGGACCCGCGGGATCAACCCGCGCCGTATCGGCGTCGAAGATGATTCGCTGCCGCTGGACAACCGCAACAAGATCCAGGCTGCCTTCTCCGGAGCAACGCTGGTGGACGTGGCGCAGGCTGCCATGCGGCAGAGGATGATCAAGTCGGCCGAGGAAATCGCGGTGATCAAGCACGGTGCCCGCATCGGTGACCTCGGTGGAGAAGCCATCCGCAACGCCATCACAGCCGGCATCACCGAGTATGAGGTTGCCCTGATCGGCACAGAAGCGATGGTGCACGAGATCGCCCGGACGTTCCCGGACTCCGAAATCCGCGACACCTGGGTGTGGTTCCAGTCCGGCATCAACACTGACGGCGCCCACAACTGGGCCACCACGCGCAAAATCCAGGAACACGACATCCTGTCGCTGAACTGCTTCCCCATGACCAGCGGTTACTACACCGCATTGGAACGGACCCTGTTCTACGGTGAACCGGACGCCCGTTCCTTGGAACTGTGGAACATCAACGTGGAGGTCCACAAGCGCGGCCTCGAACTCATCAAGCCCGGAGCCGTCTGCAAGGACATCGCCGCCGAGCTCAACGAGATCTACGTCAGCCACGGGCTCCTGGCCAATCGGACGTTCGGCTACGGCCACTCGTTCGGCGTGCTGAGCCACTACTACGGCCGTGAAGCTGGATTGGAACTCCGCGAGGACATCGACACCGTCCTGGAACCGGGCATGGTGGTTTCCATGGAACCGATGATCACCGTGCTGGACGGCCAGCCGGGTGCCGGCGGTTACCGCGAGCACGACATCCTGGTGGTGGGCGATGACGGCGCCGAGAACATCACCAAGTTCCCGTTCGGCCCTGAGTACAACATCATCGGAGCCTAGTGACCCGGCCGGTGGACACAGCGTGGTGTCCACCGGCCTTGGCCCTGTCCGAGGGATTGTCTCCAATCGAAATATAGTGAACCCATGACCCCCACTGAATCCGGCGAAACTCCTGAGAGCAGCAACAGCAACGGCAATGGTGACAGCAAAAGCACGTCGGTGATCGTCAATGCCATTGCAGTGCTGAGGAGTTTCACTGCTGAGGAGCCTCTCCTTGGAGTCACCGAAATCGCGGGGCGCATTGGTCTTCACAAGAGCACTGTCTCCCGCATGCTGGCGACGCTGGAACAGGAAAACCTGGTAGAGCGCGACGTCGATTCGCGCAGGTTCCGCTTGGGGCTGGGGATGATCGCCATGGCGGGCCCCCTCCTGGCGGAACTCGAAGAGCGCCGCGTGGCCTACCCCGTGCTGCGCGAACTTACAGAACGCACGGGGGAGACGAGCGCGCTCATGGTGTGGAACGGCAACGAGTCCATGTGCGTTGAGCAGATCCCCAGCCGGCACCAGGTCAAGCACTTGGCTCCGTTGGGTGCCCGCTACAACGAGGCCCTGAGTTCATCGGTGCAGGTGTTCCTCGGCGCGGAGGACAAAGATCGTGTGCGGCAGCTCCTGCGCAGCGGGTCGATCACCCTTCCAGGCCTGGACGGGGATGCCATTGAGGCGTACCTGGCCAGGGTTGAGGAATCCGTGGAGCGCGGCTGGGCAGTGAACTTTGGGGAGACGTCCATTGAAGAAGTCGGAGTGGCATCGCCCGTTTATGACCATCGTGGAGACATTGTGGCCTCGGTCCTGATTCCGGCTCCCAAGTTCCGGGTTTCCCAGGACACCTTGGACAGCCTTGGTGAAGCCTGTTCCGCAGCAGCAGCAAAGGTCACAACGCGGCTGGGTGGGCGCGCCCCGCGCTAAGGCGGGTACCCGCCGTCGAGCGCTTAAAACGCGCGCCGACATGGCAGCTGGTGACAATCCGGAGCGCAAACAATGCCCTTAATTGGCACCTAGGCGAGGCGCGGAATTCCTGGAGGATGATTGTGCTGGCTTTAAGGTGGAGATCGCCGGCGGAATCGGGTTTTGGTCCGATTCGCATCTAAGCCGTGGATACCCTGACTGGCATGGAACGAACACTGAGAGTTGTCCGGCATTGGGGCGCCCCCGCGGCGGCTGCCATCTTCTTTGTGCTGTGGTGTGTGGGGGAAGCTGGCCGGATGGGGCCGTGGCCGGGCTTCTATTGGCCAGGCGCCATACCGCTGCTTGTAATGACGGCAGCGATAGGAACTGCGACGTGGAAGCCCTACCTTTCTCTTGGATTGACGGCTGTCCTGCTGGTGGGACAACTCGTGCACATCGTCCCGGCCATGTTGTCAAACCATTGGGCGATCTACCTGGGGTCCTTTGTATCACTTGGGTTCATCATGTGGACGGGCAATAAGAGGCAGAGAATCCTGGCCGTCTCCGCTAATGTCCTCTTCGTTTTGGTCATGACCTACATGATGATCTCCGCCCGCTACGGCGACGGAGTTGGTTGGTTCAGGCCGATGTATTTGGGAGATGGTTTCGCTCTGCGGAACTACGGCGGGCAATTGTCGAGCGTTTTGTTGCTCGTTGCCGCCGCTTGCGGCACGCTCGGCATCCTTGCAGCCCTGTATGAAGACCGCCGGGCATTGTCCAAGGCGCAGGTGCTCACCCAGGCCAGCCTTAAGGAAACAGAAATCGAACTGGTCATTGAGCAGGAACGCACTCGGATCGCCCGCGATCTGCATGATGTCCTGGCTCATTCATTGGCAGTCATTACGGCCCAGGCTGATGGCACGCGGTATCTGAGCAAAGGTCAGCCGAAGCCTGTCCTGGACGCGTTGGAGAACATCGCCGTATCAGCCAGGCACGCATTGGTTGATGCCCAACGCGTCATCGAAGGCGTTAGGGACGATGGCATGGTTGCCCCACAACCCTTGATCAGCGACGTCGGACCGCTGATGGAACGCATGCGTCAGGGCAGCCTTGAGATTGAGCACAGTGAGAGCGGTGTACCCGTTGAACTGGGAGCAGGTCAGCAGCTGGCAGTGTTCAGAATCGTCCAGGAATGTCTCACCAACGCACTGAAGCATGGCGGCCGGGGAACCGCCGTGCGGGTGCATTTCGATTGGAGCGGCCCAGGGCTGACACTTCATGCTTCCTCCACGCTGCCGGCGTCCGTTCCGTTGGGGGAAACGGACGCCGGGCAGGCCAAGGAACGGTATGGACGAGGCGTTCCCGGTATGCGGGAGCGCGCGCATCTCGCCGGTGGTTGGCTGACTGTGGGCCCGGATGGCGAGCAGTTTCGGGTAACTGCCTTTCTTCCCTATGGAACCGCGAGTCTGCAGCCTACCTCCCATCCATCCGAGGCATTGACGGATCTGGGAGCACGGACCCCGGCGGGAGGAGCTGGTGGCCTTGGCTGAATCACCTACGCCGATCTCCGTGGCGCTGGTTGACGACCAGCCCTTGTTCCGGGCCGGTATCCGGATGTTGGTTCAAAGCCAGCCGGACATGCTGCTGGCGTGGGAGGCTGGCGACGGCAGCGAGGCGGTGGCGCGCGCCACAGAGCAGCCGCCTGACGTCTTGCTCATGGATCTCCGTATGCCGGTGATGGATGGGGTAACTGCCACCAAGCACCTCTGGGATGCTGCGTTGCGTGACGGGTTGGAGAAGCCGAAAATCATCGCCTTGACCACTTTCAACCGTGACCAGGCTGTGGTTGAGGCCGTCCAAGCGGGCGCAAGCGGGTATCTGCTAAAAAGCGCCGAACCGGAGTTTCTGTTGGCGGCTATCAGGACCGTTTATTCCGGGTACTCGGTCATCGCGCCAGGATCCGTGCATGACCTGTTTCAGCATGCTGCCCGGACAGTGCCGGTTGCGGGGCCGGATCTTTCCGTCCTGGCTCCTTTGTCTGTGCGCGAGCGGGAGGTCTTCCTCTTGGCAGCCAAGGGTTTGAGCAACGGTGCCATGGCAGAAAGCTTGTTCGTATCCGAGGCTACGGTCAAAACGCATCTGCGCAGTGTCCTCACAAAACTGGGCGTCGGGACGCGGCTTCAACTCGTGTCATTCGCTTACGAGCACCGGCTGCTCGGATAGCCGGGTACCCGCCGTCGAGCGCTTAAAACGCGCGCCGACATGGCAGTTGGTGACAATCCGGAGCGCAAACATTGCCATTAAGTGGCACCTGGGCGAGGCGGTGGCGAACAAAAAACGGCGGCCGTCCCCTCTGGGGAGGCGGTCGCCGTCGTTGATTCACCAAGGTGCGTGGAACCGTTACATCCTCCGTCGCGTCGTGGTTGTTTCGTCCATGGCATCCCTGCCCAGCCAAGCACCCAAGCCGATCATGGCAACACCGAGGATCAGGTGGAGCCAGTTGTCGGCGGTGTTGAACGGGACAAAGTTGGCGCCTGTTTCCTGGTTGATGACCAGGCCATAGATCCAAAGAACGATGTACACGGCGCCACCGCCCAACAGGAACAGGCGGGCCATGCGTGCGTTCCTTGCCATGGCCAAGCCGGCCACGCCAAACAGCAGGTGAACGATGTTGTGGAGTACGGACACTTGGAAGACTCCAAGCAGCATGGCGCCGGATTCATGTCCTGCAAAGGTCATGGCGCCGAAATTGGTGGTGATCCCCGGGATAAAGCCCAGGACGCCTACCAGCAGAAATACAATGCCAACGCCCATGGCGGTGTTGCGTAGCGTCAACCCCATCATGTGGTGGTGTTCGGCGGGGTGCGAAGCGGTGGTCATCAAGTCCTCCCTTTCACGCGGTTACCCGGCTCTTCTCATGGAGAGCCGACCTGCGGCAAGGGGTGTCGCAAAACCTTGCCGACGCCGCCATAATACTCCTGAAATGCCTCCGATAGCAGGGGATGTGCCCAGTTCAGCGGCGGTTAGCATGGGGTTATGAGCCAAGCTCCCAACGGCCGCGTGCACACGATTTTCCATGACACCCGGGACCTCACGCCTTTCCGCGAGGGTTACGTCCGTACCCCGGTTCGCGGGCTCACGGACGGCGTGAACGACGTACTTTCCGGGGTGCTGGGTGGGCGGGACCACGCGCGGTTGACTGTAACCGGCAATGTCCCGCGGTTGAGGATGCTCTCTTCCAAAACGGCCAAGGCGATGCACGACGCCGTGTTTACGTCCACGGAACCGGATCGCCTCCTGGCTTTCGGCCGCATGAACCCTGGATGGGCCGGCCTGTGCCACGTGATGGCGGGCTTGCTTGCTTACAAACACGGCGGGTTCCTGCGGGCTTCCGAGCTGCTGCAGCGCGGATTAACAACAAGGATCGACGACGACGCCAGCCAGTTCTCGGCTATCTACCTTGGGCAGGTGGTCACCAAGGTCGAGGTGGCTGAACGGATTGAGGTTCCGGTTTTGTTCAGCGAGGAATCGGTGTTCCTGGCGCTGGCCCATTGCTTGCGGGAGATGGGAATGACCGAGGCGGCGTTGGAAGCTGTGGTGACGTTGCCGCCGTCGTTGCCTTCTGCGTTGGCGCGCTGCACTGCGGCGTTTTCGTTGGAACGACACCGTGACGTGGTGCTGTGGACGGAAGGTTTGTTGAATACCGACGACCTCTCGGCGGCGCTCCTGTTGATCCGTGCCCGTTCGCAGCGCGCGAGGGGCGACTTCGAGGCCGCCCAAGCCGCGTTGAAGGAAGTCCTCCGGCGCCGAAAGACCAACTTGGCTTTGAAGAATGATGCTTTGACGGACCGCGCGCTCCTGGCGCTGGACCAAGGTCGCCGCACGTTGACTCCGCGGTCCAAGCGTCCGGCCCCGCCAGCGGAGCTGGAGACCTTGGAAGTTATCCGCAAGGACGCGGAGATGCGGCGTCTTTGGGAAAACGACTTCAGGCAACTGGGCGGCGAATAGAAAACCATTGTGCCTGCGGGGGTAGAAGCGTATTCTCTTAATCAACCAAGCAGTTGATCAATGTTTTGGTTGATTATGGAAGACGGTACGGCGATGGAACACGATGCTCAGGGGACAGAAACCCTGGACAAAGCCTTCATGGCGCTGGCAGATCCGGTGCGACGGGCCATTGTGGCCCGGCTGTCCCGGGGCGAGGCCACCGTCAATGAGCTTGCGGAACCTTTCGCCATCACCAAGCAGGCGGTTTCCAAGCACATTCAGGTCCTGGAAAACGCAGGACTGGTAACCCGCTCCCGCGATGCTCAACGGCGGCCCGTTCACCTGGACGCGGCAGCCTTGGAGCGCCTGACGGCATGGATCGACCAGTACCGACTGATTGCCGAGTCACGCTTCCGGCAGTTGGACGAGTTGCTGGGTACCTCCCCAAAGGCCGGCACCCACCCGGAAAAATGAACGAACAGCAATGAAGGAAGAACCCTCATGAGCAATCCAACAACGATCACTGCCAACGAAGGCGTCCCGTTCGTGGACACGGTCCGCGAATTCGATGCCCCGGTCAGCGCAGTTTTCAAAGCCCACGTAGACCCGGATCTCTTGGCCAAGTGGTTGGGCCCCCGCAGCACGCAGACGAAAATTACCGAGTACAACGCAACCACTGGCGGAAGCTGGCGCTACGAAAGCGGCGATGACAACGGCATGTACGGCTTCCGCGGTGTTTTCCACACCGTTGAATCCGATGCCCTGATCATCCAGACCGTCGAATTCGAGGGCGCACCCAACCAGGTGGTCATCAGCACCACCACGTTCGAGGAAATCGATGGCAGGACCCGGATGTCTGCCCACGAGGTCTACCCTTCGGTGGAAGCCCGCGACATGGCCGTGGCAACCGGGATGGACTACGGCGTGATCGAAGGATACGAGCGCCTGGACGAACTGCTCGCAGGTTAGCTGTTTGCCGCTTGTATCTGCAGCAGCAGTGGGAAGAGTTGCTCCGACAACAGCACTGTCCCGAGTCCGATCATGATGATCCCGCTGACCAGGGTTACAACCCGCGCGGCGCCGGGCCGGGAAGCCAGCAGCTTCCGGGACGTCAACGCCACAGCGGTGTACACCACCGCGGCCAGGATCACGAAGGTCAGGCCCAGCAAGCCTGACTGGACCGGAACGGGCAGTGCTGCCTCAGGGCTGACGAACTGCGGTACCAGCGCAACGAAGAACAGCAGGCCTTTGGGGTTAATGCCGCTGGTGCCCATGCCTTGGAAGAACGTGCGGAGCTGGTTTCCGGACTGTACGACGCCGGCTTCCGCACTGAAACTCGCGCCTCGCCATGAGCGCATGGTGGAGACGCCGAGATACAACAAGTAGCCCGCGCCGGCGATGGTCAGCCACCCCAGAAGGCCCGGAACTCCGGCCAGCAGGGCCGCCAGGCCTGCCACCATGAGCAAGGTGTGGATGACATATCCACTGCACAGGCCTGCGACGGCGGGGACGAAGCTGCGTTGCTTGAGTCCTGCCGAAATGGAATAGGCCCAGTCGACGCCTGGCGTGCAGGCCAGGCTGACGGCGACAACCATGAAGGCCAGGAACAGCTGCGGATTCACGTTTTCCCTCCAGGGCTAGATGCTGGGAAAACTCTAGGCAAAAACGGTCGATAAGTGCTCTTGTTTTTAGCTCGTCGTGCGCTGTTCTGAGTAAGATTATTGCGTGATTGATGGAATCGACAGAAGTATTTTGCGCCACCTCAAAGAGGATGGCCGAATGACGGCCACAGCCCTTGCCTCGCAGGTGGGTTTGACGGTTGCACCGTGCCATCGGAGGCTCCGGGACCTGGAGTCATCGGGCGTGATCCGGGGCTACCGTGCGGACATTGATCCGGCGGCGCTGGGGCTGGGATTCGAGGCCATCGTGTTTGTCACGCTCAAACAAGTGGAGCGCACCATCATGGCGGAGTTTGAGGATCGCGTTACGGCCAGCCCCAACATTGTGGAAGCCCAGCGGCTTTTCGGATCCCCTGACTATCTGCTCAAGGTCATCGCGGCCGACCTTCCGGCCTACCAGCATTTCTACGACGAGGAACTGGCGGCTCTCCCTGCCGTGGAGCGGCTGACGTCCACGTTGGTGATGAAGAACCTGAAAACCAACATCGGCCCACCCGTCTAGTCCCGGGCTGCCTGCCGGCTATTGAGCCAACAACCCGGTGGTCCGGTAAGGAATCACTTCGCGGAGGAACATGCTGGTGGACGTCCGGACAATTCCAGGGCACAGGCGAATTTCCTCGGAGACCCGGTATAGATCGTCCGGGCTCTTAGCCACCACCCTGATGATGAGGTCCGTATCCCCGGCCGGGGCATGGCATTCGAGGACTTCCGGGATCTCCCGGAGTGCGGCGATCGCTTCGTTCAAGTGGCTTTGGTCCAGCTCAGCGCTGACTGCCGCCGCTACGCCACGGCCCAGGGCCGAGGGCAGGACACGGCTGCTGTTGGGCCGCAGAGCTCCGGCCGCCGTCATCCGTTCCAAGCGGGATTGCACGGTACCGCGGGCGAGGTGGAGTTTCTGGGCCAACACCATGATGGGCACCCGGGGATCTTCATCGAGGGCAGCCAGGATTCGTCGGTCCGTTGCGTCGAGTTCCTGCAAAGTGACCACTTCCTGTCCAAGTATTCCGTGCTGACTGGTCAGATCGACCAATCTTTTCATTGTCCGTTGCACCAACTGTATGCGTTCTGCTCAAATGGTGACAACGAAGCAGGGCAAGGCTACCGCCGGACCCCGCAGGCACCAGGCATCCGGAACACCACCCGGTTCCCTGCATACGTTTCCCGCAAGGAAGCCGCCGCTGATTGACTCTTGTTCACAGCATTGTCATTCTGCACTCGCCCGTATCGTGCGGGCAGCACAGTAAGAGCCCCTGAGCCACCGGATCGTTGCGGTAGCTGAGGGGCTCTTGCGTTGCCGGGCGTCCGCCGCGTATAGCCGGGCGCCCGCCTTGCGTTGCCGGGCACCGGCCAGGCGTTAGCGGGCACCCGCCAGGATCGGCCGGCGCATAGGCTTGGACCATGACTTCAGCTGGCCGTTTCGCCCCGAGCCCTTCGGGCGAACTGCACGTCGGCAACCTCCGAACGGCCATTCTTGCCTGGCTGTTCGCGAAGTCCAGCGGCAGGGATTTCCTCTTGCGGGTGGAGGACCTTGACCGTGCCCGGTCCGGCGCGGAGGCGGAGCAGCTCCGCGATCTGGAGGCAATCGGCGTCAGTTGGGACGCCGCCGTCGTACGCCAGACTGAGCGCGCGGCGCTCTACGACGCAGCGATTGCGCGCCTTACCGCTGATGGCCGCACCTACGAATGCTTCTGTACCCGCCGGGAAATCCAGGAAGCGCCGTCCGCGCCCCATGCGCCGCAGGGCGCGTATCCGGGGACGTGCCGGCGGTTGTCGATTGCGGAACGGGAGATCCGGCGCGCGTCACGTCCGGCGTCGATCCGCTTGCGGGCGGACGTTTTGGAGTGGGCTGTTGAGGACCAGTTGCAGGGTAATTATGTGGGGGTCGTGGACGACTTTGTGCTGCGCCGGAATGACGGAGTGACCGCCTACAACCTGGCGGTGGTGGTGGATGATGCCGCCCAGGGGATCGACCAGGTGGTGCGCGGCGACGACCTCCTTCCGTCCACCCCTCGGCAGGCCTATTTGGCGACACTCTTGGGCGTGCAGATCCCCGAATACGCCCACGTTCCGCTGGTGGTGAACCACGACGGCGTGAGGCTGGCGAAGCGCGACGGCGCTGTCACGCTGGGTGACCTCGCCGCCGTCGGAATCCCTGCCGAACGGGTACGTCACCTGATCCTTGAATCACTGGGCCTGCCCGCGGGAACCCTTGCGCAGGTCCTGCCGCACTTCGATCCCCGGAAGCTGCCCAGGGACCCTTGGGTGTGGAAAACTCCCCGGCCCTGAGCTGCCCACCACGTAGGCTGTCTGGATGCATGCACAGGTGATCGCCCCAGGATTTGAACCCGTTGCCGAGCTCTTCGGCCGCTTCCTCGATCAGGACGCGGACTATTCTGCGCAGGTGGCGGCATACCACCGCGGGGTCAAAGTACTCGACCTCAGCGGCGGTCCCCACATCCGCCCCGACTCAGTCACGGGTGTTTTCTCCTGCTCCAAAGGCATGGCCGGGCTGGTGATGGCGTTGCTCGTCCAGGACGGCCAGCTGGATCTTGACGCTGAGGTGGTCAAGTATTGGCCGGAATTTGGAGTAGAGGGCAAGACGTCGATCACCGTGGCGCAGCTCCTCTCGCATCAGGCAGGGCTGCTGGGAGTCGAAGGGGGACTGACGCTGGACGAGGTCAATAACTCCGAGCTCGCAGCGGAAAAGCTCGCCGGACTGGCACCCTTGTGGAAACCTGGCGCAGCGTTCGGATACCACGCGCTGACCATCGGGATCTTCATGGAAGAGCTCTGCCGCCGCATCACCGGCTCAACCCTTCAGGATGTCTTTGAACAGCGGATCCGGGCTGTGACCGGGGCCCACTTTTTCCTGGGCCTGCCCGAGGCCGAAGAAGACCGCTTCGCACCCTTCCGTTGGGCGGCCGATCCTTCCTGGCCCTGGGTGGATCCAGCCAGCCATTTTGGGTTGGCGGCCAATTCTGCGGTGGGTGACATATTGGACCTGCCGAACATCCGGGAAGTGCGGGCTGCCGGGCTGAGTTCGGCCGCCGGCGTGGCCAGTGCCGAGGGCATGGCGAGGATTTACGCTGCTGCGCTGACGGGCTTGGCCGGCTCCGGGGATCCCGTGCCCCTCCTGACTGAAGAGACCATCCGGACTATGTCCGCCGAACAGGTCTTCGGGATCGACCGCGTCTTTGGTGAGGCAGGCTGCTTCGCAACGGTGTTCATGAAGTCCCACGCGCGGATGCCGTTCGGCAGCTACCGCGCGTTCGGGCACGACGGCGCCAGCGCATCTTTGGGGTTCGCGGACCCTGTCTATGAACTCGGCTTTGGGTACGTCCCGCAGCAGGCGGAGCCCGGGGGAGTGGGGTGCCGCAACTTCCAGCTCAGCTCCGCCGTACGGGAAGTCATCGCAGGGCTTCCGGCGTAGATGTGGATTAGCAGGGTTCGGGGGAGTTGGGCTGCCTAATCGAGCTGCGCCGCAGGGACGCCGGCGGCCATCCCTGCCCAGAGGGTGTCGGTGGCAGCCATGACCACGTCCTCCACGGAGTTGCCGTCCAGATGTCCGCCGGCCGCGAGGAGGGCTGTGCCGTGGAGGCTGACGAAGCACACCATGGCCAGCGTTTCCGTGTTGCCCGGAGCCAGGGCGCCGGCCTGCTGGGCCTCGGCGATCAGTGCCTGGGCAACCTGTATGCCTTGAGCGCCGGTGTTCCGCAGTTCCTCGCTGGAGTCCGGGTGGTGCTTGGTGGAGTACATGACCGTCAACAGGGCAGGGTGCTGAACGGCGAAGTCCACGTAGGACTTCCCAACACTGACGAAACGGCTGTGGAGGTCGTCGCCGGACCGGGCGGCGTCCTGAATGAGGCTGTTCATCGACTCGAAACCGGCCAGCGCCACGGCGTCGATGAGGGCTTGCTTATCGCGGAAGTGCTTGGCCGGGGCACCGTGGCTGACGTTGACGTCCCTGGCCAGCTGCCGCAGCGAGAGTCCCTCCACGCCGGCTTCTTCGATGGTGACCATGGCGCGTTCCAGGAGGGCTTCCCGGAGTTTTCCATGGTGGTAGGGCTGGTCAGTCATGCCACAAGTCTAAGCCAATGTAGTCATTGACAACAAAGTAGTCGCTGCCTACCATGTAGGCAGCGACTACATCAGTCTCCGACTCAACCGAAACGGGAATCCGCCATGACCATGACCTACGCAGGTACAACTGCCCTCATTACCGGCGCCAGCTCCGGACTGGGCGCTGAGTTCGCCGGACAATTCGCCGCACGGGGCTCCAACCTTGTCCTGGTAGCCAGGCGCGCATACCGTATGGAGGAGTTGGCTCAGGACCTGCGCTCGCGGCACGGCGTCACCGTGACAGTGCTCCCGTTGGACCTGGGCCGGGCAGGCGTGGGCCGGGAGCTTTTGAGCGAACTCTCCAGCCGCGGAATCACCGTGGACACTCTGATCAACAATGCCGGTTTCGCTACCCACGGCCCGCTGGCCGAGGAAGATCCGGACGTCATTGCGTCCGAGATTTCCCTGAACGTGGCGGCCCTCGTGGACATCACCCGGGCCTTCCTCCCAGGCCTGCTCGCCTCCGGGAAGGGTGCTCTGGTGAACATCGCCAGCACCGCAGCCTTCCAACCCATTCCAGGCATGGCCGTTTACGGCGCCACCAAGGCCTTCGTCCTGAGCTTCACTGAGGCCGTCGCCCACGAAACCAAGAACTCCGGACTCAGTGTCCTGGCCCTTTGCCCCGGTGCGACACGTACTGAGTTCTTCGAGGTCCTCGGTGGTGAATCCGCGGCAGTTGGCAAGATGCAGACCCCTGAGCAGGTGGTCGGCACTGCGCTCAAGGCACTCGATCGCAAGGACACGCCAGGCAGCGTGGTCTCGGGCTGGGTCAACAGGGTGACCGCCGGGTTCGCCCAGCGCATGCCGAGGGCTGTTACCGTCGCCATCGCCGCCCGCGCCGTACAGGACTGGTAGTCCGGGGCACTTGGCACGTACGTCTCCGTCACACCGGATAGCCTGAAGGGAGGACCGATCCCCGTCGGTCCCTCTTCAAGCCGGAGGCCAGCATGACCGAACCACGCTTCACCGTAGAAACAGCCCAGGTCCTGGCGGAGGTGGCCCACAACCGGCAAAAGGACAAGCTCAAGCGCCCGTACCGCGAGCATGTGCTGGCAGTGGGCGATGCCCTGGCCGACTTTGACGACGACATCCAGATCGCCGGCTACCTCCACGATATTGCCGAGGACACCCCCATCACCCGGCAGGCACTGCTGGACATGGGAGTGTCCCAGCGGGCTGTGGACATCATTGAACGCGTCACCCGGCGCTTCCATGACGACCCGGATGA
This sequence comes from Arthrobacter sp. StoSoilB20, assembly GCF_019977295.1. Taxonomy (NCBI): domain Bacteria; kingdom Bacillati; phylum Actinomycetota; class Actinomycetes; order Micrococcales; family Micrococcaceae; genus Arthrobacter; species Arthrobacter sp. StoSoilB20. Next base: position 4,393,480 of record NZ_AP024651.1, on the reverse strand, counting down.
TTACGACGCCGGCATCCGTTACGTCGCGGAGGACCACGACGCCACGTTGGTGAAAATCGCGGACAACGCCCACAATTCCCTGCCGGAAAGGGTCAAGGCACTTGCGGAGAAGTGGCCGGACAAACCGCCGGTAACCCGCTACGCCGATGCCCGCCCTGTGTTGTACACGGCCGTTCCCCGCGAAGAAGTCCGGATGATCCTGGAGCGGATCAACCCTCACCTGCTCCGCGAATTGGATGAGATCGCTCCCGAGTAGCCCGCGCCCTCAGTTGTGGGGCCCGTTGTGCATGCTTTGTGCGGGGCTAAGGCTGCTAAGCGGGCCTCGCAACGCAGGGGTGGTGGGTTGTGGGGCCCGTTGTGCATGGTTTGCGCGGGGCTAAGGGTGGTTAGTGGGCCTCGCAACGCAGGGGTGGTGGGTTGTGGGGCCCGTTGTGCATGGTTTGCGCGGGGTTTTGGGTGGTTAGTGGGCCTCGCAACGCAGGGCAAACCTCACCCGGCAGCAGTTTCCAGCCGACGGAGAGCCGCTGCCCGGCCTTTGTGCCCGCGTCGTTCGTCGTACGCGATCGACAGGCCAAGGACCACCATCATCTCCAGCATGCAGATCGGCACGGAGGCTCCTGCTGCAGCCATGGCAACGCTTGCGGCCAAGCCCACGAGCACCAGGGCGGTGCCCCAAAGCTGTTCCCGGTCGCGGCCGAGCATGATGCTGTAAAGAGTGGTCAACGAGGCTTTAAAGAGAATGACCGGGATGGCAATGGACGCCACGGCAGCGGCCGCAGGAATGTGGGTTTCATGATCAATGAAGTACGCCGCAACATGCAGTCCTGCGCCGGTGGCGGCAATGGCAGCGAAGATCGGCATGTGCCCGTAGCCGAACACCCATGAGCGGTGCCGCTGGACGTGCAGGGCGGGACCAGCCGGCAGGATGAAATAGATCCACCACATGGCGAAGGCCAGTCCAGTGCCGCTGAGTCCAACCAAGGCCGCATCCATGGACCACTGATGCGTTGCCACAATCGCCCGCAGGGTTTCGATGGCGCCGATCAGGCATTCACCGAGGGCGATGATGGCCAGCAGGCCGTACCTTTCCGCGATGTGGTGTGCATGCCAAGGTGTCCGGATCTTCCGTTCTGCAAAGTAGGGGGCTGCCATTTCCAGGATGAACAGCGGAGCTGCCATCAGGAAGTTGGTCAGGACGTTCGCATCGACCACAAGAACAGCAACCCACCCGATTTGGACGATCGACACGTACTTCGCGTAGCGCAGGCAGGTTTCCCGGCGTTCGGGGTCCTGGCGCGCAGCCCGCAACCATTGGAAGATCAGTGCCACCCGCATGACGATGTAGCCGAGCACCATGGTGACGTTGTCCACGTGCTGGCCTTCGATAATGGAGTGGAACACCGGCTCGATGCCCATGGCCAGAATGAGGACGCCCACCATCTGCACCATAGTGACCACGCGGAACACCCAGTCATCGGTGTCGTAGGCGCTGGCAAACCAGGTGAAGTTGATCCACGCCCAGATCACCGCAAACATGGCGAAGGAGAAGGCCAAGAGCCCTGGCCAGAAGTGTGCCTCAGCCACGGCATGGGCGAACTGGTTTCCGGCAACACCGAAAGCGATGACGAAGGTCAGGTCGAAGAAAAGCTCCAGCGGGGTTGCCGTGCGGTGCTTTTCATGGGGATCACGGCCGCCCATGCGGGACAGGGCATGGCGAAGGGGATTCGAGGACATGGCTCAAAGATTACCGCTGCCCCTGCCTCTACGCCGAGATCGCTGAAATGCGTCGAGATCACCGGCAAGTTTCCAGCGGCCCCGCAGCGTTCCCGCGAACTCGGGCAAAAGGGAAACTAGACGCGCCCCAATGCGTCGAGATCACTGGGAAGTTTCCAGCGGCCCCGCAGCGTTCCCGCGAACTCGGGCAAAGGGAAACTAAACGCGGCCCAACACGTCGATGTCTTCGAGGAAGTCCTGGTGCACTTCGGCGCTGACAGTGGTCCGGGTATCGGCAATCGCGTCGAGATAGTCCTGGGTAACGGGCCCCTTACGTGTGTTGGCCCCGACCCCGGACCCAACCCCTGCCCCGGGCCCAACCTCTGCCCCGGACCCAGCCCCACCCCCGGCCGAACCGCTCGAAGCAGCACCGTCGTCGTATACGGCTTTTTCCAGTGCCCGCTGGGAGGCGCTGCGGGCCGCGAACTCGATGTCCGCGGGAGAGAAGCCCTCGGTCCGTTCCACCAACTGGGCGATATCCACCGAGTCCACCACCGTTGCGGGGATGAACCGTTGCCACATGGCTTCACGGGCGTGGACATCAGGAAGGCCGATGGGGATGACGTAGTCGAACCTGCCGTGGCGCAGGAACGCGGTGTCGAGGGCGCGGATGAAGTTGGTGGCACACACCAGCAAGCGGCCGGGCTGTTCACGGAAGGCCGGGATGATCTTGAGGAGCTCGTTGGTGACGCCCTGCAACGGCGACGGCGGATCACCGGCACGCTGGGACGCGATTTCTTCCACCTCGTCGATGAACACCACGGCGTGTTCCAGCTCGGCAATTTCCAGGAAGGTCTCCCGCAGTGCGCCCGCGAGTCCCTTGGGGTCGGCGGCCAGGCGCGACGGGAAGACTTCCACGAACGGCCACTCCAGCCGCGACGCGATGGCCTTGGCAAACGTGGTTTTTCCCGTACCCGGAGGCCCGAACAGCACCACGGCGCGCGGGGGCACCACGCCATATTCGTCGGCGAGGTCGGCCTCGGCCAAGGGCAGGACCAGCCGGCGTTCCAGCAGTTCCTTCTCGCGGCGCATGCCGGCCACGTTCTCCCAGAGATCGCGGGCAAGGATGCGCCCGCCCAAGAGCCCCAATGCTCCGAGTTCCTGCCGCTGCACGGGGATGGTCCGTTCGAAATATCGCAGGTTCTTCTTGACCACGAATCCCCGGCCCAGGAAAGCTTCCACGCGCGTTTCGGTCTCCGGCATGAGTGCCGAGAGTTTGTTGAGACCGTGCGGAGCCATGCGGTTCTCGACGGCGGACAGCAGCGAGGTGCCGATGCCGCGGCCCCGGAACTCGGTGAGCGTGGCCAGGAAGACGATCCAGCCTTGGTCGTGTGCGGCCCGTCCGACGGCGGCACCCACCACTTGCTCGCCCTGGACCGCAACCACCGCATGGTCCTTCTCGCAGGACGCCAGGACTTCGGACAACGCGTATACCGGTTCCACGCCGTCGGCCTTGAGGGACTCCCAGAGGTGCAGGATGCCGTCGAGGTCGGAGGAATGGAAGTCCCTGATGCGCCAGTTGCTCATGGGTGATGCTCCTGAGGTTGCTAAGTGAGTCGCCGTTGATCTCTAGGAGTGAGCATAGGCGAACCACCGCTGCAGGAGGTTGCGGGTCCGTTGCGTTACGAAACGTCCTACTGAACGCCGCCCTACTGAACGGGACGCAGCCGCAGGCCCTGCATGCCGCCGTCGACCGCCAGTGAGGTTCCCGAGGTCGAACCGGACAGAGGGCTGGCAAGGTACGCGACGGCGCCGGCCACCTCTGCGGCATCCACCAGCCTGCCGTGGGGCTGCCGGGCGGTGAGGGCGGCGCGCTCGGCGGCAGGGTCGGCAGCGGAGTCGAACAACCGTCCCACCCACGGGGTGTCCGCGGTGCCGGGGTTCACGCAGTTGACCCGGATGCCTTCACGGATGTGGTCGGCCGCCATCGCGAGCGTCAGGGACAGCACCGCACCCTTCGACGCCGAGTACAGCGCACGCTGCGGCAACCCCGCCGTTGCCGCGATGGAGCAGGTGTTCACGATCGCGGCTGCCGGCGACTCACGTAGATAGGGCAACGCGGCGCGGCTGACACGGGCGATTCCCACTACGTTGACGTTGAGGACACGCAGCCACTCGGCGTCGTCGTTCGCAGCGATGTCACCTTGGGCGCCGATGCCTGCGTTGTTGACCACGATGTCCAGACGGCCGAAATGCTTAAGGACAGTTTCGACGGCGGCGCGCACCGACGCGTCATCGGCCACGTCACACTGGACAGCCAAGTGGGGGCTGGTTTCCGGTGCGAGGTCCAGGACGGCCACCTTCGCACCGCCGGATGCGAGGCGGTCCGCGATGGCCGCCCCGATTCCGGAGGCACCGCCGGTTACCAAGGCTGCGAGACCCTCAAATTCGTTGCCCACGGCCATGTACCTAGGCGTTGGTTCCGGCGAAGGAAGCGGCGCCGCCCTGGACTGCCGTGCGCGTTGTGGCCCGGAAGTACTCCTGGCGCTGGCGTCCCAAGCCATCAATTTCCAGTTCCACCACGTCACCGGGCTGGATGAAGGGGAACCGCCCGGACATGGCCACTCCTTCGGGCGTGCCGGTGATGATGACGTCGCCGGGCTCCAGGACCATGTACTGGCTGAGGTGGTGGACGATCGTGGCGGGGTCGAAAATCATGTCCGAGGTACTGGAATCCTGGCGCGGCGCACCGTTGACCAAGGTCTGGAGGCGCAAATTGCCGGCATCGATGTCAGAGGCCGGAACCAGCCACGGGCCCAGGGGAGTGGAGCCGGGGAGGGATTTTCCCTTGGTCCACTGTCCCGCGGCCCCGGGGATTTGGTATTCGCGCTCGGAGAGGTCGTTGGCCACTGCGTAGCCGGCGATGCAGCCCCCGGCTTCTTCGGAGGAGGAAAGGTATGACGCTTCCTGGCCGATCACGATCGCCAATTCCACCTCCCAGTCGTACTTTTCCGACGACGGCGGGATGGGCGCGGCGTCGAATGGTCCGGCGATGGTGTTGGTGGGCTTGAGGAAGACCACGGGAACCTCGGGTGGCGTCGCCCCGGATTCGGCGGCGTGGGCGGTGTAGTTCAGGCCGACGGCCACCACTGCGCCCGGGCGGGCAACCGGGGCACCGATGCGCAGGCCCTCGGGGGAGATTTCGGGAAGTTCGCCGTTATCAAGGGCTTGGCGGGTGCGCTCGATACCGTCCGTGGCGAGGAAAGCGCCGTCGATGTCCTGCGTCAAGGGCGTGAGGCTGAAGTACTTTTCAGCACCCTGGGCGTCCTGGGCGATGACGGCCGGTTGTTCGTTTCCGGCCGTGCCCAGCCTGGCGAATTTCAAGGTCATGGCTTCCTCCGTGTTCGGGACTAACATCCGAGCTCTAGTGTGGTGTTTTCCCCCATAATACGGAAATGTGACCCATTGACAAGGGAGACATCGGATGTTTAGGCTCGGTGAAGAATCGTGACGCACTTTCAGGAGCCGCATGAGCACCATTACCGCCGTGGATACGTTCGATATCCGCTTCCCCACATCCCTTGAGCTGGACGGCTCTGACGCCATGAATCCGGACCCTGATTACTCCGCGGCCTATCTGATCATTGGCACGGACGCAGAGGACGGGCATGAGGGCCACGGCTTCGTGTTCACCATTGGACGCGGCAACGAGGTCGAAACGGCGGCAATCAACGCCCTTCGGGATCACCTCCTCGGCGCTGATGTTGAGGATCTGCTCGCTGACATGGGCGCCACGTGGAAGCTGCTGGCCCACGATTCGCAGCTGCGTTGGCTGGGGCCGGAGAAGGGTGTGATGCACATGGCGATCGGCGCCGTGGTCAATGCCCTCTGGGATCTGAAGGCCAAACGTGCCGGGCTGCCCCTCTGGGAGTTACTCGCAGGAATGAGCCCGGAAGAGCTCGTGGCACTGGTGGACTTCCGGTATCTCACCGACGCCCTCACTCCCGGGGAAGCGCTGGACATCCTGCGGACCGCCGAACCCGGCAGGGAAGCGCGGAAAGCGGCACTTCGGGCCGAAGGCTACCCCGCCTACACCACGACGCCGGGCTGGCTGGGATACAGCGACGCGAAACTGACGCGGCTGGCCAAGGAAGCTGTGGCCGACGGTTTCACCCAGATCAAGTTGAAGGTGGGTGCTTCCCTGGAGGACGACATACGCCGCGTCAAGGCTGCCCGCGCAGCCGTTGGCCCGGATATCAAGATCGCCGTGGACGCCAACCAGCGCTGGGACGTCCAGGAAGCCATCGAGTGGATGGCCCACCTGGCCCCCTATGACATTGCCTGGATCGAGGAGCCCACCAGCCCGGACGACATCCTGGGCCACGCCGCCATCGCCCGCGGTGTAGCCCCGATTCCCGTGGCCACCGGAGAGCACGTCCAGAACCGGGTGGTGTTCAAACAGATGTTGCAGGCAGGGTCCCTCCAGGTCCTGCAGATCGACGCCGCCCGCGTAGCAGGAGTCAACGAGAACATCGCCATCCTCCTGCTCGCCGCAAAATTCGGGGTCAGGGTGTGTCCGCACGCCGGGGGTGTTGGACTGTGCGAGGCGGTGCAGCACCTGTCGATGTTCGACTTCGTTGCCCTGTCCGGCAGCAAGGAAGGCCGGACCATCGAGTTCGTGGACCACCTCCATGAACACTTCCTCACACCTGTGGACGTCCACGACGGCGCTTACTGGCCGCCGTCGAACCCTGGCGCCGGAAACGAAATGCTCCGTGAAACACTGGCCGCGTACAGCTTTCCGAACGGCCCCGTATGGAAGGAATCCCGTTGATCCAGCACGCACCCTGGTTCGAGGAGGCACGCTTTGGCATGTTCGTGCATTGGGGCATCTATGCCCTGCCGGCACGCCACGAGTGGGTGATGAACAAGGAGGAAACAACGGTGGAGGAGTACGCCAAGTACTTCCGCCGTTTTGATCCGGACCTCTACGATCCCCGGGAATGGGCCCGGGCTGCACGTAACGCCGGAATGAAATACGTGGTCCTCACCACCAAGCACCACGACGGCTTCTGCTTGTGGGATTCCGCCCTGACGGACTACAAAGCCACCAATACTCCCGCGGGCCGGGATTTGATCGCCCCTTATGTGGAGGCACTCCGGGACGAAGGGCTGAAGGTCGGTTTCTACCACTCCCTCATCGACTGGCACCACCCCGACTTCACCGTGGACGGGGTACATCCCCAACGCAACGCGGCCGACGTCGAAAGCTTGAATGCAGGCCGGGATATGGACCGCTACCGCGAGTACCTGCATGGCCAGGTGCGCGAGCTCCTGAGTAACTACGGCACCATCGACTACCTGTTCTTCGACTTCTCCTACACAGGCGGACACCACGAAGAATATTGGGGAGGGAAAGGACGGAAAGACTGGGACTCCGAGGCCCTGCTTGCCATGGTGCGGGACCTCCAACCCACCATTGTGGTCAACGACCGGTTGGAAATCCCGGGAGACCTTGTCACGCCCGAGCAGTACCAGCCCGCCGGCCCCATGATGGTCGACGGCGAACCCGTCACCTGGGAGGCCTGCCAGACGTTGAACGGCAGCTGGGGTTATGACAGGGACAACCTGAACTACAAGCCCGTTGACCTGCTGATCCGCATGCTGGTGGATGGTGTCTCCAAGGGCGGCAACCTGTTGCTCAACGTAGGCCCCACTGGGAGGGGGAACCTGGACCCGAGGGCGCTGGATTCGCTGGAGGGCATCGGGGAATGGATGAAGCTGCACTCGCGTGCCATCTACGGTGCCGGCGCCTCGACCTTCACAGCGCCCACGGACACCCGCTACACGCAGCGCGGCGACAGGCTGTACGTCCACCTCTTTGCCTGGCCGTTCGAGTACGTCCACCTGCCCGGCCTCGCCGGCAAGGTGGAATATGCCCAGCTGCTCAATGACGCCTCTGAGGTGTTCCTGCGGGAACTGGACCCCGCGCAGCAGGCCATGAACATGACACCCGGCGGCCAGCCACCCGGGACGCTGACCATCAAGCTGCCCGTCCAAAAACCCGACGTCGCCGTGCCCGTGCTGGAACTGTTCCTCAAGCCATCTGCCAGCGGGGCGGAGGCCGTCCATGGCTGACAGCATCGCGCTTCACACCAAGCTCAAGCCAGGAACTGAAGCGGAGTATGCCGACGCACACGCGCACATCCCGTCCGAGCTGGTGGCGGCCCTCAAAGAAGCCGGTGTGACGAACTGGCGGATCTGGCGCAGCGGACTCGATCTCTTCCATGTGGTGGATGTCGAAAACTACCAGGCCATGCGGCATGCGCTCGCCGAGCACCCCGCCAATGTGCCGTGGCAGGCCCGGATGGCTGAACTTTTGGAGGTCCAGGACGATTACTCAGGGGAGGATGCGGGTATCCAGAAGGTATGGGAGCTGCCATGAACTCACTTGACCCCCGCACACCGCCGTTGAGCCTCGGCAGGCTTGGCTTCGGCGGTGCAGGCATAGGAAACCTGTACCGGGCCATCCCGGACGGGCAAGCGCTCGCCACGGTTCTCGCCGCGTGGGATGCCGGCATCCGCTACTTCGACACCGCGCCGCACTATGGGCTGGGACTCTCCGAACAAAGGCTTGGCGCGGTCCTCCGGGATAAGCCGCGGGATGAATTTGTCATCTCCACCAAAGTGGGCCGTGTGTTGGAACCGGATTCCGGCGGCGGCCAGGACCCCGAGGGCTTCGACGTTCCGGCTACCAGCCGACGCGTGTGGGACTTCTCCGAGGGCGGCATCCGGCGCAGCATCGAGGACTCCCTGGAACGGCTGGGCCTGGGCCACGTTGACATCGCCTACCTGCACGACCCCGATGTCCACGATCTCCAAGCCGGCATTTCCGAAGCCTTGCCTGTGCTCGAAAAGCTGCGGGCCGAAGGGCTGGTCAAGGCCATAGGTGTGGGCATCAACTCCGCAGAAGCGGCCCTGGAATGCGTCGAAGCTGCCGATCTGGACCTCGTGATGCTGGCAGGCCGCTACACCTTGCTTGAGCAGCCCGACGTTCCGCTGCTTGACCGCTGCCTGGAGCGAAGCACCGGCGTCGTCAGCGTTGGTGCCTACAACTCCGGCCTCCTGGCCCGGCCCGACGTCCCCGAAGACGCCCACTACAACTACGATCAGGCGCCGCCGGAGGTGCTGGAGCGGGCGCGGGCGCTCGCGGCCCTCTGCCGCGACTTCGGTGTGGAACTTCCGACGGCGGCACTCCAGTTCCCCCTGCGGCACCCCGCCGTGGTGAACGTGACAGCCGGTGCCACCTCCCCTGAACAGGTGGCCACCAACGCAGCACGCATGGAGGCGCCCGTGCCCGGGGAGCTCTGGGCAGCCTTGGAGGAACGCCGGGCGTGATTGACTCGCACCTGCACGTGTGGACCCTGGACACCTTTGTTACCGGGGGAGTGCGCCCCTATGGATGGCTGGGGCCGCAGCACGGTGCGCTCTTCCGGAGTTTCGGCGAGGACGAGGCGCGTGAGAGGTTGGAGGCAGCCGGGGTCCGGGGAGCGGTGCTGGTCCAGGCCGACGATACCGTTGCCGACACCGAGAGTATGTTGGCTGTGGCGTCGCGGAACCCCTGGGTTCTCGGCGTGGTGGGTTGGATCCGCCTGGACGCGCCATCCGAAGCCGCAGCGCAGTTGCACCGCTTCACGGCCCACCCGGTTTTCAAGGGAGTGCGGCACCTGATCCACGATGATCCCCGAAGCGACTTCCTGGATCTTCCGAATGTTCGGGAGTCCCTGGCATTGCTGGCCCGGCGGGGGCTTACCTTCGACATCCCCGATGCCTTCCCACGGCATCTGGGTTCCGCTGTTCGTCTGGCCCGTGAGATGCCGGAATTGACGGTCGTGCTGGATCACTTAGGGAAGCCGCCGCTGGCTGATCCTGGGCTTATGGAGTCCTGGAACGCCGACTTCCGGGCGCTGGGGCGGGAACCGAATTCGGTGGCCAAACTTTCCGGGCTGCATTTGCCGGGCGTTGAGTACACGGCGGATGCGTTGCGCCCACTCTTCGAATCAGCGTTGGAGGTTTTCGGGCCCCAGCGTTTGATGATCGGCTGCGACTGGCCAGTCAGCACCCTCGGGGCTCCTTATGGCAGGACGCTGGAGGTGCTGCTGGAGCTGGTGTCTTCACTGAGCCCGGCGGAGCAGGATGCCGTGCTGGAAGGGACTGCCATTCGAACTTACGGCTTGGCAGCAACGCCTTTGGCCGATGGTTAGAGGGCCTGCCGCAGCCAGTTCTCCACGCCGCTGATGTGTACCGTCACCAGTGCCCGGACCAGCTCAGCATCTCCCCGTTCCAAGGCGTCCGCAATCGCGTGATGCTCGGCCAAGGTATGCGCCACGGCCTTTTCCTGTGTCAGCCCGCGCCAGATCCGTGCCCGGACCGTGCTGCTGGAAAGGGCCTCCAGGAGGCTTCCGAGGTAGTCGTTTCCGGCGGCTTCGGTGATGATGCTGTGAAACTCCAGGTCATGGGCAACGAGTTCCTCGACTTCGGTGTTCTCGTCGATGCCGTCCATGGTGCTTCGCAGGGCCAGGAGCTCGCCGTGGGTGATTTTTCCCGCCGCCAAATGTGCCGTGGCCGGTTCCAGGATTCGTCGGACCTCAAAGAGTTCCAGGATGGACCGGTCTTGGTGCAGGTCCACCACGAATGCCACGGCCTCATTGAGCAGCTTCGCGTCGAGGCTGGTCACGTAGGTGCCGTCGCCGCGGCGCACGTCCAGCACGCGGATCAGTTCGAGCGCCTTCACCGCCTCGCGCAGGGAACTCCGCGACAGGCCGAGCCGCTCGCTCAGTTCCTTCTCCGGCGGAAGACGATCGCCGGCTTTGAGTTCTCCGCGGATCAGCATGTCTTTGATCTTGCTGATCGCCTCGTCTGTGACAGCCATGGACCAATAGTAGTCACGAATGATCCGATGTCTGCCTTCGCCGCGACCCCACCCACCTGAGTCGCAGTTGAGGCGGTTTTGAGCGCTGGGAACTACGTCATCTGCTAGTTGGTTGCGGACGTTAACGCCCGACGGCGGCACCTGGGTTCCGATTGCTACGGAACCGGCGGTGCCGCCGTCGTGCGCTGTTTGGTACGGCTGTTACTTGTCGCCGCCGGGAAGCGGGCGGTTGGCGATGACCGGCGCGCTGCCGGTGTAGCCGTCGCGGGTGGCTGCAAGCTCATGGATCTGCTTGCGGCACAGGAACCAACCCCAGACCATGAGCCCGCAGGCGATGGCGGTGACCAGCATGGTCAGCGGGGATTCAATGAACACCATAATCAGCACGCCGAGCAGGAAGACCAAGGACAGCCAACCTGTGTACGGAGCACCGAACAACCGGAAGGAGGGGCGTTTCACCCAGCCCTTGTCCGACCAGCGCTTCAGCTGCATCTGGCAGAGGACGATGGTGGCCCAGGTGACGATGATGCCCACGGATGCGACGTTGAGGACGATTTCGAAGGCGTCGGACGGGACCAGGTAGTTCAGCGGAACACCGAGCAGGGAAACGCCGGCGGTGATGGCGATGCCACCGTAAGGGACACCTGCCTTGTTCATGCGCTGGGCGAACTTGGGGGCAGAACCGGCTACGGACATGGAGCGGAGGATACGGCCGGTGGAGTAGAGGCCGGCGTTCAGTGACGACAACGCGGCCGTCAGCACCACGAGGTTCATGATCACATCCACGCCCTCCACGCCAATGGAACCGAAGAACGTCACGAACGGGCTGACGCCCTTCTCGTAAGAGGTGTAGGGGAGCAGCAGTGCCAGCAGGATGACCGAGCCAACGTAGAAGACGGCGATGCGGAAGACCACGGAGTTGATGGCCTTGGGCATGATCTTTTCCGGGTTGGCGGTTTCACCGGCAGCGGTACCCACGAGCTCGATCGAGGCGTAAGCGAAGAGCACGCCCTGCATCAGGATGATCATGGGCAGGATGCCGTTCGGGAAGATGCCGCCGTTATCGGAGATGAGGCTGAAGCCGACTTCCTGGCCCTCCACAGGGGTGCCGAAGATGACGAAGTAGGTGCCCACAAGGAGGAACGCCACCAGTGCGGCCACCTTGATCAAAGCGAACCAGAACTCCATTTCGCCGAAGACCTTCACGGAAACCAGGTTCAGGCAGAGGACCACTACCAGGGCAATGAGCGCCCAGGCCCACTGCGGAACGGCGCCCATCCAAGCGATGTACTTGCCGAAGAAGTTCATGTACAGGGCCACTGCGGTGATATCGACAATGGTGGTGGTGGCCCAGTTGATCCAGTAGAACCAGCCGGAAATGAAGGCAGCCTTCTCGCCGTAGAACTCACGGGCGTAGGAGACGAACGATCCCGACGAGGGGCGGTGCAGCACCAGTTCGCCCAGTGCGCGGAGGATCAGGAAAGCGAAGAAGCCACAGACGGCGTAGGCGATGACGAGCGACGGACCGGCCGCGTTCAGCCGGCCACCGGCGCCCAGGAACAGGCCGGTACCGATTGCGCCGCCGATCGCGATCATCTGGATCTGGCGGGGCTTGAGGTCCTTGTGGTAGCCGGAGTCCTCTTTGTGGAGGGCTTTCTCGCTGGCGTGCGACTGGGCCGGGACCGTGTGGTCCGTGATGGGGTTGGTCATTGGAATCCTTAGGAGTGTCCTGTTGGGGGGTGTCCTTGGCGTGTCCGGCTCGGGGGATCCGGGCACACGGAACAGCGCCTCGTGGGGGTATGCCTCATCGGGCGGAACGGCTGACTGTAGCCGTTGGCTTACTGGCCAGTTTCGGCCTATTTGCTCAGATTTGCCAGACGTTCAGGGCTGAGCAGTTCCTCAAGCTGGGCGGCGGTCAAGAGACCATGTTCCAGCACGAGTTCTGCCACACCCTTGCCTGTTGCCAGCGCCTCCTGGGCGATAGCGGTGGCGGAGGCGTAACCGATATGGGGGTTCAATGCCGTGACAAGACCGATCGACTGCTCCACGGTAAGCCGTAGCCGTTCGGTGTTTGCGGTAATGCCCCGGACGCAGCGTGCCGTAAGGGTGCGGCACGCTGCTTCCAGGTGGGAGATGCTCTTGTGCAGGCTGTGCACAATGATCGGTTCGAAGGCGTTCAGCTGAAGCTGGCCCGCCTCCGCGGCCATGGTGACGGTGACATCGTTGCCGATGACTTCGTAGGCCACCTGGCTGACCACTTCCGGGATCACCGGATTGATCTTTCCGGGCATGATCGACGAACCGGACTGAACGGCCGGAAGGTTGATCTCGCCCAAACCCGCACGCGGTCCGGAGGACAGCAGGCGGAGGTCGTTGCAAATCTTGGAAAGCTTCACTGCCACGCGCTTCAGGACGCCGGACAGGTGCACGAAGGCGCCAACATCCTGGGTGGCCTCAATGAGGTCCGCGGCAGTGAGCAAGGGAAGGCCGGTGATCTCTGCCAAATGGCGGCAGGCGGCTTCGGCGTATCCGGCCGGGGCATTCAGTCCCGTGCCGATGGCTGTCGCGCCGAGGTTGATCTCGTGGATCAGCATGTGGGACTCGTCCAGGCGTGCACGGTCCTCGCCAATGGTCACGGCGTAGCCGCCGAACTCCTGGCCCAAGGTCATCGGAACAGCGTCCTGCAGCTGGGTGCGTCCCATTTTCACGACGGTCCGGAACTCCCGGCCCTTCTCGGCAAAGGCCAACTCGAGTTCCTCGAGGGCTTCAAGGAGTTCCTTTACGGAGAAGATCGTGGCGAGGTTCACCGCCGTCGGGTAGACGTCGTTGGTGGACTGGCTCAGGTTCACGTGGTCATTGGGGTGCAACTTGGAGTAATCGCCCTTGGGGTGGCCAAGGATCTCCAGGGCGCGGTTAGCGATGACCTCGTTGGCGTTCATGTTGGAACTGGTTCCCGCGCCGCCCTGGATGACATCCACCATGAACTGCTCGTGGAGCATGCCGTCCATGACGTCCTGGCAAGCCTGCACAATGGCATCCGCCTTTTCGGCGTCAAGCAGGCCAAGCTCATGGTTGGTGCGGGCCGCAGCCTGCTTCACCGCGGCCAGGCCCCTGACCAGGTGCTTGTTGGTGGAGAGAGGCTGCCCTGTGATGGGGAAGTTCTCAATGGCACGGAGGGTATGGACGCCCCAGTAGGCATCCGCAGGTACATCGCGGTCGCCCAGAAGGTCGTGTTCGGAACGGAGGGGGATCGCCTGATCGACGGTGGTCATAGCTGTCCTTGGTTTAGTTGCTGAAAATGTGGGCTGCGCGGATCTCGCCGACCGGAAGGCCGCCGCCCAGCACAGGTGGGCTCTGAAGCGTGTCCAAGCTGCCGCCGTCGACGCCCAACCGGCGAAGGACCTCAACGGTGACGGGCATGCGGGCGCGGTCGCCGCCATCGGAAATCTTGACGGCCACGCCGGTGCCGTCCGGCAGGCCCACCAGCTGGAGGCCTTCAAAGCCGTCCTTCGCGAGCAGGCCGGGAACGGCGCGCATGAGGGCGGTGACGTCCCGGCCTTCGCCGGCCACCATCTCCGGGAACCGGCGCATGGCGTGGGCAACCTTGCCTTCGTTGGTGTTTTCGTCCGCGGCGGCGATGCGGCCGTAGGCGCGGGCCATGCCATGCAGGGAGTGGGCGAAGAGCGGTGTCCCGCAGCCGTCCGTGCTGACCGCAGCGGCTTCCTCACCGGTAAGTTCCGTGATGGTTTCCCGCACCAGGACCTGCAAAGGGTGCTCGGGGTGCAAGTATCCCTCCACAGGCCAGCCGTTGATGACGCAGACCGCCGTCATTGAAGCGTGCTTGCCGGAGCAATTCTGCGCAATCTGCGTGGGGCCGTTGCCGGCGCGGAGCCATTCTTCGCGTTCAGCCACGCCGTAAGGGAGGTCCGTGCTGTTGCCCAGGTTTGATTCGTTGAGGCCATGCAGCTTCAGGATTTCCTCGGCGCCGCTGCGGTGCATCTGCGCGCCGGAGTGGCTGGCCGCGGTGAGCGCCAGGAGATTTTGCGGGATGTCCAGGCCGGCCTTGAGCAGGGCTACAGCCTGCAACGGCTTCAGGCTCGACCGCGGGTACATCGGGGCGTCCGGTTCGCCGGCTTCAAGCGCCGTGCTGTTATCTGCGGTGAGCGCGATCAGCGATCCGTAGTGGATGCTCTCCACCAGGCCGTCGCGGGTCAGTTCGACGAGGGGGACGTGGTGGGGCGTCTTTGCCGCCAGTTCCGGCTGGCTGGCGGTTGTTGCGGGGGCGGGCATGGTGTCCTTTGGGTGGGTCATTTGCTGAGGATCCTGTCCAGTGCAACGCTGACGGCCTGCAGGTGGGCGGCCATCGCTTTGCTTGCGGCTTCGGAGTCGCCGGCCTCGATCGCGTTGAGCACGGCGACGTGCTCTTCGTCGGAGCGGTGTTGGCGGTCAGCGACGAGGTTCAGGGTTTCGGACTGGTGCGCCAGGGCTTCGCGGATGTCCGAGACGACGCTGGCGAATACCCGGTTTCCGCTGGCGCGGGCTACGGCGGAGTGGAAGCTTGCGTCCAGGTTCACCCAGGCTTCGGGATCGGTCTCGTTGAGCATTTCCTGGACGATGTCCTTGAGGTGCTCAAGTTCCTCGTCCGTCCTTCTTTGCGCGGCAAGTCCGGCTGCGGGGATTTCGATATGGGGACGTGCTTCGTTGAGGTCGCGTGCACTGTACTGACCCAAGGTAAGGTCATTAGCAACCTTGTTGGCCACAATAAACGTGCCCTTGCCCGTTTTGGTCACTGTGAGGCCCAAGGTGTTGCAGGATCGCAGTGCTTCCCGGATGACCGAGCGGCTCACGCCGTACTGGCCCGCGAGCGTAGCTTCCGAGCTCAGCTTGGTGCCGATATCGAACTGCCCGCCCTCGATGGCTCGCCGGAGTGCCGCGAAGACCGCTTCCGCTGCGGAAATGCGTGAGATGGGCATGTGCCCACCTTGGGGATCTTGCTGTCCGGCTGTCCGGCTGTCTGACAGGTTCACGCTTCGAATATGGCACGGGTCACAAGGGGCTGTCAACGCTGAAAGGCTTGCTTCAGGGTTTGGGGGCCGACGGCGGCAGTTGCCGCTGGCGTTCAGCTCACCTTCGCCCGGTTCTCCATGGAGCGGAGGATGCTGATCAAGTGCCGATCGAACTGGAGGGCCAGCCTCTCGTACAGGCGCAATTTCGACAACCTGTCGCCGTACGGCAACTTTTCGAAAAGTCGCCGTACGGCGACTTTGGTAGTTGATGCCTGCCGCGACGGCTGCCTCGTGTGGTTGGTTTAGCCTGAAGAATTGGCACAAGGCGATGTCTTTCCGGGAGCTTGACACAATGGACCATGCTCTTCACCAAAAAGTCGCTCATGCAGGACGGGTTCACCGGCTTCAGACCGCTCGACGAACTCGATCCCATGAGGATTCCCCAAGGCCCCGGCATCTTCGCCATCCTGTGCCCCGCGGATTTCGACCCCGTGTTCCTCAGCAAGAGCACCGCAGGCACGTTCAAGAAAAAGGACCCTTCGCTCAAGCGTGAAGCGTTGGAAACCGAGTGGATAGCGGAAGCTGCCGTACTTTACCTGGGCAAAGCCAGCGCCGGCAGCCAAGGTAACCGGGGGCTGCGCAAACAGATCCAGGAGTTCATGGATTACGGCCGCGGACGTCCCACTGTTGTCTGGGACGCGCGGCTCATCTGGCAGCTGCGTGATGCTCTGGACCTCATTGTTGCGTGGAAGGAACTCCCCGCCTCCGAGCTGAACGCGGCCGAGGCTGCCTACCATTCCGACTTCGTGGCGGCCCACGGGCGGCTTCCGTTCGCCAACCTCGTCCAGGCCCGTCCCAAGAAGTAGCGAACAAGGCTCGACGGCGTCAGGCGAGTGCCGCCGTCGGCCTCCCACTCGCTGGGCGTTCGGCGCATAATGGCAACCATGACGGCCAGCAACCCCACTGGAAGCAAACCGCATGGACCTCGCATCACGGTTGAGGTACCCGTTCTCCGTATCGGCGCGGGGCCAGCTGACTATGACGGCTTATCCCGGTATGTGGATTCGCTCCGAAATCCGCCGGGACTGCACCTGACCCTGCTCCACGTTGGAATACTCGATGAACTTGGCAAGGACATCGCAGCCTGGACCAAGGGTTTGTCGTCACCTGCACAGACGCTTCCGGAGATCGCCAGTTGGTTGACCGAACTGCCGGTGTTGCAGGGCTTTCTGGGGAAGGCGGAAAAGTTGATCCCTTTGGGCGGTGGCCGCCTGATGGGGCTCGAGGTGGATGTGCCACAGGAAGTGCACGACTATCAGGCACTTTTGGTGCAAGGGCTCCACAAACTTCTGGACGACCTGGGCCTGGACAACATTGACGACTTCATCCTGAGCTCACCGGCGCTGGGCTACAGGTCGCCCCGCTGGTTGCCTCACGTCGCCGTCGGCAAAGCCCGGACACGGCACGAACCTGAGATGGAGATTGCGCCCGTTGCCATCGAGTTTGGCGATTCCCGAATCCGGAACCGGCAGGTACTGCCCTCGGCAAAGTGAAGTGTTGTTGGTAGGTGACGCACGGGAAGTTCTACAGCCGGTAAAATACGAGGTGTCTCCCGTTTCCTACCTGAGGACTTCCATGCAGCCCCGCACTTTGTTCCGCACTGTAGCTTTTGCCGAGGCCGTGACTTGGACGCTGCTGCTGATCGGGTTGTTCCTTAAGTACGTCACGCGCACCACCGACGTCGGAGTGAGCATCGCTGGAGGCATTCACGGCTTCGTGTTCCTTTGCTACGCCGCGACGGCAGCTTTCACCTGGATCAACCAGAAGTGGTCAACACGAACCGGCCTCCTTGCCATTGGTTCAGCCGTGATCCCGTACGCCACCATTCCCATGGAGAAGTCGCTGGACCGCCGTGGCCTCCTCGCAGGCGACTGGCGCTTGGCCGTTGGGGGAGATTCGCCTCAAGGTGGGTTCGAGAAAGCCCAGGCGTGGGTCCTGCGAAACCCTATTTTGGCCGTCGTTGTCACGTTGGTGGCTGTGGGTGTCGTGTTCAGCTTCCTGTTGTTCATGGGTCCTCCAGGTACCTGGTTCTCCTAGAATTCAGCCATCGGAAAGCACCGTTCTTCGGAACTGGTGCTTTCTTCTTTTTGGCGTGCCCGTTCCGTGGGCCGCCGCCACCCACTTTTCCGTGGGCCGCCGCCACCCACTTTGAGTCTTGAATGGCACGACGCGCCATCTGCACAGTGTGTCGATGGGCTGTTCGCCTTCGAAGTGGGTGTTTGCGGTTCGTGATGCGGGCAAAGGCTCAGGTGAGTCGCCACCTATTTCGGGTCTGCGCCGGGGCAGCCCCAGGAGTTGGGGTTTTCCTGGCAGGTGTCGGCGACGAGTGCTCTTTCTGTTTTCCAAACTTGGATGTTTTCGGCTGGTGTGGTGAGGTTCAGGGTTCCGTTGATGGGTAGGGGTGGGCCGTTGTTGACGGAGTAGGTGCCGGTGAAGCTGGTGGTGAGGGTGGCCTGGTAGTTGCCGGTTTCTGTGTAGCTGTGGCTGGTGCGTGTTTGGGTGTTGAGCCATTCGGTTTCCGGGATGGAGTATCCGGCTGCTGGTGTTGGTCCGAGGGTGGTGCCGTCACCGAAGGCGTAGGTGTAGTTGGCCGGTGTTGCGGTGAGGTGGACTGCTTGGCCGAGGATGCTGACGTTGAAGTCTTGCTCGCTGGCGGTGGTGTAGAAGTTGGTGGGTGCGCCTTTGAGGGTGTGGGGGAAGGGTTGGGCTTGGAGGGTTCCGGGGTTGATGGGTAGTTGTTGGAAGTCGTTGAGGATCCGGGCTGCGATGTTGGCCAGGACGTTCTCGGGTTGGGGGTCGTAGAGGCAGGTGGGTCCGGTGACGGGGATCCAGTCGGTCCAGCCTGGGTTGGTGATGGCTTTGGGGGCTTCCTTCCAGATGACCGGGGTGCCTGCTTCGGTGTTGGCTTCGGTGGCGGGGCATTCGAGGGCATCGCATCCGGGGTCCTTGGTGTCGGGCCCATCGGCGCGGCAGTGGGTGTCGGCCATGTACTGGCTGGGATCCTCAGCGGCGGCTGCATCCGTGCCCAGAACTGTGGAGGGTATGCCTGTGACTGGATCGATGATGAACGTCGCATTGACCACAATCGATCGGTCGCGGAATCCGGTTCCTGGACTCGGTACGGGGGAAGCCCACGAACCTCCAGCCCCGAGGACCGACGCGATGACTAGCAAAAGGCCTCCCGTCAAAGGGAGGGCACGGGACTTCATCTGATGACGCCAAGATCCGTTGTTGCCCACGAACCGTCACTGAAAACACCATAGAAAGCAGCGGCGTCGTTTGTGGCGGCCGTCGGTTCTCGGCCATTTGTACCATCGGGGTTCATATAGATGATCTGCTGCTGAAGGACCTGAACTTTCGCTGGTTGCGACACCGCTGATGGTTGCCAAAGAACTTCAACTACTGGTGTTCGATACTGTCCGCCGACAAGCCACCGGCCGTCCGTGTAGTTTGTAGCGACCCCTGCCACGAGATCCATGCAGAGCACGCAACTCTCACTGGACAATTCCTTCGCTCTTGCAGAGTCACCGGTTTCGTACGCGTAGCTAAGCAGCTGGAACCAGTACCCAATAAACGCCTCCAACCCCGCCTTCGAGTTTTCCTTCGCCAACTCCGGCATCACGGGAACGGGCACATTTTCAGCCTTCCCCTTCGCATCCGCGGGCTTGTACACGGCGGGCGCTGAAGGAGTAGCCGAAGCGGTCGGGACCGGAGCGCTGGTGGCGGGCGACGCCGTCGTCGAGTTTGATTCGGACGGTTGCGTGCTGGGTGCGGGGCCGCCCTGACAGCCACTCAGAAGCACCGCCATAGTCAGAGCCATGACCGCCGTCCAAGGCCGGACAGAAGAAAAAGTGGCAGACGAAAGGCATGACATGACAGGCTCCCCAGCAGCTGTTTGGCGTTGTGCCGGTCAGTCTAGGTCGGGAGGGAAGCCAGATTCACGTCAGAAATTGCGGCTTGTGGATAAGTGCCCCGCCGCGGTCGGATATCTCCCTATCCCCGGAGCTTGTCCATATCCCTGCGGTCCTTCTTGGTGGGCCGTCCGGCGCCGCGGTCGCGTTGGGGCAGCCCGAGCTTAGGCGCAACAGGGCGTGGGGGAGTGTGGTCGGTGAAGCAGTGTGAGGCGGCTTCGGCGCCGACACGCTTCGCGATGAGTCGCCGCACTTCGAGGATCCGTTCCCAGCCCGATTCACGGACCCGGATGGTGTCGCCGATGATCACGCTCTGTGATGCCTTGACCGGGTTTCCGTTGATGCGGATGTGGCCGGCACGGCAGGCAGCGGTGGCGGCCGAGCGGGTCTTGTAGGCACGTATCGCCCAAAGCCAGGCGTCGACTCGGACGTTTGCCGGTGAAGATGACGGGATACTCATGATTGGGAAGAGTCTAACCGGGCCTCGCAAGCCCTGCGGGAACGCAAGAAGCAGCGAGGTCGTGGGAGGCCGGCCAAAACCCCCGGAAAGTTACGGCGATCCCGCAGCATTCCGGCGATCTCGACGATCTCAAGGAGACGGGACGAGGCGGAGCGGGCGCGGCGCAGCTTGGAGACCCAGCTACCGCACCGTAACCTCAACCACCTGCGCCATGTTGTTCCCGATGCCCTGGTAATTCCACACCTGCTCCGTGGGCTGCAGCGCGCCGGACGTATCCATCGCCCGGCACCGCAGTACGTGCTCACCTGGACCCGCGACCCACACCATGGACCACGACCTCCACGCGAAATCACCCAAGGGCGGATCCACATGGGCAGGCATCCACTCGCCGTCGATCCCCACCTCCACCCGTTCAACCTCGCCGTGCCCGGACCACGCGCGGCCGTGCAGCATGACCGGACCGGCGTCCACAATCCGGCGTCGGGTGAAGAATTCCGGAATCCCGGGAGGGATCATGAGCGAACGGACACGGATGTGAGTCACGGGCAGCCCGGGACCGTCGGGACCTTGCAGGTAGTGATAGGCAACAGCCTGTTGGAATCCCGTGAACCGCGACGTCACGGCCTCGATCGACGTCAACCATTTCACACTTGCCATCCCGTACCAGCCGGGCACCAACAGGCGGAGGGGGAACCCATGCTGCATCGGCAAGGGATGTCCGTTCATGGCATAGACCAGCATGACTTCGGGATGCATCGCCTCGGCCACAGACAGGCTGCGCGCATAGGGCTCTTCGACGCCGCCCTGGACTCCGGCGTCCGCACCCGTAAAGACAAGTTCGACGGCGTCACTCGCCAAACCTGCCTCCTCCAGCAGGGGTGCCAAGGGAGTTCCGGTCCACTCGGCCGTACCCACTGCACCCATGACCCACGGTTGGCTTAGCGGACGCGGTTGCAGGAGGGAGCGGCCATTTCCAGCGCACTCAAGCGTTACGGGAATGGTGACGGCGGGTCTGGCCTTGATGTCGTCCAGGCTCAGCTCAAAGCTGCGGTCAACAGCCCCACCCAGCCTCAACCGCCAGGTGTCGACGGAAACGTGGGGGATGTCGAAATGGATGAGCAGGTAGTGGAGCCCGGCCGGCGTGATGTCGTCGTGCAGGGCCTCCAACGGCATGGAATGGTTGCGGCCGGAGAGTTGAAGTTCCTCCGGGGTCAGGGGACCCTCGGTCGGCTGACCGGCGGTGGCGGCTTTCGCAGCCCTTTGCTTGACATGGTGCTTGGACATGGGACGGCGGCGTTCTACTGGAAGCTAAACGCTGCGGAGTGCCGCAGCACTTAGGACAAGGATCACGCCGCTGCCCAAGCCCGTCAATAGCCTGTTGTGAGGCCCGCTCTGCGCCATAAGGGAAGACCAAAGCGCGCAAAGCGGGCCTCGCAACGCAATGGTGGCTACCGGCGTCGCAGTTCCGGGTACTCAAGGTGTGGGGCAACAGTGCCGGCGTCGCGCTCCAGGAAGTTGACCGCCGGGGCAACGATGTCGTCAATTTCGTCAAGGATCGACTCGCTCAACACCACGTCCGCAGCCTTCAGGTAGTCCGTCAGGTGGTCCTCGGTACGGGGCCCGATCACCACGCTCGTCACCGCCGGGTGGTTCAGCGCGAAGGCCACGGCAAGCTGGATGAGGGTCAGACCATGCCGGGCTGCGAGCTGAGCCAAGGCGTCCGCCGCATGCAGTTTGCCTTGATTAAAGGGCGCATTTACGTCGAAACGGCCCGGAAGTGCGCCCGATCGGGAGCTTTCAGGCTGCCCCGCACCCACCCGGTATCCGCCGGCCAGCCACCCGCCGTCGAGCGGTCCGTAACTCAAAACCCCGACGCCGTACTGCTGGGTGATGGGGAAAACATCACGTTCGTTGGCACGCACCAAAAGCGAATAGGGAACCTGGTCAACCACGGGCGGGGTCAGATGGTTGGTGTTCGCGATCCACTGCGCCTCCACAAGCTGGGCCGGACTGAACACGGACGTGCCGTAGTAGAGGATCTTGCCTTGCCGGATGAGGTCGTTGAGCGCAGTGATGGTCTCCAGGAGATCGGTGTTGTAGTCCGGACGGTGCGCCTGATAGAGATCGATCCTGTCCGTGTTCAACCGCCGCAAGCTGTCCTCCACAGCCCGGACGATCCACCGGCGGGAGTTGCCCGCATGCGCCGGGTTGGACCCCATCTGTCCGTGGAACTTGGTGGCGAGGAAGACGTCGTCACGCCGGCTGTGGATGGCCTGGCCAACCACGGTTTCTGCCTCTCCCTGGGAGTAGATGTCCGCGGTGTCGACGCTCGTGATGCCAGCATCCAGTGCCGCCTTGATGATACGGATGCTCTCTGCGGGACCCGTGGGTGCGGCGCCGGTGCCGAAGTTCAGGGTGCCCAGCGTGAGCGGGCTGATCAGGGCGCCAGTGCGTCCAAGCGTTCGTAGCTCGTTGAGGCTCATGTCGGCTTCCTGTGGTGGGGCTGTGCTGATGGGGCGGTCCTGACGTCCAGGCATTGGCCGTGGACCGGATGTTCAATCGAGGCTACACACGGCCGCCGGAGGCATAAACGCAAGCGGTAGAACTTCTTCGTTTTTCGTCTTGCGAGGTAATGGAAGAGGCCTTACTTCGCGATATTTCTTGACACGCGGCAACACAAATGTCTTTCGGATCAACAAATATTGCCGTTCCCGGAAGCAGGTGAATTATGGGAAAGGAACTCAGGCAACGCGATAGGGGAGACCGGAATGACTCAGACCACAGTGGAAGAAACGGCGGCCATCAAGGCGGCCTTTGCGCAATTCCCGTCAGGAGTTGCGGCGTTCAGCGCGATGGTGGATTTCACTCCGGAAGCCCTGGTGGCATCGTCCTTCACCGTGGGGGTTTCCCTGGAGCCGCCGCTGGTGATGTTCGCCGTGCAGAACTCTTCCACGACGTGGCCCAAGCTGCGCCAGGCCAGACGCCTGGGTGTATCAGTGCTCGCCGAGGGCCAGGAAGCTGCGGCACTGCAGTTGGCCTCGAAAACGCGGGACCGTTTCGCCGGGCTGGCCACAAGCGTGGGTGATTCAGGCGCCGTCCTGATTGATGGCGCCGTGCTGGGCTTTGAATGCGAAGTCGTTTCGGAGACGCCCGCCGGTGATCACGCGATCGTCGTCCTGGAGGTCAAGGCCACCACCATCAACCTCGAATCGAAGCCATTGATCTACCACGGCGCAACGTTCCGGCAGTTGGCGGCCTAGTACCTGGCGGCCCAGTATCGGGCTGCCAGGCTTCTGGCTGTCTGGCTTCCGCTAGGAGTTGCGGCTGGCGCTGCTGAGCGAACCTTTTCGGATCGGGCTCGGAGACTTCCCATTTTTGGAAGTGTTCGGGCCCGACTTCTTTGCGTCGCTGCCGGAGCCGTTGGACGCGCCGTTGCCGGAGGCGTTCTTGGAGGCGCCGCCGCTGCCGGAGCTGTTGGACGCGCCGTTGCCGGCACCGTTCTTGGACGCGCCGCCGGTCCCGCCGGAGCTTGTCCCGCCGCCGTTGTCGCCTACGCCGTTCCGGCTGTTGCCTCCGCCGTTGTCGCCTACGCCGTTCCGGCTGTTGCCTCCGCCGTTCCCGCCACCCGGCTTTGCCGACGCATCCGGGCTGTTCGGGCCCTGTTTTGCGTCACTGGACGACGGCGTTGGCTCACCGATGTCCCGGACGGTCACCTTGATGGCCGGCGGCTGTCCTGCCTGCGCGCGGGCAGCTGCACGCCGGTCCGCCTCGGCCACAGCGTCAGCCCAGTCCTTGGCCAGAACAGGCGGTTCCTTGGTGGCTGCCACAACGATCGGATGGTGTGCGGTCTGGTGTTCGACCACTGACTTGACCTCTGCCGGTTTGGGCAGGTTGCGCGGGTCTACCTTGTCTTTCCACGCGCCGTCCTTAAGCCCAGCCGCCGTACCCGAGAGCCGGCGTCGAACGCCTCCAAGGAGGTCCCGCTTCGGGGCCGCTGGTTCGGGGGCCGCAGCAGGTTCTTTGGCTGGTTTTTCTGCCGACGCCGACGGCGCTTCAGCCGACCCAACCGGCGCTTCAGCAGGCCGTACCGGAGCTGCGGCGGACCCCGCAGGGACGGCAGTGGCCCGGGCCGGGGTGGCAGCCGGTGCGAGTGTTGCCGCAGCCTGCACCCGATCTGTGGAACCCGTTTCCAAGTAGGCCAGGTCATCGAGCGGAGAATCAGCAACCGCCGGGGTATCGCCGCCGGTCACAGGATCGGGAACACGGGCGGGTCGCGGGGGCAACTGAACGATGCGTGTGGTTTCCTTTTTCGGGAAAATACCCACCATCGCCAGGAGAATAATCGACAGCAACCGCCCCACCCCGGCGACCACCAGAGTGATGATAATGATCAACCCGAGACCCAGGAACATCAGGACAGCGAGTCCCAGTGTTCCTAAATAGGTCAAGTTGATGGCGAGTGTTGTCGGATCCTCCACGTAGCCTCCCCTGGCTGTCGTTTTGTGATGCGCGCATTGCCCACCCAGCTTGCGTATCCAGCCTACGGTCCAGCACCGACGGAATCACGCGCCGCCCCCTACTCTGGCGGGGTTGTTTCAAAGCTGTTATACGGCGTGGGAAAATATGTTGCCCAGCTCTCATTTACTGCCTCAGATTGGGACCTTGTGACCCCTGATACCACCCGGCTCCGCAACGGCGCTTGTCCCTGCCTTT
Source organism: Arthrobacter sp. StoSoilB20 (assembly GCF_019977295.1). Lineage (NCBI taxonomy): Bacteria > Bacillati > Actinomycetota > Actinomycetes > Micrococcales > Micrococcaceae > Arthrobacter > Arthrobacter sp. StoSoilB20. The sequence goes on along the minus strand of NZ_AP024651.1, from coordinate 4,368,685 downwards.
CGGGCGACCAGTACGACGATTGCTGTGCCCGTTTCCACCGCGGTGATGCCGATGCGCCCACAGCGGAGCAACTCATGCGTTCGAGGTATTCGGCGTTCGTGGTCCTTGATCCCGCTTACCTGCTGCGCACCTGGCATGCTTCAACCAGGCCGCAATCCATGGACCTCGATGAGGACATGCAGTGGCGGAGGCTGGACATTCTCTCTACAGATAAGGGCGGCCCCCTGGACAACTCCGGCACTGTGGAGTTCGCCGCTCATTACAGGCTCGACGGCGAACGCGGAGTCCAGCGCGAAGCCAGCCGTTTTGTTCGGGAAGGCAAGCGCTGGTTCTACGTGGATGGTGACGTCCGCTAGGAAGTTACCTGTAGTTGCGGTGCAGGTTCTCCTTGGTTGAAGCGCCGGGCGAGGCGTCGCCGATCCATGGCCCGGTGCCTTCGGACTGGTCCAAAACTCCGGCCTCCAGCCAGGCGTAGTCTCCGGCGAGGACTTTGCGCGAGAGCCCGTGGTCGCCGTCGTCAGTGTTCCTCCACAGCTGGTCAAAGTACTCATCCACCCGCACCCGCGCTTGTTCACAGAAGGCCTCGGCCAGTTCAAACGCCGTGGCACCCTGTTCCGGGTGCTTGCGCAGCAGCATTTCAGCGCGCGAGCAGCAGGCTGCCATTGCGAACAGCTCAGCGCCGATGTCCACGATCCGGCCCAGGAATGCCTGCTTGTGTTCAAGCTTCGCCTGCCACCGGCCCATGCCGTAGAAGGTTTGCCGCGCCAACCGGCGGGAGGACCTCTCGACGAACCGCAGCTGCTTGGCCAGGCGCCCAAACTCCGCGTAGGACCGCGGATCCATTCCAGCGCCGGCTACGAGCTTCGGCAGCCATTTCGCATAGAAACCTGAGGCCCCGACGGCGGCCCTCGCCTTGTCCTGCAAGCTCGCATCCGCTGAGGCGAGGTCGCCCGCGGCTGCAAGGTGTGCGTCAACTGCTTCGCGGGCGATCAGGAGTTTCATGATCTCGCTGGAACCTTCGAAGATCCGGTTGATGCGGAGGTCCCTGAGCAGCTGCTCGGCGGGGACGGCACGCTCGCCCCGGGCTTCCAGGGAGTCGGCGGTTTCGAAGCCCCGGCCGCCACGGATCTGGACCAGTTCATCGGCGATCCGGCAGCTCAGCTCGGTGGACCACAGCTTGGCCAGCGCAGCCTCGATCCGCACGTCCTTCTGCCCTGCGTCCGCCATCTCGGCGGACAGTTCAAAAACGGCTTCCAAGGCAAAAGTGGTGGCGGCGATGAAAGCGATCTTCTTTCCAACCGCTTCGTGTTGGCCAACCGGGCGTCCCCATTGGGTCCGTGCGTTGGACCATTCGCGGGAGATTTTCAGGCTCCACTTTCCCGCGGCAACGCAGAGGCCGGGGATGGAAAGCCGTCCCGTATTAAGGGTGGTGAGGGCGATCTTGAGTCCTTGGCCTTCGCGGCCGAGCCGGTTGGCGGCAGGGACCCGGACTTGGTGGAAGCGGGTTACCCCGTTCTCGATCCCGCGCAGCCCCATGAAGGCGTTGCGGTTCTCCACAGTGATCCCGGGGGAGTCCATCTCCACAACGAATGCCGAGATGCCGCCCTTATGCTCGGTGCCATCAGCATCGGTGTGTGCGGGGACCCTGGCCATGACCACCACCAGTTCGGCGATCACCCCGTTGGTGGTCCACAGTTTCACGCCGTCCAGAACGTAAGACCCGCCGTCGTCGGACAATACGGCAGTGGCGCCCATCCGCGCGGGGTCGCTGCCGACGTCGGGCTCTGTCAGGAGGAAAGCGGTGATGGCGCCGGCGGCGCAACGCGGCAGGTATTCCTGCTTCTGTTCGCTCGTGCCGAATTCTTTGACCGGCTCCGGCACTCCGATGGACTGGTGGGCGGAAATCAGCGCGCCCAGGCTCGGATGCACGGATCCCAAAAGGGCCAAAGCGCGCCCGTAATAGACCAAGGACAGGCCGAGGCCCCCGTACTCGCGGGGGATCTTCATGCCGAAAACGCCCAGGTCCGCGAGGCCTTTGAGGTACTCGTCAGGAATCCTTGCGTCCCGTTCAATAACGCGGCCGGACATGGTTTTGGCCAACGTGAGCAACCGGCCCATGAATTCCTCGCCCCGCTCTACATCGTCCCCCTTGGCTTGTGGCCACGGGTGGATGAGGCTGAGGTCAAAGCTGCCCAGGTACAGGCCTTTGGCGAAGCTGGGCCGGTTCCATTCGGTTTCACGCGCGGCTTCGGCGACGGCGCGGGCTTCTTCTGCGGTGGCGTTGACGCTTGCTGCGGCGAGACTGTTGTCAGTGGCGGACGTCATGGGATAACTCCTCTAGCCGGTTATGCCGGATGGAGCCAGGGTCCGCCTCGGGTGGGAACCCTTCAGCTGTCCCTCAATGCTACCCGCGGGTAGCTACCCGTGCCAGTGGAAATTTGGGGCTGGAATTCGGCCGGAATTTCCACTTGTCCGGCGTGGTGGACCAAACGGTCCCACGCAAAGTTAATGCCATGGACGAGGCCGCCGAGGACGCCTTTGACGGCGTACCAAACCATGCCCATTGCGCCGATAAGAACGATTGTTGCCATAGCTGCTGCAGCGATGAATGCCACCAAAAGCGCAGCGAAAAACAGTGTTCCAATAACTACGTATGTGCCTGTTTCCAGCGCAGTGAAATCGAAATCCATGGTTCCCCCCGGAGCGACGGTGCGTGGGTCGGCGCGGCGTGGCTGCGTCGATGCTCTGACACTAGGGCGCCAGCTACGTTCCGGCCAGAGCGGAAACGTGGCGTGGCCGCGTTGATATGGGATCGAAACCATACCGCACGGTAGGTTACGAAATGGTTGCGGTGGGGAGGCTCCGACGCTCTGCGTTAACCTTGTACGGGGCAGTTTTCGCTGCCAGCCAGGTTTCGCAGCAGCTGAAGGAGAGTAATTGTCCCGTTCAGCCATGTCTTCCGCCGATGCAATCAGTGCAAGGCTCCGTGACCTCGAACAGCTGACCAAGGGGCCGGCGTGGGCCCTGACGCGTTCGGCGCCGTGGGTGATCGCGGTGCTGCAGGCCTCCTTCACCCGCACCCGTCCGCAGCTTCCGCTCGAAGAGTTCCATGCCGACGTCGACGCTTTCCTTGAGCAACTCCGGCGCCAGGACCCGGCGTTGGGCGGCCAACAGAACGGCAAGCTGTTCGGTGATGAATGGACCCGGAAGCAATTCCTGACCCGCCGGAACCAGTCGGGCCAGATCGTTTACGAAGTCACCGAGCCAGCGGCCCGTGTCCTGGCGTTCCTCGACAGCCTGTCCAGCGAACGTTCAACCTTGAATGGATCACGGCTTGGCACTTTGCTGGGTGACGTGGAGAAGCTCGCCAACGAGACCAACCCGGACCAAAGCGCGCGGCTGGAGGCCTTGGAAGAAGAAATCCAAGAGCGGCAGCAGCTGGTGGAGGACATCAGCTCCGGCGAGTTCGATGGCCTCCTGGACGATGAAGAGGCGGTGGAAGCTGCCGGCAACATCCTTGACCTTGCCGCCAGCCTGCCCGCTGACTACAAGAAAATGCGCGACCGCATCGAAGAACTGGTGGGCGAACTCCGGAACCAGATCATCGAGGAATCCCTGAGCAAGGGCGCCACGATGGCCCAGGTCCTGGAAGCCGACAAGCGGTTGCGGCAAAGCCCTGAGGGACGCACCTTCCGGTCCTTCACCGCTTTCCTGGAGGACCCGCAGCAGCAGTTGCGGTTCCGTTCGGCGATCGGCGAGGTGCTGAGCCGGCAGTTTGCAGACGACCTCACCCCGGAAGACCGCGAAACCCTGAAGAACCTGGTGGCCGAACTGCGCACCCAGCACAGCCAGATCCAGCGGATTTACGGCAAGCTTTCCGAAAGCCTGAACACCTACATCCAAAGCGACGACGTCCGGCAATCGGTCAGCCTCCGCAAAGTACTTGCCGAAGCCGAGCAAGCGATCCGCTCCTTGCCGTACGAGCGCGACCGGCCCGGCCTGGTTCCCGGACCTGTGCTGTTCAACGCCGGATTCGAATCGCTGGCCATGGTCAAACTCTTCGATCCCGACGAATTTGCCACACCCCCGCGCCTTGCCGACCCCATCGCTTTCAGCGACTCGGACCGGGTCCGGTCCGCACGAACCGGAAAAGCCAAGCCTGCCGTGGTCCGGGCGGCAATGGCGGGATCCGCTACCTTGGCCGAGGCATGGGAGAACCTCCCCGCTGAGGAACGGCACATCAACACTGTGCGCACCCTGCTCTCCATGGCGCTCCAGACGGGTGCGGCCTTCGATCGCGCCGCCTGGGAACACATCGACTTCGAACAAATCGACGGCAGTACCCGCACTGCGTACCTGCCGGTCGTTACGCTGAATGAGGATTCTGATGACTGAGGAAATCACGACGCCGGAACCCGCCGTTGAGGAAACCACGACGCCGGAACCCGCCGTTGAGGAAACCACGACGCCGGAACCCGCCCAGGCGGTTGAGGTCACCACGGAGGGGACCAAGGACGCGGCGGAGGCTGTGGAGCCGGCGACAGAGGCTGCTGAACCTGCGGCGGATCCAGCTGCAGACATCAGTCACGCGGACCCATTCCGGGTCACGCCGCGGGACTCCTTTGTTGACGGGGCTGCCCTGTTCCCTGGTGACACCGGTGTGCTCCCCATGAAGGTCCGCCATGCTCTGGTGAAGCTCCTCAAAGGCCCTTACATCGACGGCGGCCGTGACGAAAAACTGTGGACCACGCTCTTGGACAACCAGCTGATCCTCCGCAGCCGGCTCTCCGAGCTGTTCCTCACTCTCCAGCTCGATCACGACCGCAAGATTGCAGTCCTCCGCCCAGTCGACCCCGAAATCATCGGTGCCGGTTCCCGGTCAAGCATCCTTCGGCAGCAGCGGGCCCTGAGCCGTGTGGAGACCATCGTCCTGCTGCGCCTGCGGCTCCTGCTGGACCGCCATGTCACAGCCCAGACAGATCCGACCATCACCCGTGAAGAGATCTCCGACCTCGTGGCCAACTACACCCCTGCCGGCCAACAAGATGCCCTCCGGGACTCCGACGTCGTAACCCGGACCATCACCAAACTCCTGGCCCGCCAACTTCTCCTCCCCACCCCGCTGGATGACAGCTACACCATCAGCAACGCCCTCCCACTGGCCCTTCCTTTCGAGAACATCGGCGACATCCCGGCCCAGATCGAGGCACTGATAGCAGTAGCAGCGGACGAGTCCGGAACAGAACCCCTCCTGGACCTCGACCCCTCTGACGCCAACCACCCCGCCCCTATAGGTGACGAGCTGGACGACGATTCCGAAGGTGACGGGTCCGCAGAGGTGAGCGCCGACGTCGAGCGTTCTTCGGATGAAATCGGAGATGCCGATGAAGTCGGGAACGGCACGAGCGGCGATGCCGGAGACATGCGGCAGCATGCGTCTAAGCGAGGTACGAGCGAGCATGGAGAGCATGTGTCCGGTACCGCCGCGGACGCAACCACGACTGACGGGATCACCAAGTGACGATCGCAAGCATGCTCCCCCTCGGCGAACTCACCAACCCGGGCCAGATGCGGTTGGCGCTCGTCCAGGTGGTCAACTGGGGCACGTTCCATGGCGCGCACACCATGCACGTGGACCGCAAGGGCACCCTGCTCACAGGCAACTCGGGCGTCGGTAAGTCGACTCTCTTTGATGCGATGCTGCGCGTTTTCGATGCCCGTCCGCGCTCGAATGAGGCTGCCGCCCAGCGCTCCGGCGGTGCTGTGGAGGACAAGAGGACCACGTTCACCTACATGCGCGGCAAGGTTGGCGACAAGGCCGTGGGGGACAGCTCGGCCAGTGCCTTCCAGCGCCCTGGTGCCACCTGGTCCGCCGTCGCGCTGACGTTTGATAACGCAGCCGGCACGAAGGTAACGGTGTCGGCGCTGTTCGACCTTCCCAAAAATGGCACTGAGTCCAGTGTCGGGCGTTTCTACGTGATCGACAGCAAGCCGTTGGATCTTGAGGCCATTGAGGGGATTGCGCAGAAGCGGTTTACCAAGGGCGCGCTGGAGTCGATTTTCCCTGAAGGCCAGGTCTTCGACGTGCATAAGGCGTTCGCCGAGCGCTTCCGCAGGCTGCTGGGCATCAACTCCGACCAGGCGCTGCCGCTGCTTCGCGTGATCCAGGCCGGCAAGGGCTTGGGCGGAAGCGTCAATACGTTCTTCCGTGACCAGGTGCTTGACGCCCCGGCGACTCTGGCCGCCGCTGATGACGTGGTGGAGGAGTTCAGCAACCTGATGTCCATCCGGCAGCGGCTGGAAGATGTCCGTCAGCAGCGGGACCAGCTTGCTCCGGTTCCCGGGCTGAACAAGGAATACGCGCAGGCATTGCTGGACGCGAACCGGCTCCGGGAGTTGGCGGGCGAGGAGTTTGAGGCTTACAAGCAGCAGCTCGCAGTGACTGTGCATGCAAAGACGCTGGCCCGGTTTAAGGAGCTCGCGCAGTCCAAGGCGCAGGAACTCGCCGCGGAGCGCACCGTCCGCGACGCCCTGGCCAAGGAGCTTCGCGATCTCGAGCTGGATTACAACAACCGCGGCGGCAACGCGATTTCGGCCATTGAACAGTCGCTGGAGAACGCCCGCGTTGGCCTTAAGCTGCGCCAGCAAGTTGAGGATTCGGCCCGGAAGGCGCTGGCCGACGCCGGGTTGAACCTTGAGTGGTCCGCCGAGGGCTGGGACCAGGCCCATGAGCAGGCAGCAGCTCGATCGGCAGAGTTGAAGGACGATTCGGAGGCCCTGAAGGAGCTCCGTTTCGAGGCCTTCGACGGCCATGCCACCAAGAAGCGGGAGCTTGCCGCGGCCCAGCAGGAACTCTTGTCGCTCCGCTCGCGCAAGTCCCTGCTGCCGCCGTCGAGCATCGAAAACCGTGCCGCCATCGCCGCCGCAACAGGCGTCCCGGAAGAGCGGATGCCGTTTGGCGGTGAGCTGATCGACCTCGCCGAGGGGCAGGACCAGTGGCGCCCGGCGGCTGAGCGTGCCCTCCGCAACCTTGCCACCACGTTGCTGGTTCCGGGCGAGCACTTCGCCGCAGTTACCCGGTACTTGAACGACAACTCCGTCCGTGGCGCTCTCCGCGCAGTGGATGTGTCCAAGCCGCTCGCCGGTGGCGCGCTGGCTGTGGAGGACGTGTCCGACGGCGACCTCCTGACAAAGTTGAGCATCCTCACCTCGGGCGCCAATGCCGACGCCGGGGAATGGATCCGCGAGCGGATCGCCGTGGACTTCGCGTACCCGTGCGTCGAGGATCCCGACCAGCTGGCCGGGATGGACAAGGGCCTGAGCCTGGGTGGCGTGGTCAAGCGCAACCGGCACACCGTGGAGAAAGACGACCGTTTCACCAGCCGCCAGGACTACGTCCTCGGGTTCGATAACGCCTCCAAACTCGAGTTGGTGGCCGCACGGGTGGGCGAGCTGGAAAACGAGCTGGTCAAGGCTGCCGAACTGGCCCAGAGCCGCGAGGATTCGCATCAGGGCATGGCCCGCCAGCTCGAGGCGTTGCGCCGGGTGGCCGAAGACGAACGGCCGTGGGAGCAGGTCTCCGCAGCGGTGGCCGCGGACGAACTGGCCCGCATTGAGCAGCGGCTGACGGACGCCTTGGCCGCGCAGGCCGACCTGGAGCCACTCCGTGCAAACATCGAGGCCGTGCGGGAAAAGCACCAGTCCTCCACAGGGTCGGCCGCCGTGTTGCAGAGCGAATACAAAGCGCTGGACCACAAAATGACCACAGCGGACGGCCTGCTCGATGCCGCGAGGTTGAAGCTGGAGCAAACACCGCCGTCGGCCTCCACCATCACCGCGCTGGAACCCTACTTTGACGGCGTCGCTGATGTCTCCGAGCTGTACGAGCTCGACAACCTGGCCAACAGCGTCCGCAACAAGTTGCTCGACGAGCTTCATGCCGCTGAATCGCGCGGACAGGCAACCGCCGAGCGGCTGACTCGCATGTTCGAGGCGTTCGTCCGCGACTGGGGAAGTGCCATCAGCGCCGACCACGGTACATCGATCGGAGCAGCCGGCGACTTCGAGTCCCGGTATCACGCGATCGTCAGCGACGGACTGCCCGCCCAAGAGGCCGAGTTCCGGTTGTTCTTCAACCAGCGCACCCACGAGTCGTTCAGTACGCTCCTGCACTTGCTGGATGAGGAACGGCGCAGTATCACCAGCCGCATCCTGCCCCTGAACGGCATCCTGTCCCAGGTTAATTTCCACGAGGGCAGCTTCCTGGAACTGGACATCAAGCAGACGCTTCCGGCCACGGCCAAGCAGTTCAAGGACGCGATCCAGAACGCGCTGAAGGCAAAGCACACCCGGCCGTCCCGGGGGGCTGCTCCAGCGGCGGAAGTGGACGACGACGCCGAGCTCACCGCCCGCTACAAGTCCTTGGAAACCCTGGTGAAGCGCCTCGGATCGCAAACGCCCGAGGACCGCCGCTGGCGGGCCGAGGTGCTGGACGTTCGTGGGCACCTGTTTATCCAGTGCAAGGAGCACCGCGAGGTAGCTTCAAAGGCGGGCAAGGCCCCCGGTAAAGCCGGCACCGGCAAGGCAACCAAAAAGAAGACCGAAGTGTTCATGCACGCCGATACCGGTTCCATGTCCGGGGGTGAGCGCCAGCGATTCACGGCGTTCATCATGGCCGCTGCCCTGAGCTACCAGTTGGGCATCGCCGAGCAAGGGTTCACCACCTACGGAACCGTAATGATGGACGAAGCGTTCGTGTTGGCTTCGGAGGAATTCGCGGGCGCCGGCATCAAGGCGCTTCACGAGTTCGGGTTCCAGCTGTTGCTGGCGGCTCCGGAAAACGTGATCGACCTGTCCCGGCACCTTGGATCCGTTACCGAGATCCTCCGGGACAAGCGCACCAACCGCTCGGGCGTGCTGACAGCTCCCGTCATCGCCGGTCCGGGCGAACCGGGCGCGTGGCGCTCCGAAGCCAACCCTGTGGACATCGTCCTCCGGTAACAGCAACGCGGGGTCACTTGTGGCCCCTCGGGGAGTGCGAAAGGGCCATTAGTGACCCCGCGTTGCTTCAGGTCCTACTTCGCGCGGACGCGGTCCAGGAACTGTTCGGTCCGGGCTTCCAGCCCTGCGATTTGTCGAACAACGACGGCGGCCGGGTCCGGGTTGATCTCGTTGGCGGGCGGTTCCTTGCGCACGTTGGCGCTGCAACCGAACTCGGCGCAGATCAGGGTTCCCACGGTGTTCCCGTCCTTGCCGGATTGTCCGGCCTTCTTGGCAACCCACAGGTAGACGTCATCCTTGGAGAAGACATCGCGGCACAGTTCGCACAGCACCACGCGCCTCTTTCCGGATCCACCTTCGGGGGCACGGAGCATGATCCCGGTGAGCTTTCCCCGGTGCTGAACCACGAGGTACCCGCGCTGGGGCATCTTTTCGTCCTGCCAACCCAGGAACTCCAGGTTGTCCCAATTGATGGTTTCAAAGTCGCGGGGGAGATTGAGCTTGGCCGCCTCGGAGCGACTTGCATTGATGAAGGATGAGCGGATCTGTTGGGCAGTAATTTTCTGCATGGCAATGCTTCTTTCGGAAATGGTCGACGTCCGCGCGGAGTTTGGGCGCGCGGGAAATGGCAGAAGTCGTCGGTCATCCGGGAAGGCAGGCGCAACAAAGGGACCCCGAAATTCGTGGTGTCCGGGAGATGAGCCTAGGAAGATACCGACGGGCGGGGGAGTGCCAAGCAGGCCAAAGCGGCCACCTCGCCAACCATGGCTGCGGCAACTGAAACAGTGCGCACGCTCATCCCCTCGTTCGATTCCTTTGGAAGCGGTAGTCCGCTGCCGCTATCTTCCCAAAACCCGAGGGGAGATGTCCACTGAGTGAGGGTTGGGCTGAAGGGCGGGTGATGTGAGCGAGGGTTGGGCTGAAGGGCGGGGGATGTGAGCGAGGGTGTGATCTGCATCCCATTTTGCCCACGAGGTGGATTACGTGACGCAAACGTTTCTTAATTATCCAGAGGGTAGGCTAGCCTTACTTAGGTTCGCATCACTTACCTAAGGAGTACCGTGGCATCCCTTCTCCCACGCCGCGCCCTGCTGAAAACTGCAGGTACCGCGACGGCCGCCCTGGCCGCCGTCGCCCTTTCACTCACTGGCTGCTCCACAGGCCCGGCAACCACATCGCCGGCATCCGAGCAGGCTGAGTCCGCTGCTTTCCCGGTGACCATCAAGAACGTCTTTGGTGAGACCACCATCAAGGAACAGCCCAAGCGCGTAGTCACCGTCTCGTGGGTCAATGATGACGTCGCGATCGCCCTGGGCGTTGTCCCGGTTGGCGTTCCCAAGAACGAGTGGGGCAACAATGACAAGGGCTCCACCCCTTGGAAGGACGCTGCACTGGAGAAGCTCGGCGCCGGCTTTGGTACCGACAAGGCTCCGGTCCAGTATTCCGAGGCAGACGGCATCAACTTCACCGAGATCGCCAAGCTCAGCCCCGACGTCATCCTGGCCGCGTACTCTGGCCTGGAAGAGGCTGACTACAAGAAGCTCAGCGAAATCGCCCCCGTTGTGGCGCAGCCGGAGTTGTCCTACGGTACGCCGTGGCAGGAAAGCACCACCATCATCGGCAAGGCACTGGGCAAGGAAGCCGAAGCCAAGAAGCTGGTGGAGGACACCGAAGCCACCATCAAGGACAAGGTCTCCAAGTACCCGCAGATCAAGGACAAGACCTTCATCTACGGCAACCTCGAGCCTGCCAAGGGTGACGGTGCCAACGTGTACACCGCCATCGACAACCGCCCCCGCTTCCTCTCCGAAATCGGCATGAAGCTGGCACCGGTCGTCACGGAAAACACCAAGTCGAAGACGGAATTCTTCATCCCGTGGTCCGCTGAGAAGGCCAACGAGCTCGAATCGGACATCTTCGTGACCTGGGTTCCGGACGCCACCACCGCCGACGCCGTCAAGGCCGATCCTCTGCTGGGCCAGATCCCGGCGATCAAGAAGGGCGGCCTGGTTGCCGATTCGGACCAGACCCTGACGCTCTCCATCTCCGCTTCTTCGCCGCTGAGCCTGCCGTGGGCACTGGATACCTTCCTGCCGAAGCTGGGTAGCGCAGCGGAAGCCGTGAGCAAGTAACACCATGAAAATGAGTACGACGACGGCACTCCAGGGGCGGGGCAGCGGCACTTTGGTGCCGGCTGGCCCTGGAGGCACCCCTGGCGCTTCGGCATCCGGAGGGGGAACCGGGACTCGCCGCAGCGAAGGCAACCGCAGCGCAGGCAAGCGCACCGCCTGGTTGCTGGTGGCCGTCGTCGTACTCGCCGCAGTCTGCGCCGCATCCCTGGCGGTCGGCGCCCGAGGGCTTCCCCTTAATACTGTGTGGGAAGCCCTCACCAACTTCAATCCGGCCGACGGCAACCACGCTGTGGTGATCGCACGGATTCCGCGGACGATACTGGGCCTCCTTGCCGGGGCAGCGCTCGGCCTGGCCGGGGCTGCCATGCAGGGCGTGGCCCGCAACCCGTTGGCTGATCCGGGCATCCTGGGCCTGAACGCCGGCGCGGCCCTGGCTGTGGTTGTCGGCATTTACGTCTTTGGTATCGGCTCCTTGACCGGCTACATCTGGTTCGCTTTCATCGGGGCCGCAGTGGCCGCCGTCGTGGTTTATGCCGTGGCGTCTTTGGGACGTGACGGTGCGACGCCGGTCAAGCTCGCCCTGGCGGGCGCAGCGCTGAGCGCCGGCCTGGTTTCCCTGACGAACGTGATTCTGGTTTCCAGCCAGGACACCCTGGACCGCTTCCGTTTCTGGCAGGTGGGCAGCATTGGTGGGCGTGACTGGTCCGTGCTGCTGCCTGCCCTGCCCTTCCTGGCCGTTGGCGCGATCATCGTCCTTGGCGGCGGGCGCATCCTGAACAGCCTGGCCCTGGGTGACGACATTGCCCGCGGCTTGGGCCAAAACGTTGTCCTGGCCCGTGCCATCACGGCGCTGGGGATTGTGCTGTTGTGTGGCTCGGCCACTGCTTTGGCTGGTCCCATTGGCTTCGTAGGCTTGGTGGTTCCGCACGCCGTCCGCTTGTTGACCGGGCCGGATTACCGGTGGATCCTGCCGTTTTCCCTGGTGTCGGCTCCCATCCTGCTCATCACCGCCGACGTCATTGGCCGCGTGATCCTTCTTCCGGGCGAAGTTCCGGCCGGCATTATGACTGCGATCGTGGGGGCGCCGGTGTTTGTCTGGCTCATCCGCCGTGGAAAGGGGGCAGGGCTGTGACCGTCCTTAAATCCGCCCCCGAGCTGGCACTTAATGACAATGTTTCCCCCAAACACCCTCATAAAATGCCACTTTGGCGAGTGCTGAGCCCCACGTTCTTCCTCGCGCTGGCACTCGTGGCAATGTTCGCCGTCTACGTGCTCCTGGGCAGCTACACGGTGACCATCCCGGACTTCTTCACCATTGTGATCAACCACCTCACCGGTGGCGAAAAGATCCCCGGTGCCAGTTTCATCGTCATGGAGCACAAACTGCCCAGGGCGATGGTTGGCACCATGATCGGCGTGGCTTTCGGGCTCGCCGGTGCACTCTTCCAGACCATGCTGCGCAACCCCTTGGCCAGCCCGGACATCATCGGCATCAGCTCAGGTGCCAGCGCGGCAGCTGTGACGGCAATCGTGATTTTCGGCGCCTCCGGAGCCGTTGTTTCCGGTGCTGCGCTGATCGGAGCGCTTGGTGTCGCGGCCATCATCTACGCGATCTCCCGCAGCGGTTCGGGCGCGGGTGGAGGGAACCGCGGAAACGCGGCAGGCAACCGCCTCATACTTGCCGGCGTGGGCATCGCCGCCGCCCTTCACGCAGTGGTCAACTTCCTGATGACCCGGGCGGACGTCCGCACTGCCGCCGACGCCCTCATCTGGCTCAACGGCTCGCTGAATACCGCTACCTGGGACCGCGTGGGCGTCCTGACGGTCTCGCTGCTGGTCCTCATCCCGGCCGTGATCGCCCTGGCTGGCCCGTTGCGCATCCTCGAACTCGGTGACGACGCCGCCGCCGGCCTGGGAATCCGGGTCAACGCCACGCGGCTGGGACTGGTACTGACCGCCGTCGGGCTTGCCGCCGTCGCAACCGCTGCCGCCGGCCCGGTAGCGTTCGTCGCATTCCTGGCCGGACCGATCGCCCGCCGCATCGTCCGCAAACCCAGCCTTCCGGCGTCGGCCCTTACCGGTGCGCTGATCGTGTTGCTCGCCGACTTCCTTGCCTCCAACATCGCCCCCGTCATCCTCGACGGAACCGTCCTCCCTGTCGGCGTCATCACCGGCGCCCTGGGTGCACCCTTCCTGCTGTGGCTGCTGGTCACATCGAACCGAAAGGAGGCCTGAGATGGCCGTCCTTAATGCCAAGGACCTCACGCTCCAATACGAGGCACGCAAGGTAGTAGAGGGACTCTGCACCGAGATCCCCGAAGGCAAAGTGACCATGATCGTAGGTGCAAACGCCTGCGGCAAGTCCACTCTCCTGCGGGGTTTGTCGCGGCTCCTCAAACCCGCCGGCGGCGCCGTGACCCTCGACGGCAAGGACATCCACACCCGTCCCGCCCGCGAACTTGCCCGGACGCTCGGCCTCCTTCCGCAGCATCCCACTGCCCCGGACGGCATTACCGTGCGGGACCTCGTGGGGCGTGGACGGTACCCCCACCAAGGCTTCTTCCGCAGCTGGTCAGCCGCCGACGACGCCGCGGTGCAGCGCGCGCTGGACGCAACGGACACGCTGGAACTCGCTGAGCGGAGCATCGACGAACTCTCCGGCGGACAACGCCAGCGCGTATGGATTGCCATGGCTCTTGCCCAGGAGACCGAGGTCCTGCTGCTGGACGAGCCCACGACCTACCTTGACCTTGCCCACCAAGTGGAAGTCCTGGACCTCATTACCGACCTCAACCGCAGCCGCGGCACCACAGTGGCGATCGTGCTCCACGACCTCAACCTCGCCGCCCGCTACGCCGATCACGTCATCGCCATGAAGGGCGGATGCATCGTTGCCGAAGGTCCGGCCCCCGTCGTGGTCACCGAGGAACTCGTTTTCAACGTGTTCGGCCTCGAATCCCGGGTGGTGATGGACCCCATCTCAGGCACACCTTTGATCGTCCCTATCGGACGCCACCACGCACGCACCGCTTCAACCAACGAACTGGAGATCGCTTCATGAGTGCACAACCCACGAAGGCAACAACGAGTGCCGTGGAGCCCATGACCCTCGCCTTCGACGTCACCGTAACGGCGGTGCAGGAGCTGAGCCCGAACTTCCGCCGCATCACCTTTGGCGGTTACTCGCTGCGGGGATTCGGCGTCGCCGGGGACACCCTGGACCTGCGCGTGAAGCTGATGATTCCCTCCTTCGACGCTTCCGGCAACGCCATTCCCTTGCCTCCCTTCAGGATGGAAGAAGCAGGCTGGTACCAGGAATGGTTGGCCATGGATCCCTCCATCCGAGGTGACATGCGTACCTACACCGTCCGCTCCGAGCGCCTTGACGCTGTGTACCCGGAGATCGACATCGACTTCGTCATGCACTTCGACGACGCCGGAAACGGCGGACCCGCCGCCAACTGGGCCCTTGCGGCCAAACCCGGGGACGCACTGACCATCATCGGCCCCAACAACCGTGCTGCGCAGTGCACCACGGCCGGTGCCTACGGTGGCATCGAATGGCGTCCCGGCATGGCCCAGCGCGTGCTTCTCGCCGGCGATGAAACAGCTGTCCCCGCCATCAGTGCCATCCTTGAAAGCCTGCCCGCCGACATGACCGGCCATGCCTTCCTTGAAGTGCCGGAAGCCGGCGACTTCCAGGACATCTCCACGGCAGCCGACATCGAAATCACCTGGCTAGCCCGCGGCGCAGCCATCGGACGCTCGCGTCCCCACGGCGAACTCCTCAAAGAAGCCGTGGCCAAGGCCGTGCCCGTGCCCGGTTGGGTAGGCATCAAGGGCGCAGGCACCGCCGCCGGACCCGAGCCCGAAGACGTCAACGTGGACCAGGACATCCTCTGGGAAACCCCCCAGCGCATGGACGCAGCAGCCATCGAAGCGTCCAAGAATCCCACCTTGCCCGCTGGTGCCTTGCCGTTCTACGCGTGGATCGCCGGCGAAGCGTTCGTGATCAAGGAAATGCGGCGGTATTTGGTGCGCGACGTTGGTATTGACCGGAAGCAGGTTGCTTTCATGGGCTACTGGCGCCGAGGCAAAGCGGAGGGCTAAGCCGAGTCTGCATCCTCTGAGGGTTATAGGGCCGGAGTCGCAGCGGCGGGTGCGCTGTGGGCGGGTCCGCCGTGCCGGGTCCGCTGTGGGCGCGTCCGTCGTGGGCGGGGCCGCCGAAGCGGCGGTTTTGCCGTCGCTTAGACACGCCCCAGAGGTGGCGGTACGGTCGCTGGGCGACCTCCCCGCCACGATGGGGCGCGATGCGCTCCTTTGCAAAACCGTCGCTGCGGCTCGTGCGCACCTCACCTTTCGACGCTCTCTCACTTCCCCCTTGCTTGGCGCCGACGCTCTATCTCTTCCCCCGTGCTTGGGGGCGACGCTCTTTCACTTCCCCCGTGTTTGGGGGCGACGCTCTATCACTTCTCCTGTGATAGCGGCCGACGCTCTATCACTTCCCCCTTGGCTTGTTCACTTGGGGTTGGCTCTGGCGTAACCGGGGGCCGGTAGCTTCGGTGGGGTGCGGGAGGAATCCGGGGTTGGGAGCAGGGCTCGACGGCGGTTTGTCGCCCTCGGTGACTCCTTCACCGAGGGCGTGGGGGACCCGAGCAAAGTCCTGCCGAACGGGGTGCGCGGATGGGCCGACCGGGTGGCCGAGAAGTTGGCTAAGGCGCAGCCCGGCTGGGAGTACGCCAATCTGGCTGTGCGCAGTAAGAGGCTCCGGCACGTCATCGATGAACAACTCGAACCGGCGCTTGCCATGGAGCCAACGCTCATCACGCTTTACGCCGGCGGCAACGACATCCTCGATTTTGGCACCGACATGGACGCACTCCTCAGAGACTATGAGTCGCTGGTTGCCCGGTTGAGCGAAACCGGTGCCACCTTGGTCCTCTTCACGGGGTTCGACGTCAAGGTTTCGGCGGTCCTGGAGCCCTTCAAGAAGCGCAACACCCTTTACAACCAAAGGGTTCGTGAGATCGCCGCCACTTACGGCGCAGTCCTTGTGGACTATTGGTGCTTCGATGCCTACAAGGACTCGCGGATGTGGGCCCCGGACCGGCTCCACATGTCCAAGGCGGGCCACAAATATTTGGCCGCCCAGGTTTTGGACCACCTCAACGTCCCACACAAGATCTCCCCAAAGGAGTGGGATCCGCCCACCCGCATTTCCGTCCGTGAATGGGAACGGAAGCAGCGACGCTGGGTCAACGACTGGGTGGTCCCGCTGTTCGGCCGGAAACTGCGCGGGGTCACCCTAGGCGACACACTGAGCCCGCGCTGGCCCCACCCCGTCGAGGTCCCGCGGAAGGGCGGCTTGAAAAAGCTCATGGAAGAGGCCACCGAGTGACGGAGCAGACCAAGTGAGGGAGCAGACCCAATGACGGAACAGACCAAGTGACGGACCAGCTCAGGTTTGTCGCCCTCGGAGACTCGTTTACCGAAGGCGTAGGCGACCCCGACCCCAGGCTTCCCAACAACTGCCGGGGCTGGGCAGACAGGGTGGCCGAAGAACTGGCGCGGCAGGACCAATCCGTCCGATACTCCAACCTGGCCATCCGCGGCCGCCGGCTCCAACAGATCATTGACGAACAAATCGATCCTGCGCTGGCCATGAAACCCACACTTGTCAGCTTCTATGCCGGCGGCAATGACCTGCTCATGGCAAGGCCCAACCTGAGCAGGCTCATCCGGACTTATGAGGATGCAGTGCAGAGGATCGTGGCCAGTGGAGCCACGGTCCTGCTGTTTACGGGTTACAACGTTCCTCTTTCGCCCTTGCTGGAGCCGCTCAAGGTCCGCACGGCAACCTACAACCGCAGCATTCGGCGCATCGCGGCTGAATACGGAACGTTGCTGGTGGATTACTGGTGCTTTGAGAAGTTCCAGGATCAGCGGATGTGGGCCCCGGACCGATTGCACATGTCCACTCCGGGCCACAGCTATATGGCCAAAAAAGTCCTCGAGGTCCTTGGTTCGCCTCACTCGCTCGAGACACCTGTGCTCGCAGCTCCCCGTCCGCGGACCTTTACGGAAAACATCGCCGACGACGCCGCTTGGCTGAGGCGCGACGTCGGGCCTTGGTTATCACGCCGGCTTCGCGGCGTATCCAGCGGCGATCACGTGGGCGCGCGGTGGCCTGACCTCATGCCGGTGGTGCTACCCGAGCGGCTGGGGATGGCCGATGCGAAAGCGCGGGTCCCTCAGCTGTCCAGCAGGTTCTCGTAGCCTTCCGCCACGCTGGTTGCCGTGAATTCGATGATCTCAAATTCGGCTACACCGTTGCTGTAGAACGGGTCCTGCGCCAGGGAAGCATCCAGGGTTGCCCGGTCCACTTTGGACAGCAGCACGCCGCCCGTGGCTGGGACGCGACGTCCGGACGCAAGGAAGACACCGGCGTCGAACGCGTCCTTAAGCCAGGCCATATGGCCCTGGCGGTGGAAGTCGACGATTTCGTCGGGAACTTTGTAGGTCAGTGAGACTACGAACATGCCGTCAGCCTATCGGTTGGGCCCGAGCGCGGACCTAAGGAAGCTGTGAATTCTCCTAAGATGGGTTCATGACTCAACCCCGCTGGCTGAACGCCGACGAACGCCGTGCCTGGCTGGCCCTGCTGAGCATCAACACCTTGCTTCCCTCGGCGTTGGACACCCAGCTTCAGTCGGCCGGCAAACTGTCCCTTTTTGACTACAACGTGTTGGCAATGCTCTCCGAAACGGAGGGCCGGTACCTTCCCATGAGCGAACTTGCCGCGCGTACGAGTGCCTCCCTGTCGCGCTTGTCCCACGTGGTGACCAAGTTGCAGAAACGTGGCTGGGTGGAGCGGCAGGCGCATCCCGGTGACGCCCGGGTGACCGTTGCGCACCTCACCGAAGCCGGCATGGCAACGATCGTCGACCTCGCACCGGGACATGTGGAATCCGTGCGGACCCTGATGCTGGATTCCCTGACGCCGGACGACGTGGCGGACCTCGCCCGGATCGGTGAGAAAATTGTGGCCCGCCTGGACAACAACCACTGGATCCTCCGTGACTCGTGACCCGCTCCAGCGGTGCTTTGTAGCCCCGGACGTTGAAGTGGCAGACTGACGGCATGGATTTTTCTGCCCGTTACGTTGCCCTGGGGGACTCGTTCACTGAGGGTGTCGGAGACGACGATCCCGGCCGTCCCAACGGTGTCCGCGGCTGGGCTGATGTCCTGGCCGGACAGTTGGCCCGCACCAACGAGGACTTCGGGTACGCCAACCTCGCCATTCGCGGCCGGAAGCTCCGCCAGATCATGGCTGAACAGGTGGATGCCGCCGTCGCCATGAAACCTACGTTGGTGACCCTTTACGCAGGGGCGAACGACATCCTTCGGCCCAAGATCGATATTGACTCGCTTCTTGAGGAGTACGACGCCGGTATCGCCAAGTTAAGCGCGACGGGCGCCACCGTGGTCCTCTTCACGGGCTTTGACGCCAAGGGCTCGAAAGTCTTCAGCGCCATGCGTGGCCGCACCGCGATCTACAACGAACTGGTCCGCGAAATCGCCGAGGACCACGGAGCCTTGCTGGTGGATTACTGGCGCTTTGACGAGTACGACGACTGGCGCCTCTGGGGAGAGGACCGGATGCACATGTCCACCGCCGGCCACGTGAACATGGCAAGGCGGGTGCTCGATGTCCTGGAGCACGAGCACGCGATCGAGGTGCCGGAACTTGCGCCCATCCGTTTGGCCAACCGGGTGGAAACGTTGAAGGCCAATGCCCGGTGGGTCAAGGAATCTGCGGCTCCCTGGGTATCGCGCCGCCTGCGGGGAGTATCTTCCGGGGACAGCCTCAGCCCCAAGTACCCCGAACTCATCCGGCCGCTTTAGGACCCCAGTGCTTTTGGCCTCGCTTCCTCAAGGCCGCGGACGGCTTACGCCGCGGCCCGAAACTCCGGCGTGGCCAGCAAAGTCCCGTCGGAGTTGACCGCAAGCACGCCCACGCCCCATCTTTCAACGGCTTGATCCAACGTCCGCGTGCCGCCTGCCACGATTGCAGTCGCCAACACGTCGGCTGTCACAATATCCGCTGCCGCGACTGAGACCTGGATGAACCCGGACCTGTTCCCGCCGACGGCCCAAATGTGGTGGCCCCGTTCCGCCGAGCCCGAAGTAGCCAGGGCGTTTGCCGATTCCAACGGGAAGGCGCCCAGCAGAGCCCGTCGATCCAGCGGATCCACAATCCCGGTGAGCCATGGCTCCTGTGTGGCGTGTCCAGGGTGTCCGCTGACCAGCACATCCCCGCCGGCGTTCAAGCACCAGTTGTGCAGCCCCAGCGCACCCAGGGATAGAGCCGCTTCGCGGGCAGCGTGGGCTTTCACGATTCCCGAGAGGTCCAAAATGCCGTCCGGACGTTCTGCGCTGAAAGCACCCTCTGTCGCCAAACGCCATTCCGAGGCCTCGGCGTAAAGGTCCTGCATACTCCCGGATGCGTAAGCCAATGTGAGTTCACCACGGGCCAGCCTGCTCGCTTCGGAAGCGGGCCGGTACAGGCTGAATGTGCGGTCCAACTCGGTGAAAACTCCCTGAACAACCTCGACGGCGGACTCCAATTCGTCCTGCGCGGCATCGGCCCAGGTGCTGCCCGCCACCGTCAGGCTCACCACAGTGCCCATGCTGCGGAACGTCCGCGCACGCAGCTGTTTTCCGCTAGAAGTTGGCTGCATCGAGGGCTGCCTGGAGGGAAGTGAGGTAGGCGTCGCTGGTCACTGTGGCCCCGCCGATGGTCTGGACATTGGCTGACTGGGCTTGAAGGACTTCGGACCGCAGCACCGGGGCTGCACGGCTGCTGATCTGGGCTGACTTCCGTTCCGCATCAGTGAGCTGCAACGCCGTGACCTCAGTGATCCTGCCGTCCTGGATTGTCACCTGGACCTGGACTGTACCGAAGCGTGTCTGGACTGACGCGCCGTCGTACGTGGCCGCCGTCGTGCTGGTTCCTTGATTGCCGGTGCCGGTGCTGCCGGTGCCGCTGCCGCCGCTGTTGCCGCCGGCGCTGCTGCCGGTGCCGCTACCGCCGCTGTTGCCGCCGGCGCTGCTGCCTGTATTTCCACTGCCGCCGCTGCCTGTGTTTCCGGAGCCGTCGCCGCTGGCGCCGCCTGTGATGGAACTGCTGCTCAGGCTGGTGGTGGTCGCCGTGCCGGTTTCGGCCACGTGCGCGCCGGACTGCCACCCGGCAAGGAGGATGCCCGCCGACGCAACCGCGGTTGCCAGTGCTGCCCGTATTCTCACCAGTCAAACCTTTCGTAGTGGAGTTGCTCTGCGGGGACGCCGGCCGCTTGCACGTCCCGGATGAGGGAATCGGCCCAAAGGGTTGGACCACAGACGTACACATCGGCGTCCGCGATTCCGGGGACGTAGGAGGTGAGCGTGAACCCGGACTGGACGGCCGGTTCAGGAAGCCACGAGTGGTGCCCCGCGGATCGAGGACCGGTCAGATGGTGGAGCGTTGCGCCCCGTGCCTGGCAAAGGGCCATGATTTCGTGGCCGAGGAAGAGCTCGGATTCGTCGTGGCCGCGAAGCAGGACCGTTGCGCTGCCCGGTTCGAAGGGGGTTGACTCCAGCAGAGACCGCAAGGGGGTGATGCCAATGCCTGCACCGATCATCACCACTTTGTTCCTGGACCGCGCGGCGGTGCTGAAGAGTCCGTAGGGTCCTTCAACAGCTACCTTGGTGCCGGGCTTGATCTGGGCGAGCCGGGCAGAGCCGTCGCCGAGGTTTCGGACGGTGATCCGCAACTTCCCCGGAGCCGTGGCCGATCCGGGAAATGGTTCCGCGGACAGGCTGAACGGGTGCGGCTGCCACCAGTGGCCCGATGCCAGGAAGCGCCAGAAGAAAAAGCGACCACCTGTACCGGACAACCGCCCAAGGTTGCGGCCGGTCATCTCGATGCTGAAAACGTCCGCGGAAACGCGGACCACCCGGCTGACGGTGAGCTGATGCCGGAAACTGGAGGCCAGCGGTTGGTACACCCGGTAGAAGAGGAGGGCTGCGCCGGTAAAGACGCAGAGCGCCAGCCAATACCAGCGCTGCCAGGTGCCCTCGGCGAAGAGCCCGCCGACGCTGAACTGGTGGGGGATTGCCGTTCCCACTGCGGCATAGGTCAGCAGGTGTATCGCGTACCAGAACTCGTATGGGTACTTGCGGCGGACCGCAACCAGCGACGAAACCACCACTGCGATGAAGAGTGCCATGGAGACGAATGCAAGCCACATGTCTGGGACGCTGGTCCACAGCGACACCGCCTCACTGAGTGGGTCCAGTCCTTCAGCTGCGCCGTATCCGATCACCAGCAGCAGCCCGTGTGCCAACAGCAGATAAAGGGCGGGCTTGCCCAGCTTCTTATGCACTTCCAGCGCGCGATCGTGGCCTATGGCGTTGTCGACAAACGGGATCCGGGCCGCCAACAAGAGCATCAGCAACACAAGGTCCATGCCAATCAGGCCGGCCATGATGCCCAACCCGGTCATGGTTCCCGCGAACGAGGAGAACCCGTCGGCGCCGCCGTCGGCCAACCACAGTGCCACCGCCGCAGCACCTGAAGACCATGCAAGGAAACCCAGGATATCGGCCCGGGCCAGCCGCCGACGTGCTTGGGGACGGAAGCGCTCGACGGCGGTCTGCGCCTTCCGCGGGACCGGCACCTGGGTGCCTTCCGTCGTCGATTTCGGGGTCAGTAGCGAGGTCATGTCCTAAGACTCGCCCCGCATCCTTTCGTTCTGCTGTGAAAGAGCTATAAGAGGCGTATGATGCCGGATTGGTCTTAATTTGGCCTGACCCGTAGAATAGTTAGGCGCTAGGTAGTGCGGTTCGTGTGCAATTGCTCCGGTTGTTGGTGACTGTCGGTTTTCCCGACATCCCGGTGGCCGGTAGTTAGGGGCTCAAGTTGCGTGCATTCCTGTATTCGCCCGGTATCCCAGGACCTGTTCCAGTGTTCATCACTGTCCGGCCCTGAGGCCAACCTTCTTCGCCGCACTTGCTGCGGAAACTACCGAAATGGTTTGGACCCGGATGCGGACGCTGCCTGTCGCACGGTAACGCAGGAACATCTGCACGCCGTTACATTCAATCTTTGGAGGAGAGTCATGGCAGCACACTGCCAAGTGACCGGAGCCGAGCCGGGCTTTGGACACAGCATTTCGCACTCGCACCGTCGCAACAAGCGCCGGTTCGATCCGAACATTCAGAAGAAGCGCTACTGGGTTCCGTCCCTGCGCCGTAATGTCACGCTGACCCTGTCAGCCCGTGGCATCAAGACCATCGACGTACGCGGCATCGACTCAGTCGTTGCTGACATCCTGGCACGAGGAGTAAAGCTCTAATGGCAAAGGACAAGGACGTACGTCCGATCATCAAGCTGAAGTCCACCGCGGGCACGGGTTACACCTACGTAACCCGCAAGAACCGTCGTAACGACCCGGACCGTCTGGTCCTGAAGAAGTACGACCCCAAGATCCGCCAGCACGTCGAATTCCGAGAGGAGCGCTAAACACATGGCAAAGAAGTCAAAGATTGCTCGCAACGAGCAGCGCAAGGTCATTGTTGAGCGTTACGCTGCCAAGCGTCTCGAACTGAAGAAGACCCTGGTTGACCCCAACGCGACTGACGAAGCACGCGAAGCTGCCCGCCTCGGCCTGCAGAAGCTGCCCCGCAACGCCTCCCCGATCCGTCTGCGTAACCGCGACCAGATCGACGGCCGTCCCCGTGGCACGCTCCAGAAGTTCGGTATCTCCCGTGTTCGCTTCCGCGACATGGCTCACCGTGGTGAGCTCCCGGGCATCACCAAGTCTTCCTGGTAATCACGAAGCCCTGAAAAGGCCGGCAACCGTTATGGTTGCCGGCCTTTTTTGCGTTTAAGCGCGTGTTCGCGGGGGGTTGGTTGCTGGTTGGGGCGGCGGAGTGGCGAGTGGGTGTGGTTGCTGGTTGGGCGGGGGAGTTGTGGCTGGGCTGCTGGTTGCGGGTTGGTGCGGCGGTCGTCCTCGGCGCGCTGCTCCTTCGTCGCTTTGACGCGCGCTGCCGGACGACCGCCGCCCCTTCCGACGCTCTCGCACTTCCCCCGGGGTTGGGGGCGGATCCTCTCTCAGGTCCCCCGGGGTTGGGGCCGGATCCTCTCTCAGGTCCCCCGGGGTTGGGCCGGATCCTCTCTCACGTCCCCTGGGTTGCGGGGTGGCTGTTGGCTGGGCGGGTCTTCCTTGGTGCGCTTGGTCGTTGCTCCTTTGGATGCGCGCTGCCGGACGACCGCCGCCCCTTCCGACGCTCTCGCACTTCCCCCGGGGTTGGGATTGATCGCTCTCTCACTTCCCCCTGGGTTGGGGCCGGATCCTCTCTCACGTCCCCCGGGGTTGCCGCCGGATCCTCTCTCACGTCCCCCTGGGTTGCCGGGTGGCTGTTGGCTGGGCGGGGGGTCTTCCTTGAGCGCGCGCTGCCGGATGCCCTTCGACGCTCTTTCACTTCCCCCGGGTTTGGGGCCGCATCCTCTCTCAGGTCCCCCCGGGTTGGGGGTGGCTGTTGGTTGGATGGGGGTCTTCCTTGGTGCCCTTGGTCGTTCTTCCTTTGGGCGCGCGCTGCCGGGTGACCTCCGACGCTCTTTCACTTCCCCGGGGGTTGGGGCCGGATCCTCTCTCACGTCCCCCGGGTTGCGGGAGTGGGGTTTGGGGTCGCTTGGGTTTGTGATGGGCTTCACTTGGGTTGTTTTGGGCGGATTCTGCTTTGTTTGAGGGGTTTGTGGGTCCTTTTGGCCTGTGTTGGCGCGGGTTTTGGTTGATGTTGGGGGTGATTTGTGCCGGTGCCCGTGGGCGTGTAATGTCTTCTGAGTCGCCGCGAGTGAGACAGCTTGGAGCTGGGAACCGCGGAGGCCGAACCCCTTTTGATAACAGCCTGAAAAATGGTGCGCTTCCGGGCGTGCTTGTGTCGGGTGGGGCCGGAGACTGGACCGGAAATCGCGGAAACGTTGATTTGCGAAGTTCTGGTTGATCGGGTAAGTTTGAAAAGTTGCTCCGGAGCGATCCTGGACCCTGGTGGGTGTGGGTGGTGCCGGTAGTGTCTGTTGTTTGAGAACTCAATAGTGTGCCAAGTTTGTTGATGCCGATTGTTTTATTGATTGGTTGAAATTATGGCCGGATTGCTGCGCACCCCCGTGTGTGGTGGTCTGGTTTTCAGCTGGTTTCGAATTTTGTGCAGCCGCGTCCTGTCGTTATTTCCGGTGGGTGTGGTTGTGTCTGTTTGATTTGTTTTACTTCAACGGAGAGTTTGATCCTGGCTCAGGATGAACGCTGGCGGCGTGCTTAACACATGCAAGTCGAACGATGATCCCAGCTTGCTGGGGGATTAGTGGCGAACGGGTGAGTAACACGTGAGTAACCTGCCCTTGACTCTGGGATAAGCCTGGGAAACTGGGTCTAATACCGGATATGACTCCTCATCGCATGGTGGGGGGTGGAAAGCTTTTGTGGTTTTGGATGGACTCGCGGCCTATCAGCTTGTTGGTGGGGTAATGGCCTACCAAGGCGACGACGGGTAGCCGGCCTGAGAGGGTGACCGGCCACACTGGGACTGAGACACGGCCCAGACTCCTACGGGAGGCAGCAGTGGGGAATATTGCACAATGGGCGCAAGCCTGATGCAGCGACGCCGCGTGAGGGATGACGGCCTTCGGGTTGTAAACCTCTTTCAGTAGGGAAGAAGCGAAAGTGACGGTACCTGCAGAAGAAGCGCCGGCTAACTACGTGCCAGCAGCCGCGGTAATACGTAGGGCGCAAGCGTTATCCGGAATTATTGGGCGTAAAGAGCTCGTAGGCGGTTTGTCGCGTCTGCTGTGAAAGACCGGGGCTCAACTCCGGTTCTGCAGTGGGTACGGGCAGACTAGAGTGCAGTAGGGGAGACTGGAATTCCTGGTGTAGCGGTGAAATGCGCAGATATCAGGAGGAACACCGATGGCGAAGGCAGGTCTCTGGGCTGTAACTGACGCTGAGGAGCGAAAGCATGGGGAGCGAACAGGATTAGATACCCTGGTAGTCCATGCCGTAAACGTTGGGCACTAGGTGTGGGGGACATTCCACGTTTTCCGCGCCGTAGCTAACGCATTAAGTGCCCCGCCTGGGGAGTACGGCCGCAAGGCTAAAACTCAAAGGAATTGACGGGGGCCCGCACAAGCGGCGGAGCATGCGGATTAATTCGATGCAACGCGAAGAACCTTACCAAGGCTTGACATGAACCGGTAATACCTGGAAACAGGTGCCCCGCTTGCGGTCGGTTTACAGGTGGTGCATGGTTGTCGTCAGCTCGTGTCGTGAGATGTTGGGTTAAGTCCCGCAACGAGCGCAACCCTCGTTCTATGTTGCCAGCGCGTTATGGCGGGGACTCATAGGAGACTGCCGGGGTCAACTCGGAGGAAGGTGGGGACGACGTCAAATCATCATGCCCCTTATGTCTTGGGCTTCACGCATGCTACAATGGCCGGTACAAAGGGTTGCGATACTGTGAGGTGGAGCTAATCCCAAAAAGCCGGTCTCAGTTCGGATTGGGGTCTGCAACTCGACCCCATGAAGTCGGAGTCGCTAGTAATCGCAGATCAGCAACGCTGCGGTGAATACGTTCCCGGGCCTTGTACACACCGCCCGTCAAGTCACGAAAGTTGGTAACACCCGAAGCCGGTGGCCTAACCCTTGTGGGGGGAGCCGTCGAAGGTGGGACCGGCGATTGGGACTAAGTCGTAACAAGGTAGCCGTACCGGAAGGTGCGGCTGGATCACCTCCTTTCTAAGGAGCTGCTAGCAGTCGTGTTGTTTGCCTGCATGGGTGGATGACGGGTTGCCAGTGTTGCCCATTGCGCAGGCGTTTGTTCTGCGGTGGGTGCTCATGGGTGGAATATCAACAAATCATTTTTTTGGCATGGCCTTTGCTGGTTGTGTCCTGGTGTTAGTACGGCATCTTGTGTCCTCTTTTGGGGGGTGTGGGGTGTGTGGAACGCTGCTGGGGCGTGGTTGGTGGGTTGTGTTTGGCGCACTGTTGGGTCCTGAGGCAACAGGACCTTTTTGCAGCAATGCAGGGGGGCATCTTCTGGTGTTTCTTTTGTTCCTGCTTCCGGTTTTCCTTGTCTGTTTGTCATGGTCCGTGCACGTTGGTGTGTGGGTTGTGGTGGGTGGGGGGCTGGTTGATGGGGTTGTTGTTTGAGAACTACATAGTGGACGCGAGCATCTGAAACATGCACGGTGGCTGATTATCCTTTTGTCCTTCCCTTTGGGGTGGGTGGGGGTGGTTGGTGTGTGTGTTTCTACAGCAATTTCTTATGAATGAACCTGGCCCTTGTGGTCGTGGTTCTCTCGAGTAAGTTTATTGATCTTGTGTGGTCAAGTTTTTAAGGGCACACGGTGGATGCCTTGGCATTAGGAGCCGAAGAAGGACGTAGGAATCTGCGATAAGCCTGGGGGAGTTGATAACCGAGCGTTGATCCCAGGATGTCCGAATGGGGAAACCCCGCACAACGCTGTGAGGTGATTGTGTGACCCGCATCTGAACACATAGGGTGCGTGGGGGGAACGCGGGGAAGTGAAACATCTCAGTACCCGCAGGAAGAGAAAACAATAGTGATTCCGTTAGTAGTGGCGAGCGAACGCGGATCAGGCTAAACCGTTTCCATGTGTGATAGCCGGCGGGCGTTGCATGGGCGGGGTTGTGGGACTTTCCGTTCTGGTTCTGCCGGACCAGTGGGGTGATGTGCGTGCATAGGTGAACGGTCTTGAAAGGCCGGCCAGAGAGGGTGTGAGCCCCGTAACCGTAATGTTGTGTGCAGCCTGGAGAGTATCCCAAGTAGCACGGGGCCCGAGAAATCCCGTGCGAATCTGTCAGGACCACCTGATAAGCCTAAATACTTCCTAATGACCGATAGCGGACCAGTACCGTGAGGGAAAGGTGAAAAGTACCCCGGGAGGGGAGTGAAACAGTACCTGAAACCGTGTGCTTACAATCCGTCGGAGCCAGTCTGATTCTGGTGACGGCGTGCCTTTTGAAGAATGAGCCTGCGAGTTAGTGTTACGTCGCGAGGTTAACCCGTGTGGGGTAGCCGTAGCGAAAGCGAGTCTGAATAGGGCGAGTGTAGTGGCGTGATCTAGACCCGAAGCGGAGTGATCTACCCATGGCCAGGTTGAAGCGACGGTAAGACGTCGTGGAGGACCGAACCCACTTCAGTTGAAAATGGAGGGGATGAGCTGTGGGTAGGGGTGAAAGGCCAATCAAACTCCGTGATAGCTGGTTCTCCCCGAAATGCATTTAGGTGCAGCGTTGCGTGTTTCTTGCCGGAGGTAGAGCTACTGGATGGCCGATGGGCCCTACAAGGTTACTGACGTCAGCCAAACTCCGAATGCCGGTAAGTGAGAGCGCAGCAGTGAGACTGTGGGGGATAAGCTTCATAGTCGAGAGGGAAACAGCCCAGACCACCAACTAAGGCCCCTAAGCGTGTGCTAAGTGGGAAAGGATGTGGAGTTGCGAAGACAACCAGGAGGTTGGCTTAGAAGCAGCCATCCTTGAAAGAGTGCGTAATAGCTCACTGGTCAAGTGATTCCGCGCCGACAATGTAGCGGGGCTCAAGTACACCGCCGAAGTTGTGGATTTCACACATTGCCCTAGCCTTCGTGGTTCAGGGGTGTGGAGTGGTAGGGGAGCGTCGTGTGGGCAGTGAAGTCGCGGTGTAAACCAGCGGTGGAGCCTACACGAGTGAGAATGCAGGCATGAGTAGCGAAAGACGGGTGAGAAACCCGTCCGCCGAATGATCAAGGGTTCCAGGGTCAAGCTAATCTGCCCTGGGTAAGTCGGGACCTAAGGCGAGGCCGACAGGCGTAGTCGATGGACAACGGGTTGATATTCCCGTACCGGCGAAAAACCGCCCATGCCAAGCGGGGGATACTAACCGCCCGGAGCCTGCCCGCTCACCCTTGTGGTGTTGTGGGTTTTGGCCGAGCGCGGGACCTGATCCTGGGAGGTAAGCGTATTAACAGGTGTGACGCAGGAAGGTAGCCGGGCCGGGCGATGGTTGCCCCGGTCTAAGGATGTAGGGTCAGGGATAGGCAAATCCGTTCCTGTGTGCTTCGAGCACGTGCCTGAGATCTGATGGGACTCCCGTAAGGGGGGATCCGGTGATCCTATGCTGCCAAGAAAAGCATCGACGCGAGGTTTTAGCCGCCCGTACCCCAAACCGACACAGGTGATCAGGTAGAGAATACCAAGGCGATCGAGAGAATTATGGTTAAGGAACTCGGCAAAATGCCCCCGTAACTTCGGGAGAAGGGGGGCCTGCCCCGTGATGGAGACTTGCTCTCCGTGAGCGGGTGTGGGCCGCAGAGACCAGGGGGAAGCGACTGTTTACTAAAAACACAGGTCCGTGCGAAGTCGCAAGACGATGTATACGGACTGACTCCTGCCCGGTGCTGGAAGGTTAAGAGGACCGGTTAGCCACTTCGGTGGCGAAGCTGAGAATTTAAGCCCCAGTAAACGGCGGTGGTAACTATAACCATCCTAAGGTAGCGAAATTCCTTGTCGGGTAAGTTCCGACCTGCACGAATGGAGTAACGACTTCCCCGCTGTCTCAACCATAAACTCGGCGAAATTGCAGTACGAGTAAAGATGCTCGTTACGCGCAGCAGGACGGAAAGACCCCGAGACCTTTACTATAGTTTGGTATTGGTGTTCGGAGTGGCTTGTGTAGGATAGGTGGGAGACGTTGAAACCCGGACGCCAGTTCGGGTGGAGTCATCGTTGAAATACCACTCTGGTCACTTTGGACATCTAACTTCGGCCCGTGATCCGGGTCAGGGACAGTGCCTGATGGGTAGTTTAACTGGGGCGGTTGCCTCCTAAAAAGTAACGGAGGCGCCCAAAGGTTCCCTCAGCCTGGTTGGCAATCAGGTGTCGAGTGTAAGTGCACAAGGGAGCTTGACTGTGAGAGAGACATCTCAAGCAGGGACGAAAGTCGGGACTAGTGATCCGGCGGTACATTGTGGAATGGCCGTCGCTCAACGGATAAAAGGTACCTCGGGGATAACAGGCTGATCTTGCCCAAGAGTCCATATCGACGGCATGGTTTGGCACCTCGATGTCGGCTCGTCGCATCCTGGGGCTGGAGTAGGTCCCAAGGGTTGGGCTGTTCGCCCATTAAAGCGGTACGCGAGCTGGGTTTAGAACGTCGTGAGACAGTTCGGTCCCTATCCGCTGCGCGCGCAGGAAATTTGAGAAGGGCTGTCCTTAGTACGAGAGGACCGGGACGGACGAACCTCTGGTGTGTCAGTTGTACTGCCAAGTGCATCGCTGATTAGCTACGTTCGGATGGGATAACCGCTGAAAGCATCTAAGCGGGAAGCTCGCTTCAAGATGAGATTTCCATACACATTATGTGTGAGAGGCCCCCAGCCAGACCACTGGGTTGATAGGCCGGATGTGGAAGCGAGGACTAAAGACTCGTGAAGCTGACCGGTACTAATAGGCCAACAACTTACACCACACAACACACTGCACGCGTCCACTATGTGGTTCCCGAACAACAACCGTTCACAGGAACCAAACAACTGAATAACAACCAAGCACCACAGTTGTAACCACAAACTTCCCACCCAGGACAACCACACCCCCAACACAGGGTGTCCGGTCAGTCCGGGACGGGTAAAAAGGTTACGGCGGTCATAGCGTGGGGGAAACGCCCGGTCCCATTCCGAACCCGGAAGCTAAGACCCACAGCGCCGATGGTACTGCACCCGGGAGGGTGTGGGAGAGTAGGACACCGCCGGACACACATTAGGCAAGAGCCCCGACCACAGGTCGGGGCTCTTCCCCATTTAACCACCACAACACGGACCACCCGTTTCACGGACCGCCCCGCTCTGACCCTCCAAGCGGCGCCATGTCTGATCGTCGTGGCTTCATCACTACGTCGCCGCGCGCCAAGGCGAAGGGCAGGCGATCGAAGACGATTCGGATCTCGACGATGAGACCGTCCCGCAGTCGATACAGCTCCGCACCTGGCGCGGTCGGAACAAAGTGATTTGCTGTGTCATACATGAGGATCGCTTCGTCGTTGCTGCCATAGGCTGCGTAGAGAGTAGAGCTCGTAAGCGATTCGGCAAAGGGCTCCATAAATGCCCGGACCTCGGCCTGGCCGGTCATGGTGCCTGCGGGAGCGTAGCAGCTGACATCCGCGGCCAGGTACTGCACTGCCGAGTTCATATCGCCGGATGTCCAGGCGCGGTGGTACGCAATTGCGATCTCGAGGGCTCCGTCAGGTTCAGTGGACATGGTGTGGTTCCTTTCAAAGTTGCTGACCCCCGTATAGACACCAGAGTTCAGTTGATCGGAACGCTGATGGGGGAGGCATGCCAAGATTGAAGCGTGATGTCACCTGAATTGGAGGCTGCCAGGGCCGGCGATGAGCTGGCCTTCGCTTCCCTTGTCGGGCCGTATCGCCGGGAGCTTCATCTGCACTGCTATAGGATCACGGGCTCTTTTGACGAGGCGGACGACGTACTGCAGGAGGCTTTGCTTGCTGCGTGGCGGGGCTTGCCGGAATTTGCCGGCCGCTCGTCTTTGCGCACCTGGCTGTATCGAATTGCCACCAATCGTGCGCTCAATTCTGTAAGGGATAGAAGCCGGCGGCCCCGCACTGCCCCTTTGCCTCCTTTCGAGCCACCGGATCCCTCCGGCAGTTTTGATTTAGCTCACTTGCAGCCGTACCCCGATGCGTTGGTCGACCAGGTTGATCCGGCTGTGCAGGCTGTCCATCGGGAGACCATTCAGCTCGCATTCGTTGTCGCCCTTCAAAGGATGCCGCCGCGTCAAGCCGCGGTGCTGCTGCTTTGCGATGTGCTGGAGTTCACGATTGCTGAAGCTGCAGAGTTGCTTTCGATAGGTGCAACAGCGGCGAAAGGTCTCCTGCAGCGGGCCCGGTCCACCCGGCCTTCCTCTTCCCAGGTATCCAGCGAAGAGGACCAGCAGGATATTGCCCGCAGATTTGCGGATGCTTTCTCCCGCGATGACATTGATGCAGTCCTCGAGCTCCTTACCGATCAGTGCTGGTTGGCCATGCCTCCTGCCTCTGAGTGCTACGTGGGACGGGATGCGGTGGGGCGATTCCTGCGTGCGAGTGCTGATGGGCGGCCCGGCGGACCGTACACTTTGGCAGCAGTCCGGGCGGGTGGCAGGCCGGCGTTCGTCTGTTACCTGGAGGACAGGGCCAGGGGGTTGGTGGTCATTGAACCGTCTCCCGGGGCAGACAAGATCGATTCCATCATGCGGTTCCTCGACGATGGGCTGCACCGGCATTTTGAAATGCCTGAAACCTCGGAGTGACAGGCCCCCGGCGGGTTGGTGGGGGTTGGTGTTCGACGGCGGTTTGGTGGGGGTTGTGGGGGTGGTTGGGTGTGGGTGGGGTGGTGTGTGGGGGTGGATTTGCGTTGGGGGTTGGGGGCGTGTATTGTTTTCTGAGTCGCCGGGTGCGAAACGGAAAGCCGGAAGGTGTGTACGGTTCGGTAGGCGGCCAAAAATAACTCTTCTTTTCCAATGGCCCTGTTGGGTGCGCTGCTTTGTGTGGTGTGCTGTGGGTGATGTTTTGGGGGGTCTGTTGTTTGAGAACTCAATAGTGTGCCAAGTTTGTTGATGCCGATTGTTTTATTGATTGGTTGAAATTATGGCCGGATTGCTGCGCACCCCCGTGTGTGGTGGTCTGGTTTTCAGCTGGTTTCGAATTTTGTGCAGCCGCGTCCTGTCGTTATTTCCGGTGGGTGTGGTTGTGTCTGTTTGATTTGTTTTACTTCAACGGAGAGTTTGATCCTGGCTCAGGATGAACGCTGGCGGCGTGCTTAACACATGCAAGTCGAACGATGATCCCAGCTTGCTGGGGGATTAGTGGCGAACGGGTGAGTAACACGTGAGTAACCTGCCCTTGACTCTGGGATAAGCCTGGGAAACTGGGTCTAATACCGGATATGACTCCTCATCGCATGGTGGGGGGTGGAAAGCTTTTGTGGTTTTGGATGGACTCGCGGCCTATCAGCTTGTTGGTGGGGTAATGGCCCACCAAGGCGACGACGGGTAGCCGGCCTGAGAGGGTGACCGGCCACACTGGGACTGAGACACGGCCCAGACTCCTACGGGAGGCAGCAGTGGGGAATATTGCACAATGGGCGCAAGCCTGATGCAGCGACGCCGCGTGAGGGATGACGGCCTTCGGGTTGTAAACCTCTTTCAGTAGGGAAGAAGCGAAAGTGACGGTACCTGCAGAAGAAGCGCCGGCTAACTACGTGCCAGCAGCCGCGGTAATACGTAGGGCGCAAGCGTTATCCGGAATTATTGGGCGTAAAGAGCTCGTAGGCGGTTTGTCGCGTCTGCTGTGAAAGACCGGGGCTCAACTCCGGTTCTGCAGTGGGTACGGGCAGACTAGAGTGCAGTAGGGGAGACTGGAATTCCTGGTGTAGCGGTGAAATGCGCAGATATCAGGAGGAACACCGATGGCGAAGGCAGGTCTCTGGGCTGTAACTGACGCTGAGGAGCGAAAGCATGGGGAGCGAACAGGATTAGATACCCTGGTAGTCCATGCCGTAAACGTTGGGCACTAGGTGTGGGGGACATTCCACGTTTTCCGCGCCGTAGCTAACGCATTAAGTGCCCCGCCTGGGGAGTACGGCCGCAAGGCTAAAACTCAAAGGAATTGACGGGGGCCCGCACAAGCGGCGGAGCATGCGGATTAATTCGATGCAACGCGAAGAACCTTACCAAGGCTTGACATGAACCGGTAATACCTGGAAACAGGTGCCCCGCTTGCGGTCGGTTTACAGGTGGTGCATGGTTGTCGTCAGCTCGTGTCGTGAGATGTTGGGTTAAGTCCCGCAACGAGCGCAACCCTCGTTCTATGTTGCCAGCGCGTTATGGCGGGGACTCATAGGAGACTGCCGGGGTCAACTCGGAGGAAGGTGGGGACGACGTCAAATCATCATGCCCCTTATGTCTTGGGCTTCACGCATGCTACAATGGCCGGTACAAAGGGTTGCGATACTGTGAGGTGGAGCTAATCCCAAAAAGCCGGTCTCAGTTCGGATTGGGGTCTGCAACTCGACCCCATGAAGTCGGAGTCGCTAGTAATCGCAGATCAGCAACGCTGCGGTGAATACGTTCCCGGGCCTTGTACACACCGCCCGTCAAGTCACGAAAGTTGGTAACACCCGAAGCCGGTGGCCTAACCCTTGTGGGGGGAGCCGTCGAAGGTGGGACCGGCGATTGGGACTAAGTCGTAACAAGGTAGCCGTACCGGAAGGTGCGGCTGGATCACCTCCTTTCTAAGGAGCTGCTAGCAGTCGTGTTGTTTGCCTGCATGGGTGGATGACGGGTTGCCAGTGTTGCCCATTGCGCAGGCGTTTGTTCTGCGGTGGGTGCTCATGGGTGGAATATCAACAAATCATTTTTTGGCATGGCCTTTGCTGGTTGTGTCCTGGTGTTAGTACGGCATCTTGTGTCCTTCTTTTGGGGGGTGTGGGGTGTGTGGAACGCTGCTGGGGCGTGGTTGGTGGGTTGTGTTTGGCGCACTGTTGGGTCCTGAGGCAACAGGACCTTTTTGCAGCAATGCAGGGGGGCATCTTCTGGTGTTTCTTTTGTTCCTGCTTCCGGTTTTCCTTGTCTGTTTGTCATGGTCCGTGCATGTTGGTGTGTGGGTTGTGGTGGGTGGGGGGCTGGTTGATGGGGTTGTTGTTTGAGAACTACATAGTGGACGCGAGCATCTGAAACATGCACGGTGGCTGATTATCCTTTTGTCCTTCCCTTTTTTGGGTGGGTGGGGGTGGTTGGTGTGTGTGTTTCTACAGCAATTTCTTATGAATGAACCTGGCCCTTGTGGTCGTGG
This sequence comes from Arthrobacter sp. StoSoilB20, assembly GCF_019977295.1. Lineage (NCBI taxonomy): Bacteria > Bacillati > Actinomycetota > Actinomycetes > Micrococcales > Micrococcaceae > Arthrobacter > Arthrobacter sp. StoSoilB20. The sequence goes on along the minus strand of NZ_AP024651.1, from coordinate 4,334,609 downwards.
TTCTCTCGAGTAAGTTTTTGATCTTGTGTGGTCAAGTTTTTAAGGGCACACGGTGGATGCCTTGGCATTAGGAGCCGAAGAAGGACGTAGGAATCTGCGATAAGCCTGGGGGAGTTGATAACCGAGCGTTGATCCCAGGATGTCCGAATGGGGAAACCCCGCACAACGCTGTGAGGTGATTGTGTGACCCGCATCTGAACACATAGGGTGCGTGGGGGGAACGCGGGGAAGTGAAACATCTCAGTACCCGCAGGAAGAGAAAACAATAGTGATTCCGTTAGTAGTGGCGAGCGAACGCGGATCAGGCTAAACCGTTTCCATGTGTGATAGCCGGCGGGCGTTGCATGGGCGGGGTTGTGGGACTTTCCGTTCTGGTTCTGCCGGACCAGTGGGGTGATGTGCGTGCATAGGTGAACGGTCTTGAAAGGCCGGCCAGAGAGGGTGTGAGCCCCGTAACCGTAATGTTGTGTGCAGCCTGGAGAGTATCCCAAGTAGCACGGGGCCCGAGAAATCCCGTGCGAATCTGTCAGGACCACCTGATAAGCCTAAATACTTCCTAATGACCGATAGCGGACCAGTACCGTGAGGGAAAGGTGAAAAGTACCCCGGGAGGGGAGTGAAACAGTACCTGAAACCGTGTGCTTACAATCCGTCGGAGCCAGTCTGATTCTGGTGACGGCGTGCCTTTTGAAGAATGAGCCTGCGAGTTAGTGTTACGTCGCGAGGTTAACCCGTGTGGGGTAGCCGTAGCGAAAGCGAGTCTGAATAGGGCGAGTGTAGTGGCGTGATCTAGACCCGAAGCGGAGTGATCTACCCATGGCCAGGTTGAAGCGACGGTAAGACGTCGTGGAGGACCGAACCCACTTCAGTTGAAAATGGAGGGGATGAGCTGTGGGTAGGGGTGAAAGGCCAATCAAACTCCGTGATAGCTGGTTCTCCCCGAAATGCATTTAGGTGCAGCGTTGCGTGTTTCTTGCCGGAGGTAGAGCTACTGGATGGCCGATGGGCCCTACAAGGTTACTGACGTCAGCCAAACTCCGAATGCCGGTAAGTGAGAGCGCAGCAGTGAGACTGTGGGGGATAAGCTTCATAGTCGAGAGGGAAACAGCCCAGACCACCAACTAAGGCCCCTAAGCGTGTGCTAAGTGGGAAAGGATGTGGAGTTGCGAAGACAACCAGGAGGTTGGCTTAGAAGCAGCCATCCTTGAAAGAGTGCGTAATAGCTCACTGGTCAAGTGATTCCGCGCCGACAATGTAGCGGGGCTCAAGTACACCGCCGAAGTTGTGGATTTCACACATTGCCCTAGCCTTCGTGGTTCAGGGGTGTGGAGTGGTAGGGGAGCGTCGTGTGGGCAGTGAAGTCGCGGTGTAAACCAGCGGTGGAGCCTACACGAGTGAGAATGCAGGCATGAGTAGCGAAAGACGGGTGAGAAACCCGTCCGCCGAATGATCAAGGGTTCCAGGGTCAAGCTAATCTGCCCTGGGTAAGTCGGGACCTAAGGCGAGGCCGACAGGCGTAGTCGATGGACAACGGGTTGATATTCCCGTACCGGCGAAAAACCGCCCATGCCAAGCGGGGGATACTAACCGCCCGGAGCCTGCCCGCTCACCCTTGTGGTGTTGTGGGTTTTGGCCGAGCGCGGGACCTGATCCTGGGAGGTAAGCGTATTAACAGGTGTGACGCAGGAAGGTAGCCGGGCCGGGCGATGGTTGCCCCGGTCTAAGGATGTAGGGTCAGGGATAGGCAAATCCGTTCCTGTGTGCTTCGAGCACGTGCCTGAGATCTGATGGGACTCCCGTAAGGGGGGATCCGGTGATCCTATGCTGCCAAGAAAAGCATCGACGCGAGGTTTTAGCCGCCCGTACCCCAAACCGACACAGGTGATCAGGTAGAGAATACCAAGGCGATCGAGAGAATTATGGTTAAGGAACTCGGCAAAATGCCCCCGTAACTTCGGGAGAAGGGGGGCCTGCCCCGTGATGGAGACTTGCTCTCCGTGAGCGGGTGTGGGCCGCAGAGACCAGGGGGAAGCGACTGTTTACTAAAAACACAGGTCCGTGCGAAGTCGCAAGACGATGTATACGGACTGACTCCTGCCCGGTGCTGGAAGGTTAAGAGGACCGGTTAGCCACTTCGGTGGCGAAGCTGAGAATTTAAGCCCCAGTAAACGGCGGTGGTAACTATAACCATCCTAAGGTAGCGAAATTCCTTGTCGGGTAAGTTCCGACCTGCACGAATGGAGTAACGACTTCCCCGCTGTCTCAACCATAAACTCGGCGAAATTGCAGTACGAGTAAAGATGCTCGTTACGCGCAGCAGGACGGAAAGACCCCGAGACCTTTACTATAGTTTGGTATTGGTGTTCGGAGTGGCTTGTGTAGGATAGGTGGGAGACGTTGAAACCCGGACGCCAGTTCGGGTGGAGTCATCGTTGAAATACCACTCTGGTCACTTTGGACATCTAACTTCGGCCCGTGATCCGGGTCAGGGACAGTGCCTGATGGGTAGTTTAACTGGGGCGGTTGCCTCCTAAAAAGTAACGGAGGCGCCCAAAGGTTCCCTCAGCCTGGTTGGCAATCAGGTGTCGAGTGTAAGTGCACAAGGGAGCTTGACTGTGAGAGAGACATCTCAAGCAGGGACGAAAGTCGGGACTAGTGATCCGGCGGTACATTGTGGAATGGCCGTCGCTCAACGGATAAAAGGTACCTCGGGGATAACAGGCTGATCTTGCCCAAGAGTCCATATCGACGGCATGGTTTGGCACCTCGATGTCGGCTCGTCGCATCCTGGGGCTGGAGTAGGTCCCAAGGGTTGGGCTGTTCGCCCATTAAAGCGGTACGCGAGCTGGGTTTAGAACGTCGTGAGACAGTTCGGTCCCTATCCGCTGCGCGCGCAGGAAATTTGAGAAGGGCTGTCCTTAGTACGAGAGGACCGGGACGGACGAACCTCTGGTGTGTCAGTTGTACTGCCAAGTGCATCGCTGATTAGCTACGTTCGGATGGGATAACCGCTGAAAGCATCTAAGCGGGAAGCTCGCTTCAAGATGAGATTTCCATACACATTATGTGTGAGAGGCCCCCAGCCAGACCACTGGGTTGATAGGCCGGATGTGGAAGCGAGGACTAAAGACTCGTGAAGCTGACCGGTACTAATAGGCCAACAACTTACACCACACAACACACTGCACGCGTCCACTATGTGGTTCCCGAACAACAACCGTTCACAGGAACCAAACAACTGAATAACAACCAAGCACCACAGTTGTAACCACAAACTTCCCACCCAGGACAACCACACCCCCAACACAGGGTGTCCGGCCAGTCCGGGACGGGTAAAAAGGTTACGGCGGTCATAGCGTGGGGGAAACGCCCGGTCCCATTCCGAACCCGGAAGCTAAGACCCACAGCGCCGATGGTACTGCACCCGGGAGGGTGTGGGAGAGTAGGACACCGCCGGACAACCATTAAGGCAAGAGCCCCGACCACAGGTCGGGGCTCTTCCCCTTTAACCACCACAACACCAGCCAGGCACTACATCAAGCACCGGCTGGGCCACGCAGTAATCATTCTGCGTGGCCTCCATAAATTGGAGGACGGCCGGCCCGGGCCTTCTCTAGGCCCAGAACCCTGCCAGGCGCGCCGCCAAGGCCTTGCCCTGCAGGTAGCCAGCTGTGGCTGCGGCAGGCCTGAGGGACAGGTCCATGGCATTGACGCCGAACAAGTGCTCGGAATCAGCGTCCGGGAAGACCGTCTCTACCATGCTGCCCGCTAAGCGCAGCGTTTCAACCTGGCCAGCGAGATGCATGCCCCATGCCTTCGGCGTCCGGGTGCGTCCGCCGAAGGGAGCCAGCACGAGGACTCTTCCATGGCCGGCAGCCAAGTCAGCGTTCTCAGCGTTGGTACGGTAGCCGCCGTCGATGTACTGGTTATTGCCTATGCTGTAGGCAAAACCGCTGGCACAACTGGCTGCCACAGCGTCGACCAGGTCCACACCGCTCCCGCGGTGGAAAACCACGGGGTCGCCCGTTCGGGCATCGACTGCGGTCAGGAGGATGGACTGTTCCGGCCATTCCTTGCTGGGGAGCCGGGTTGCGACCGTGGCCCGCCACCGGTCGCTGGACCCCTCCATGGCTTCGGCCATCTCGATTGCTGCTGCGCCCAACCTCCGGCGCATATCCGCCATGTCTGTGGAATCGTTCATGATGTTGCTGGTTCGTTGCATGTGGTCCACTACGGGTTTGGCCCCGGCACCAACCGGTCCCGATCCCACAGTGCCCCCGCGTTGCTGCGTCGGAGCTTCGACTATCGCATTGAAAAGTCCGATTGGCGTTGCGCCGGCCAACTGGGCGGCTGCTGTGGAACCGGCAGAAGTGCCAACGGTCACGTCGGCCCTGGTGACATCCAGCCCCGCCTCCAGAAGACCTGCAATGACCCCAATCAGCCATGCATTGCCTGTGGATCCACCGCCCCCGAGGACCAGGGCACGCTTTTCATTGCTGGAATTCCGGGTCAGCGGTCCGGCATCGGCCCCCGGACGGGACTCGGCGGGCTGGGATTCCGCGGGTTGGGAAAGGGCTGACAGCAAGTGCCCCGCCGTCTTGGGTGCCGCCGTCGGGTTCCCGTACTGGGACGAAGAAGGTGAAGTATTCATGGGAGTGCCTTTCGCGAAATGCGGGTTAAGGCGCTCCTGATGGCGACTGGTTCAGCCGCGGGATCGTGGACTGGAGGGAGCGCCCACTATTGGTACAGCGTTCATGGGTCCCACCTCCTGTCAAAAGTTCACGATCAACCGAAAACTACCACCCTGGAGATGCAGGCGCAATTGGCAGGACTACTGCCGGTAGAGTCTGGGGATGAATCTGACAAGAAGGGTGTCCACAAGGGTGGTCGGGGGAAGCGGTGAAGAGCTGCACTTACGCCAGCTTGAGCTGTCCGACGCCCCGGAAATGGCCGCTGCCTACGTGCGCAACCGCAGCCATTTGGCTCCTTGGGAGCCAGTCCGCACTGAAGAGTTTTTCACGGTGAAGGGTCAGGAAACTGTCTTGCGGGCCAAGGTGGAGCACTCTACAGCCGGTCGCGAAGTGTCGTGGGTCATCATCGGCAGCCGTGGTATCCAGGGGGCGATCACGCTCACGGGCATTGTTCGCGGCCCTTTCCAGAGTGCCAACCTGGGCTACTGGATCGATGCGGAATGCGTCGGCAGGGGCCACGCATCGGCTTCGGTGGCCGCCGTCGTATCGATGGCCGATGAGGAGCTTGGTCTTCATAGGATCCAAGCCGCCACGTTGCTTCACAACGCAGGTTCCCAGGCAGTGCTGCGGCGGTCCGGCTTTGAGAAGATCGGCGTTGCGCGGTCCTACCTTCAGATTGCGGGAGGGTGGCAGGACCACGTTCTGTTCCAGCGCATCCTGTCCTGACGGGGCACACTGCGGGGCCGGCCGGGGCCCTAGGGTACGCCAAGGGCGTAAAGCACCCCTAAAAACCGCGAAAATCCGGTGATTTTGGTCAAAAAGGCGCGGAAACACGCGGAATTTGCTGGCCATGTCAGCCCAAGCTGGTAAGTTTTCGAACAGTGGCTTGCTCGCATTCCGCTTGAAAGCTCAAAAACGTATGAGTCCAGGAGGACGTAAATGGCTAAGAACCGTAGTGAACTCGTTGCAGAGGTAGCAGGCAAGGCTGGCACCAGCCAGGCAGCAGTCAACTCCGTGCTCGATGCACTGTTCGAAGTTTTCGAGACTTCTGTCGCCGCTGGCGAAAAGATCACCATCCCGGGCTGGCTCGCAGTTGAGCGCACCGACCGTGCAGCCCGCACCGGTCGCAACCCGCAGACCGGCGAGACCATCCAGATCGCAGCCGGCCACAGCGTCAAGCTGACCGCTGGCTCCAAGCTGAAGGCTGCTGTCGCCAAGAAGAAGTAATTACTCTTCGGCGAACGCCTTGAAGGGACGGCAACCTGCTGGTTGCCGTCCCTTCTGTTTTCCACATAGCGTCCTGCATCCACATAGCACCCTCCCGATTCGCAGCCCGGCGACAGGTAGCGGACAATGGATGAGTGCCATCAGCAAGAAATTCCGCAACTGCCCCTTCGCCTGTTCCCAAGCCGGGAGCACCAGGAGGCACTACAGTCGCGGGGATTTCCCTGCCATGGCAACTTGCTGGTCTGGCCGCGCTGTTCCTGACGCTGGCCGCAGCTTTGATCTACTCCGGTGCCTCGGCAGCCAGGCAGGTCTCGGACCCGGGCGAATTGGTCCGCTGGGGCCTTCCATTTGCGAAGGCCATACATAACGTCTCCGTGGCTACCGTGGTTGGCGGTTTGATCTTCGCCGTCGGAATCCTGCCCAAGAACATCGGTGGGTCGCGCTCCCGTGAGAAGGATGCCGACGCACCCGAACATCCCGCCTTTGCCCGGGCCCTTGCTGTGGCCGCCGCTGCAGGAGCCGTGTGGACGTTGTCGGCCGTGGCAGTACTCGTCCTGACGTATGCGGATGTAGCGGGCCAGGGCCTGTCCGGCGATGCTGAATTCACCCGGTCCTTGGTGTACTTCATGACGGACATCGAGACGGGTAAGGCCTGGCTTGCCGTCACCATCATCGCCGCAGTGGTTACCACGGCCCTCTTTGGTGTCAGGTCCTTGACCGGGCTGGCGTTCACCCTGTTGCTGGCACTGATTGGCCTCATTCCGACAGCGTTGATCGGGCACTCATCGAGTTCCAGTGATCATGAAGGTGCCATCAACTCGCTGGGACTCCACTTGGTGGGAGTGTCCACGTGGGTGGGCGGCATCATCATGCTGGCGGTCCTCTCCGGCATCCTGACAGGTTCCCGCAGCAAGGGAATGCCGGACATCACCGAACAAACCCTGCGGCGCTTCTCGGCCCTGGCCGGCTTCGCCTTCGTCCTGGTCTTTGCATCCGGTGTCATCAATGCCGCCATCCGCGTGACGAACCCCGCGGACCTGTTCGGCTCCCCGTATGGGCAGCTCATCGTAGCCAAGTCCCTCGCCACGCTGGTCCTGGGCGGCATCGGCTTCATGCACCGGCAGTGGGTTATCCCGCAGCTCGGCAAAAACGGTTCCCTGTCCGCCCGCCGCGTGCTGTGGCAGTTGGTTCTCGTTGAGCTGCTGGTGATGGGCGCGACGTCGGGACTTGCCGTTGCGCTCGGACGCTCAGCTCCGCCGCAGCCAACCACCTATGCCCCTGACGCCTCGCCGTCGTTCATCCTCTCCGGCTATGAGCTCCCACCCGAGCTCACTCCGGAACGCTGGCTGACCGAATGGCGCTTCGATTGGCTATGGGTTGGAGTGGCGTTGTTCGGTGCCGTCTCCTACATCATGGGCATCATCAAGGTCCGCAAACGTGGAGACAAGTGGTCCTGGTTCCGGGCCGTGAACTGGTTCATCGGCTTGGTGGTTCTGACCTACATCACCTCCGGTCCCCCCGCCGTGTATGGCCGCGTGCTGTTCTCGGCGCACATGGTGGATCACATGGCGTTGACCATGGTGGCCCCCATCTTCCTGGTCCTTGGTGCGCCGGTAACCTTGGCCTTGCGCGCACTGCCCGCCCGGGGTGAAGGAACGCACGGCTCACGCGGCCTCAGGGAATGGCTGCTGCTGTTTGTGCACTCCCGGTTCTCGCAGATCGTGACGCACCCGTTGTTCGCAGCAGCCAACTTTGCGGGTTCAATCGTCCTTTTCTACTACTCCGACCTCTTCGGCCTGGCTATGCGCGAGCATGTGGGCCATGAGCTCATGAATGTGCACTTCCTCCTCACCGGCTATATCTTCGTGCTAAGCATGATCGGCAGCGATCCCCTTCCGCGCCGCGCGCCCTACCCGATGCGCCTGCTCCTCCTGCTGGCCACCATGGGCTTCCATGCATTCTTCGGCGTGGCCATCATGGGTGGTACCGGCCTGCTGGCCGCTGACTACTTTGGGAACCTGGGCAGGGCCTGGGGGCCGTCGGCCATTGGGGACCAGCAGTTGGGCGGTGCAGTTGCCTGGGGCATCGGCGAAGTACCCACACTGCTGGTAGCGATCGGAGTGGCGGTGATGTGGTCGCGTTCGGACGAACGGGAAACCCGCCGTGTTGACCGTGCTGCGGACAGGAATAATGACGCAGACCTGAGCGCTTACAACGATATGTTTGCCCGGCTCGCCGACCGAGATGCCAAGATGGCAAGCCGCACTGCCCAGACCTCCAAGCCAGGTCAACCGTCCAGGTTGGCCCAGCACGAAGGCGAAGCCGCCGAAAGCAGCGCCGCCGGACGCACCACCACAGACCCTGCCGGACGCACGACCGCCGAACGCACCAGTGGAGGCGCTGCCGGACGCACGGCCGCCGAAAGCAGCACTGCCCAAACCTCCAAGCCAGGTCAACCATCCAGGTTAGCCCAGCACGAAGGCGAAGCTGCCGGACGCACGGCCGCCGAAAGCAGCACCGCCGAACGCACCAGTGGAGGCGCTGCCGGACGTACGACCGCCGAAAGCAGCACTGCCGAACGCACCACCACAGACCCTGCCGGGCAGACTGAACCAAACACCAAGCTGGAAGGACGCTGATGAGCGAAACCGTACGCACCCAACTCCGGGTCCGGGCCTCCGAACTGGAGGGCCGCGGCTGGCTCAACACGGGCGGCAAATCCTTGGACCTCGAGTCTTTGCGCGGCAAGATCGTGCTGCTCGACTTCTGGACCTTCTGCTGCATCAACTGCCTGCATGTGCTGGACGAGCTGCGCCCGCTTGAAGAAAAGTACTCGGACGTCCTGGTGACTGTAGGCGTGCACTCGCCCAAGTTCGAACACGAAGCGGATCCTGTGGCGCTGGCATCGGCCGTTGAACGGTACGAAATCCACCACCCGGTCCTTGACGATCCTGAGCTCGCAACGTGGAAGGCCTACACGGCCCGCGCGTGGCCCACCCTGGTTGTTGTGGACCCCGAGGGCTACATCGTTGCCCACCTTTCCGGCGAGGGCCACGCGGACGGACTCGCCGTTCTGCTCGAGGAACTCGTTGCCGAGCACGAAGCCAAGGGCACCCTGCACCGGGGCAACGGCCCGTATGTGGCTCCTGAGCCGACATCGGGCACTCTGCGTTTTCCAGGTAAGGCCACCCAGCTGTCCAACGGCAACTACTTGGTAGTGGACTCAGGACACCACCGCTTGGTGGAGCTCCGCCCCGACCTTGAAACCGTGGAGCGCGTCATCGGTTCCGGGACCAAGGGCTACCTGGATGGCCAAGCGGAGATCGCACAGTTCAACGAGCCGCAAGGCATCGCGCTGCTCCCCTCGGAGCTGGCCTGGAAGCTTGGTTATGACGCCGTCGTTGCGGACACCGTCAACCACAGACTCCGCGGTGTGACGCTCAGCTCGGGGTACGTGCAGACCGTTGCAGGCAACGGTGTACAGCGGTTGCTCGACGCCGGTCCTGCCCGCGTGACCGATGCCGGAGCCGGCACTTGGTCGGAACACCACGACGCCGGCCCGGCTGACTTCGCTGCCGACTCGATCGATGTCGGGGCGCTGGGTCTCGGAACGGACGTTTCACTTTCCTCACCGTGGGACGTGGTGTGGAGCGAAAAGCTGCAGCGGGTGGTCATCGCGATGGCCGGTACCCACCAGATCTTCGCTTTCGACCCCCTCACCAACGCGGTCTCCATCCTTGCCGGTTCCGGGCTGGAGGGGCTGCTGGACGGCAAGGCAGAGGAAGCCTGGTTTGCCCAGTCGTCCGGCCTGGCCATCGACGCAGACGGCAACATCTGGGTGGCTGACTCGGAAACTTCGTCCTTGCGCCGCCTGGTCCTCAGCGAATCCGGAGTGACAGTGGAAACCGCTGTCGGCAAGGGTCTGTTCGACTTCGGGTTCCGTGACGGCGACGCCGGCGAGGCCCGCTTGCAGCACCCGCTCGGCGTTACAGTCCTCCCGGATGGTTCCGTGGCCATCGCCGACACTTACAACGGGGCTGTTCGCCGGTACGATCCCGCAACCAAGTCTGTGTCCACTTTGGCGAGGGGCCTCGCTGAGCCGAGCGACGTCGTCGTTGTCCAGGTTGAAGGCAGCGAGCCACTGCTCGTAGTGGTGGAGTCCAACAAACACCAACTGGTGCTGGTCCCGATTCCCAAGGAAGCCCAGCAGGTGGATGAGGGCGCATCGCAGACGCACCGCCCCAAGAGCCCGGTGACTCCGGGGAACCTGCAGCTTGCAGTCCGGTTCAAGGCTCCCACGGGCCAGAAGCTCGACGACCGTTGGGGCGATCCCACACAGCTGAAGATTTCGTCCACCCCGCCGGAGCTGCTGGTGTCCGGTGGAGGCACATCAGTGGGTTTGCTGCGCACACTGGAATTGTCTGCCGACGTTCCCGAGGGCATCCTTCACATCACCGCCCGCGCGGCGGCATGTGATGGGCCCGAAACCGAAGACGGTGAAATTCCCGACCACGCAGCCTGCCACCTTTACCAGCAGGACTGGGGCATTCCGGTAGTCCTTCAGGCCGATGGTGAGTCGGAGTTGGTGCTGGACCTCCGCGGCATGGACTAAGCCACACCCATTGAATGGCCCGGGCAACCTCTTAGGAGAATGCCCGGGCCATTTTTATGCCGTGGGTGACGTCAAAAGTGGGCCGGTCCCTATCTTTGCGTTATCCACATAGCCTGGTTCGGCCCTGCCGCCCCGGCAGCCGAAGAAGCACGCTGGAGGGATGAAACCCGAGGATGCCTTACGACGCTTGGGCGGCGTTGCATTGACGCGGCAGCTGCAGGCTCAGGGCTCCAGCGACGCTGCCCTACGAGCGGCATTGCGAGTGGGAAGCGTCGTGCGCGTCGAAAGGGGAGTGCTGCGTCTCCCGAGCGCGGATCCGACACTTGTAGCAGCAGTCAAAAGTAGGTCGCTGCTTACCTGCGCATCAGCTGCGAGCCGCTATGAACTGTGGTTGCTGCACAAACCCGCCGTGCCACACTACTGGCAAAGCAACGGCCGCCGTACGGCCGGGTGTGTCAGCCACCGCCTGTCACTGTCCCAGCCTCGAGCGATCGAGCCGTATGTGGCCCTGCCGGATGTCCTCCTGCACGCACTTCTCTGTTTGCCTCCGCTGGAAGCGCTGGTCATGGTGGAGAGTGCATTCACCCGCGGCGACATCGGGCTCGGCTATCTTCGCCGTCATCTACCAGGCAACCGGGGCGGGCGGGCCCGTGAGGTTCTGGCCAAAGTGGACCGGGGTGCGGGGTCCCTCTTGGAAACCCTGGCACGCGTTCTCTTCCGGGACGTAGGCATCCGCACTGAGACTCAGGTGTGGATAGAAGGCGTAGGAACCGTCGACTTTCTCCTTGAAGGATTCCTCATAGTCGAGCTCGACGGCATTGCTTTCCATCTGGAGTCGCGCCAGTTCAAGAAGGACCGCAGGCGGGACAACGAAGCAATCAGGCAAGGAATGCTGGTGCTGAGGTTCTTCTATGAAGACGTGGTGTACGCCCCGGAGAAAATGCTCGGGCAAGTGCGTGAAGTTCTACTGCGTGGGCCGGCCCGGATGTGGTCGAAGTAGCCCATTTTAGGGCGGCTCTCATGTCATCACAGGCAGTGATTGCGGGACTTAGGGGTGGAAAACTGGGCCAGTCCGGCGGCAAGGCCCAGAAATCAGAACGTCAGCATCGGTGTGACCGTCACGGTATCTCCGCCGACGTCCAGTTGGGTGGTGAAACTGAAGTCGTGCTCCACGTTGAGGTCGTTGACATAGCCGGTGAACAGGTTGATCTCCCGCGCGGTGAGAGTGGCCTTGCCGTTGAGGGGTGCCACTACCCACTTGCCGCCGAAGGGTTCGATGGTGATCTTGGGGTACTCGGTGATGGCCCACTTGATGGTCCCGTCCACCACGCGGGCGTTGCTGACATGGTAGAACGGGCAATCGGGCTGGAGCCGTTGCTGCTCTGTAGCCTGGGCAGCGCAGGTGTCCAGGAACTCCCTGACCTTCCCGGCTACTGCTTCGTTCATGGCCTTCGTCGACCGCGTCTGCAGGTTCAGGGGCGCCTGGCCGCCGTCGCGCGTTGATACCAGGGCGGAGGTGGGCGGCGCTTCAAAGAACGTCCCGTTCAGGCTGGCCTCATATTTGCCGGGGAAGAACACGGCGAACGTGTTGCGGCCGTTGGGCATATTGACCGGCACGCCGTTCAGGGTGGCCTCGCTGGCGTTAACCACGGTGACGTCGATGGTGGGCAGCGTGGTGGGCACAAACGCCCATTTGGCGAAGAACAACCATTGCGTCCCGGTCCGCTCCATCAGGAACTCGGTGCGGAGCTTGCTGCCGTCCAAGGTGTAATCGACCGGGACGGCTACGCGGTTGTTGCCCCGTGATTCCGGGTTTCCCACTTTGACGTCGGACATTTTGGAAGCGGCAGTCTGCAAGGCTGTGCCGTCCAGCATCGCAGCGTTGGACGTGGGTACTTTGGCGCGGAGGAGACCCAGCGCTTCTTCGCCTTCGCCCTTTTGCAGCGCCGTCAGATACTCCTTGACGGGCTGTTGGGGGCTGGCCACTGATGAGCTCACCAGGTTGATGCATACGATGGCCCCGGCGGCAGCAAGCATCAGACCGAGCAGCCACCCGGCTGCGGTCTTGACGAATGCTTGACTCAACTGCACGCCCTTTACGTTACCTGCCACGGCAGCGAACACTGCGCAGGAAGACATCGGAATGACTTATGTCCACCGATTGGAGAAGGCTCGACGGCGGGCTTCCGCAGCTGTTGCTGCCGCCCGCCGTCGTGTTTGTGTCAGTCAGGCAGGACTAGCGGCGACGCCGTGAAGAGGTCCCGAAGACTCCGCGCATGAGGTCGCGGCCCAGCTGCGTGCCCATGGACCGGACCATGCTCTTGAGCCCGCCACCGAGCGCCCCTCCGAGGGCGCCGGCGATGTCGCCGAACATGCCATCCTGTGGTGCGGGAGCCTGCTGCGGAACCGGTGCGGGTGCCGGCGGTGCAGGGAACGACTCGGGCTGCGGGCTCCGGGAGCTTGGACGGCCGAGGATTTCTTCCTCGATCCGGCGCGCTTCGGCGTCGATGTCGGACTGGGAAGTGCCGGCGGTTCCGGAGCTGGAAGAGGAGGGCACCGGCGGCAAACCGGGTGCTGCATCTCCGGTGGGAACGGCGGCCTTGCCCGTGAGTTTTTCGTAAGCGGAGAGGTTGTCCACGGCAGTGCCGTATTTTGCCAGCAGGGAGGACGCGGCCACGGTCCCTTGGATGAGGTCGTCAGTGCTGGGACCCATCACGGACTCGGGAGCGCGGAGCCGGGTCAAGGCAACAGGGGTGGGGGCGCCCTTCTCGTTCATCACGGTAACAACGGCCTCGCCGATACCTGCCGAGGTGAGTGTCTCCTCGAGGTCGTAATCGCTGACAGGGAAGGTGGACACCGTGGCTTTCAAGGCCTTGGCGTCCTCAGGGGTGAAGGCCCGCAGTGCGTGCTGGATGCGGTTGGCCAGCTGGCCGAGGACGTCGGCCGGAACATCCTTGGGTGTCTGGGTGACGAAGAAGATGCCCACACCCTTGGACCGAATGAGCCTGACGGTGGTGGTGATGGCCTCAAGGAAAGCCTTGGAGGCACCGTTGAACAGCAAGTGGGCCTCGTCCAGGAAAAAGACCAGCTTCGGCTTGGCCAGGTCCCCGGCCTCGGGAAGGTCTTCGAAGAGGTCGGCCAGGAGCCACATCAGGAAGGTGGAGAACAGCAACGGCTTGGTCTGCAGCGTGGGCAGTTCCAGGCAGCTGATGACGCCGCGGCCATCGGGCGCTGTGCGGAGGAGCTCTGCGGTGTCGAACTCAGGCTCGCCAAAGAACTTCTCCATGCCCTGCGCCTCAAGGGTGACCAGCTCGCGCAGGATCACGCCCGCTGTGGCCTTGGACAGTCCGCCAAGGTTGGCAAGTTCAGCCTTGCCCTCGTCCGAGGTCAGGAACTGGATGACAGCCCGCAGGTCCTTGAGATCGATCAGTTCCAGGTTGTTTTGGTCCGCGAAATGGAAGATCAGTTGGAGGCTGGATTCCTGGGTGTCGTTGAGGTCCATGATGCGCGAGAGCAGGATGGGCCCGAACGAGGTGATGGTGGCGCGGACGGGAATGCCGTGGCCGTCGCCACCGAGCGAGAGGAACTCCACCGGGAAGTTCTTGGCCTGCCAGTCCTGCCCCAACGCGGAGGTACGGGCTGTCAGCTTCTCACTGCCGGTGGCCGGTGTGGCCAATCCGGAGAGATCACCCTTGATGTCCGCGAGGAAAACCGGAACGCCCGCCGTCGACAACTGTTCGGCAATCATGTGCAGCGTGACCGTCTTGCCGGTGCCGGTGGCGCCTGCCACCAGCCCGTGCCTGTTCATCATGGCCAGCGGAAGCCGGACCTGGGCCTCTTTGTGGACTTCGCCGTCCACGATCGCCGCCCCCAGCTCGATGGTGGCACCTTCAAGGGTGTACCCCTGCTGGATGGTGGCGAGTTTTTCGGCAGTTGTTGCGGTGGATTTGTTGGCCATGCGCATAGCTTAGCTCTGCACGGGAAGATCCTTGCTGAAGGCCAAGTGCTTGATGTCTTCGGGGTCGGCGTCGAGGTCGAACAACGCTTTGTAGCCCGTGGCGAGGTAGAGGTTTTTTGCCTCCGGCTGGCGGGGCCCGGTGGTGAGGTACAGCTTCCGGTAGCCCCGGCGTCGTGCTTCATTTTCCAGTTCCGTCAGCACCAGCCGTGCCAGGCCGCGGCGGCGATGGGCAGAATGCGTCCAGATCCGCTTCAGTTCCGCGGTGTGTTCGTCGTAGCGCCGGAACGCGCCGCCTGCCACGGACTCGCCGTTTTCCTGGATGATGACCAATGCGCCATGCGGGGCTTCAAACTCCTCGGCCGGGTAACGGTTCAGTTCCTCCGCAGCCCCTTCACTGCTGAACAGATCGCCGTAGCGGGTGTTGTATTCCACGGCGAGCTCGTCCAGGAGGGGGCGGACGCGGGGATCGCGCATGGGGAGCCGGAGTACGGTAAGGCCCGACGTCGGCAGGGTTGGCGTTGTGGTCATGTCAGGCCTTTCGTAGGTGGAACCCAAGCAGGTGGCAGTTAGTGTCGTTTTGAGGTCTCTCATAACGACATTAACTGCGACTCAGTTGGGCGGGCGGCAGCAACCGTGGACAGGATCCTCCGCGCCAGGGCGTCGTTCTCCCGGAAGGGTGCCGCGTTGGTGTTGGGCCGGGCGAACGCTCCAGCACCCCAACCCGACGTCCACGGTCCCACTGCGAACAAACCCTCCCGGGGAGTACCAACAGGAGAGAGGACCTGGTGATTCCCGGAGACCAGCAGTTTTCCTGTGGAATGGGTGCCCTCGGAGGTGAGGAGGCGTTGTTCGGTTCCCCCTCCGGAGTGGTGCAGGTCAGCCAGGGCAGGATTCGCGGAACGCTCCACCGAGGCCGACGGCAGCCGCGCCTCAACGTAGGCGGACGCGTCAACCACTACGGGCGACTGGAACGATCCGGCCACGAACCTGCCAAGGGAGTCATCGGCACGGACCCACATCCCCGGGCCCAGGAACTTGAGGAAACCGGCCCGGTGCAGTGCCAGCATCTCGCGGAGGCGGTGCGACGGCGGACCGGAGTCCACAAAGCTGAAGAAGCCATGCCACCAGCCGTGGATCGCCTGCTGGGACCGGGCGTTGAGCCGTTCCTGCGGGACGAGGCGCCCGAGGTCCATGTACACGAAAAGCAGGGCGGTAAAGAGGGCCAGGGTCTCGGAATGGTCGGGACTGGTCCGGAGGTCAAGATCGCGCTGGATGTAGGCGGCCACGGAGCGCTGGACAGTTTCGTGGTCGGCAAAAGCGCAGCCGCTCAGGGGGTGGTCGAGCTTTTCGAGGTCCAAACGCAGCGCAGGATCCGGCACGGAGAAGGCCACCAGTTCCTCACGGTCGCTGCTGTACCAATCAACGGCGTCGAACCTCACCTCGAAGCTGGCCCAGGACCCGAGCACCCGTTCCGGGTAGCCCGTGAAGAGCTCGCGGTAGTAGGCGTAACCGGCGTCCTTGGCGATCAGCGGCCACAGGTGTGCCCGGAAATCGAGTTCCTGGTTCACGGCGAGCAGGGCGTCAATGGCTTCTGCCGTGAAGTAGCGCGGGCGGGCGATCGGTTCGCCGCGCAGGGTGGAGGAGATCTTGGAGTGGTACGGCACTCCGCGCCGCGATCCTGCCCAGACGCGCGGTTCAGCGCCGGAGGGCACGTAGTCCAGGTTGCCGTCGGGCCTTTCTTCGAAGCGTCCGCCCCGGCCCTGGAACAACAGCACCAGCAGGTCCACGAACGCCAGGCCCATGCCGGCGACGATCACGTCCTGCCCTGCTTCGATCGCGGAGTAGTCCACATCGGTGGTGTACGACGGCGCCGCATGGAACCCTCCGTGCTTGGCCGCGAATTCGCTGAGCCGGACGGATTCGGGGTCGGGCTGGGAATCTGTGTGGCCAAGGGCGTAAACCACGACGTCGGCAACCACCTCGGCACCGGAGGCCAACCGCACGCGGTGCGTACCGTCGTCAGGCCCGGCAACCGGTACGGCAGCAGTCGGGACGCCCGGGGCGCCGCCAGTCGGTACGGCAGGAGTCGGTACGCCCGGGACACCACCAGTCGGGCCGCCCGGGACACCACCGGCCGGGACGCCCGGGACGCCGTCAGCGCGGCCATCCGCGGAAGAGCGCTCGACGCCGGTCGCCGTGTCGCGATGCACCGTTACGGTCACGTCAGGGCCAAGCGAGGACACAGCCCGCCGGAAGAACCACTCAAGATATTTGGTCTGCAGTTGCCGGGTGGGAAAGGACGCGGGGGTCAGCGAGCGGAGCTGGTCGAGCAGGTGTGGTTCGAACGCGGGGACGTCCCTGATGCTGCCATCGAGCACGCCCGCTGCCCAGGTGGAGAGCCCGGGGCCCTCAACCGAAGGACCGTCGCAGGCCACTGAGGCGTCCGTGAACATGGTGACGTCCGCCGCTGTGGAATTCAACAGCAGGCCGGGATCCTGGTCGTAGCGCCAGATCCTCCCGGAGCCCGGTTGGTGGGGCTCGATGACGTGGATTTCCAGCGGCCCGGCGAACAGTGCGGGACGGTTGGCGGCGAGCCGTTCCAGGACGCCGGCCGTGCGCGGGCCGCCGCCAATGAAGGCGATGGCTGGGACTCGTGACGGCATGGGATCTCCTGAAAAGCAGTGGTTTGGTGATGCCCAATCTAGGGACGTTGGGGCGCCGGGGTCGAGGCGGTGGTAACGGCCGTTCACTACGCGTCACGTCACGTTAAGGCGCGCAAAGAAGGGACTCATATGGCTCCCGATGACAGTGATTGTGACGTTGTGAGAACCCTTGAGAAGCCGCGCGAAGTCCAGTGAAGAAGTGCAAATTCCCGCCTTGCTGCCGGGTTTGGCGCGCCCATAGATTGGCAGCCATCCGATAGAGAAACAACCGATCTGAAATGAGGTGGCGCATGAGTGCAATCGCACCGCCTGCCACGGCGGAAACCTCACCGCCCACCCCGGACTACTCCGGGTACCAGCTGGTCCCGGCCCGTCACCCGTGGCGTTGGGTGGGCACCGTAGTGGTAGCTGCCGGCGTGGCAGCCATTGCGTGGTCTTTGGTCACGAACCCCCGCTGGGAGTGGGGTGTGGTGGCCGAGTGGTTCACAGCGCAATCAGTAGTCAACGGACTGATCGAGACTCTCAAGCTGACGGCCATTTCCGGAGTCCTCGGCTTTGTCCTCGGTTTCATCCTGGCCCTGATGCGCTTGTCGGCTTCGCCGCTGCTGGTCTCGGTGTCCTGGACGTTCTCCTGGATTTTCCGCTCCACGCCGCTGCTGGTCCAGCTCCTCCTTTGGTACAACCTGGGCTACCTGTACGAGAAAATCAGCCTGGGCATTCCCTTTACGGACGTCCGCTTCTTTGAGGCCCAGACCACCACGCTCATCAGCCAGTTCGCCGCCGCAGTTCTGGGCCTGACGTTGAACCAGGCTGCCTACTCCGCCGAAATCATCCGCGGCGGCATCCTTTCCGTGGACCAGGGCCAGCTTGAAGCAGCCTCGGCTCTGGGCATCCCGGCGTGGAAACGCTCCACCAGGATCGTGCTGCCCCAGGCCATGCGTGCCATCCTGCCCAACGCCTTCAACGAAATCATTGGACTGGTCAAGGGCACCTCGATTGTTTACGTCCTGGCCTATTCCGAGCTCTTCTACACGGTCCAGGTCATCTACAACCGCACCCAGCAGGTGCTGCCGCTGCTCCTGGTGGCCACGCTTTGGTACGTGGTCATCACCTCGGTCCTGAGCGTTTTCCAGTACTACATCGAACGCCACTTCTCCAAGGGCGCCCTGCGGACCCTGCCGCTCACGCCGTTGCAGAAGGCCCGGAAGTTCTTCACCACCCACGGCGCCGCCTCTCCCACGAAGGAATCCCGATGACCACCGTCTTCTCTTCCTCCGAAGCGGCTGCTGCCGCCCACCTCGCTGAAGCGACGCCGGCCAAGGAGCCGGAAACTCCCCAAGGAGAACGCACGACGCCGGCCCGGCCCGCCGCGGCGCGCGCCACACCAGCTGTGACACGTGGCCAGGTGGACATCGCCAACGTCCGGAAATCCTTCGGTGCAACCGAAGTCCTCAAAGGCGTTTCCTTGTCCGTCCCGCCGGGAGGCGTGGCCGTGATCGTGGGGCCTTCGGGTTCGGGAAAGTCCACCCTGCTGCGCACCATCAACCACTTGGAAAAGGTCGACGGCGGTTACATCACCATCGACGGCGAGCTGGTGGGCTACGAAGTCCGTGGCAACAAACTCCACGAACTGCGGGAGAAGGACATCCTCAAGCAGCGCACCCACATTGGCATGGTGTTCCAGAGCTTCAACCTGTTCCCGCACCTCACTGCTTTGGAGAACGTCATTGAGGCGCCCATCGTGGCCCAGAAGCGCTCCAAGGCCGAAGCCCGGAAGCGCGGCCTGGAACTCCTGGACCGGGTGGGCCTGAAGGATCGCGCCGACGCCTACCCCCGCCAGCTTTCCGGCGGCCAACAGCAACGAGTGGCGATCGCCAGGGCGCTGGCACTGGATCCCAAGATCCTCCTCTTCGATGAGCCGACGTCGGCCTTGGATCCGGAGCTCGTCAACGAGGTCCTGGACGTCATCCGCGAACTCGCCAAGTCCGGCACCACCCTGATTGTGGTCACGCACGAGATGGGCTTTGCCCGGGACGTCGCGGACACCGTGGTCTTCATGGACCAGGGACAGATTGTGGAGTCCGGCACACCCCAGGACATTTTCGCGAACCCCCGCGAGGAACGTACGCGCAGCTTCTTCTCCAAAGTCATCGAACCAGCTTTCAACATCTAGGACACCCCATGCTTCGCATCACCCGCAGATCCGCCGCCACCACCAAAAGCAAGCTGCTGGCACTGGCTGTACTCCCCGCCGTCGTGCTTCCCGTGCTGGCCGGGTGCTCCGATCCTGGAGCGTCGGCAGCCAAGCCGGAGTCCGAGGCTGCCAAGAATGGCGTGGTCTACAACACGTCTGTGGACCAGAACCGGATCCGCGGTGAAAAGGACGCTGCTGCTGCCTCGAAGGTTCCTGCAGCAATCGCCAAGGACGGCAAGCTCACGGTAGCCACCACCGCCGGTTCCATCCCGTTGTCCTTCCACGCCACCGATGACAAGACGCCGATCGGCGTTGAAGTGGACATTGCCCAGTTGGTGGCTGACAAGCTCGGGCTGGAGCTGGACCTGCAGGTGACGTCGTGGGAGAACTGGCCGCTGAAGACCCAATCCGGGGACTTCGAGGCCGTCTTCTCCAACGTGGGCATCAACGCAGCCCGCGTGAAGCTGTTCGACTTCTCCACCTACCGCGCCGCGTACATGGGGTTCGAAGCGAAGAAGAGCTCCAGCTACGACATCAAGGGATCGGATGACATTTCCGGCCTGAAGATTTCCGTGGGCTCAGGCACCAACCAGGAGAAGATCCTGCTGGCTTGGAACAAGGAGCTTGAGGACAAGGGGAAGGCCCCGGCCACGTTGCAGTACTACTCCTCGGACGCAGACACCATCCTGGCGCTCTCCTCTGGCCGCACGGACCTGAACCTGGGACCGTACCCGTCGGTGACGTATCGCGAGAACACCCGTGACGACCTCAAGGTTGTGGGCAAGGTCAACGCCGGCTGGCCCGCCGAAACGCTGGTTGCTGCAACCACCCTGAAGGGCAACGGCCTGGCCCCGGCCATCACCGATGCCTTGAACTCCACCATCAAGGAGGGCTCCTACGGCAAGGTCCTGGAACGCTGGGGCCTGTCCGAGGAAGCCATCCCCGAATCCAAGACCGTCACCGAAGCCACCTTTGTTACGCCGGCGGGGACCACCAAATGAAGTTCCAGGTCCTGGACATCATTCCCCACCTGAAAAACCCGGTGACAGGGGAGATTGTTTCCACTGCCGAACGCCTGAACCAGGTAGTGGAGACAGCCCGCCGGGCGGAGGAGCTCGGCTTCGACAGCTTCTCGGTGGGTGAACGCCACGCCGGCGAGTTTGTCTCTTCATCCCCGACGACGGTCCTCGCCGCCATTGCCGCGGTCACCCGCCGCATCCGCCTCCAAACCGGGGTCACCGTGCTCTCCGTGCTGGACCCGGTGCGCGTGGCCGAGGACTACGCCACCATCGACCAGCTGAGCCGCGGCCGCCTGGAACTGGTGATCGGCAAGGGCAATGAAGTGCTGCAGTACCCGCTTTTTGGGCTGTCGCTGGACGATCAATGGGACCTGCTGGCCGAAAAGTACGCCCTGCTGCGTGCGCTCTGGCGCAAGGAAAGCGTCACCTGGTCAGGCCGCTTCAGGTCCGCGCTCACCGAACCGACCACGACGACGCCACGCCCCTTTGCGGGCTCACCCCGGATTTGGCACGGCTCGGCTACAACCCTCACATCCGCTGCGCTCGCCGCTAAGTGGGGAGATCCGCTGTTCACCGCCAACGCCATCCAACCGCGGGAGAACTACAAGGTCCTGATCGACCACTACCGCGAAGAGTATGAGCGCCACGGGCACGATCCCCGGCACCAGTATCTGGGATCGGGCAGTGGAGCAGGTGGTGTCTTCATAGCGGACACCACCCAGGAAGCCATCCGCCAGTACGGGCCCGTCTATGAAGGCCTGACCGCCGGCCGGAACGTCCCAGGCAACAACTCACCTTTCCGGGACATCCAGCACGCCGTTGCCGAGGGGCCGGCGCTGGTTGGCAGCCCGGAGCAGGTCATCGAGAAAATCCTTAGCTACCACTCGCTGTACCAGCATGATCTCCAGTCGATCTCCCTGCCCACCACGTTGCCCTTTGAACAGCAGCTCGAGATCCTTGAACGCTTCGCCCTGGAAGTCATTCCGGCCGTCCGGGCTGCTGCCCCGAGCAGCTTGTGGGAATCCAGCGACCCCTTCGGCGGACGACCGGAATTCGCCGGCGCCACCGAGCCGGACGCCGCAGCAACAGTCACAGCAGACCACGCCTTTAATAGGAGCGATACCGCCTATGTCTACGCACACTGAAGCAGCAACAGCCCTCGAGTCGTTCAACCAGGAATGGCAGGACTGGCACGCCGCCCACGAGCAGCACCGCGCCCACCCGCATGGCTTCCTCGCAGTCACGCACCTGCACTGGCTCAGCAGCGAGGCGACCCGGCTGGAAGGTGCGCCGGGCACTTGGAGTGTGGACGCCGACGTCGTGCGTGTTGTCCTGAAACCGGGCGAAAGCCTGCAGCAGGACGGCGTTGAACTGAACACCGATCCGGGCACGACGCTTGAGCTTGGCCCCATCCAGGAGCGCGGCGGCATCAACCTGGTCTCCGGCGAAACCGTCATTGAGGTGGCCAAACGCGGAGGCGAGTACATTGTGCGGCCGCGGAACCCGTCCAACGCCCTCCTCCAGGAGTACCAGGGGACACCCGCCTACGCTCCCAATGCAGCGTTCGCCGTGGCTGGTACCTTCGTCCCGTTCGAGGCTCCGCGCCCCACTACCGTGGGGGCCGCCGTCGAGGGCATCCACCACGTCTACGAAGCTCCCGGTGAGATCCGTTTCAAACTGGCAGGCGAGGAGCTCGCGCTGACGGCGTTCAACGGATACGCGCCAGGATCACTGTCCGTGCTGTTTACCGACCAAACCTCCGGCAAAACCACGTACGCGGCCAACCGCTCGCTGTCCGTGGTTCCCGCCGCTGATGGCTCCGTGGAGCTCGACTTCAACCGCGCCGTGAACCTTCCCTGCGCCTACACCGACCTAGCCACCTGCCCGTTGCCGCCTGCCGAAAACCGGCTTCCCGTGGCGATCGAGGCCGGCGAAAAGATTCCCTACGAACGTCAGGACCAAAAGTGAGTTCCTCCGAAGAAGATAGGGCCGGATTCCTGGCCATTGAACTCGACGGTGCGGGGTATGAAAACCTTGCCGCCGCCGTCCTCTCGGCGGAGTCCGCCGGTTTCCACGTGGCAACCTTCAAGGACACTCCGGAGGCTGGACGCGCCAACGCCTTGCAGCGCGCGGCCTTTGCCGGGCCGGTATCCCGGACCATTGCGGTGGTCCCCGAGGTAGACACCGTCTATACCGAACCGTTCCATGTCTCCACGCAGCTCGCCAGCCTGGACTATGTCTCCGGTGGGCGTGCCGGGTGGATCGTCACCGCAGCGGAATCACCCGAAGCTGCCGCCGCCGTCGGACGCTCCTTTGTCCAGGGCGGGTCACTGACCCAGGAAGCCGCCGCCTCCATCGAGGTCAGCCGCCGGTTGTGGGACTCGTGGGAGGATGACGCCGTGATCCGCGACGTCGCCACCGGAAGATACATCGACGTGGACAAGCTGCACTACGCCGATTTCGAAACGCCTGCGGACTTCACAGGCCCCGCTTACTCGGTGAAGGGTCCGTCCATCATCCCCAGGCCCCTCCAAGGGCAGCTGCCCGTGCTCGCGGCGGCATCCCTGGTGGGCGAAGGCCTGGTGCCGGCCGAAGCAGTGGACGCTGTACTGGTTACCGCGCCGACACCGGAGCTGCTCAGCGCCGAGATCCGCGACGTGCGCGCACGGCTTGGCGCTTCAGTAGCGGTTGTCGCAGAGCTCGACGTCGTCCTGGACGCTCGCGGGCAGGCGGCGGAGTCGCGCGTGGTGACACCCCGGGAAAGCGGCCTTGCGCGTTTTGTTGGATCGGCCGCCGGCCTCACCGAACTGCTCGACTCACTTCTCCAGGAAGCCGACGGCGTCCGTCTCCACCCGGCTGTCCTCACCGTGGAACTGGAAGAACTGTCCCGGCTGGTACTTCCGGAGCTCCGCCGCCGAGGTTCCCTCAGGGCGCCCGTCCAGGACGGCACCTTCCGCGGGCTGCTGGGCCTGCCGAAGGCGGAAAACCGCTACTCAACCACTGCCGCGGCTGCCATTGCCGCCGGAAAGTAGGAGACCACCATGACCCGCGATATTTTCCAGCCCAGCGGCCGGATCCAGTTCGGCATTTTCTTCCAAGGTGTTAACTCCGGCACCATCTGGAAGGCTCCCCAGGCGGGATCGCAGACGGACTTCGAGTCCTTCCGCCACATCGCCCAGACCGCCGAGCGAGGCAAGTTCGCAGCTTTCTTCCTCGGTGAAGGCCTCCGCCTGCGCGAACACCTCGGGCGTCCGCACGCACTGGATGTGGTGGGCCGGCCAGACGCCCAGACCATGCTGGCCGCCCTCGCCGCGGTCACCAGCAACATCGGCCTGGTGGCCACCCAGAACACCACCTACAACGACCCTGCAGACCTGGCGCACCGCTTGTCCTCCCTTGACCTGATCTCCGGTGGCCGGGCCGCGTGGAACATTGTCACCACGGACAACGCCTGGACCGGTGCCAACTTCCGCCGCGGCGGATACCTGGACCACGCCGACCGTTACAGGCATGCCGAAGCGTTCGTCGAAACCGCCAAACGGATCTGGGATTCATGGGAAACCTCGTCCGGACCGGCCCGGCCGGTCCTGCACGAAGGACAGCACTACACCGTTGATGTCACACCGCGGCTGCCGCGCAGCGCCCAGTACCGCCCCGTGCTTTTCCAGGCCGGCGATTCCCCGGACGGCCGCGATTTCGCAGCCCGCCAGGCGGATGTGATCTTCTCCGCCCACCCCAAGTTCGATGACGCCGTGGAGTTCCGCCGCGACATCGTGGCACGCTCCATCGCAGCCGGGCGTGGAGCCAATGCCGTGCAGATCATGCCCGCCAGCGAGTTCATCCTTGCCGCCACCGATCAGGAAGCCCAGGAAAAGAAGGCCTGGGTCCGCAGCCTGCAGATCGGGCCGCAGCAGGCCATTGCCTATCTGGAACAGTTTTGGGGCCGGGAGCTTTCCTCCTACGATCCCGATGGTCCCCTTCCGGAGATCGACCCCGTGGTGGAGGAAACCTCCGAGACCCGAGGCAGCGGCTTCCACGGCGCCAAGGCCCGCCAACTCGCTGACCAGTGGAGGGCGGAGGCCAAGGACAAGGGCCTGTCCATCCGCCAGTTCGTCACGTCCAAGACGGCACGGATCGACTCCACGTTCACCGGTTCCTACACCGCCGTGGCAGACCACCTCGCAGAATATGCCCGGGTTGGCGCGGTGGATGGCTTCAACATTTCACCGTGGCTCATCCCCACCGGAATCGACGACATCGTGAACCACCTGGTACCCGAACTCCAGGAACGCGGCGTCTACCCCACCGAATACCGTGGCACTACGCTCCGGGGAAACCTGGGGTTGGAGACGCCGGTCCGTGCCGAAGACGTGGTGCACGTCCCATGAGCACGGCCCGCCTTCTGCAGTTCTGGCGGCGCTGGTTTGGTTTCACGCCGGGCCAGCGCCGCAGGGCGCCCGACGACGGCGGGCCGGGTTCCGCCGTCGTCGACCCTTCGCGCGGGACCGTACATATTCAGCTGACAGTGATGGGGCAGCCGCTGTAGCACCCGGGGCTTAGAGCAGTTCCTTGAACACGTTCCAGCCCCGGCCGACAGGGCCGTATGGGCCGTAGAGGCCAGTGGCGGAAGCGCCGGTGATGTAGCTCAAAAGGTCGCCGTTGGCGGCGACGGCCGAGAGTTCGTTGTATTTCGAGTGGCTGGAACTACCAATTCCGGCTACCTCGGTGAACGCCTCCCACCCCGGGCCGAGGGACGCCGGATCCTCCCAGCCGCCCTCGCCGTCAGTGGGGTACTGGTGCAGGAAACCGTCCTGGTCGCGTCCGAAGATGTCCACGGCACCATCGGCATTCATGTCGCCGCCGGTGATGATCTTGTTCATGACCTGCCAGCCCCAGCCCACCTGTTCGCGGGGGAGCCAGCCACCTTCGCTGTCGCCAGGGTAGAGGAAGAGGCCGCCTGCGGTGTCCCGTGCCAGAACGTCATTGGTGCCATCGCCGTTGAAGTCGCCCGGGCCCACGATGGAATTGAAGACGTTCCAGCCTTGGCCCACCTGTTGCCTGTCGAGCCAACCGCCCTCGCCATCGCCGGGGTAGAGGAAGAGCTTGCCTGCTGCATCGCGGCCGAGGAGATCGTTGAAGCCATCGCCGTCGAAATCGCCGGGGGAGAAGACGATGTCAAAGACGTTCCAGCCCTGGCCTACCTGCTGTGGCTCGTCCCAGGAACCCCAATATGCGGGGCAGGGGCCCTCGCAGGCGCCCTTGTAATAGGTGTATGTCCGCGGGTACAGGATGAGCCGGCCATCGTGCGTCCGCGCGAGGGGCTCAAAGTTGCCCCGCCCGGTCCAGCCCATGGCCCTGCTGGAGGCCTTCACCGGCAAGGTTTCCGAACTCAGCTGCGTGCCGGTTGGGCAGCCCTGGTTTCCCGGGGTGAGGGGATGGACCCGCATGGATATCCGGCTGCCCTGGTCCTCGGGCAGGATCCGAAGAGTTTCCCCTTGCCGATCCTCCGGAAGCGGATCGCCGTCGCGCAACCACTCCAAGGTGATGCCGTCACCCGAGCCGTCCGGATTCCGGCAGCCCCAGTAGCTGTAGTCGTACTGGCGGCGCAGCTCGGCACCCACGTAGGCGGCGCCGTCGATGATTGGCGTTGGCTGAGTTGGCTGAGTTGGCTGCGGTAGCTGCGTGTCCGCGGTTGCGGGTGGTGCCTCCGTGGCGAGCAGCCCCGCCGCGATCAGTCCCGCGGCCAGCAGACCGGCCGCCATGGCCTTGGCCGGCACCAGTGGATACCTCTTCTTGAGCGCTTTGGTTTTGAGCGCTTTGTTGGGCGCTTTGGTGCGCGCTCGAACGTTCCCCATGATGTTCCCCCCGGAAGCGGCATTGACGTGCGTAGGTTGTGCTGAGGCTACCGCACTTGGGGTGGGGCAGTCAGGAGGCTCGAGTGATCACCATCAGTCGGAACAACCCGCCCACAGATCAGGACGACCGCCTACTGATGCCCCGTAGGCTCAATTGTCCATACAGCGTCTGGACAATTGAGTCCAAGGTGGCTGTCGGTGGCTCGCATTCTGCATGCCGAGTTCCCGGAGATGAAAGGCCTTTCGCCGCGCAATACCCAGTACATGACAACGTTCGCCGGAGCCTGGCAACGCAGCCCAATTGCGCAACAAGCTGTTGCGCAATTGCCGTGGGGCCACGCCACTGTCCTGCTGGACAAGTTGGACATACGGGAAAAACGCACTACCTACGCTGCGGCGGCCGTCCAATACGGGTGGTCCAGGAATGTCCTGCTGAACATGATCATGAACCGGACCCTGGAAAGGACCGGAGCAGCTCTGTCCAACTTCGCGCACCAGCTTGTTGCGCAAGACTCCGAGCTCGCCCAACAAATCGCGAAGGACCCCTACAACTTCGAATTCCTGGGCTTGTCGGGGGAAGGTCGGAGTTCTGAAGTGTCCCAGCGCTCTTGAGACCCTTGGCAGCTGATGCCGAACGCCTTGCCGATTTCGTCTCAGGACACGCCTTCGGTCCTTGCCGCGGCCACGGCTTCATCGAGTTTTGCTTCGATCTCTTGGAGGTTCCGTCCGAGGGCAGCCATGGTGTGCAGTTGCAGGTCCGGGGCGATGTGCCGGAACCATCGTTCCTGAAATAACAGTTCAAAGTCGTCGCGATGACTGACGTAGCTGAGGTCGTCACTCGTTGAGACGCCGGCCTTCACCAGTGCCGCGCGGGCAGAAGTCCTCACCGAGGAAGCCCGCACCCAGGCCGAACAATAAGCCTCCGAAGCGAACGACCTCATCGGTCGGGGCCGCCTTGGCCACGAGCTCGCCGACGTCCTGGACCAGGACGCGAAAGAACCCTCACCATAGAGTCGGATCCCACGGACGGCAAAATTTCAGAAGTCGCCACCGCAACAGGTGCTTGACCAGGAAACTTCAGATGACTCGTCTGTGGCTTTGTCGCCGGGTCAGGACGATGCGCGGTTAAAAGTGGTTGTCCCTCACGGATTGAGGCAGAGCCATTGGTCGTCCTGGGTTGCTCACCTGTGAGGTTTCCATTGCGGCGGATTTACGGTTGGTCGCTAACGTCATAAATCGGCGCGTGCCGACAGTCGAGACGAGCATATAGGAAGGCGAAACATAGAGTACTCCCTGTTGTCTAAATGGAAATGGGGAAGTACTTTGCAGTTCAAGCGTTCCGCTGGGGTCTTTGTCTCCGGCGTATTTTTGTCCATTACTGGGTGGGTTGTCGGTTCTATAGGTGCGATGGCAGCGACGGCCTCGATTAGGCCTACGCTCTACGGGAGCAGCGGGCCTAACGGCGTAGCCATGACCTTTGCAATTTTGGGCTTCCTCTGCGGCCTTATCGGCACAATCATGATGTACGTGGCCGCCCATAGGGCCCTAGTGAAGATCGACGCACTTCAGGTGCAGGCGCCGGCCGAGACTCCCGCACCTGCTGTCGGGGCTTCCTCCGAGTAGCCGAATCGGAAGCCCCTGGAGACTATGTCTCAGGGGCTTCCAAACATCTGCCAGTTCAGACTTCGGCGCACGCGCCCTTGGGCACGGAGGGGTGTCCGAAGAGGACGAAGTGGGTTCCGTCTTTTTCTTTAACTGCAATATAACTGGGCTGGTAGAGCTGAACTGCGGACTCGCAGATTGCTATGGCAGTCTGTGCTTCCTCACTGCCTTGCGCTCCGCGTGGGTCGCTGAGTGCGGTGTCGATGCTAAGCCTGCCCGGTTCCGGCTCGGTCACTGCGGTGACTCTCTCGGCCCAGGCCGCAGAGGCGTTAGCTGTTTTGAAGGCCGCAGTCTTGTCGGCTTCGGCAGATGTGGGAGGGACAGTCTCTGCGGCTGCTGCCGGCTCGCTGCTCTCTGTCGTCAGTTCAGGCATGCTTGATGTGGACCCTGGTTGGGTTGCGGGTGAAGAACATCCCGCGAGCAGCAGGCCCGCAACGGCGAGTGGGATGCGTTTCCTATTCAATGTTGTCCAATGTCCGGAGGCGCGCAAAGGCGATGGCCCCCGGCGGTGAGACGTCAGGGAACGGAGAATCACCGCCTTGCTGCCGTACGCACAGACCTCACCTTACCCATGGATGAAAGAACCGGTTGAAGGGTGCAGTACCCCTTACGGTTAGAGTGGCGGAGAGATCCCGATCGTGTCGCAAAAACCCAGAGAGAATTTTTCCGTCGCCTCATAAGGACTGGACTCAAACCTGTTGATCAATTCGTGCGGATTCGGAGATCACTCCGCTGAATCGGCGACGCACGTTTCCTCAGCGGCTTGGACCGCCGAGGCCCGAAACACCTTGAGCCTAAGAAAGCTCTCCCGGGTTGGTTCCTCGATGTACGGACGAGTCATTACTGAACTCGTCCCAGGGTCTGGTCCTGCCTAGGCGTAACGTCCGTGGTGGAATGGACCGTGGAAAAGACGCTGACCGAACTTAGAACCGGGATTGAATCCCTCAATGGGCCGTACCGCGAAGTGGTTGACCAGCTGAGTATGGAGGATCCCGAGGTCCATGCGCGCGTTAGAGACGTAATACTCATTTGGGCCGAAGCTCTCGGCCCGGACTACGAGTTTCTTTCAACTTATGAAAGCTCAGTCCTGGTAGACACGAAGTCCATCAAGGCTCACGACAACGATGTTGAGCAACTGAGGGCCGCCCTAACGCAGCGTGACTCGAAGAATATTGTGATCTGGAGTGGATACCTACTAAATACGCTCAAGAGATACGTCTCCAAGGTTGAACGGGTATCCATGGACCATGCCAGTAGGAATGGGCATATCCCAGAAGCAGCTTTGAAAGCACGGGATGATTCTCGGAGGGCCTCGTTGCTTGAAGCTCGGATTGAACAAGCGGAGATGTCCCAGGAGCTTCGTGCCGGCCTATTGTACGCACGGACGACGGTCAAGGAACTTGAAGCGGCGGCGGTAAGCGCGCGAACCGCCGCTGGCTTCGTATCGGGAGCGAAGCTAACAGACAGGTTCGAGAAGTTATCGAAGTATCACCTTCGGTCGGCGCTTCTGTTTCGCTGCCTGACGGTTGCTGGCGTCGCTCTCGGTATCGTGGGGAGCTTTGTTCTGGGGTTCGTGCCAGGGGCCTCTCATGGAGGAACAACGACAACAGGAGATGCGATTATCCGAATTTCGCTTCTGGGCGCAGTTCTGGGTTTGGCGACCTATTTCGGCAGGCAAGCCGCATATCATCGCGACCTTGGCACCTGGGCCAGGACTATCAAAGAGCAGCTACTAACTTTTGACGGCTACGTCGAGCCTTTGACGGATGTCGATCTTCGGAACCATTTGCGAGCGGCCTTTGCTTCAAGGGTGTTCGGTTCCTCCCCAGATTCCAAGGAAGACGCTGGAGTGTCGCTGAGCTCAAACTTCATGAGCGAACTACTGGCCGCTGTCGGTAAGTCCGCAGCCAAGCCCTAGATCCCCTGTTCGTCAGACCAGAAGAAGAAGGGCATCACGTGGAAACGTGACGCCCTTCTGCGGTGCTGGAAATCGGATTGCAGATGCATGTCGTAAATCGCTGCAGCCATGTTCGCCAGCTGCACCATTAGCGCAGCCTGCGCCGCTGTCTTGTTCTTACTCGATGCCGCCAGGAACAACATCGCGGTGCCGGCAATGGACGGCAGGGCAACCGCTTTGCTGTGCTGGCGAGGTGCACGCAATTGCGCAGTGCGGGACAACTCCGCGGCGGTTTCGGCCAGCGGTCCAGGTGTGGTTTCGAGACTTTCGCCGGTTGACCCGCCCTTTCTGGAGCCCACGTCAAAGCAACACTCGATCACCGCAGTCGACGCTCCAACAAACCCCCTCCTACGAGAAAGGCTAGGGCCACCGAGAAGGGTTTGGGGCGACCATGAAAACATCCACCGGGTCCTCGTTTTCGAGCACGAAGCCATGCCGCTCATACAGGTGGCGTGCGGGGCTGCCCTGGAGCACGTTCAACCGGAACGGGCGCTCGTCCACGGAGGCCGCCATGACGTGCCGCAGCACCTGGCCGCCGAGCCCCTTTCCTTGGTGCGCCGGGGCCAGGTAGAAGTGTTCGATCCATTGCGAGTCCGGCTCGGGACGAACCGCAATGACGCCAGCGTCCACGCCGTCGCTGTGGATGATGGACGTGTGCTCCGGCTGGAACCCGTTCAGGAAGCGCTCGCGGACCCGCACAGGATCGAAACGCTCCAACCGTTCCAGGTCCGGGCGCATCACCACTGCCCGGAGTTCTGCTATCCAGGCAGCGTCCGAGGCGACGGCGGGGCGGAGGGCAAAGTCTGCAGGCATGTCTCAAGCCTATGCTGTGGAGTCGGTCAGGAGGCCTTTGCAAACCATAGGATGAAACGGACGGAAAGGTGCAGCCACGATGGTCACACGCGAAGAAGTAGAAGCAGCGTACTCACGCACAGCGGGCTGGGTCCGACACACGCCCTTGGCTGAAAGCGGCGATCAGGAGCCGTACCACCTGTGGTTCAAATGCGAGTACATGCAGCACACAGGCTCCTTCAAAGCCCGTGGCGCGTTCAATCGCCTGCTCACGGCCCAGGAAAGCGGCGAGCTGGACCCCGGGGTTGGCATTGTGGTGGCATCCGGCGGGAACGCGGGCCTCGCCAACGCCTATGCGGCGGCGAAACTCGGCGTTCCGGCAACGGTGTTCGTCCCGGAATCAGCGCCGGCCAACAAAGTCCACAAGCTCTATGCCATAGGCGCCACGGTGGTCCAGGGCGGTGCCGAGTACGCCGAAGCCTATGCCGCTGCCATCCGGTTCGCTGAGGAGAAGGGTGCGGTCTATTGCCACGCCTACGATCAGCCGGAGATCGTGGCCGGTGCGGGCGGGGTCGGGCTTGAGCTGCTTGATGAACTGCCCGACGTCGACACCATCGTCGTTGCTGTTGGCGGCGGTGGCCTGATGGGCGGCATCGCAGCTGCGGCCGAGGGCCGGGCACGGGTTGTGGGCGTCGAACCTGAAACTGTTCCCACACTGCACACGGCACTGGCCAAGGGCGAGCCTGTGGACGTAGCTGTTTCCGGGATCGCGGCTGATTCCCTCGGTGCCCGCCGGATCGGGGAGATCGGTTTCGGGGTTGCCCGCCGCACCGGTGTCCACAGCGTCCTGGTCACGGACGAGGACATCATCGAGGCTCGTCGCGCGCTTTGGGAAAAGCACCGGATCGTGGTGGAGCACGGTGCGGCGGCGGCCTATGCTGCGTTGCTTTCAGGAGCGTACAAGCCGGACGACGGCGAAACCGTTGCCGTCATCCTGTGCGGGGCCAACACGGACCCCGCCCACTTCTAACCGCACCCAAGCAGGCAGCAGCAAACGCTCCATTGAGCGGCGCGGAATCATATGGTCATTGCGGCATGTGCTGCCACCTGCTTGGGCCAGGGGCGCAAGAATCCCCGCCGGGGGATGTCCGGCGGGGATTCGGCGTCGGCAGGTCTGCCCTGCCATAGCAGTTCCTACTTTTTGGGCAGGCCTGCCGGGTTCAGTTCGGATGCGGGAATGGCCTCGGATGAAAGGCCCCAGCGGTCCAGGATCTTGGCGTAGCTGCCATCCTTGATGAGGGTGTTGAGCGCGGCTTGGGCCGCCACAGCCAAGCCGTTGCCCTTCTGGGTAGTGAACGCGATCTCGGCCTTCAGCGGCCAACCACCTTCCACCGTTCCCACTTCCTTGGTCTTGCCGTCCTTGGCTGCCTTGTAGGCTGCCGAAGCATTGGGGCCGAAGGTGAGGTCCGCGCGTCCTGACTGGAGGGCGAGCTGGGAGGCGGAGTCGTCGTCGTAATACTGGAAATCAACCGGCTTCAAGCCGTTCTTCTTGTTCTCCTCGTCCCAGCGCACCAGGATGGCTTCCTGGTTGGTGCCCGAGCCCACAATGATGCGCTTGCCGGCCACGTCCTTGGCTTCCTTGACCTCGCCGATGTCCGAGTCGGCCTTGGCATAGAAGCCCAGGAGGTCGTTGCGGTATGTGGCGAAGTCGAACTTCTCCTTGCGTGCCTCGGTGACGGTGACGTTGGAGAGAACAGCCTCGTACTTGCCGGACTCCACACCAAGAGGCCAGTCGGCCCACGCTACCGGCAGGACCTCAACCTCAAGGCCCAGGGTCTCGCCCACGGCGTAGGCAATATCCACTTCGTTTCCAATGAGGGTCTTGTTGTCCGTGGCGAACGTGCTGAGCGGGGGAGTGCCGCCGGTGGTCACCACGGTCAGCTTGCCATCGGCCTTGATGGCGTCAGGAACCAGAGCGGCCGCAGCCGGGTCCACTGAGACCTTGATGCGGTCCTGCTGCGGCGTCAGGTTGAACTCTTTGGCGCTTGACGAGCTGGATGAAGCGCCCGTGCTTGCCGATCCTTGCGAAGCGGACGCGCCCGTAGCCGCCGTCGCTCCCGGGTCAGAGCAGGCCGCGAGTCCGAGTAAAGCGGTGGCGGCCAGCGCCGCGGTGACGCCGGTTTTGGCTGCAAAACGTGCCATTGGTTCTCCTTGGGTTCGTCCTGGTCGTCGCGACAGGGCGGTCTGATGCGTACTTGTGGCTGCAACTATCCGGCAGCCCTGCGAGCCAGGTCAAAGCACTCTGAAACGCTGGGATACAGGGGTTCATGGCGGTTAATCGGGCGTCGAACGGGGTCACAAATGCGTTCGGAAAAGGCGCGGAAACCACTGCGCGACGCAACTCACAGAAATAACCCGGGTGCCGCCGTCGTTGTCGCTTAAGTGCCCGGCAATCAACCGTGCGGGCACCGAAACGTACCGAAAGGCCTTCCTGTGACTGTTCCTCTTTCCATCCTCGACCTGGCAACCATCGGCAAGGGCCAGACGGTGGCGGAAAGCCTCGCGGGCAGCGTGGCCATGGCACAGAAGGCCGAAGAGCTGGGATATCGCCGCGTTTGGTATGCCGAGCACCACAACATGTCCGCGATTGCCTCCTCGGCCACCAGCGTGCTGATCGCCCATGTTGCCGCGCACACCAATACCATCCGGCTCGGGGCCGGTGGCGTCATGCTGCCCAACCATTCACCGCTGACCATCGCCGAGCAGTTCGGCACATTGGAGACCCTGCACCCGGGGAGGATCGACCTCGGCCTGGGTCGCGCGCCGGGCAGCGACCAGAACACCATGCGCGCACTGCGCCGGGACCACACGTCCTCGGACAGGTTCCCGCAGGATGTCCTGGAACTTCAGGGCTACCTTACTGGCCCCACCCGCATCCAGGGTGTTGAGGCGACGCCGGGCAAGGGCACCAACGTGCCGCTGTACATCCTGGGCTCCTCGCTGTTCGGCGCCCAGCTGGCCGCGCAGTTCGGGCTTCCCTACGCGTTTGCTTCACACTTTGCCCCGGCGGCCCTGCAGGACGCTGTTGCCATCTACCGACGCGAGTTCAAGCCGTCGGAACAGTTGTCCGAGCCGCATGTCATTGCAGGCGTTAATGTCACTGCCGCGGACTCCAATGCAGAGGCGCAGGCCATCCATCTCGCGGTGAAGCGCGCCCGTGTGTCGCTGTTCTTCGGCGGCGGCCGCGAATTCACGGACGATGAAGCGGACATGGTGCTTGACTCCCCGCAGGGCCAGCACATCGCCCAGATGATGAAGTTCTCCGCTGTTGGAACCAAGGACGTGGTGCGCGACTACCTTGACGAGTTTGCGACGTTCGCGGACGCCGACGAACTGATCGTGGCGCATCAGAGCATCGGGACCGAAGAGCGCCTGCGGTCGGTGGAACTCGTGGCAGAGGTTGCCGGGCTGGTGAGCGCGTAGGCGCACCGTGAGACCAAACGCATAAATCCAAGGAAAGGTTTACGCGTTTGCAACCTACTAGGTAGTCAAGCGAAACCGTCCGGGCGGAGACTGTAGTTATCCGCTTCGGAAGGGTCTGCCATGCCTACGCACTTGAACCAATCAGTTGCCGATTCCGCGCTGCTGATGAAATCGCTCCCGCTTGGCCTGCTCCGAACGGTGCTCCAATCCGATGCGGAGAACGGCATCACCCCGCAGTTGTTCGCAGAGCTGAGGGTCCTTGCCCGGGTTCCTGGTTTGCTGGTGGCCTGTAACTATGGCGGCACCCTCTGTTCGGCGGAGGGGGTTTCCACGGAGACCTTGCCCCTGGACAGCGCGGCCGTGGCACTCCGTGCGCTGGCCGCCCTGCCGAACACCCACACGGCCATCATCTCCGGCAGGTCCCTCAGGGACCTGGCGGCGGTGTCCAGGTTGCCCGCGGAAGTCCACCTGGTGGGCTCCCACGGGATGGAGTTCGATATGGGGTACGCCTACACGCTCTCCCTTGCCACCGAGCAACTGCTTCAACAGGTGGCCACAGCCCTGACCGAAGCCGTGGGTTTCGAGAAGGGCATCAGTGTTGTCCGCAAACCGGTTGGCGTCGCCGTGCATACCCGGCCGGCAACAGCTGAAGTGGTGGACCGGGTAATTTTCGCCGCGCAGAAGATCGCCATCGAGTTTGGCCTCTACTTCATCATCGACGGCACGGTATTGGACCTGACGGTCGAGGAGCCGGCCAAGGGACAAGCCTTGGAACAGTTGCGTTCGAGGCTCGGGGTCAGTGCCGCCCTGTACGCGGGCGATGCCGAGAGCGACGAGAAAGCGCTCGCCACCCTGCGAGGCCCCGATCTTGGCCTGCACGTTGGAGCAGGGGATACGACGGCGGAGCACACCATCCCGGATCCGGAATCCTTTGCGCGGGTCCTGGCTTTGCTGTTCGAACTGCGCCGGGCGTGGTTGTTCGGCGAGGACGCGGTAGGCCTGGAACGGCATTCGATGATCGGCAATGGAAGCTCCACGGCGTTGCTCACCCCGGACGCAAAGGTCTGCTGGATGAGCCACCCGTTGCCTGATTCCGGCTCGCTGTTTGCGCACATCCTGGGCGGTGACCCCGCAGGCCACTTCAGCATAGAACCCGTGAAGCCGTCCCCGGTGCTGGCACAACGCTATGTGGATAACACCATGATCGTAGAGACCCGGTGGGCGGACGTCACGGTCACCGACTATCTGGAACCGGCCCCGGAGGGAATCACCAGCCTGGTCCGGGTCCTGTCCGGAACAGGTCAGGCCCGCGTGGTCTTCGCACCACGCCCCGACTACGCCAATGCGCCTTTCAACATGGAGATCCGCGGCGATGAGGTGCATATCATCGGAACCTCGGATCCGATCATCCTCACTGCACCGGGCGTGGCCTTCACCATCACCAGCGACTCAAAATATGCCACGGCAACGGCCGAGGTCTCCCTCAGTGCAGGGCCTGTGGTCCTGAACATGCGGTGCGGGGATACTGAGCCGCCTCCCGCAGACCCGGCTGGTGAACCCCAGCGGCGTACCGCCGTCGGGCAGGCAGCGCGTGACTGGGTCAAAGCACTTCAGCTGCCCACCATCAAGACTTCGCTGGTGCGTCGTTCCGCCCTGGTGCTGAAGTCGCTGGTACACGAGCCCACCGGAGCCGTGCTGGCCGCACCCACCACGTCCCTCCCGGAAGGAATTGGCGGCACACGCAACTGGGACTACCGGTATTGCTGGCTGAGGGACGGGTCCATGACGGTGAACTCGCTGGTGTCACTGGGGTCCACGGCCGAAGCCGACGGGTTCTTGGGATGGCTGGGCCGGATCCTGGAAAACGCGCCGGGCCCGGAGTGGCTGCATCCCCTGTATTCAGTGACCGGGGCGCCGCTCTCCACGGAGGCGATCGTGGAAAGCCTGCCCGGCTACGCGGGCTCCAGGCCGGTGCGGATTGGCAACGCGGCGGACCACCAGGTCCAGCTGGACGTGTTTGGACCCATCGCGGACCTGATCCATGATCTCGCCGAGCGGCGTGCATTCCTTCCTGACGAGCACTGGTTCCTCATGGAGCAGATGGCGCACGCCGTCCTGGCCCGGTGGCACGAGCCGGACCATGGAATCTGGGAAGCCCGACGGCCGCCCCGGCACCATGTGTACACCAAGGTCATGTGTTGGGTGACGCTGGACCGGGCGCTCCGGGCCGCTGCTTTGCATGGCAGGGTGGCGCATGCGGACTGGGCTTCCACTGCCCACACCATCCGGGAGGAAGTGCTTCAGGAAGGCTGGGATTCCTCCGCCGCGTCCTACACGGTGGCCTATGACAGCCCGGACCTTGACGCCGCTGTCCTGCATATCGGATTGTCCGGACTCCTGGACGCCCAGGACCAGCGCTTCCTGGATACCGTGACTGCCGTGGAGCGCGAACTGCGGGTGGGGCCCACCGTTTTCCGGTACAGGTACGACGACGGCCTGCCGGGCTTGGAGGGCGGCTTCCACATCTGCACCACGTGGCTGATTGAGGCCTACCTTGCAGTGGGCCGGCTGGATGATGCGTTGGAGCTGTTCAACCAGTTGGTGGCGTTGTTTGGTCCCACGGGGCTCCTGCCCGAAGAGTACGATCCCGGCACGGAAACCCATCTGGGCAACCATCCCCAGGCGTACTCGCACTTGGGCTTCATCCGCTGTGCGCAACTCCTGGACCACTATTTGGCCAGCGCGGACGTGGAGTAGCCCAAGTGTCCGTACCAGTCGTTGTACTTCCACGTTGCCGTGAACGTTACCCAGGTTTTGCCGGCATCCGGCGCATCGCCGACGCCCTCGTATTTGACGGCTAGGTGAGCAGCAGCGCCACAGCGATCATGGCGGGAACGGCCACGATGGTGGTGATCAGCACGGTGTCCTTGGCTACGGTGATTCCTGCTTGGTACCGGTTGGCCGCGACGAAGACGTTTTGGGCAGTGGGCAGCGCCGAAGTCACCACCACGGCGAAGAGGGCGTGTCCCTCCATCCCCAACGCAAAGCGGGCAAAAACGTACGCGATCAGTGGATGGACTATGAGTTTGAAGCCGCTGGCCAGCAGGGTGTCCAGTCTCCGCCCGGCTTCCTTCTGCAGGGGTTTGGAGCCGTTGAGGCTCATGCCGAAGGCCATCAGCATGGCGGGAATCGCGGCACCCCCAATTAAGTGGATGGGTTCCAGGATGAGTGTCGGCACCTGAAAGCCGGTCCCCGCTACCAGCAGGCCGAGCGCAGAGCCCACGATCATGGGGTTCCTGACGATCATCAGCAGGAAGCGCAGGGGAGTGGTGCGGTGCGAGCTGGTGCTGGCGTCCAGGGCCATCAGGTACATCGGCGTGAAGAATGCGAGCTGGAAGATCAGCAGGGGCGCCACATAGCTCGCGTCGCCCAGGACAAACACGGCGATGGGGATGCCGAGGTTGGCTGAGTTGGCCAGGGAAGCGCTCATGGAGGACATGAGGGCTTCGGGCATGGCCC
Source organism: Arthrobacter sp. StoSoilB20 (assembly GCF_019977295.1). Lineage (NCBI taxonomy): Bacteria > Bacillati > Actinomycetota > Actinomycetes > Micrococcales > Micrococcaceae > Arthrobacter > Arthrobacter sp. StoSoilB20. Next base: position 4,296,977 of record NZ_AP024651.1, on the reverse strand, counting down.
GTTTCAGCCAGAACTTCACGATCAGGAAGAACAACAAGCCGGTGAGTACTGCGCCCACGGCGGTGACCAGGAGCGGCGCGGCGAAGACGTCATGCAGCTTGGCCTTGCTCAACGTTTCGAACAGGAGGGCAGGGCTGGCAACGAAGAATGTCAGCGAGCTCAGCACCGACCGCGCGTTCTCGCCCAGGATGTTGCGCCGTCCAACGAACATGCCCACCAGAATGATGGCCCACACTACGAAGAACCCGGACAGGACGCCAATCATGGCGTTGTGCGGGCGGAGGGCTGTTGGGTCACGAAAGACAGCTTAACCATAAACAGGATCTGAGTAAGCGTTTTCTCGCGAGGGTTCCGTCATGCGGACGGGAAGGTTCTTGTGCAGCAGGTGACCCTAAGCGGTGGTCCTGGGCGCCCGTATCTGTAGACAAACGTGCTCGACGTCGGCGCCTGGCTTGAGTGTCGACGTCGGCCGTTAGTTTGTGCCCGGCGTCCCGGTGGTTCCGTTTGCGGGCTCGAGTGCGGTTATCAGCCGGGCCACCTGATGAACGGCGGCCCTGATTCGGGCAGGGTCGCTCATGGTGACGAATTGAAGCATGAGGCCGTCGAGCGCCGCGAAGATGGCAAGCGCAGCTTCGTTGCCCGTATCCAGTCCGCGACGGGTCAGCGCCTCTTCAACCGTGCTGACGTAGCTTGCGTAGAGCCGCTCAACCAGCGTGCGGATCTGCGGGTTGCGTCTTGACTCGAGGACCATTTCGAACTGGAACAACTGAAGCTCGGGTTCGGCGGAAACGGTGGCGATGAGCGAATCGGCAAAGTTCCCGTCGGGTTCGGCGAGCCCCGAGAGGCCGGTTTCCTGGATTGATCGTTGCACCGACCACTCCATGGTGGCGGCCAGAAGCCCTTCCATGGACCCGAAGTGATGGGTGATCAAGGCGTGGTTGACGCCGGCGCGGGCGGCAACTGATCTGTAGCTCGCTCCGCGCAGGCCCTTTTCTGCCACAACGTCCAGCACGGCAGAAAGCAGCGCATCCCTGCCGTCCCCGTAGGGCAACTTGCGCGCTTCCTGGCTCATAAGGCGAGTCTAGCGGCGAAGAAATCGGAGGAGCGAACCCATTGACACTTCAAACTATACAAACGTATAGTTTGAAATGTGGTCCGGATCACCCCCTGCCACCCAGAGCAGCTTCAGCCTCGCCGCCCGGACGTTCGTCCTTCAGCCGCAAGGCTCCCTATCCCTCCGCACTGGCGACGGCGCCAGTGCATTCCGGAAAGAACAGCCTCATGAACGAATCCAGTCAGACCTCGGCACAGGCGGGCACCCAAAGCACAGGTTCCGCGGACGGTCCCTACGGCGAAAGTCCCGCGGCCGGGGTAGTCCGGCTCAGGGCCAACAAGCTTGGCGTTGTTGCCGTAGCCTTCTTCGCCATTGCCGCAGCCGCACCCATGGCGGCTGTTGTGGGAGCCAGCCCCGTCATCTTCTCGGCGAGCGGCCCCGGAACCCCTGTGATCTATGTGATCGCTGCCCTTTTGGTGGCCCTGTTCTCCGTGGGCTATTTGAGGATGAGCCAACACATCACCAACGCCGGCGGTTTCGTGGCCTACATCGCCAAAGGCTTGGGCAACAAATGGGCCACAGGAGGCGCGGGGATTGCCATCCTGACCTACCTCAGCCTGCAAATCGGCCTGTGGTCGCAGTTCGGAGTCTTCGCCCGGCAACTCGTGGAAAGCCTCACGGGAATAGGACTGCCGGTCTATTTCTGGATCGTCGCACTGTTGGCGTTGACCACCTTCCTGACCATGAAGGGCGTGGATGCCAGCCTCAAGGTGCTGGGAGTGCTCATCCTTGGTGAAACGCTGGTGGTTGCCGCCCTTGTTGGCTCCCTTGTTATCCAAAAGGGGCTGGGGATCTTCACGTTCGCAGGGTTCACGGGAGAGAACATTTTTGGGCCAGGCCTGGGCATCTCGTTGCTGTTCGCCTTCGCCTGCTTCACCAGCTTCGAAGCCACGGTGGTCTTCGCGGAAGAAGCCAAAGAACCGCGGCGTACCATCCCACGAGCCGCCTACCTTGTCATCGCATTCATCGGCGTCTTCTACATGGTTTCCACGTGGGCCATCAGCGGTGCCGTGGGCATCGAGGGGATCCAGGCGATAGCCACCGAAAACCCCTCCGGAATGATCTTCGATCTTGCAGAGTCCAGCGCGGGTGCCTGGCTAAGCATTGCCATGCAGGTGCTGGTTGTGACGAGCTTCATCGCGATGCTTCTGGGGCTGTCCAATATGTTTTCCCGGTACCTGTTCGCACTGGGCAGGGCGGGCGCACTCCCGGCCAAGCTGTCCTCAGTTTCCAAATCGGGGGCACCATCGCTTGCAGGGCTGGTCAACTCCCTGGTTGTCCTGGCCATCATCAGCGCTTTTCTGCTGGCCGGTGCTGACCCGATCGCCACCGTCTTTGCCTGGTTTGTGGCCTTGGGAACGGCAGGCTTTATTTCCATCCTGCTGCTGACGTCCGCCGCGATACTGGTGTATTTCGCCAGATCCGCAACCAGGGACAACGTGTGGGTCACGGTAATTGCTCCAGCTCTCTCATTCCTGGCGTTCATCGTTGTGGGCTACCTGACCCTGGACAACTATGACGTCCTCCTGGGTGGTGCAGGAGGGGTTGCCCGATGGCTCCTCCTGGGCATCCCGCTCATCTTTATGGCCGGCCTGATTCGGGGAATGCGCAGGCCCGCCATCAACTACGCTGCGGAAATTCTCTGAGCGCAACTCTCCGCGTAAACCAACTGCCTGAAACAAGCAAAGGACCCATCACATGACCACCACCGAAGTCCAGGATTACGTTCCCGAGGAAGAATGGCCGCCGGTTTCCACCATGCTGGACGGCTTCGGGGACCAGACACTGCCTGCTTCCCCCGCGCTGGCGAGCACAAAAATCGCCCTTGAGGCAGCTGATGGAACGACCATCGAGTACAGCTTCCTCACTGCGTCACAACTTACGTGGACCGAGGGCACTGCCAGCGGGACCGCTGATTACAAGGCCATTGAAGCCCGCCCGGGAATCTTCATCATCGACTTTGTCCGTGGGCAGGGCCACCTGGGCGGCGACGGCAGTGCCCAAGGCGGCGACGGCGGTGCCCAAGGCGGCGGCCAGGATACCAACGCCGAAAACGTCACCATTATTCTCGACCGATCCACAGATGCAGTGACCACTGCGGTATCCCGTTTTGTCACTGTTGACGGCAAAGTCCGCGGAACTACTGACTTCACGCATTCCAACGCCGGCGGACAGCCCACTGTGCACCAGCGGTCCTCGGAACTCGTGGGCAAGCGCATCTTCTACCGCTACAGCGACGTCGAGTCCTACGAGCACATCTACCTGAATCAAGGGACTTTCACCTGGCATTGCGTGCGGGGCGGGGAAGCGGGACTTGCTGACACTGACCGTTGCATGACCTGGGCCGTTACAGATGACCTGTACATCTTCTTCTGGACAGAACAGGTGATGACTGTTGAAGCCGTGCTCCTGATAGATCTGCGTGAGCAGCGTTCCATTGGGCGGATGTTCGGCTGGGACAATCCCTCCGCCCAACCGGTGAGCCTCCCCTTCAATTCCAGGCTCAGCGTCCTGAACAGCACGGCCTACCCGCAAGACACCCACAAACACTGAACACCCCGCAACTACTGACAGGAGCAACACTATGTCCCAGGTCTTCCATGCCCAGCTTGACCACGCAGCGTTCGAACCGTTTGCGTTGGGATCTGTCCAGTGGCTCAGGCGTGCAGGTGCGAACGGAAACGAAACGCTGAGCGGCGGGATCTGGAAAGTCTCTCCGGAAGAAGCCCCGGAACCCTTCGACCTGCCCATCGACCAGGACGAAACGATCTACATCGTCTCCGGCCACCTCCGCATCGAGGTCAAGGACGGGCACATCCTTGAGCTGATGGAAGGTTCCATGGCCTCCCTCTCCAAGGGGGCAATGACCCGCTGGACAGTCCTGGAGCCAACCATCGAATTCTTCGTTTACAGCTAAGGCAAGGACAGAGTGGAAACCTCCGACGTCATAGTTATAGGTGCCGGCTTTGCCGGGCTCACGGCTGCAAGGGAACTCTCACGCAGCGGCCACGCCACCATCGTGTTGGAAGCGAAGGACCGTATTGCCGGACGAACCCATCTGGCGGAACGCCTTGGCCGGAACCTGGAGCTCGGGGGAACCTGGGTTCACTGGACCCAGCCCTACGTTTGGGCGGAAATGGGGCGGTACGGGATCAAGGCCTTACCGGGACCGGAGTTCACCAAGGCCCTCTGGACCCTGGGCGGCCAGCGGCACGAAGGATCACCTGAGCGCTTGATGGAATTGCTGGACGGGCCAAACAGGTTGCTGTTGGCTGACTCACGACGCTATTTCCCCATGCCGTGGCAGCCCTTGGATAACCCCGATGTGGCGGACATCGACGGTATTACGCTGTCGGAAGCCATCGACCGCCTGGGTCTCCCTGAAGATCAGCGCCGGCTCTTGAGGTCCTTCTGGACGCTGAATTTCAACGGCAGGCTGGACGAGGCCGCCTACACCCAGGCGTTGCGCTGGTGCGCAGTTGCCAGTGGGGACTGGCAGCTCATGTTCGAAGCCTGTGCCAGCCTTAAGATCGACGGCGGCACCCGCCGCCTAGCCGAGGCGATCCTTGCAGACTCATCGGCCCAGCTGCGGCTGAAGCAGCGGGTGGTGTCCGTCGAGCAGGACGCCGGGGGAGTCCTGGTGGCAACTGAAGCTGGAGAACAGTACCGAGCCCGCCAGGTCATCCTCGCACTGCCGCTCAGCGTACTGAACGGCATCGACGTCCACCCACCGTTGTCGCCCGGAAAGAGGGAGGCGGCTGTAAGGGGACAAGCCGGCCGCGGCGCCAAACTGTGGATCAAGGTGGACGGCCGGCAGGAAAGGTTCGTGGCGTTCGGGCCCGAAACGGCAGCCCTGAACTTCGTCCAAGCCGAGTACATCGATCAGGACACCACTATCTTGGTCTGTTTTGGTCCCGAAGCCGGTGCTGTGGACGTCGACGACGTCGCTGGGGCACAAGCACACCTGGACGCCGTTATCCCGGGATTGACAGTGCTCGAAGTCGCCGGGCATGACTGGGTATCCGATGAATATGCACGATCCACTTGGCCCATGCATTACACGGGCTACCTCACCCGGCATCTGGCCGAGCTCCAGAGGCCCGAGGGGAGGATCCGTCTCGCCGGTTCGGATTTCGCCAATGGATGGGGGGGCTTCATCGACGGCGCCATCGAAAGCGGCTTCGATGCTGCCCGCCAGGTGGCATCCGCACTCACCAGTGACACGCGCCCACCCCTGCTGGCTCCTGCTCCCGTGGGCTAAAGCAGCCCGCAAAAAGTTCGACGTCGGCACTCACCTGAGTGCCGACGTCGAGCGCTGCTTGTGGAGCCTGTTGTGGAGCCTTAGCTGAGGTGCGCCGCGTTGCTGAGCGCGTGCGGCGGACGCATGAGCCCGGGGGTGTGGCCCTCGGCGGGGTCGTTGCCGAGCTGCAGGATCTTGTTGTCCTTGCCCACGTGGACCACCTTGGGCTCGTAGGCCCTGGCTTCCTCCGTGGTCATTTCCGCGTAGGTGATGAGGATGACGGTGTCCCCAACGTGGACCATGTGGGCGGCGGCACCGTTGATGCCGATGACGCCGGAACCGCGCTCGCCGGCGATGGTGTACGTTTCCAGGCGGGCGCCGTTGGTGACGTCAACAATGGAGACGAGTTCACCGGGGAGGATGTCGGCCGCGTCCAGGAGGTCCAGGTCTACGGTGACGGAACCGACGTAGTGGAGGTCGGCATGGGTGACCGTTGCGCGGTGGATCTTGGACTTGAACATTGTGCGGATCATAGTGCCACCAGTTTAGCGCGGCACCCTCATCCGGCGCTGTGACGTACCAGACGTTCGCGTTCAGGCTAACGCCCTCGCAAGGCCTTGGCGGCAGCCATCGGCTGAGGAGGTCCCTTCCGGGCCGGCGATCCACTGCGCTTCTTCAGGGAGGAAGGCCGCAGCATTGCTGTTCAGCCACTTCGGGGGCAAATCGAACTCCTGTTCCATGGCAGCGGCCACTTCATCCACAGCCTCCCGGGGGGAGTATCGCGCGTCAATATCACCGGTCGCGCGGTCCAAGATGCCATGGAGCAGGAGCGCGGCGCCACCCACTATTTGGATATTCAAGGTGATCCCGCGTGCTTCCAGTCGGGCTTCCACTTCGCGAAGCAGTTCAACTACGTCGTCACGCCGGAACTCGAACACCGTCAAATCGTGGCCAAATCTCTCTCACGGATCCAAACGTTCATGGCAGCGATCTCAGTAGGGGTCTCACGACGGATGAGATCCTTCATCCTGTCGCTGACCGGATGAAGTTTCTCGGCCAGGAAGACAGGTTGCGATGACGCCTTGGCGTTCACTGCCCACTTTGGGACGGGGGAGCTGGTTTTGGCTGAAACCCACCGAGTAACCGCGCCAAGCGCAGCCCGGTAGGCGTCGTCGTCGAAGGACGGGGCGGTCGGCATGAGTGCCCGGCCCGCGGCGAGCGAAGAGTTAGTGTATTCGCCCAGTAGTCGAATGGCGTAGTGGTAGTCACCCTCGGCGAGAGTGCGCGCGAAGTCTCCCATGAATTCACGGTCCTCCGAATCGTTAGGAGTTATTTCCAGGCCAAGGACCCGCATTGCCTCGAGGGCCAGCCCAAAAGATGCTCCGTCCTTGCCTGATTCCAGATCCACCACGAACTTTCGGGAAGCCCCAATGACGTCGGCCAAGGCTTGCTGAGTGTAGCCACGGTCTTTCCGGCGCTCGCGAATGGCTTGGCCGATAGCCTTGGTGCTCATGTCCATAAGGACAGTATGACACCGTTCGGTTACATTTTGCCTTGATTGCGATAGAAGGTTGGCTCTACCTGGTTGGCCACCCCTCACAGCCCAACGCGTGCACCGCTAAATTCGTAGCGTTCCAAGCTGGTGCCCGCCGCAACCAACTGGCGCAGCTCGGCCAGCCCACCGGCCACTACCCCTGCTGCGCGGGCCTGGACCAGGACATTGCCTTGCGCCGTTCCCTCAACGGGCCCGGCGATCACGGGCTTGCCGGTGGCGTCAGCCGTGAGCTGGCACAGGAGCCTGTTCTGCGAACCGCCCCCCACAATGTGCACCACTCCGGTGTTGCGGCCGGTGAGCCGTTCGGCATCAGCCAAGGTCCGGGCGTACCCGGCCGCGAGGCTGTCCATGATGCAACGCACGACGGCGGCGGGCCGGTCCGGGAGTACGGCGCCGGTGTTGCGCACGGCTGCCCGGATGCGATCAGGCATGTTGTCCGGAGCAGTGAAAGCAGGATCATCGGCATTGATCTGCGGACCACCGGCAGGAAGCGCTGCCGCCGAGTCGAGCAAGGCCGGGAGTGCTTGGGTATAACCCTCCGCGGCCCACGCACGCTGGCATTCGCTGAGCAACCACAAGCCACCCACATTGCGGAGATAGCGGATGGTGCCATCAACGCCGCGTTCGTTGGTGAAGTTGGCCTTGCGACTCGCTTCCGTGAGGACGGGCCGGTCCAGCTCCACACCCACCAAGGACCAGGTGCCGGAGGAGATGTATGCGAAGTCTTCAAGCCCTGCGGGGACAGCTGCCACTGCAGACGCCGTGTCATGCGACCCCACGGCAACCACTGTGGTGTCGGCGGACAAACCCGTTTGTTCCAGGATTCCCGGCAGGAGCCTGCCTACGGTTTCACCGGGCTGGATGAGCGGCGGGAAGATGTCCCGGGGCAGTCCGAGTGCGTCCATGAATTCAGTGGCCCACTCACCGGCAACGGCATCAAACAGGCCCGTAGTGGACGCGTTGGTGGCTTCAGTCCGCCGCTCGCCCGTCAGCAGGAAGGCGATAAGGTCCGGGATCAGGAGGGCTTGCACCCCGTCCAGCTTTGGTTCCGCTGCGAGTTGGTACAGGGTGTTGAACTGCAAGTACTGCAGACCTGTGACGGCGTACAGCTTCTCCGGGGAAATGAGCGCATGGACCCGTTCCACCGTGGCCCGGCTGCGCTCGTCCCGGTAGCTGTGCGGTTGCGCCGTGAGTTCACCGGCGTCGTTCACCAGACCGTAGTCAACGGCCCAGGTGTCGACGCCGATGCTGACGATGCTCTCGCCGTTCGTGGCCGCTGTGGCAGCGGCCGCCGCCAAGCCCTTGAGTACCTCGGCGAACAGGGCGTCGAAGTCCCAGCGGAGGCCGCCGTCGAGCTCCACCACTCCGTTGGGGAAGCGGTGGATCGTCTCGAGCGACACCCCGGACGCCGCCGAAACGCGGCCCAACATGACGCGGCCGGAGGATGCGCCAATGTCGATGGCGGCAAAGACTGTGTTCTGGGCAGACACCGCCCCGGCGTGTGCCGGGGCGGTGCTCGCGGTGGTTCCGTTGTTCACTGACAGTCCTAGCGGAGGAACGCTGCCGCGACGCCGGCGTCCACTGGGATGTGGAGGCCGGTGGTGTGGGACAGTTCGTTGCTGGTAAGCACGGACGCGGCGTTGGCCACGTGCTCCGGGAGGACCTCGCGCTTGAGGAGCGTGCGCTGGGCGTAGTACTTGCCCAGTTCCTGCTCGTCCACGCCGTAGACCGCCGCACGCTTGGCGCCCCAGCCGCCGGCGAAGATGCCGGAGCCGCGGACCACGCCGTCGGGGTTGATGCCGTTGACGCGGATGCCGTGGTCGCCCAGTTCGGCGGCGAGCAGGCGGACCTGGTGGGCTTGGTCAGCCTTGGTGGCCGAGTACGCGATGTTGTTGGGGCCGGCGAACACGGAGTTCTTGGAGGAGATGTAGATGATGTCTCCGCCCAGGCCCTGATCGATCATGACCTTGGCTGCGGCTTTGGACACCAGGAACGAACCCTTGGCCATGACGTTGTGCTGGAGGTCCCAGTCCTTCTCCGTGGTTTCCAGCAACGGCTTGGAGATGGACAGGCCGGCGTTGTTGACCACCAGGTCCAGGCCGCCGAACGCGAGCACGGCCTCCTGGATTGCGGCTGCGATCTGGGCCTCGTCGGTCACGTCAGCCTGGACGCCGATGGCGACGTCGGAACCGCCCAGTTCCTCGGCTACCTTTTGTGCGTTCTCAAGGTTGAGGTCAGCAATAACGACGCACGCGCCGTCGGACGCCAAACGGGTGGCGATCGCCTTGCCAATGCCCGACGCCGCACCGGTCACCAGTGCGATGCGTGTGGCGTGCGACTTGGGCTTGGGCATGCGGGCGAGCTTGGCTTCTTCCAACGCCCAGTACTCGATGCGGAATTTCTCCGATTCCTCGATGGGGGCGTAGGTGGAGATGGCCTCGGCGCCGCGCATCACGTTGATGGCGTTGATGTAGAATTCGCCGGCCACGCGTGCGGTCTGCTTGTCCTTGCCGAAGGAGAACATGCCAACGCCGGGGACCAGTACGATCGCCGGGTCAGCACCGCGGAGCGCCGGGCTGTTCTCGTCGGCGTGGCGGTCGTAGTAGGCCTGGTAGTCCTCGCGGTACGCGGCGTGCAGCTCCTTCAAGCGGTTGACGGAGTCTTCGATCGAGGCGTCAGCCGGCAGGTCCAGGACCAGCGGCTTGACCTTGGTGCGCAGGAAGTGGTCCGGGCAGGAGGTTCCCAGGGCGCCCAGGCGCGGGTGCTCCGCGGATTCAAGGAATTCAAGCACGACGCCGTCATCACTGAAGTGCCCCAGCTGCGGCTTGTCCGTGGAGGCCAGGCCGCGGATCACAGGTGCGAGGGCAGCTGCCTTGGCGCGGCGCTCAGCTTCGGGGAGGGCGCTGTAGCCGGGGAGTTTGGCGCCGAAGGGCTCGGCCTTGCCGTTGTCCTTGATGTAGTTCTCGGCCTGGTCGATGATCCAGAGCGAGTTGGCCTCGGCCTCTTCGCTGGTGTCACCCCAGGCGGTGATGCCATGGCCACCCAGGATGGTGCCGATGGCCTGCGGGTTGGCTTCCTTGATGGCAGCGATGTCCAGGCCCAACTGGAAACCGGGACGACGCCACGGAACCCAGACCACTTTGTCGCCGAACACCTTGGAGGTCAGGGCCTCGCCGTCCACCGCCGTCGCGATCGCGATGCCCGAGTCCGGGTGCAGGTGGTCAACGTGTGCAGCGTCAACCAGGCCGTGCATGGCGGTGTCGATCGACGGCGCAGCGCCGCCCTTGCCGTGGAGGCAGTAATCGAACGCGGCTACCATTTCGTCTTCACGCTCGACGCCGGGGTAAACGGACTTCAGTGCCTGCAGCCGGTCCAGCCGGAGTACTGCCAGGTTCCCGGCTTTCAGGGTGCCGAGGTCGCCGCCGGAGCCCTTGACCCAGAGCAGTTCGACGTCCTGGCCGGTGACGGGGTCCTTCTCGGTGCCTTTGGCGGAGGTGTTGCCGCCGGCGAAGTTGGTGTTCCGTTTGTCCGCGCCGAGGCGGTTGGAACGGGAGATCAGCTCTTCAACAGTGTTTGTCTTGTTCTGCGTTGTCATGCTTATGCGCCCCATCCCGCTTGCTGGCCGCCAGCGCGGTCCTCGTTGATCTTCTTCTGGTATCCGCTGGCCTTGTATGCGGCCATGGGATCGGCGGGGAGGCCGCGGGATTCGCGCCACTCGGCCAGGACCGGGCGGACATCTGTGTAGAAGGCATCGTTGAAGATGCCGTTGGCGGCCAGGACATCGCCGGCACGCTGGGCTTCGGACAGTGCTGCAGTGTCCACCAGGAGCGCACGGGCGGTCATTTCCTGGACGTTCAGGACCGAGCGGATCTGCCCGGGGATCTTCTCTTCCAGGTTGTGGCACTGGTCAAGCATCAGGGCCACACCTGAATCCTTGCCGAAACCGCCACCGCGGATGACCTCATGCATGATGCGGAACAGCTGGAACGGATCAGCGGCGCCAACAATGAGGTCATCGTCAGCATAGAAACGTGAGTTGAAGTCGAAGGAACCCAGCTTGCCGAGGCGCAGGAGCTGCATCACGATGAACTCGATGTTGGTGCCCGGAGCATGGTGGCCCGTGTCCAGGCAGACAAACGCCTTCTCACCCAGGGCCAGGGTTTGCGCGTAGGAAGTACCCCAGTCCGGAACATCGGTGTGATAGAAAGCGGGCTCGAAGAACTTGTACTCGAGGACCAGGCGCTGCTCATCGCCGAGGCCTGCGTAGATTTCCTGTAGTGACTCGGCAAGGCGGTCCTGGCGGCCACGGATATCGTCCTGGCCAGGGTAGTTGGTGCCGTCAGCCAGCCAGATCTTCAGGTCCTTGGAACCCGTGGCGTGCATGATCTCGATGCATTCCAGGTGGTGGTCGATGGCACGGCGGCGCACGGACTCGTTGGAGGAGGTCAGGGAGCCGAACTTGTACTCGTCATCCTGGAAGGTGTTGGAGTTGATGGTGCCCAGGCCAACCCCCAGTCCTGCGGCGTACTCGCGGAGGGCTGCGTAGTCATCCACCTTGTCCCACGGAATGTGCAGGGCCACGGTGGGTGCCAGCCCGGTGAGTTCGTGGACCTTGGCGGCGTCGGCGATTTTTTCCTGGACGGTGCGCGGAGTACCCGGAGTGCCGAAGACCTTGAACCGGGTCCCGGAATTTCCGTAGGCCCAGGACGGCACTTCAATGGCCAGTTCCCCTAGACGGCCCAGGGCCGATTCTGTGGTGTTCATGCTTGTTCCTTTTGGTATTCGTGTGCTGGGTCTTTGTCTATGTGTGCGGTGCCGGCGGCATCTGTGACGCTGCCCGCGGCGGCAAGCTGGTCTTCGAGGTTGAAAACTTCCTCGACGATTTCGAAGCCCTGGTCCGGAGGGACGTCGCTGTTGGCGAAGAGGGTGGCCATTTCGGCCTGCCAGCGGGCATTGACCTCTGTCACCGCCATGCGGGCTTGGGCGGCTTGGTAGTCATCGCACTCGAGATAACCGATCAATTGGCCGTCAGGAGCGAGGAACAGTGAGTAGTTGTTCCACCCCGCGTTTTTCAGTGCTGACAGCATCTCCGGCCATACGTTGGCATGGCGTTGCTTGTACTCGGCCATCAGTTCCGGTTGGACTGAGGAGCGGAAACAAACCCTCATGTGCGGTTCTCCAGGGTTACTCGTCTTTGAATCGTTTCATTTGTTACGATTCAAATTACCCTCGGAAACGCGGGGGTGTCAAGGCGTTTCCAGCACATTGACGTCAGCCAACGGAGATCGGAAAGCATGTCCCAGACAGCCAGCATCAAAGACGTTGCAACCCACGCCCAAGTAGCAGTGGGCACTGTTTCCAATGTGCTGAATTATCCGGACAGGGTTTCCCAGAGGACAAAGGAACGCGTCCTCAAATCCATTGCAGAACTCGGGTTTGTCCGCAATGACGCCGCCCGCCAGCTCCGCGCCGGCCAGAGCCGGACCATCGGGCTGATCGTGCTGGACGTCGGAAACCCCTTCTTCTCCTCGGTAGCCCGTGCCGCAGAGGACGCTGCCACCGCACTCGGAAGCGTGGTGCTGGTGGGTGACAGCGGACAGGACGCCTCCCGCGAAGCGCACTACATGGACCTCTTCCAGGAGCAACGCGTCCAAGGGTTGCTCCTTTCCCCCGTAGGCGATGTGGCGGAGCGGATCGATACTCTGCGCGAACGGGGCGTGCCCACCGTTCTGGTGGACGAACTTGCAGACACCGACCGCTGCAGCTCAGTCTCCGTGGATGACCAGGAAGGCGGTTATCTCGCGGCCAAGCACCTGCTGGACCTGGGCCGCCGTCGTCTGGCCTTTGTTGGTACGCCGTCGATCCGCCAGGTCGCGAGCCGACTCAAGGGCGCGCAGCGTGCTGTGGCCGAGGTATCCGGGGCCAGTGTTGAGGTTCTGGATTCTGCGGGCCAGACCGTTCTGGCCGGCAGGCAAGTGGGCAACAGCCTGGTGGAACGCGCCCCGGAGCTCCGGCCTGAAGCCGTGTTCTGCTCCAACGACCTCCTGGCGCTCGGCGTCATGCAGTCGCTGACCATGTTGCGGACGGTTCGGATCCCGGAGGACATTGCGCTCATTGGCTATGACGACATCGATTTCGCCATCTCGGCAGTGGTCCCGCTCTCGTCCATCCGCCAGCCCACCGAGGCCCTGGGCCGCACAGCGATCGAGCTGCTCGCGGAAGAACAGGAGAGCGGCGGCACCAAGCACCGGGCCGTGGTGTTCACGCCCGAACTGGTGGTCCGCCAAAGCACTGCCGGCGCACCCAACTAAGTAAGTTGGGGGTGCAGGCGGTGCTCCCTGGGCGCAGGCCTAGCCTCGCTTGACTGTTACGTCCAGCGGAAGCGGTGCCGGGACATCGATCGGCCACCGCCCGTTGGTGGCGATCCGGGACAGGTTCCGTTCACCATCAGGGTGGTCGATATCCACGGGAATGAGCACCGTGTTCCGATCACCGATCTGGGTTGCCTTGGCGCTCAGGTGGGCAGCTTCCGTTGCCGCAACCAGATCGAAATGGGGTTCCCATTCGGCAGTGGTAACCACCAGGCGTAGTTCCTCGGTGGGCATATATCCCTCTCCGATCGACCAAATGAGGCGGACAACGTAGTCGATGAGAAGGTCGCCGCGTTCGACGCTGTAGCCGGGCTCGATCTCAAACTCCACTGCGTAGCCGGTGTTGCCTTTGACGTTTGGCTTTTCCCCTCCGGAAAAGCCGGTGACGGTGATTCCAGGCACCGCTTCCAAGGCTTCCCGGGCTTCTGCGCGAGTCTGTCCTGCTTCAGAGTCATGTGGCACAGTGCTGCACGAACTCAGCGCCAACATGCCCACAACTGCCACGCCAATGAGTTTCCTGAATCCGGTCTGCACGCCATTCCCCATAACTTCAACTTCTCATAGATCGAGGTGAAGAACTCTCCTCATGAATGGAGTGGAGTCGTGGCAGCTTTCATGACGGTGGCTACAGGGCGTAGATGCTCCAGGACGCGGTGTGCTCCGCGCCCGGTTCCAGCCGGATCAAGTCCGTCCCGCTGTTGAAGGCGTCCGGTGGGCACGTCATGGGTTCCACAGCCAGGCCCAGGCGGTTGGGCAGGGGTGCCGGCTTGTCAGCGGTATGGATCTGCAGCCAAGGGCAGCTTTGGTCCCAGGACATTCCGACGCCGGTGCCCGCCGGGTCCCGCAGCGACAGCTGCGCCAGCCCGCCGTCGAACGTTATTCCGGTGAAGGCGTGGTCGATCTCGGTGCTGCCGATGGTGCGCGCTGAACGGAAGTCGAAGGGATGGCCCTCAACCCCCGCCAAGCCCACGGGCAAGAGCCGATCCGGGGTGACTTCCAGGAACGAGTCCGCGCCAAATTCCAGGACCCACTCATCCAGCGGCGAGGAGCCGGCCACCAGGTACGGGTGCGGGCACACGCCGTAAGGAGCAGCGACGTCGGCAGCGTTGCGGGCCGTAACGGAGGTGTGAAGTCCGGATTCGTCCAGGGTGAACCGAGCCTCAAGCTCCAGGACGAAAGGGTAACCTGCCGTCGGACCCACCGTGCACGTCAAGGTGAGCGAGCCGGCGTCGGACTCCTTCAGCGTCCAGTCGAGCGGGAAAGCGAGCCCGTGCAGGGCAGTTGCGCGCTCGTGTTCATTGAGGGGCACGTGGTGCTCGACGTCGTCGAAGGTGTACGTGCCGTCTGCGATCCTGTTGGGCCACGGCGCGGCAATGATGCCACGGTAGTCCGGGATCGGGCCACCTTCGGTGAAGGGGACAATGAGGTCACGGTCCTCGAACCGGAAGACGCGCAGCGCGGCCGCGCGGGCGGTCACGATTGCTGTGTAACCGCCCGCACTCAGCGTAAATTCAGTGCTCACAGGCCGCCGGCCAGTTTGTAGTACGCGGCGTTCCAGTTGAGTTCCTTCTTGAACTGTTTGATGGTGGTGCCTTCGTCGATGGTGAGGAGTTCGGTCTTGGCGATTTCGGCGAAGTCCTCGAACACCTCAAGGCCCACCTGCGTGGACAATACCGTATGGTGGGCGGCGCCCGCAGTGAGCCACGCGGCCGCCGAAGTGGCGAAGTCGGGCTTCGGTTCCCACAGTGCGCGGGCAACCGGCAGGTTGGGAAGCGGCTGGTCGAGATCGACGACGTCCACCACATTGGCGACCAGGCGGAACCGGTCACGCATGTCCGAGAGCGCAACAACAATGCCCGGGCCCGCGTCGGTGTCGAACACCATGCGGACGGGGTCTTCCTTGCCGCCAATGCCCAGCGGGTGGATCTCTACGCGGGGCTTCGAGGCGGTCAGGGACGGGCAAACCTCCAGCATGTGCGCACCCAGGATCTTCTCGCTGCCCGGTTCCAGGTGGTAGGTGTAATCCTCCATCAGCGACGCACCGCCGGGCAGGTCACCGCCCATGACCTTGGCAGCGCGGACCAGGATGGCGGTCTTCCAGTCGCCCTCGGCACCGAAGCCGTAACCGTCAGCCATGAGGCGCTGGACGGCCATGCCCGGAAGCTGCCGCAGCTCGCCCAAATCCTCGAAAGAGGTGGTGAACGCTGCAGAACCATTGGCTTCCAGGAAGCTGCGAAGTCCCAGCTCGATCCTGGCGCTGTACCGCAGCGACTCATGGCGGTCACCGCCTGCCTTCAGCTCTTCAGCCACCTCATAAAGGTGCTCGTACTCGGCAACCAAAGCGTCGACGTCGGACTCTTCCGCGCCGTGCACAGCGTCGGCGAGTTCATTGACGGACCAGGTGTTCACTGAGACGCCGAAACGAAGCTCGGCTTCGGTCTTGTCGCCTTCGGTGACGGCGACATTGCGCATGTTGTCGCCGAAGCGGGTCAGCTTCAGCGTGCGGACGGCGGCCCAGCCGGCCGAGGCGCGCTGCCACGCACCAACCTGGCGGGCAACCTCAGGATTGGAAACATGTCCGACGACGGTCTTCCGCGGCACGCCGAGTCGCGACTGGATGTAGCCGAATTCGCGGTCGCCGTGGGCTGCCTGGTTGAGGTTCATGAAGTCGAAATCGATGTCAGCCCATGGCAGGTCCCTGTTGGCCTGGGTGTGAAGGTGCAGCAACGGCTTGCGCAGTGCATCCAAGCCCTGGATCCACATTTTTGCGGGGCTGAAGGTGTGCATCCAGGCCGTCACGCCAATCACGGAGTCATCCGAATTGGCTTCCAGTGCTGTGCGGCGGATTGCGTCGGAATCGGTCAGGACCGGCTTCCACACAAGCTTCACCGGAACGTCGCTGCTGGCATTAAGGGCGTTGGCAATCTCCTGTGACTGCGCAGCGACCTGCTTGAGGACATCCTCGCCGTACAGGTGCTGGCTGCCGGTAAGGAACCAGACCTCGTACTGCCCCAGGGAGGTGGAGTTGGCGGATGTGCTGTTGGCGCTGGGCATTGTGGTGGCTCCTGGTTTTCTGGGTTTCAAGTGGCTTGCGGCGTCCGCGTCAGCGGCCGTAAACGTTCTGGTATCGGTCGAAGAGTGACTCGATCTTGGCTTGGTCGATGGGCAGGGGATCGCCGAGTTGGCGGGAGATGTGGACTGTCCTTGCCACTTCCTCGCACATCACCGCTGCTTTGACGGCGCTGCGGGCGTCCTTGCCTATGGTGAAAGGCCCGTGGTTCTGCATCAGGACCGCCGGGGAGTTGGAGTTTTTCAGGGTCTCCACGATGCCTTGGCCGATGGAGTCGTCCCCGATCAGTGCGAACGGGCCAACGGGGATGGGTCCGCCGAACTCGTCGCCCATCATGGTCAGGACGCAGGGGATTTCCTCGCCGCGGGCAGCCCAGGCGGTGGCATAGGTGGAGTGGGTGTGGACCACGCCGCCTACCTCGGGCATGTGCCGGTAGACATACGCATGCGCGGCTGTGTCCGAGGACGGGGAGAGGTCCGGGTTGCCCCAGTCCACAGTCCCGGCACTTCCGGTGTTGATGCCCCGCACAGGTGTGCCATAAAGATCAGTGACCACCATGAGCTCGGGCGTGAGGTCGTCATAGGAAACGCCCGAAGGCTTGATGACCATGAGGTCGTGCCCGGGGATGCGGCCGGAGACGTTGCCGGCTGTCCAGACCACCAGTTCGTAGCGGGTGAGTTCTGCATGCAGCTCGCAGACTTCCTTGCGGACTTTGGCAATGCTTTCCAGCAGGGCGCTCATGCGGAAGCTCCTTCGAGGGTGCTGGGCTGGGTGGGCTGGGCGGCTTTCTGCTGTGCTGCGTTTTGCTCTGCTGTGTTTTGCTGTCCGCCTTGGATCGCGGCGCGTTGGATGGCCTTCAAGCGGTGCATGACGTTGTTGGTGCCTCGTCCGAAGTAGTCGTGCAGGGTTTTGTATTCCTGGAAGAGGACCTCGTAGGCGGCCACGTTTTCGGGGATGGGGGTGTAGACAGCGCCGGGAGCAGCTGCCATGGACGCCGCTGCTTCACGGATGTCCTTGTACTTACCGGCGGCAACAGCGGCGTGGATGGCCGAGCCCAGCGCAGGACCCTGTTCGGACCCGATGGTGGAGAGCTGCAGGCCGGTGATGTCGGCGTAGACCTGCATCAGGAACTTGTTCTTCAATAGCCCGCCGGCCACGATGAATTCCTTGACCGGAACACCTGAGTCACGGAAGGCGTCAACAATGGTCCGGGTCCCGAAGGCCGTTGCTTCCAGCAACGCCCGGTAGGTGTCTTCAGGCTTGGTGGCCAAGGTCTGGCCCACCACCACGCCGGAAAGTTCGTGGTCAACCAGCACTGAGCGGTTGCCCGAGTGCCAGTCCAGCGCAATGAGTCCGTGCTCGCCGATTGCCTGCTTCTGCGCGAGTTCGGTCAGGTACTCATGGATGCCCAGTCCCTTTTCCGTGGCGGCCTGGTGGTACTCCGGCGGGACACCATGCTTGGTGAACCAGCCAAAAATATCGCCAACGCCGGACTGCCCGGCTTCGTAACCCCAGAGGCCGTCCACGATGCCGCCGTCCACTACCCCGCACATGCCGGGGACTTCGCGGAGCACGTCCCCGTTCATGACGTGGCAGGTGGAGGTGCCCATGATGGCTACGAGCTGCCCGGGTTCAACAGCGTTCGCAGCCGGTGCGCTGACGTGGGCGTCCACGTTGCCCACGGCCACGGCAATTCCTGCCGGAAGCCCCGTCCATGCTGCGGCTTCTTCGGTGAGGTAGCCCGCGGCATCGCCCAATCGGCCGATGGTGTGTTCCAGCTTTTCCGACACGAAGCCCCTGAACTCCGGGTTAAGCGCCGCCAGGAAGTCCTCGGAGGGGTACTTTCCGTCTTGGTAGATGCCCTTGTAGCCCGCGGTGCAGGCGTTGCGGACGTAGCTGCCGCAGAGTTGCCAAACGATCCAGTCGGCGGCTTCAACCCAGTGGTCCATGGCGCCGTAGACTTCGGGATCTTCCTCGAGGAGTTGCAGGCCCTTGGCGAACTCCCACTCCGAGGAGATCAGGCCGCCGTAACGGGGAAGCCAGGACTCGCCCCGTTCCTCAGCCAGCTTGTTGATCCGGTCAGCTTGAGGTTGGGCTGCGTGGTGGCGCCACAGCTTCACGAAAGCGTGGGGCCGGTCCGCGAAGCGTTCCAGTTCGTTCAGCGGCGTGCCGTCTGCCGTCGTCGGAACCATGGTGCAGGCGGTGAAGTCGGTGGCAATGCCAACCACGTTTTCGGGGTTGATTCCGGCATCGGCGACGGCGGCAGGTACAGCATTGCGCAGAACGTCACGGTAGTCGTCAGGGACCTGGAGCGCCCAATCTGCGGGAAGCCGCTGGCCGCTGCCCGGCAGGTTCTCCGACACGACGGCGTGCGGGTACTCGAACACGCCGCTGCCAAGTTCTGCTCCGTCCGATACACGAACCACAACCGCGCGTCCGGACAAGGTGCCATAGTCCACGCCAATGACGAATTGCTCATCCAGCGGGAGGTTTTCAGAAGTATTCATGGGGTCTCCATCCGGCTGGCCAGGGCCTCATTGCCGGGGGTTGGGGTGGAAAAGTGAAGAAGGTCTGATGCAATTGTTAGCGCTCACAACTTTGATGTCAAGAGCGGGAGCGGTGGAACGGGATGCTACCTACTTGGTTGGGGCGAGGGCCGTGGTGGAGCGGACCACCAGGCGCGGTACGACGGCGGCCGCGGAAACGCTGCTGCCATTCTCCAAGCGGTCCAGCAGCAAACGGATGCAGCGCTGGCCGAGCTCTTCGAAGTCCTGCGCCACGGTTGTCAGTGGAGGGATGAAGTAGGCGGACTCTGGCTGGTCATCGAAGCCCACAACGCTGATGTCGCCGGGAACCTGCACGCCTGTCTCATGGAATGCACGCAGCACGCCGAGGGCCATCTGGTCATTGGCCACGAACAGCGCAGTCACGGAACGGTCGGCGGCGACCTTCAAGCCTTCGCGGTAACCGCACTCAGCACTCCAATCGCCCTCGATCAAGGTTCCCGGTTCAAGGCCGGCCTCCGTCAAGGCCTCCTGCCATCCTTCGATGCGGGCTGCAGCATCAATCCAATCGGCGGGGCCGGAGAGGTGGCCGATCCGCTCATGGCCAAGGCTCAAGAGGTGCTCGACGGCCAGCTTGGCGCCCTGCCGCTGGTCAACTGTGGCTCCCGTGAGGTGCTCATCGCCAACAGATCCAACAGCAACCAACGGCACATGGGCAGTGATGTCCTTGAGAACTTCAAATGTCCCCGGGTGCGGAACGGTTACTACGATGCCGTCAACGCCTTGGTCCATGAAATGCGCCATGGCGTCCTTGATGGTCTCCGGCGTCACTTCCCGCAGGCCCGCGACACTGACGAAATAGCCCGCATCCCGGGCCGCAAGCTGGACACCGAGGAGCGTGTGCGAGGGTCCATATTGGGCCATCTCACTGCCCAGAACCCCGATGGTCAGGGAGCGCCGCGTCACCAGGCTGCGTGCCGCCGTGTTCCTGCGGTACCCAAGTTCGGTAATGGCTTGTTCCACGCGCTCGCGGGTCTTGGAACTGACGTTGGGATGGTTGTTCAGCACCCGGGAAACGGTCTGGTGGGAAACTCCCGCTACGCGGGCAACGTCCTCCATGACCGGGGGGCGGGCTGATGCAGATTGATCTGGGCTCACCCTGTCACGATAGAGCACCTGCAGCCGTGATCAGCTCATGGCTGCCTTGGCGGCGTACTGGCGGTACCTCGTCAGGAACGGGGCAGTTCCGTCGGCATCCCGGGGTTTGACGTCCACGCCATCCAAGGGCCACGCGGGCAATTGACCCGTCAGGACGCCGGCTGCCTGGCGGGCAGCTCCGTCAGCAACGTACTCACCAGGTCGGGGCACGAATATCGGCAGGCCAAAGGCCAGGGAGGCAATCTGCTGGACGGCCTCCGACTGCGCTCCTCCACCCACCAGGATGATGCGCTGGGCAGAGACGCCTTGTGCCTGCAGTGCGGCCAACCCGTCCGCCAAGGAACACAGGACGCCTTCTACCGCTGCCCGCGCCAAGTTGGCCGGGGTGTAGTTGGAGACCGTGATGCCGTGGAGGGAACCGGTGGCATCGGGCAGGTTGGGCGTTCGTTCGCCCTCGAAATACGGGACCAGGGTCAGGCCTTCGGCACCTTCCGGAGCGGAAAGGGCCAAGGTGCCGAGCTCGGGCAGGGTGACGCCCAGTAGTCCGGCTGTGGCATCGAAAATTCGGGTCGCGTTGAGGGTGCAGGCAAGGGGAAGGAAGTTGCCCGTGGCATCGGCAAAACCTGCCACCAATCCACTGGCATCCTGTGCGGGGACGTCCGAGACTGCAAACACAGTGCCTGACGTCCCGATGGAAATGACCACATCCCCGACTGCGGCACTCACGCCCAGGCCGGCCGCGGCGTTGTCACCGGCTCCGGGCCCGATCAAAGCACCGCCCGGTGTCTTGCCCGCGGCATCCAAGGGGCCGACAACGACCGGAAGGACGGGAACATGACCGAGCGTGCTCTTGAGCACCTCCGGAAGGTAACCGCCACCGGCAGCTGAGAAATAGCCCGTGCCGGAGGCGTCCGACCTGTCGGTGCGCAGTAGCTCCAGCGATGCCGGGCCGCTGCCCGGACCGTGTCCGGCGATACGCCAGGACAGCCAGTCGTGAGGCAGGCAGACTGCGGCAGTTCGTCGGGCATTCTCCGGTTCGTTCCGGGCCAGCCAGCGTAGCTTGGTGGCAGTCAAGGATGCCACCGGTACGGTTCCGGTGGTGGACGACCAGAACGAGGCTCCGGCAGCGGCATCGCCTTCGCCGGCTTCAAGAATCAGTTCTTCGGCGTCACATGCAGAGCGGGTGTCGTTCCACAGAAGGGCGGGACGGACCACGTTCCCGGACTCGTCGAGGCACACCATGCCGTGCTGCTGACCGCCAACCGATACGGCGTCGACGTCGTCCAGGCCGCCTGCCTCCCTGATGGCTTCCTGGAGGGCCGTCCACCAGTGGTCAGGGTGGACTTCCGTACCCTCTGGATGGGGTGCCCTGCCCTGACGGACCAAGGCACCGGTGACGGAGTCACGGATGACCACTTTGCACGACTGGGTGGAGCTGTCGATCCCGGCTACGAGAGGCATGCGTTGTTCCTTTGGCGAACCGGCGCCGGGCCCTGCAAGGCGAAGCTTGGGGGCCCGGCGCCGGGACTGTGGTGGGTTGGTGTTCTTTAGCGGGCGCCGAGCAGGTGCTCGATGGCCAGCTGGTTGAGGCGGACGAAGGCAAACGAGCGCTCGGCGGCGTGATCGGCGTCGAACGTTTCGAAAGCGCTGGCGTCAGCCAGCAGGTCAGCCGTTGTCTCTCCGGCGTTCAAGGTGGGCTGGCCCAGCTCAAAGACGCCTGAGGTGGCGAGGGCTTCCTGGACTTCCGGATCTGCGCGGAAAGCGAGGGCGCGTTCCTTCAGCAGGAGGTACATGGACATGTTGGACTTGGCCGATTCCCAGACGCCGTCGTAGCCGTCGGTGCGTGACGGCTTGTAGTCGAAGTGGCGGGGACCGTCGTATGTGGGCCCGCCGTTGGGGAAGCCGTTCTCCAGCAGGTCCACGGTGAAGAAGGCGCTGGTGAGATCGCCATGGCCGAAGACCAGGTCCTGGTCGTACTTGATGCCGCGCTGGCCGTTCAAGTCGATGTGGAAGAGCTTGCCTGCCCACAGGGCCTGGGCGATGCCGTGGGTGAAGTTCAGCCCGGCCATCTGCTCGTGGCCCGTCTCCGGGTTGAGGCCTACGATGTCGCCGTGTTCCAGCTGGGCAATGAATGCCAATCCGTGGCCAACCGTGGGGAGGAAGATGTCGCCGCGGGGTTCGTTCGGCTTCGGCTCAAGTGCGATCCGGAGGTCGTAGCCCTTTTCCTTGATGTAACCGGCGGCGGTGTCCACGCCTTCCTTCATGCGGTCCAGCGCTGCCGACAGGTCCTTGGAGCCGTCGTATTCGCTGCCTTCGCGGCCGCCCCACATGACGAATGTTTCGGCACCAAGCTCGGCTGCGAGGTCGATGTTGCGCAGGATCTTGCTCAGGGCGAAGCGGCGGATGGAGCGATCATTCGAGGTGAAGCCGCCGTCCTTGAAGACCGGGTGGCTGAACAGGTTGGTGGTGACCATCGGCGTCTTCAGGCCGGTCTCGGCCAGGGCGGACTTGAAGTTCTTCAGGATGAGGTCGCGCTCGGAAGTGGTGGCATCAAAGGGAATCAGGTCATTGTCGTGGAAAGTGATGCCGTAGGCGCCAAGTTCACTGAGCTTGTGCACTGCTTCCACCGGATCCAGGGCCGGCCGGGTAGCAACGCCGAAAGGATCGGCGCCGGTCCAACCGACAGTCCAGAGGCCAAAGGTGAAGCGGTCCTGCGGGGTGGGCTGCGGGGTCATTTTGCTCCTTTGCAAAGCACTGGGGGAGGAGGCCAGGGAAAGCACTCCAATTAGTTTTCAATCTGAACTATATGGGGGATGATGGATCATGGTCAATGGAAGCCAGCAACAATTTTTCAAATCCGCAGGGAGTCCCACGCCAGTGAACGAGTCAGCAGCGCCCGGCCGCGTAGGCGATGTCCGCCGTCGAAATCTTTCGCTGGTTCTGGACTCCATTGCCAGGACCGGCGATGCCAAGCCCAGCCGCGCCCAGCTCGCTGCCGGCACCGGACTGACCAAGGCGGCGGTCTCCAGCCTGGTTGCGGACCTGGTGGAGTCGGGCCTTGTCTCTGAAGTGGGCCTTTACCGGGACGGCGAGCGGGGCAGGCCGGGGCAGGGTCTGGAGCTCAGTTCGCGCCGCGGCGTGGTGGGCATGGAAATCAACGTTGACTACCTGGCAGTGGGATTGGTGGACCTGGGCGGCAACCTCCGCTTCCGTTCCACTGTTGAATCGCGGAACCGGGGCATGGCGCCCGGAGAAGTCATGGAGCGGCTGCGGGTCCTGGTGGCCGAAGCGGTTGCTGCCGCCTCGCAGGACAAGATCGCAATCCTTGGCGGCGGCCTGGCGGTCCCGGGCTTGGTGGATGAGCGGCGGAACACCGTTCTCTCGGCTCCGAACCTGCATTGGGAAAACGAGCAACTGGACCCCGGCTCATTGCTCGAGGGCGCGCCGCTCGGCGTCCGGCTGTCCAATGAGGCCAACAGTGCCGCGCTCGGCGAGCTCTGGTACGGCGGCGGCCCGGCCGACTTCCTCTACGTTTCGGGTGAAGTGGGTGTTGGTGGCGGGGTCATCATTGGTTCGGACCTCTATTTGGGCCCCGGGGGATCTGCGGGCGAATTGGGTCATATTGTGGTCCATCCGGAAGGGCGGGAGTGTTCCTGCGGAGGCGCTGGTTGCCTGGAGACCTTTGCCGGGCAGGAGGCGATCTTCGAGGCAGCCAACATTCCCGAGGGCCCGCTGGGCGACCGCACCGAGCAGCTTCTCGCCGCCTTGGCCGCCCAGGACCCCAACGCCCTGAAAGCAGTCCACGACGCCGGGCGGTACTTGGGCGTCGCGCTCGCCTCCTCGGCCCGCCTAATGGATATTGACTCAGTGGTCCTTGGCGGGCACTTTGCCTTGCTGGCGGAGTGGCTGAGGCCGGCGCTGCTGGCGAGCTTGGAGCGCTATGCGCCGGGTTTGCTGGAGCCGGACAGTTTGAGCGTCTCCAGCCTGGAGCACTCCGGAACCCTCCTCGGGGCTGCCGGACAGGTGATCAGGTCTGTTATTGAGTCGCCGTTCGAGTTCCTTTTGGCGAGCAAGCTGGCCTAAGTGCATCAATCGCCGGCGGTAATTCGGCGCGGGTTCTTTCGCATTATTCATCAGCATGCTTACTATTGATGGGTCAGTTGTTCGCGAAAACCAACCCACGGACGAGTGCCCCATGACTACACAAGACTCAGCCCACACCAGCACTGCCAAGGCGCAGACCGCCCCTTCCCCGGAAGATTCCCGGAAGCCGGACAGTCCCAACGACCTCGCGAAGCCCACTTGGATGTACATCGCCAAGCGGACACTGCGGGAGTTCAGCAAGGACCAGTGCCCCGATGCTGCCGCCGGATTGACGTATTACGCAGTGCTCTCACTTTTTCCCGCGCTGCTGGCGCTGGTCTCCCTGATCGGGCTCTTCGGCGACGCCGGCAAGACCACGTCCACTCTGCTGGACATGGTCCAGCAGTTTGCGCCGGGGCCCGGCGTCGAGGCCATGCGCAAGCCGATCGAGGAACTGACGCAGTCCAACACGGCAGGCTTCGCGCTGGTTTTCGGTGTCCTGGTGGCACTCTGGTCCGCTTCCGGCTACACCACAGCGTTCAGCCGGGCAATGAACAGGGTCTATGAAGTGGACGAGGGCCGCGGATTCGTCAAGCTGCGCGGCACCATGCTCGCCGTCACCATCGTCGCCGTCGTCGGTGCCGCCCTGGCCGCGGCCATGCTTGTCCTCAGCGGGCCTGTTGCAGAAGCGATTGGTGGTGCCATCGGCCTTTCGGAGGCTGCACTGACCGTCTGGAACATCGCCAAATGGCCGGTGCTGATCTTGATCGTGGTGGCGATCATCGCAGTGCTCTACTACTTCACCCCCAACGTCAAGCAGCCCAAATTCCGCTGGATGAGCATGGGTTCCTTCATTGCACTGGTGATCTTCGCGCTGGCATCGCTGGGATTCGGCTTTTACGTGGCCAACTTCAGCAACTACAACAAGACCTACGGAGCCTTGGCCGGGGTCATCATCATGCTCCTCTGGCTCTGGATCCTGAACATGTCCTTGCTGTTCGGAGCAGAGTTTGACGCCGAAATGGAACGCGGGCGCCAGTTGCAGGGCGGAATTGAGGCTGAGGAAAGCATCCAACTGCCGCCGCGCGACACCAAGAGGAGCGACAAGCAGCAGGAAAAAGAGGACTCAGACATCCGGCGAGGCGAGGAAATCCGTCAAGCCCGTGGCGACGAACCGCGGAAGGAACGGTAACGGCAATGGGCAATTCGAGCGCGCGTGCCGACAGTAAGAATGCCGACAGCAAAAACAGGAAGCTCAAGGCCATCCGGAACGGGGACAGCGTACGGATCAGGGGCGAGGTTTTCCGGGTGGATTCCGTGCTGCCCCTGGAAGGAACACGGAATATCAGCCTGGAACTGCAAGCGCCCGACGGCGGATCGGTCACCTTCATCGGCTTGCCGGAGGCAAAGGTCCAGCTCCCTGCGCGAGCCTCCTGAACTGACACCTGGGTAACGGCGGTGCCGAGCATCTTCATTTCCCGTTGAGCAAACCTTCCCGTCCGGCCGCACCCGTGCCATTGTTTCACCATGCAAACGGTGTACGAGGCGGCCGGCGGCGCAGATTTTTTCCTTGCTCTGGCGAAGGCTTGGCACGTCAGGGTGGTGGATGACGAGGTAGTGGGGCATGCCTTCCGGCACGGCGTCCACCCGGAGCACACCCAGCGGTTGGCAGCTTACTGGAGTGAGGCCTTGGGCGGTCCACCGCTGTACTCCGAAAGCTATGGCGATGAGTCCTCAGTGGTGAGGATGCATAGCGGGAACGGCCCCCACGAAGAGATGAACAGCCGGGCGATCACGTGCTTTGACCAGGCGCTGAAGGACGTGGGCGTGGTGGACGATGCGCTTCGCACAGTCCTGCATGACTACTTCGCCTGGGCCACCAACAACTCCATGGCGCGCTATGAGCGCTCATCGGACGACGTCCCGGCCGGACTCAGCCTCACCAAGTGGTCTTGGGACGGTCTCGTGGCCGGCTGAAAGCTCAGCCCCTCAGCGGGAAAGTTCAATCCACGACTCACAGCTGACACACAAACGGGCACCAAAAAGCGGGCCCCCGCCGTGACCGTGGCAGGAACCCGCTTGTTCTTGGAGTGATCCTCCCGCGGAGCTTAGGGCATCCGCGGGAGGATCACGTGTTACGCGAACGGGAGGACGAGCTCCGCGTAGCGCTGCTTCATGGTTTCCAGGACGGTGTCGCCATCGGCATCCCAGATTTCCTGATTGAAGATCTCAACCTCAATGTCGCCCGTGTAACCGGCGTCCCTGACCCAGGTGCCGATCGTGGCGAAGTCAATGACGCCGTCGCCCATCATGCCGCGGGACAACAGTGCGTCCGCAGCGATCGGCAGGTTGAAGTCGCACACCTGGTAGGAGGCGATCCGATTCTCACGGCCGGCGCGGTCGATCTGCGCCTTCAGTTCCGGATCCCACCAGACGTGGAAGGTGTCGACGGCGACGCCAACAGCCTTTGCGTCGTACGGCGCGGCGAGATCCAGTGCCTGGCCAAGGGTGGAGATGAGTGCGCGGTCGGCGGCGTACATGGGGTGCAGGGGTTCCAGCACCAGCCGTACGCCGTTTTCGGAAGCGAAAGGAACGAGTTCCTCGAGGCGGTCGGCCACGCGCTGGCGGGCAGCGACGACGTCCTTCTCACCCGGAGCGAGCCCGCCAACCACCAGGAACAACTCCTGGGTGTCCAGCGCTACTGCTTCGCGGACGGCATCGAAGTTGTCAGCGAGTGCGGCAGCCTGGCCTTCAGCGTCGGCCGCCGTGAGGAATCCGCCGCGGCACAGCGAGGAAACGCGGAGTCCTGCGTCCTTGATGAGCTTGGCCGCCTTGTCCAGACCGGCCTCGGCCACGCGGTCGCGCCATGGGCCGATCGCGGGGATGCCGGCGCGGGCGCAACCATCCACGGCTTCGGCAAGCGTCCACTTCTTGGTGGTGGCGCTGTTCAGGGACAACCGGGAGAAGTCGCTCATGCGCCCACCCCATTGATCCGCAGGAAGTCGGACATCCGGAATGCTGCCAGCGACGGATCCTTCAGCAGGCCGGCCTGGTCCGCCAGCTCAAAGGTCTTTGCCAAGTGCAGGACCGAACGGCCCGAGTGCAGGCCGCCCACCATCTGGAAGCCAGGCTGCTTGCCGTTGAGCCAGGACATGAAGGCGATGCCGGTCTTGTAGTAGAACGTGGGTGCGCTGAAGATGTGCTTTCCCAGCTCACGGGTGGAGTCCAGGATGGCACGCCCTTCGGCGCCTTGGCCGGCGTCGTACTTCTGCAACGCAACCGAAGCGGCCGGGTAGATGGCCGCGAAGATGCCCAACAGGGCGTCCGAGTGGTGCGTGTCGTCGCCGTCGATCAGTTCCGGGTAGTTGAAGTCGTCGCCGGTGTAGAGGCGCACATCAGCAGGCAGCGCCGCGCGGAGGGCAACCTCGTGTGAGGCGTCCAGCAGCGAAACCTTTACGCCGTCTACCTTGTCCGAGTGCTCGCGGATCAGGCTGAGGAACGTTTCGGTGGCCACGGAGACGTGGTCGGAGCCCCAGTATCCGGCCAGTGCGGGATCGAACATGGTGCCGAGCCAGTGCAGGATGACGGGCTGCTCCACTTCCTGCAGGAGCGTCGAGTAGACGTGCAGGTAGTCGTCGGCGCCGTTGGCGACCTTGGCCAGGGCGCGGGATGCCATCAGGATGACCTTGGGACCGGCCTCACTGACGACGGCGATCTGCTCGCGGTAGGCCTCGATCACGGCCTGGATGCCCGCTGCGCCCTCGGGGAGCGCGGCGATGTCCAGCTGGTCGGTGCCTGCGCCGCAGGACACGAGGTCGCGGACTGACTTGCCCGCGATTGCTGCGTTGCCTGCCGAAACAACAGAGGCTGCCTCGGCGCCGGTGCGCTTGATGAGCTGCTGCGTGGCTGCCCAGTCCAGGCCCATGCCGCGCTGTGCGGTGTCCATGGCGTCAGCAACGCCAAGGCCGTAGGACCACAGCTCGTGCCGGTAGGCCAGGGTGGCGTCCCAGTCGAGCTGGGCCGGCGCGCCGGGCGTGTTGTCTGCTGCTACCTCGGGGATGACATGGGCGGCGGCGTAAGCGCGGCGGGCCGTCAAAGGAGCGGTCGGCTTGGCCCAGGAGGTGGCTGCCTGAAGGCGGTACTCGCGGGTGCCGCCGTCGTCTGTGGGAAGAATCAGTGACGTCATTAGAGGGTGATCTCCGGGATGTCGATGGTGCGGCGCTCGGCCGAGGACTGCAGGCCGAGCTCGGCGAGCTGAACGCCGCGGGCTGCGGAGAGGAGGCCGAAGCGGTGCTCGCGGCCTGCGACGACGTCGCGCAGGAATTCTTCCCACTGCAGCTTGAAGCCGTTGTCCAGTTCAGCGTTGGCGGGAACTTCCTGCCACTGGCTGCGGAAGGATTCGGTGACGGGCAGGTCGGGGTTCCAGACGGGCTTGGGGGTGTGGGCGCGCTGCTGCGCAACGCACTTGTTCAAACCGGCGACGGCGGAACCGTGCGTGCCGTCGATCTGGAACTCCACGAGTTCGTCGCGGTAGACGCGGACGGCCCAGGAGGAGTTGATCTGGCCGATGACGTCGTCGCCGCCCGGGGTTTCGAGCTCAAAGATGCCGTAGGAAGCGTCGTCGGCGGTTGCCTTGTATTCCTTGCCGGCCTCGTCCCAACGGGCAGGGATGTGGGTGGCAGTCTTGGCATTGACGCTCTTGACCTTGCCGATGATGCCTTCAAGGACGTAGTTCCAGTGGCAGAACATGTCCGTGGTCATTCCGCCGCCGTCTTCCTTGCGGTAGTTCCAGGACGGACGCTGGGCAGCCTGGACGTCTCCTTCGAAGACCCAGTAGCCGAATTCGCCGCGGATGGAGAGGATGCGGCCGAAGAAGCCTTCATCCACGAGGCGGCGGAGCTTCACCAAGCCGGGGAGGTACAACTTGTCGTGCACAACGCCTGCGGTAACGCCGGCTTCCTTGCCGATCTGTGCCAGTTCAATGGCTTCTTCGAGGGTCTCGGCCGTGGGCTTCTCGGTGAAGATGTGCTTGCCGGCGCGCATGGCCTTCTTCAGGGTGGAGGCGCGGAGGCTGGTCATGGAAGCGTCAAAGATGATGTCCACGGTGGGATCGGCGATGACGGCGTCCAGGTCGGTGGTCCATTCGGAGACCTTGTGGAGCTCGGCCAGTTCGCGGATCTTGGCCTCGTTGCGGCCAACGAGGATCGGCTCAACCTGGACTTTGGTGCCGTCTTCCAAGGTGAAGCCGCCGGCGTCGCGGATGGGGAGGATGGACCGCAGCAGGTGCTGGCGGTAGCCCATACGGCCGGTGATGCCGTTCATGGCGATGCGGATCGTCTTTGTTTCGTAGCCCATGTTTTCTCCAGTGCCTTGTGTGCCGGTCGCGGTGCGGATGCCGGTGCTTGCAGTTCATGTGGGAAAGCGCATTCCCGTTGCATTCGATCATGCACCATGACGCGCCGGATTGGCAAGCGCTTTCCCGAAACTTCCGGAAGACTGACATAATTTCCCTAGCGCCAGTCCCGACGCTTGCAGAAAAGGAGGGCCCCGTGGCCGCCAGCACACTCAGTGAAGTTGCCCGTTTGGCCGGGGTTTCCCTGGCCACCGCATCGAGGGTCCTCAACGGCTCGTCCCGGAAGCCCGCCGAAGACATTGCCGAACGCGTCCGCGAGGCCGCCGACAAGCTCGGCTACGTGCCCAACGCCCAAGCTCAGGCGCTGGCGAAATCGAGCTCGGGCTTAATCGGACTGGTTGTCCACGACATCGCCGATCCGTACTTCTCAGCGATCGCCCGCGGAGTACAGGAAGCTGCCCGCCAGCAGAACCGCATGGTGCTCCTGGCCAGCACCTCCGGGGCTCCTTCTGATGAGAAAGCGGCAGTGGCAGCCTTCGCCGCACGTCGGGCAGACTCAATCGTCATTGCCGGTTCGCGTTCCGTCCGGGCCGAGGACAAGCAGGGAAACATCGAACTTGCCGCCGAGTTGGACCGCTACTGCCGCAACGGCGGACACGTGGGAGTGGTGGGGCATCCGGTGGTTGGTGCGTCCACTACTGAGGGTTACCACGTGGTGAAGGTCCCCAACGAGGAACTTGCTGCCGGCCTCGCAACGGAACTGGCCGAGACTCACGACGGCGCCTTCCTGATCATCGCCGGCCCCGAAGGCCTGTACACCTCCGATGACCGTGTTCGCGGTTTCCAGCGCGGACTCGAGGATGCCGGACGGCCAGCGGCTGAGGTGATCCGCACGGGATTCAACCGTGCCGGAGGATACGACGCCGGGGCGGCACTTGCCGCCCGGATCAAAGCATCCGAAGAACGCCTCTGTATTTTCGCAGTCAATGACGTCATGGCCATTGGTGTCACGGCCGCCCTTCGGCCCGAGGGCGTGTGGATTCCGCGCGACGCCACCATCGCCGGATTCGACGACATCGAAACCCTGCGCGACTTCCGGCCCGCCCTGTCCACGGTGCACCTGCCGCTGGAGGACATTGGTCGTCTGGCTGCCGGAGATCCTGATACCCCTCCGGTCAGCGGCGCGGTCAAGCTCCGCCGCAGTACCGGGACTTCGGCGGCGGAAGCTCCGGTGGAATCGCAGGTATGACGCCGGTCCCGCAGCCCGCGCGCAAACGGGAGCACGGGCGGGTGCCAGCGGAGGTGCCCCGGGCACTCACGGTGATTCCCGCCGTCGAGCGTTCCACCGCCGGGGTAGTTTCCACTCAGGCTGCGCCTGCCATCCTGGTGCTTCCGGGCGGAGGGTATGCAAAGCAGGCTGATCACGAGGCCGAGCCGGTGGCCGAGTGGCTTGCCTCGCTGGGCATCCACGCGTTCGTGTTGCGGTACCGGGTGGCGCCCGATCACCACCCCGCCCCGTTGGAGGACGCCAAGCGGGCCATGTTGTGGATCCGCAGCGGCGGTCATGGCCTGAACGTTGACGCATCCAGGGTGGGCGTTCTCGGGTTTTCCGCTGGCGGGCATCTTGCCGCCACGTTGGCAGTCCAGGTTCCCAGCGGCGATCCTGAACTGGACACCAACGCCGCTGCGCCGGACCTCAGCATTCTCTGCTATCCGGTGATTTCGTTCGTGGACTCGGTTCATCAGGGGTCCGTGGACAACCTGGCCGGCGCGGGCGCCCCGGCTGAGGTCCTGCGGGAGCTTTCAGCCGAGCTGCACGTGACGCCGGCTACACCCCCGGCGTTCCTGTGGCATACCGCCGATGACCACTCCGTCCCCGTCGCCCATAGCTTCGCTTACGCCGGGGAGCTCAGCCGCGCCGGTGTCC
The DNA here is from genome assembly GCF_019977295.1 of Arthrobacter sp. StoSoilB20. NCBI lineage: Bacteria > Bacillati > Actinomycetota > Actinomycetes > Micrococcales > Micrococcaceae > Arthrobacter > Arthrobacter sp. StoSoilB20. The sequence goes on along the minus strand of NZ_AP024651.1, from coordinate 4,265,602 downwards.
CGGTGGAGCTTCATGTCTTTCCGCATGGCATTCACGGTATTGGCCTGGCCCTGGGGACGCCGGGCGCTGATCAGTGGCCGTCACTGTGTGCGTCGTGGCTCGGCCGACGGGGTTGGACCCAACTGTAGGTCTCAGTCCTCGCCCAGGGTGATGGTGTGGAGGAAAGAGGCGTCGTTGATGACGTTTTCCGGAAGATCGTCCTCGACAAATTCCAGCATGATGTCCATGTCCTTGCCGTTTCCCCGCAGGACATCGGTGACGGTCTGCCACAGCAATTTCCGGTGCCGCAGCGGAAAACGTTCAGCAACCGGCCCCCAGGAGAAGCAGTGCACACCCACTACGTGCGGGAGGACTTCATGCAAGGACTCCAGCGCCTGCTGGTCTGAAAGTCCGACGGCGGGCTGCCAGTAGGTGCCGACGTTCGGGTGGTTGACCCGGTTCAGTAACTCGAGGGTGGTTGCGGGGGAGTCCGTGAGCGTATTGCCGTGATACTCAAAGGCGATGGAGACGCCCCGGGCGGCTGCGAGATCCGCAATCCGCTGTGTGTCTTTCACTACTGCGTCCCAGTGCTCTTCGCTGGCGTCGGCCGAGCCAAGTTCTCCTGCCCACACCCGGATCCGCGGTGCACCAAGCCCTGCCGCCAGGTCCAGCGCCCGGTCGAAGTCTCCGAATGCGCCGCAGCGGTAGTACGAGCCGAGGGACAGGGCGGCAAGCCCTGCTGCTTGGGTTGCTTCCTTGGCCTTTGCCGCAGACTCCGCATCGCTGACGTGGACATCGGTGCCCCACTCAATGCCGGCCAGGCCCGCATTCGAGGAAATTCGAACCACATCCTCAATGCCGTGGGAGCGGAGAGTCACGGAACATATGCCAGGTGTGAGGTCAGCCAGCGTGGTGAGGTCGGTCATGCTTACAGGATACCGGGAATGCGCTTACCCGGTAAGGGAAGGTTGATCCAATATCGGCGGATAGGTTCGGTGACACCCAGGTCCGGGCTGAAACTCTCCGGTGGCCGGACGCTTTCAAGAACGCCGCCGCAGGCTTCAATAGTGCGGGCGGACGCCGTGTTGGGCTGCTTGCAGGTCACCATGACGCGTTCCATCCCCAGGGCGCGCGCTTCCTCCAAGGCGCCGTTGAGGGCAAGCTTGGCGAGTCCCCGACCCCTGGCGCTTGGCCGGATTCCATAACCGATATTGCCTCCCACTTCGGTCAGGTACTCATTGGCCAACGAGTGCCTGAGGCTGGCGGAACCCAGATAAGAACTGCCCTCCACCACCCAGATGGTGCTCTGGTTGACCAAGCCTTCGGGAGGTTGGAATTCTTCCAAGGGCATGTGGTGCAGCAGGTTAATCCATTCCGAAAAATCGCTGCGCTGGCGGAGATCCAGGTTATACCTCGCGGCTACGAACGCTGCCGAGCCGTCCTGCTCAAGGGTTCCCCACTCGTCCCAGCTTGCAAGCCACGAGGCATGGAAGCTTGCAGATGGCGGCATGAGCTTGGCGTCAATCATTGGGTGAGCCTACTACGGCAGTAGGTTCAGGCTTCCGATGTCTTGGCCGCTTTCGGTGTTCTGGTCGAGGGGCGGGAAGGGGTCCGTTTCCGGACCTCCCGCAACACGATCTGCTCGGGGCAAACCGTGGAAAGGAAGTCTCCCACCGACAGGGCCAGGCGCTCGCCCACGAGCGAGTAGAGAATACGGTTGGCGTCCCGCCGTTCCGTGACCAGGCCGGCCTGGCGCAGCACGCTCAAGTGTCGGGAAATGGTGGGTCCCGTGGCGTTGAATCGCGCAGCGATTTCCCCTGCGGCCAACTCGCCGTCCTTGAGGTCTTGAAGAATTTGCCGCCTGGTGGGGTGCGCCAACGCTGCGAAGATATCCGATGCTGCATCTGCCATGTTTGCAATATAGCACAATTGCTATATACAGTTTAGCTTAATTGCTAATAAGCGAAGGAGCTAGATCATGCGTGTGGCTATTACCGGCGGTACAGGCTTTGTAGGGCGTCACCTCACAGAACGACTCAATAGGCCGGACACCGTCATCATTTCGCGGCGGACAGGGACCGCAATCACCGACGTCGACGCCTTGACGCAGGCCTTCACGGGTTGCGACGTCGTAGCCCACTGCGCGGGGATCAACCGGGAGATCGGTGAACAGACCTTCCAGCGGGTTCACGTTGAAGGCACCCGCGCAGTCATTGAGGCTGCCCGGAGAGCGGGCGTCCAAAGAATCGTCATGTTGAGCTTCCTTCGCGCCCGTCCGGATTGTGGCTCCGCCTATCACGAGACCAAATGGGCTGCCGAGGAACTCCTGCGGCAGTCCGGCATCGAGCACACGATCCTTAAAGCGGGGATGATCTACGGCAAGGGAGACCACATGGTGGACCACGTGACGCGTGCGGTGCGCAGCTTTCCGGTTTTCGCGACCGTAGGTTATCGGGAGCGGACTGTTCGACCCATACCGGTGGAAGAGGCTGTCAACACCCTGATCGCCGCCCTCGAAGGTCGCGTGCCCACCCCGACCGTCGCTGTTGTCGGAGCCGAAGAGCTTGAACTTGGAGCAGCTGTCCGCAGGATCGCCCGGATGGCGGACGGCCACCCCGTTTACGTCCGCGCCCCCATCTGGTCCATCCGCGCGCTGGCTCAGCTGACAGAATGGACCATGGTGGTTCCCCTCGTCGCAAAAGCCCAAGCGCAGATGCTCGCCGAAGGGGTCAGCGAGCCTTCGCCGTATGCGCCGTGGCTTCCCGTGGAGCTGCGTCCCAGGCTTCCTTTCGACGACGAACGCATCCGGGCCGCCGTACCGGAAGGCCGCTTCGCCCTGGACGACCTTAGGGTAGTGAGGTGGTGGAACGGGCGTAAGGGCCGCATCCGGCCAAGCCGCCCAGCCCGCAGCTAGTTCGACTTGCTCAGTGTCCGTCCCATGATGGCCTGTGTGAGTGCATCGATCACTTCTGCGTTGGCCAGCGGGTTGCGGATCAGGGTGAAATCGACGTCACCTACCGGCGGCAGGCCAAACCGTTGCGTGATCACTTTCAAATCCTCGGGAACCAGCGACGCCGGCATCACGGCAACTCCAATGCCGGCCCGCACGGCCGCCAGCACCCCACTGATCTGCTTGGTGCTGCAGGTGATCCGCCACGTCCGGCCTTCGGCCTCCAGGGCATCGATGGCAAGTTTCCGGCTGAGGCTGGGCGCGGGGTAGGCGATGAGCGGCACTGGCGCCCCCGGCTCCAGCACGGTCTGTTCCACGCCCACCCAGGCGAAGTTGTCGTGGCGGACCACCGTGCCTTCCTTGGCACCGGCCACCCATTTCACGAACACCAGGTCCAGCTGCCCGGCGTTGAGCCGCTTGTACAACTGGTCGCTTTGGCTGACGGTGAGCTCGAGGTTGATCTGCGGATAGAGCTGCCGGAACTCGCGCAGGATCCGTGGAAGGCCCGTGATGGCGAGGTCGTCGGCGGTTCCGAACCGGAGACGTCCGCGCATGGCTGAACCGGAAAAGTACCGTGCCGCGGAATCATGGGCGGCAAGGATGTTTCGGGCAAAACCAGCCATGGCATCGCCGTTGTCAGTGAGCCGCACTTCACGGGTATCCCGGGCGACCAGTACGCGCTTGGCGGCGGCCTCCAGCTTCCGGACGTGCTGGCTGACGGTGGGCTGGGCGAGCCCCAGCCGTTCGGCGGCTTTGGTGAAACTCAGGGTTTCCGCAACGGCCAAAAAGGAGCGGAGCTGGACGGGTTCGAACACGGAACTCCTTTAAGCGCAGGTCAGCGCACGGCCGGAGTACTGCGCCGATGCCCCTTGTCCCGCAGGCACCTCATTGCATTCCGCAATGCTAGTTATAGGCGCAATACGCTTCCATAATTGCTGCTGGCAACCATAGCGTTAAACGCATCCCACCGAAACTCTCGATCCGAGGACTACTTTTGGCACCCCCACCGCCTTCAGCGGCAAACGTCAGCCAGCCCGTCATCGATTCCCTGTCCGCCCGTCCCTTGCCGGACATAAGCCAGCCGGACCAAGGCCAGTTGGACACAAGCCAGCCGGACCCAGGCCACGCGGCCGAAAGCCGCCCCGCCGCAAGCCAGCCGGACAACGTCACCCAGCCGATCGCCGTCGTGAGCGAAAAGCTGCCCTGGCGTCATACTTTCATCTCCCTGAAGGTCCCCAACTTCAGGATCTTCGCAATCGGCCATTTCATCGCCGTGATCGCCATCTGGATGCAGCGCATCGCCCAGGACTGGATGGTGCTCCAACTCTCCGGTTCCGTGACCGCCGTCGGAATTACCGTGGCACTGCAGTTCATGCCGTCGCTTTTCCTGGGACCGTGGGGCGGCATGATTGCCGACCGTTTCGCCAAGCGCAAGATCCTTATCATCTGCCAATCTGCGGCGGCGGTACTGGCCGCTGCGCTGGCGGTGCTGTCCTTGAGCGGCCTTGTCCAGGTCTGGCACGTGTACGTCATTGCCTTGGTTCTGGGCTTCGTCACGGTGCTCGACCAGCCTGCCCGGCAAGTGTTCGTCAATGAGCTGGTCGGCCCTAAGTACTTGCGGAACGCCATCAGCGTCAACTCCACCACCTTCCAATTGGGCGGCCTGATCGGGCCGGCATTGGCGGGTGTTCTGCTCACTGCCGTTGGTGCCGGCTGGGCTTTCGCCGCCAACGCAGTGGCCTGTTGCTCCACCGTGGCCATGCTGCTGATCCTCCGCAAGGACCAGTTGCACCTCAGCCAGCCCACACCCCGAAAGAAGGGGATGCTGCGCGAGGGCCTCAACTACGCCCTCAGCAAGCCCACCATTTACTGGCCCTGGCTGATGGCCGGGTTCGTGGCAGTTTTCGCGATGAGCCTTCCGGTGCTGCTGGCCGCTTTTGCGGACCACGTGTACGACGCCGGTGCCGGAGGCTACGGCCTGCTCAACGCGATGGTTGCGCTCGGTGCACTGACAGGAGCGGTGGCCTCCACCCGGCGTCGTCAACTGCGGTTGAGGTCGGTAGTGATGTCCGCAGGGTTGTACGGTTTGATGCTCTGTGTGTCATCGCTGATGCCGTCCATGGTCTGGTTCAGCGTCACCATGGTCCTTGCCGGATTCTGGTGCCTCATGTTCCTCACCGCGGCCAACCAGATGGTGCAGACCAGCTCCAACATGAGCATCCGCGGCCGCGTCATGAGCCTCTACCTGGTGGTCCTGATCGGTGGGCAGGCTATCGGCGGCCCCATGATGGGATGGCTCGCGGAGCACCTCGGCCCACACTTGGCTGTCCTCATCTCGGGCGGGGTGCCCGCCATCGCTGCTGCGGTAGTCGCCGTCGTCCTGGCCCGAAAGTCATCGCTGCACCTGAAAGTGGACCTGCGCGACAGGCGCCGGGTGCTGAGGATCGTGCAGGAACCTCAGACCGCCTGAGTGCCGGCGGGATCAAAGAGCCCACGGGCCAACGGTGGAAGCGCTGTAACCGTGGAAGCGCTGTGACAACTGAAGCGCTGGAACAACAGAAGAGCTGGACAACAAAAGCGCCCCCGGCAGGACCGGGAGCGCTTTTTGTTGGCCGCTGAGGTGTTTGTCGGCTCAGGCCACAGGCAGGTGCGGGTACTCCGCGGAGCGTCCCTGGAATTCAAGAACGTCCGGGTTGCGGATCACGCCGTCGCGGATTTCGATGGCACGGGAAATGGTCTCGTTGGCGTCCCACCCGGCCGGACCGGCCATCACGGTGTCCAGGAACGGCAGCAGGGCCTCACTGATTTCCCAGCTGGCCGAGTTCCAAAGGTACGACGGGCTGTGGTCCACGGCGTAGTAGTTGACGTGTCCGCCCACGCGGAACATGGGGTCGTCGAACGTGGTGGTGCGGGCCCAGCTGAACCCCATGCCTTCGTCGCAGGAAACGTCCACGATCAAGCTGTCAGCCCGGAAATCCGTCAGGTCCTCCGTGCGGAGGTACGTCAGCGGGGCGTTGGGGTCCTGCAGGGTGCAATTGACCACTATGTCCGCCGCCGCCAGGAACGGCGCCAACGGTTTGCGTCCCTGGTCGGTGATGACTTCGCTGAGGAACGGAGCCTCGTTGTCGTGGTCGAATTGCACGATCCGCACTGAATGGATCGGAGATCCGACGGCGGCGACGCCCCGGTTGGTCAGAACCTGGACGTCGTGGACACCATGGGCATTCAACGCCGTCACGGCACCGCGCGCAGTGGCGCCAAAACCGATGACGACGGCGCTAAGCCGGCGGCCGTAATCGCCGGTGGAGCCCGTGAGCGCCAAGGCATGGAGGACGGAGCAATATCCTGCGAGTTCGTTGTTCTTGTGGAACACGTGCAGGCCAAATCCACCGTCGCCGGCCCAATGGTTCATGGCCTCGAAGGCGATGAGCGTGAGCTTCTTATCGATGGCCAACTGAGTGATGGCCCGGTCCTGGACACAGTGCGGCCAGCCCCACAGCGTTTGGCCATCGCGGAGCTCGGCAAGGTCCTGGGCCTGCGGTTTAGGCAGCAGGATGACATCGCTGGAGGCGATCAACTCCTCGCGTGTACCAAGTCCGCCAACCAGCGCTTCAAGCGCGGTGTCGGAGACACCAAAGCGGTCTCCATAACCATGTTCAAAGCGGAGCTGTTGGCGCAGGGCAGGATCGATGCGTTCCAGGTGCTGTGGGTGGATCGGCAGGCGACGCTCGTTCGGTTTCAGCGAGGTAGCAAGGACGCCGATGCTCAGCTGACCGTTGGGCGCCGTCACTTCTTGCTGCCGGTTGAAGGTTTTGCTGCCTCCGCGGCGGCGGAGCCGGAAGCCCGCTTATCCGCCCGTTTTTCCTTGATGGACTTGCTGGATTTCTTCGATGCGGTTTGGCGCGGTGATTTGTCGCCCATGATGGCTCCCTTAGAGCGGAGCCGAAATGGCTCCTGACTCCTGACCCTACACCTCGGCGGGGGTCACAGTGGCCGCGGTCACCCTCCCTGCCCAGGTGCCAGGCGCGCGGCCCCGGCGGGGCGAGCGTCGTCGTCGGGCCTTCCGCCCGGATACAAAAGCCCGGAACGCGAAAGCTGGGAACGCGAAAGCTCCCGGCGGAAAGCCGCGGGCACGATATCGCCCCGGGACACTTGAGCCCGGATACGAAAGCCCCGGGCGCAAAGCCGCGGGCACGATAACGCCCGGGACACTTCAGCCCCGGGATGTGCGGAAGCCCGGAGTGCAAAAGCTCCCGGCCACGAAAAAGCCCCGGATCCTGGGATCCGGGGCTCTCCTTGAGCGGGCGACGGGAATCGAACCCGCGTATCGAGCTTGGGAAGCTAGCGCTCTACCATTGAGCTACGCCCGCGCTGCCCGGGAGAAATTCGCCCGAGCGAGTCCTAGCTTAGCGCAGTTGAGGGGCAGCTCATGACAAGCGCGTCGGCCGCCTACTTGAACAGTTTCAGTCCGTTCCATCCGGAACCCACCTGGCGGTACGTTGTCCACTGGCCCCGGCCAAGGCCGTAGTTGTAGAGGTTGCCGTCGGCAGTCTGTGCCGTGATGCCGCGGGTGCCCGCGCCGGTCAGCCCGAAGCTCGGGGCCAGCACCCGCATGTACTGCCAGCCCGTGCCCACGGTAGTGGCCGGCCCGTAGAAGCCTGCCCAACCGTCGCCCCGGTAGTTGATGAGGGCCCCGGAGCCCGTCCTCGCCAGGATGTCGTTGGCGCCATCGCCTTCCCAGTCGGCGATGGTCAACTCCATGCCGTTCCAGCCCTTCCCGATGATCTGCGGAGCGCTCAGCGCGCCACCAAAGGTGTTGGGGTAATAGCGCAGGACGCCGTCCGGGAAATAGCCGACGACGCCGGGCCGGCCATGCGCGTGCGTCCACTTACCCACGGTGATGGTCATGCGCTCCCAGCCTCCGTTGCCCACCACTACCTGGTTGGCGAACCCGCCGCCCGGAAGGCCCCGATAGACCCCGAGGACGCCGTTGTTCCATTGCGCCAGGAGATCGTAGACGCCATCAATGTCCCAATCCACCACGAAAGCCTGCTTCAACCCGGTCCAACCCGAACCGATCTGGACGGCGCCTGCATAGCCGCCGGCCGCCGTCGCGGGGTAGCGCAAAAGGCGGCCGGAAGAGTCTGCGGCCACCAGGTCCGCGCCGGACTTGATGCTGGCCGCGGCTGCGGTGTTGCCCGCGAAATAGTGCTCCAACGTGGGGAACCCGCGCCGGTTCATGTCGGTGGCCAGGTCTACGCCCACGTAGCGCAGATGCCAGGGCTCGTAGCTGTACCCGGTGGTGCCCGTGTAGCCGTTGGGGTAGCGGACAATGAAACCGTACTTGTGGGCGTTGGCCGCCACCCACTTGCCCGCGGCTGTATCGCCGAAGCAAGTGCTGAGCCCACAACTGCCGGCAGCGTTGCCGATGTCCATGGCGAGGCCAGTCTGGTGCTCGCTGTAGCCGGGCCGGGCCGAAATGGTATCCGCATAGGCCTGGCCGTAGGCGTTGACGTAGCCCCAGTAAACCTGGGTTTGGGTGGCGTAGGAACGGTAGCCGCTGACGATCGACAACCCGCCGGTACCTGCGTCAGCGGCCCCTTGGAACAAGCCGTTGAGCCAGGCGGCAGCTTCCGCCCGCATGTACTGGCCCGAGCCGCGTGCGTTAATAAGGTCCGACGGCGCGTAGCTCGCCGGATTCAGCGGCCGCGACTTGTTGACCAGGACCGAAAAGCTGGCTGGATCCCCGATGGGATCCACGCTCGGCAAAGGATTGACAGTTGTGGGGACTGCTGTCTTCGCCGGGGTGCTTGCAAGCGGTGGTGCCGCTGTTGCCGGAACCGCTGTGACAACCCCACCAGCCACCGCGACGGCGAGGAAAACAGCGCACGCGGCCACCCGGCGTCGTGCCTTTGAAGCGAAAGTTTGTTGTTTCAGAACCCGCATAATGCCCCCACATCGGTTTAAGCCAGCCTCGGGAACTCTACCCCGTAGCGCCTTGCCCTGTCAGTGGTCACTTTATGAAGGCGCCAGATAACCATTCGGTCAAGGCTCGACCTTTATGTGTGCCCGTTCATGGTCCGCTGACTATTCTGAAGGTGTTAGCTGCTGCGTATGGGGAACCGGGCTAAGACATTCGAACCGTACGCGAAAGAGGTTTCCATGGCATTTGCAGACTACGAAGTGGTGATCAGCCGGGACGCCATGACCGTCTACGGATTCCTCATGGACGGCATGAACAACTCCCTCTGGCGCTCCGGAATCCGCAGCATCTCGCTCCGTTCCGGCATCCGTGGCCAAAAAGGCGCGCTCTACCAGCAGACCCTCAACGGACCCGGCGGCCGGCCCATCGCCGCCGATTTCCAGATCACCGAGGCCAGGCCGGGAGCGGAAGTGCGGTTCGCCGTCGTCGCAGGTCCCGCCCGGCCCACCGGCGGCTACTACCTCAGCACCGAAGGCCAAACAACCCGGCTCCGGTTCGCCCTCGAATACCACCCCAAGGGCCTCCGGAAGCTCATGAACGGCATGATCCAGAAAACCATGGAAAGTGAAGTCGCCCAGCTGGAGCAGCTCAAGACCGTGATGGAGTCCCGCTCGGTGGTGTGAGCGGTTCCGTTGTTGCCCGGCTTTTGGGCGGTGTTGCCCGCCCGGGCTGCCGCCGTGTTGGGCGGCTATTGGGTGTTGGGTGGCTATTGGGCGAGCTTGTAGCCGCTCCACCCGCCACCCACGGCGACCGGCGTCGTCAGCCTTCCCGAGGTGAGGTCCCAGTACTCCAGTACCCCGTTGGTACCCAGTCCCGCGATGCCGGTGGTGTTCGCTCCCGTTACGCCCTTCAGTGAACGCAGACCCGAGTAGTCCGTCCACGCAGCACCCACCACAGGCCGCGCTTCCTGCTTGGGCGTAGCAAGGCCGGTGCCCCGGTACAAGCGCAGGGAACCGTTGGGCTCGACGGTCAGGAGATCCTGGAAGCCATCCGCGTTGTAATCAACCATGCTGAGCCGGATGGCCTTGTTGCCCGCGCCGATCGCTGCCTGGGAACGGATGTACGTCATCCCCGCGTTCTTGTATAACCAGAGACCGCCCGAAGCGTCCATGGCCACAATTTGCGGAAGCCTGTTGTTGGCACACCAGTTGCCCACGGATATGTTCAGGGACTGCCATCCGTGGCCCAAAACCCCTGGCGAGCCGAATCCGCCCGTCTGCCTGCCCGGATACACCAGCAGTGCTCCGTCGGTGCGTTGGGAAATGAGGTCGAAGACGCCGTCGCGGTCCCAGTCACTGACGAACAGTTCCTTGAGCCCGGTGAAACCAATGCCGATCTTGCGGGCCGCGCCGTACTTCGCATTCCCCAGGGAAGGGTAGGAATACACGGTTCCGTCCGCCGCGATGGAGACGAGGTCGGCTGCACTCCTGATGGAGGCGTTGCTGAGGTTCAGGGTGGGCGGCTGGTACTTATCCCCGGGCTGGCACGCTCCAATGGGATCCGCGGGGGGAGTGACAGTTCCGCCCGGTGACGTAGTGGTTCCGGCCGGGAGCGTGGTGTATCCGAAGAAGTTCACTACACCCCAGAGGGTGTAGCGGTTCGGCGTGGTCTGCCAGTTACCGTCCGTGTACGTAATGCCGATGCCCATGACGTTGAACCGGGGATCGCGCAGCAGGGCATCGTGCCCCGGAGAACCCTTCCACCACTCCACCAGCTGCGCAGCATCGCGGTCCCAGCGGACGGCGATGACCTCACCGGCACCATTGTTGGGACTCAGCGCCCGCGGGTCTGTCCAGAAATTGGGTCGGTGCTGGATCACTTCCCGTGTTGCGATGTTGTTCGACCACTCCTGGGCCAGGCCCGCCACTGTGGCGTGATACTTCACCGGGGCCAGACCCAGGGACGCCCGGTAGCTGTTGATCGCGTTGAACACCGTCAGGATCGCGGCGGAATTGCTGTCCGGGAGCAGGGCCAGGGCACCGTTGTCCGGGTTGGTTTCACCGCTGGGGGATTTGCCGGGAAAGGGGGTGGTTGATGGTTCCTGCGTTGGTGTTTGCGTCAGCGTGGGGGCAGGTGTGGCGCTGTCTGTTGGTGTGGCGCTGTCTGTTGGTGTGGCGCTGGGCGCTGGTGTTGCCGAAGCCGGTCCCGACGGCGAAGCCGTGGGAGTTGCCGTTGGGGTTGCCGTCCGAGTGGGGGACGGTGTGGGCGACGTCGGACTGACAGACGGCGTGGGCTCTGGTGTTGGTGTTGGTGCCTGGGTGGATGTCTGGGTCGCCGTCGGTGCCGCTGAGCCGGAGGCAGAAGCCGTGGGGACGGGGCCCATGGCCGGCGCTGTCGGCGCCGGAAGTTCCGAGGATGACGACGGCGATGGTTCAGCAGGACTGGAAACCACAGGATCACTTGGGGCCGGGTTCTCCGGGCCTTCCGTTGACGGACCATCAGGACCCCATGAAGGTCCGATGTTCGGCACCGGCGGTGGCGTCTCAATGACAGGGTCCACGGCAATGGGCCTGGTGGGTACGCTGCTGGGGGATCCTTCCTCCGGGGTGGGAAGAGAGGCGGGGTCGGAGGCCTCCCCGGTGGCGGGGGCGTCGACGGAAGGTGAGGCGTCCGGCGTCGTACTTGACTCAGGTGCCGTTAAACCAGACTCGACGCTGGCGGAGGGGGTGGTGCCGCCGCCGGGACCTGCGTTCGTAGCTGGAAGGATCTGGCTGGAAGCCGCCACGCCAAGGGCCAGCGCCCCGGCCAGCACAATGGAAGCCGGCACTGCCAGTTTTTTCACAATTACCCCGCGAATGCTCGTTGCCCCCAGGTACGGGCGCGGCTCTACATGTCCGGGAACTATAGTCCCACGAGGCCGCCCGGACAATGCATGGGGACTTGGACGCATGGGGTATTTTTGATGCTGTGCTGATCTCTGACCGCGACATACGTGCCGAAATAGACTCCCAACGGATTGTTCTTGAGCCGTACGACCCCGCGATGGTGCAGCCGTCTTCCGTGGACGTCCGGATCGACCGGTTCTTCCGGCTGTTCGACAACCACAAATACGCCCACATCGACCCCGCCGAGGAACAGCCCGAGCTGACCCGGTTGGTTGAAGTTGAAGGCGACGAACCCTTCATCCTGCACCCCGGCGAGTTCGTCCTGGGCTCCACGTATGAAACGGTCAGCCTCGCCGACGACATTGCTGCCCGCCTTGAAGGTAAATCCTCACTGGGCCGGCTCGGACTGCTCACGCACTCCACTGCAGGCTTCATCGACCCCGGATTCTCGGGCCACGTGACGTTGGAACTGTCCAACGTGGCAACCCTGCCCATCAAGCTGTGGCCCGGCATGAAGATCGGCCAGTTGTGCTTCTTCCGGCTGACCTCATCAGCAGAACACCCCTACGGTTCCGGTGAATACGGCAACCGGTACCAGGGCCAGCGCGGCCCCACCGCCAGCCGCAGCCACCAGAACTTCCACCGGACGTCCATCTAACCCGCCCTACCCGCGAGGGGTTAGCTCTCGGCGCTTTGGTGGGTGTCATTCCTCGCGAGGGGTTAGCTCTCGGCACTTTGGTGGGTGTCATTCCTCGCGAGGGGTTAGTTCTCGGCACTTTGGTGGGCGTCATTCCCCGCGAGGGGTTAGCTTTCGGCACTTTGAGTGGGTTTTTCGGTTGAGATCCCGCCCCTCGATGGGGCTGTCGGAGCTCCACTAGTCCTCCACACTGTGGGTAACCTCTCGGGGCCTCCAAGACCATGCCAACAATGGCTGATGAGGATTTCCGCACCACTCCCGATTGAGTTTCTGGGCCGTTCCTTTACGCTTGCCGAGCAACGGGCGGCAGGCATTCCGGATCATCGTGCGTGGAACAGCGATCTCCAGGTGGCCAGCCGGGGAATCCGCGTTCCTTGGGGTGAGGAGCAGGATCTTGCCCATACAGCGAGACTCCTTACCGGGATCAGTGAGGGAGCCATTTGCTGTCGTGAAACGGCTGCCATGCTCTGGGGCTGCCCCCTCCCTTGGGATTCACAGCAGGATTTCCTGCTTCATTTGACGAGGCCCGACGGTGCTTTCCGGCCCCAACGCAAGGGAGTCAAGGGGCATCGGATGGTGTTGGCGAAGTCCGATGTCAGAACCTGGCAAGGGATTCCCCTGACAAGCCCCGCCCGTACATGGCTGGACCTGGCTGCTGTGCTGCCCTTCGAGGACTTGGTCGCAGCCGCCGACCATTTCATCTGCAGGCAAACGAGGAGTTTTGGGCACAATCGGATACCTCTCTGTTCCCTTGACGATCTCAAGGCGCAGGTCTATCGGCATGCCGGCATGCGTGGCATCCGCAAAGCCCGCGCCGCGTTGGAATTGGCGCGGGTGGGGGCTGATTCCGTGCCTGAGACGAGCTTGCGTTTGGCGATCGGCAGGGGCTTCTTACCTGAACCCGTGCTGAGCTACGTGGTACGCGATGGCTCAGGGCGCGAAGTGGCGTGGCCGGATCTCGCCTTTCCAAGCTTCAAAGTGGCAATCAATTACGACGGCGGCCATCACCTTAGCGCCGCGCAGAAGGAATCCGACATCCGAAGGGAAGCCGCGCTTGCAGCAAACGGCTGGATCTCCGTTGTGGTCACAGTGGAGCAGATTCGGGAGCTCGGCTATGACGGTGTCGCGCGTCGGATCCGGGAGTCTTTGATCCGGGGTGGGTGGTCGCCGAGGGGTTAGCTTTCGCCCGTTTGGGTGGGCTTTGGAGTCGAGATGTCGCCCCTCGGCGGAGGGGAGGGGTTGAGATGTCGCCCCTCGGCGGAGGGCAGGGGAGGGGAGGGCGTGGTGAGCTGGCGCCGGCGTTAGGCCGGGGCCCGCTCGGCGGCCCGGGGTGGGGCGCCGGGGGTTCGGCGGAGGGCCTTGACCACCGGTTCCACGAAGCGGGCGGCCAACGGACCCAGGATGGCCATGATGAGGACGTAGGCCGTGGCGAGTGCGGCGAGCTCGTCGGGGACTGCCCCCGAAGCGACGGCCAGGCCAGCGATGACTATGGAGAATTCACCGCGGGCGATCAAGGCTGCTCCAGCACGGAAGCGGCCGGGCATGGCTATACCGGCACGTTTCGCGGCCCAGAACCCGGTCAGCATCTTGGTTGCTGCAGTGACGACGGCCAGGACAAGGGCCCAGCCGAGGACCGGAGGTATGGAAGTGGGGTCGGTGTTGAGTCCGAAAGCTACGAAGAAGATCGCCGCGAAGAGGTCCCTCAACGGTTCGAGGATGCGGGTTGCGTTGTGCGCCGTTGCGCCGGAGATGGCAATGCCCAGCATGAACGCTCCCACGGCTGCTGATACCTGGAGCGCGGAAGCGATGCCGGCAACCAAAAGAGCCAGTCCCAGGACATTCAGCAGGAACACCTCGGAATTCTCGCTATGAACTGCCTGCGAGACCCGGTGTCCGTGCTTGAGCGCGATCACCAGCACCACGGTGACCACGGCAAGGGCTATGCCAACGGTCTGCAGCCCGCCAAGGAAACCCACGCCGGCAAGGATGGCGGTGAGGATGGGCAGGTAGATGGCCATGGCGAGGTCTTCGAAAACGAGGATGGAGAGGACCACGGGGGTTTCGCGGTTGCCGATCCGGCCGAGGTCGGTGATAACCTTGGCCGCGATTCCGGATGAGGAAATGTAGGTGACGCCGCCCATGACGATGGCGCCCACCAGCCCCCATCCGAGGAGGACGGCCAGGCCCGCGCCGGGGAGGAAGTTGAAGACAAAATCCATGACCCCGGCTTGCCAGGATCGCCGCAGGCCGGTGACGAGCTCGGAAGCCGTATATTCCAGTCCGAGCATAAGCAGTAGGAGAATCACGCCGATTTCACCGGAAAGATGCGCGAACTCGTGCATACCGTCCAGTTTGACGAAGCCACCCGCTCCGAAGGCCAACCCACCCACGAGATAGAGGGGGATGGGGGACATTCCGATCCGGCCCGCCAGCCGTGCCAGGAGGCCGAGGCAGAAGACGACGGCCCCCAACTCAACGAGGGCTAGTGCGAGTGGGTCCATCCCGTTCAGCCGTTGCGGAGGATGTCGGCTGCCGAGTCAAGGCCTTCCTGCGTACCGACTGCTACGAGCAAATCACCGGAGTGAAGTACGACGTCGGGTGCAGGCGAAGGGACGACCTCGCCTTCGCGCATGATCGCCACGATGGAGACGCCGCTCCGGGTGCGGACCTGGGCCTTGCCCATGGGCTGGTTCACGAACGGTGAGTCGGGCGTGATGGAGAACTGGCGTGTGACGATGCCCGGGACCTCGCGGTGTGCCTCCGCCAAGCGCATGGCGATGTGCTGGCCGCCGAGGAGGTTTCCCAGGGTTGCGGCTTCATCGGCAGTCAGCGGAATGGAGGCTTGGCAGGTGTCGGGGTCGTCCCAGGTTGAGACGAAAAGCTCGGTTTCGCCTTCACGCAACTCCACTACACCGATACGACGACCAGAGGCAGTGACGAAGTCCTTGCGGATCCCCAGGCCCGGGAGTTCGGTCTCATCCACGTTCATAGTTCCACCCTAGACTGTCCTGAACCGGTCCGGTGCGACCCTCGCACTCCGCCGGTCCTTAGTAGTTAACGCTCGGGGACCACAGCTATTTCCACTTTGGCCGGCGGCTTGACCGGCAGTATCACCAATAGGCCTGCCAGCAGCACCACCATGATTCCCAGAATGCCCCAACGTTGGGCTTCGCCCTCGGCAACCAAGGGCGAGGCGATGGCGATGCACAGGGTAAAGAGTGTGGGTGCAAGGAAGCTGACAGCCCTGCCGGTGGTGGCGTACAGGCCGAAAAGCTCGCCGGCTTCACCGTCCGGTGCAAGCCTTGCCAGGTAGGCCCGCGAGGATGACTGGGCCGGGCCTACGAAGAGGCAGAGCAGAAGCCCGAAGATCCAAAAGGTGTTGCTCGCCGGCCACTCATTGCCCAGGAAGACGTAGTCACCGTTGCCCAGCACCAGAATGAAGGTGCCGGCGATGAGGAGGCCCACCAGCGAAAGGACGATGACGCTTTTGGGTCCGATCCTGTCATCAAGGAATCCGCCAATGATCGCACCCACTGCCGCGACCACGTTGCCGAAGATGGCGAAGAAGATGACTTCCTTGAGTTCGAAACCGAACGTACCGGCTGCGATGACGCCACCGAAAGTGAAGACAGCGGCGAGCCCATCGCGGAAGATCGCGCTGGAGAGAAGGAAGTAGATGGTGTGGGGACTGGTCCGGTAAATGGCCCCGATACGGCGGATCAGCAATTTGTAGGAAGCCAGGAAGCCCAAGGAAGCAGCGGCTTTCTTCACCGGAAGTTCAGGGACCGCGAACATCACTGGCAGGGCAAAGATGAAGAACCAGAGCGCCGAGAAGACTGCTACAAGGCGGATGTTGAGGGAGTCTTCGGTGGAAGCGCCAAACCAGTCGAAGGACGGTTGGACGAACAGTTGGAGAACCAGCAGGAGGGCAACGATTCCACCGAGGTAGCCCATGGCCCAGCCGAACCCGCTGACCTTGCCGATGTTCTTTGGAGTGGAGATCTGCGCCAGCATTGCGTTGTAGTTGACGCCGGCAAACTCAAAGAAAACGTTGCCCAGCGCGATGAGGCAGACGCCCAGCAGAAGGAACTCGGGCCGGGGAAAGACGAAGAAGCAGAGCGCAGTCAGCACAGCCGTGGCCGCGGTATTGACGCCGAGCCAGAGCTTGCGGCGGCCGCCGGCGTCAGAACGTTGCCCGGTGACCGGAGCCAGCAGGGCAATGGCCAGTCCGGCGATGGCCAGGGCCGCCCCGAGGGCCGCGGAGGCAGCGTCCTCACCACCGAAGGCGTTGGACGTGAGGTACACGGTGAAGACGAACGTGGTCATCACCGCGTTGAAGGCCGCTGATCCCCAGTCCCAGGAAGCCCACGCAAGGATTTGGCCCTTCTTGGAGGCGACAGGTCCTGAGGCGAGCTCGGATGTCGGGTGGGAGGCTTCGGGAACTGCGGCCGCGTTCATAGCTCGATGCTATAGCGGAGGGGAGAACGGTGGGCGGATGACAGCCCACTATGTGGAGAACAGGGATTGAAACGTAACCTCAGGGCTGCTTCCCTGGCGAAAAACTGTCCATCCCCCTTGATAAACTAGATGAACTGAACCCAACGTATGACCGCCTGCTCCAACTTTGACAATTCGTTCCTGACTTTGCGGAGAAAACAGTGATCACAGTTCTCGCCATCACCTTTGCAGCGGCAACTGTGGCGCCCTTGATCTTCAGCAAACTCGGCAGAAACGCGTTCTACGTGTTGGCAGCGGTGCCGGCAGCAGCCTTCGTTTGGCTGGTCTTTCAGTACGGGCCCGTATATTCCGGTGGCGGCATAGAAGAACTCCTTCCGTGGATACCCAGCTTGAAGCTGGAGCTGGCCTTCCGCATGGACCCCCTGGCGTGGATCATGTCCTTGTTGATCCTCGGAGTCGGATCGCTGGTGCTGGTCTACTGCGCACGGTACTTCAAGAACGAGGACGCAGACCTCGGCGGCTTCGGCGCCCAATTGTTGGCCTTTGCCGGAGCCATGTTCGGTTTGGTCACCTCCGATGACCTGCTGATGCTGTTCATCTTCTGGGAACTCACCACCATCCTGTCCTACCTGCTGATCGGCTACGCCCGTACCCGTTTGGCAGCCCGCCGCTCGGCGCTGCAGGCGCTGATGGTCACCACTGCCGGCGGCCTGGCGATGCTTGTTGGCCTGATCATCATGGGTCAAGCGGCTGGAACGTACCGCATCTCAGCGATCCTGGACCAAGCGGCCACCCTCATGACCGGACCCATGCAGGGTGCGGTGACGGCCGCCGTCGTACTTGTCCTTGCCGGTGCTGTCACCAAATCGGCGCTGGTCCCGTTCCACTTCTGGCTGCCGGGCGCCATGGCCGCCCCCACCCCGGTCAGTGCGTATCTGCACGCCGCGGCGATGGTGAAGGCGGGCATTTACATTGTGGCGCGGCTGGCTCCGGGCTTTTCCGAGTCGGAATTCTGGCTGCCGGTGGTCCTGGGACTCGGGCTGGCCACCATGCTCGTTGGCGGTTACCGCGCCCTCCGACAGACTGACATCAAACTCATCCTTGCCTATGGAACCGTCAGCCAGCTTGGCTTCCTCACCATGGTGGTGGGGCTTGGACGCCCGGATGCGGCACTTGCCGGGTTGGGGCTGCTCCTTGCACACGGCCTGTTCAAAGCAGCGCTTTTCCTGGTGGTGGGCATCATCGACCACCAGTCCGGGACGCGCGATATCCGTAAGCTATCCGGCGTCTTCCGCTCGTCGAGGGCTTTGGGAGTTGTGGCCGCAATCGCCGCAGCATCGATGGCCGGCGTTCCACCCTTGGCTGGCTTCGTTGCCAAGGAGTCCGTGTTTGAAGCGTTCGTCCATTACGGCACCGGCGAGGATGCTCCCGCATGGGGTGTCTGGATTCTGGTTGGCCTGGTGATCGGATCAATCCTCACGTTCGCCTACAGCGCCCGGTTCATGTGGGGGGCGTTTGCGGTCAAGCCGGGGGTTGAGCCAACGCCGTTCAAGCCCATTAAGCCTGCGTTCCTGGCGGCTCCGGCGATCCTGAGCCTGCTCACCATTGTCTACGGTGTGTGGCCCGCTGCCGTTGACACCTGGATCCAGCCTTATGCGGCGTTGTTCGCCGAGGCCCCGGACGCCGTCGACGCCGGACACTTGGCTTTGTGGCACGGCCTCACCCCTGCGCTGGGGTTGACTGCGGTGACTTTTGCAGCCGGTGCCGCGATGTTCTACGGACGCAACATCGTCTCCCGCGCCCAAAGCCTGGTTCCGGACTGGATTGACGGCGACCGCGCCTACCAGCACACCATCGGAGCCCTGGATGACATCGCGGTCTGGGTCACCGGCCGCACGCAGCGTGGTTCGCTGTATTTCTACTTGACGGTCATCCTCACCGTAGCTTTCGCGGTACCACTCGCGGCTTTGATCGCGGCCAACAAGCCACTGCCGGACGGCATCTACTTCATCGATCCAAACTCTCCGCTGCAGATGGTTGCCGGCGCCGGAATCGTGGTGGGCGCCCTGGCTGCTGTCCGCGCCAACAAGCGCTTCCTTGCGGTGCTGATGGTGTCCGTGACGGGCTACGGCATTGCCCTGATGTTTGCCTTGCAGGGCGCCCCGGACCTTGCACTGACACAGATGCTGGTGGAAACGATTGTCCTGGTGGCGTTCGTGCTCGCCATGCGGAGCCTGCCCGCTGAGCTTCGCGACAGGACCGGCGGACGGCTTCGGGTGATCCGCGTGATCATTGGCGCGGCCTTCGGCATCACCATGATTTTCGTGGCGATCTACGCCATGGGCGCCCGCGTGGCCACGCCGATTTCCCTGGACTTCCCCCGTCTGGCCTACGAGGGCGGTGGCGGCTTGAACGTTGTCAACGTGACCTTGGTGGACATCCGCGCCTGGGACACGTTCGGCGAGATTTCGGTGCTCGCCATCGCAGCCACGGGTGTCGCGAGCCTGATCTTCGTCCGCAGCCGCGGTGACCGCATCAAGACCTCGGAGGCGGTGCCGGAAGGCAGCGTGGGGCGCCGCACCGGCGTCGAGCGTGACTCGCGTGACGGTGTCACGCTGGCCCTGGCGAAGAAGTTCACGGACGTCAGCCGTGATGCATGGCTGGTTGCGGGACGCACCTTGGCGCCCGAACGCCGCTCCATCATCTTCGAGGTGGTGACCAGGCTGATTTTCCACTCGATGATCGTCTTCTCCATCTACCTCCTCCTCGCCGGCCACAACCTGCCCGGCGGCGGCTTTGCAGGCGGCCTCACGGCGGGCCTTGCCCTGACCATCAGGTACTTGGCAGGCGGCCGCTTCGAGTTGAGCGAGGCTGCGACAGTCAGTGCCGGCACCCTTTTGGGGACGGGACTTGCGACGGCGGCGGCCTCGGGCCTGGTGCCGCTGTTCCTTGGCGGACAGGTGTTCCAGAGCGCGATCATAGAGTTCTGGCTGCCGGTCTTCGGCGACGTCAAGTTCGTCACCTCCACGATCTTCGACATCGGCGTTTACATCGTGGTCGTCGGCTTGGCGCTCGACGTCCTCCGCAGCCTCGGTGCCGAAATCGACGAACACTTTGAGGGCAAGGGGGCGCCCCTTGCTGAGGAAGACGCCGCCGATCTTGCTGAAGAAGCCGCAGAATCCGCCGCTTCCGGGAAAGGTACCGCATGAGCATCAACCTGACCCTGCTGATCGTCATGGGCGTGCTGTATGCCTGCGGCATCTACCTGATCCTGGAGCGGAGCCTGACAAGGGTGCTGTTGGGTTTGATGTTGCTGGCCAACGCCACCAATATCCTGATCCTGACCACCGGCGGCTACGCGGGATTGGCGCCCCTGTTCACCAAGGAAACAGCCCCCGAAGCCTACAGCGATCCCCTCCCGCAAGCGTTGATCCTGACCTCGATCGTCATTTCCTTCGCTGTAACGGCGTTCATGCTGGGCATCATCTACCGCACGTGGGTCCTGGCGCGGCAGGACGAAATCCAGGATGACCTTGAGGACCGCCGCGTGGCCGAGACGCCGAGCTTCGATGCCGAGGATGACGCGATTGTGCCTTTGGAAACCTCGGAATTCGCCGTCACACCTACCACCTCCCACCACACCCACCCCGAAGCCACCGAGACTCCGAGCAAGGCACCCAACCAGGAAGGAGGCAGCGCGTGAACCTCGCAAACCTGTCGCCGCTAGCTGTCCTCCTGCCGATCCTGGGTGCCGCACTCGCGTTCCTGTTGATCCGGCACCACACTGCCCAGCGCGTGGTGAGCATCGGTATCCTCAGTGCCACATTGCTGCTCGAGTGCCTCCTGCTCGTCTCCGTATGGGACGGCGGTACAACCTCAGTCACGTTGGGAGGATGGCTGCCGCCATGGGGCGTGGTGCTGGTGGTGGACCAGTTCTCCTCGCTCATGCTGGTTGTATCCACCGTGGTGAGCCTTGCGGTGTTGATCTACGCCACCGGCCAAGGCATGGCCGACGGCGACCAGGAAGCCCCCGTCTCGATCTTCCACCCGACGTACCTGATCCTGGTGGCCGGAGTCTCCAACGCCTTCCTCACCGGCGATCTCTTCAACCTCTACGTGGGCTTCGAGATCCTCCTGACGGCGAGCTACGTGCTCATGACCCTCGGAGGCACCGGACCCCGCATCCGCGCGGGCGTCACCTACGTGGTGGTCTCAGTGGTCTCCTCCGTGCTGTTCCTCATCGCCATCGCCATGATTTACGGGGCCACCGGAACCATCACCATGGCGGACCTGGCCATCAAACTGGCCGAACTGGACCAGGGGACGCAAAACCTCCTGCACGTCATGCTCCTGGTTGCTTTCGGCATCAAGGCGGCTGTGTTCCCGCTGTCCTTCTGGCTCCCCGATTCCTACCCGACAGCGCCGGCGCCGGTTACCGCAGTGTTCGCCGGGTTGTTGACCAAGGTGGGCGTCTACGCCATGGTCCGCACGGAAACGTTGCTTTTCCCCGGGGACACACTGAATGTTCCACTCATGGTGGTGGCGTTACTGACCATGGTGGTGGGCATACTCGGCGCCCTGGCCCAAAGCGACATTAAACGTCTGTTGTCGTTCACTTTGGTCAGCCACATCGGATACATGGTGTTTGGCCTGGCCATGAGTTCCGTAGCCGGTCTGGGCGCCGCGGTCTTCTATGTGGCGCACCACATTACGGTGCAGACCAGCCTGTTCCTGGTCACCGGCCTCATAGAACGCAGGGGCGGCAGTTCCTCCATTGACCGGCTGGGTGGCCTGGCCAAACTCTCTCCGTTGCTTGCGCTGCTCTTCTTCATCCCGGCCATGAACCTCGCAGGCATCCCGCCGTTCTCAGGCTTCCTGGGAAAGCTGGGCCTCCTGCAGGCCGGGGTGGAGCTCGGAACACCACTGGCCATCACGCTGGTGGTTGGCGGCGTTGTCACCAGCCTCCTGACGTTGCTGGCAATCGCGCGTGTATGGAACAGGGCCTTCTGGCGCAAGCCCGAAGACGCCGAGTATCCGGACCCTGCGCTTCAGGCGCCGGGGAACGTGGGCGTCCTGCCGCGAACCATGGTGGGGTCGACGGCGGGACTGGTAGTTTTCGGTGTGGCGCTGACAGTCTTTGCTGGTCCGCTGTTCAAGGTTGCAGACGGCTCAGCTGGGATCATGCTGGACCGTTCGGCCTATATCCACTCGGTCCTGGGTGACTCGGTCGAGGTGCCCCCGCTAGCCCAGTCCGAGGAACCGCAGCCGGGCGGTGCCAAATGAGCCGTAAGCCCATTTCCTTCCGTACCGAACTCCCACTGCTCATCTGGTTGGTGATCGTCTGGGGTGCGCTGTGGCGGGATTTCAGCCCAGGCAACCTGTTGTTCGGTGCATTGGTCGCGGTCTTGGTGGCCAAGCTGTTCTACCTTCCACCAGTGGAACTGAGTGGCAGGTTCAACATCCTGCGCGCCGTTCCCTTTGCGCTGATGTTCCTCGCCAAAGTGGTGGCAGCGAGCTTCCTCGTGTTGTTCCTGGCTGTAGTCAAGGGACCCAAGGTGCGCAGCGCCGTCGTCGCTGTTCCCCTGCGAAGCCACTCGGACCTGATGGTGACCGCCACCGGGCACGTCATCTCGCTGATCCCGGGCTCGCTGGTGGTGGAAGTGGACCGGTCGACGTCCACCCTTTACCTGCACGCGCTGAACATTTACGAAGAAGCGGACATTGACAAGATCCGCCAGGAAGTCCAGACCATCGAGGCACGACTGATCCGGATCATGGGTACGGCCGAGGAAGTACAGGCGCTCAACGCTGAAGTACGTCCGGGAACCGAAGGGGCAACACGATGAAGGAAATCATCCTCGTGGTGACGGCAGTGATCCTCAGCCTGGCTGCCGCAGGTGCGATTGTGCGCATCGCTATTGGCCCGTCCCTGTTGGACCGCGTGTTGGCATCGGACGTTTTGCTGGCCATTCTGGGTGCTGCACTGGCGATCGACATGGCGTTGAACAGGCACCTCAACAACTTGATGCTGCTGGTAGCCCTAGCCGTGATCGGCTTCATCGGATCGGTGACCGTTGCGCGGTTCGTGGCGGAACGGAGGGAACAGAGCAATGAATCCTGACGCTACCGGCGTGGATGCCGTGATCGATGTTGTGACCGCTGTGTTCCTGGTGGTGGGCGCCTTGATGTCCTTGGGCGCCGCAATCGGCCTGCTCCGGTTCCCGGACCTCATGAGCCGCATGCACGCAGCCACCAAACCCCAGGTCCTCGGATTGTTCCTCATGCTTGCCGCGATCGGCCTGCAAATGCGGACGTGGTGGGTGTGGCCAGTACTGCTGGTGGCTTGGATCTTCCAACTGCTGACCGCACCTGTGTCCGCCCACATGGTGGGCCGCTCCGCCTACCGAACCAAGCACGGCCACCGCGAGATGCTCACCAAAGACGAACTCGAGGCCGTTGTGCAGCGGGCTGCCGCGGGACAAGAGCCCCGGAACGACCGCTAAAAGCTCCCAGCAAAACGCGGGGACGCTCTGTTCCCACTGGTGTTCATTCCATCAAGTGGAGGCAAAGCGACCCCGCGTAGTTGTCTGTAGTTGAGGGCTAGACGATGTCCTGCGACTTGGCGAAACGTGCAATGGCGCGCTGTGTGCCACGGCTGGCCAGCACCTGGATCAAGGTGCTGACGAAGGCCGAGATCAGCGCAAAGGTCAGCGCTGAACGCAAGGACGTTTCCATGTCGTCGTTGCCCAGGGGTGGTTTGTTGCCTGTGGCCTTTTCCCACCCTTTGTTGACGAGTTTGGTGCCGACGAAGCCTGCTCCGAGGCTCACTCCGGTACCCAGCAGCTTGAAGAAGAGGTTCATGGCTCCAGCCTAGTCGTCCGGGGCCGAGCCAAGTGTCAGCGGCGGCTTTCCCGCTCTTTCAGGAACGCTGCCAAGGACCCCACTGGGGCCAACACCGGAACGACGGCGTGGTCTGCTGACCACACAGCGTCCACGGTTTCAAAGCCGGCGATTTCCTTGAGCAGGTAATAAGTAGGCGGCATCAACTTCAGTGTCCCGGCCGCTTCCGCGTCCAGGATTCCGGCGACCGGCATCCACAAAGATTGCCAGGCCTCGGTGGTTTGATGCTGGGGCGCGGCCCCTGGATGTGGTTTGGCGACGTAGAAGTAAGTGTCAAAGCGCTTGGGCATGTCCGTGGGAGTAATCCAGTTGGCCCAGGGGCGGAGGTCTTCGGCACTGATCCTGAGGCCGGACTCCTCCTGGACCTCCCGGATTGCGGCGGTCAGGACCGTGCCGGCATTGGTTTCGGCCTGCGCGGAACCGGTGTGGAGGCCGGCGTCGGTGCTGGCGCCGCGACTGGGGCTTGGGCTGAGGCGTGATTCAGGGCCGGGGCCTGATCCGGTTCCGATGGAGCTGGAGCGCCAAGCGGCGGCGTGGCGTTGAAGCAGTTCCGCCGGGTAATCCCATCCTGACTCGTCTGCAACATCCACCCGACCTCCCGGGAAGACCACCATTCCGGCGGCGAAGTCCATGGTGCTGACCCTGTGCTGGACAAAGGCTTCGAGCCCGCCTGGGGCATCGCGAAGAAGGATGACACTGGCAGCAAGCCGGGGTTCCGACGGGGTGTCCTCGCCGGCAGGGTGATTCTGAGTGGGTAGGTCCGTCATGAAATGTGCCCCTTTGCCGCGGTGGATTCTGCTGATTCATTCTCTCAGGTCGGGTTGTGGGGCCTGTTGTGCGGGGTTTGGGGTGGGGGATGGGTGTGGAGCGGGCCTGGCAATGTGGGTGGGGTTTGTTGTGGGGCCTGTTGTGCAGGGTTTGGGGTGGGGTATGGGTGTAGAGCGGGCCTGGCAACGTGGGTGGGTTTGTTGTGGGGCCTGTTGTGCAGGGTTTGGGGTTGGGGATCGGTGTGGAGTGGGCCTCGCAACGCACACGCCGGCGCCAACCCGCACACGCCCGCGCCAACACGCCCGCCCCCCGGCCCAGCCAGCCAGCCCGATTGTGACCGCATGCCGGCAACACATCAGCGCCCGCGAAACCCACAGGTGTAAACTGAACCCGCCCATCAGGGCAGATTTGATAACGACAGGGGAGCGCCGCCGTCGGAGCCTGCAGAGATGCGGGAGACGCGAGGGCGCTGAGAGTGCGGACAGCCGCAGACCCTCGAACCTGATCCGGTTAGTACCGGCGCAAGGGAGTCGAGCTTCTCAGAGTGTCCGGATCCAGGCGGCGCAAGCCACACCCGGGATCCGGGGAGCACTTTCCCCTCCTGTAACCTCAGGAGGCAGAAAATGACCACGGTAAACGTGAAGAAGACCAGTTATAACTGGCGTGTTGTAGACATTGTTGTGGCGGCTTTGATCGCCATCGCGGGCGGCGTGATTTTCTGGGCTTGGTCCCAGGGTGCCGCACTGGTATCCATCCCCCTGAACGCAACCTACCCGCCGCTTACCGGCCTCATCGCCGGCGGTTGGATGATCCCCGCCGTGCTCGGCATGCTGATCATCCGCAAGCCTGGCGCCGCGTTGTTCTGCGAGGCCATCGCTGCCACAGGCGAACTCATCATGGGTTCGCAGTACGGCACCACGGTGCTGATCTCCGGCATCCTGCAGGGCCTGGGCGCCGAGCTCATCTTCGCGGCCTTCCGGTACAAGAAGTTCAACCTGCCCGCCGCCCTCCTCGCCGGTGCCGGTGCCGGGCTCTTCTGCGGCCTGAACGACTCCTTCCTCCCGTGGGGCTGGAACATCGCCTACGAAGCCATCGACAAGCTCACCTACATCACGTTCACCACGATCTCTGGCGCTGTGATCGCAGGCGGACTGTCCTGGATCGCCACCCGCGGCTTGGCAAAGACCGGCGTCCTGAGTTCGTTCGCCTCCCGCAAGGCCGCTTCGGAGCCAGTTTTCAACTGATGCGCGCCACCAACAGCGGCGCGGTGAGGCCGGCCGCCATCTCCGCCGAGGGCTGGGGCTGGCGGCATGCCGGCCGGGCCGCCCCCGCAATTGAGGGCCTGGATCTCCGGATTGAGCCGGGGGAGCGGGTCCTGTTGCTGGGGCCCTCGGGCGCCGGTAAATCGACGCTCCTGCATGCCCTTGCTGGGGTCCTGGGCGACGAGGAAGACGACTCGGATGAAACCGGCTCGCTGCTGATCGACGGCGTTGCGCCCCGCGGGCAGCGTGGCCGCGCCGGATTGATGCAGCAGGACCCGGAAACGCAGGTGGTCCTCTCCCGCGTGGGCGATGACGTGGCCTTCGGCGCAGAAAACCTTGCCGTTCCGCGCGAGGAGATCTGGTCCCGTGTCCATGAAGCGCTCGACGACGTGGGGTTGCGAACCGCTGCCGGCGGCGGTTTGGCGTTGGACCACCCGACGGCGGCACTCTCCGGTGGCCAGAAGCAGCGCCTTGCACTGGCAGGCATTTTGGCGATGCGGCCCGGTTTGATCCTTTTGGACGAGCCCACGGCCAACCTGGACCCGGCAGGGGTGCTGGAGGTCCGCGACGCGGTCAAGCGCAGCCTGGACAAGACCGGAGCGACCATGGTGGTGGTGGAACACCGCGTGTCCGTGTGGAAGGACCTGGTGGACCGGATCGTGGTCCTGGCGCCAGGGTCGGGCGCGGCTGCGGCGGCAATCCGTGGCTCAGCCACAGCCACAGCCGGGGTGCTCCTGGACGGACCCCCGGATCAGGTCCTGTCCGAGGCCCGCACCATGCTGATGGCGGCCGGCGTATGGGTGCCGGGGTACGTTCCGGCAACCCGGACGCGGCACAACCAGCCCGAAACCGCACAACTGCTCCTGGCAGCACAGGACCTTTCAGTTTCCAGGGAAAAAGCCCGGCGCAAGGGTTTCAGGACCATCCCGCCTGTGCCGGTGCAGACGGGGATCACCGCACAGGTCCGGGCTGGCCAGGCGTTGACCATCACCGGCCCGAACGGGGCCGGCAAGTCCACGTTCGCGCTCACGTTGGCCGGCCTTTTGGCGCCGGTGGACGGCACTGTGAGTGCCGCCGTCGAGCTTTCCGAGGGAGCTGGAATTGATCCGTTCAAGTGGAAAGCGGACCAGCTGATTTCACGGATCGGAACGGTGTTCCAGGAACCGGAGCACCAGTTTGTCACGGGCAAGGTCCTGGACGAGCTCATGTTTGGTCCAAGGCATCTGGGCCACGGTGAGGAACGCGTGGATGAGTTGCTGGAGCGGTTGCGTCTCACCCATCTCGTGGACGCCAACCCGTACACACTGTCCGGGGGCGAGAAGCGACGGCTTTCGGTGGCCACGGTGCTGGCCGCGCATCCCAAAGTCCTGGTGCTCGACGAGCCCACCTTTGGCCAGGACGCCAATACATGGGCCGAGCTGGCCTCGTTCCTTTCTGAGCTGCTGGATGCCGGAACCGCGGTTGTCTCGGTGACACATGACCAGGAGTTCAGCGCCGTGCTGGGTGGAACCGAATTGCGCCTGGGCACGAGCCAACAAGGCGAATCCACGCATCAGGCGGCGGGTGCAGCATGAGGGATGCCCTGAATCTGCGCGGGAATCATGCCCTCCTCACGCGTGCAAACCCCTTGGCCAAGTTCGTGTCCGTTTTCCTGATTTCGCTGGTGTTGGCCCTTTCCATCGACTGGGTCTCGGCGTCCGCAGCGCTGGTTGCGGAACTTGCCGTGTTTCCGCTTGCCGGGCTCACGCTCAGGCTGCTGTGGCAACGGGCGTGGCCCCTGATCATCGCGGCGGCCATCGGCGGCTGGAGCACGGCGATTGTGGCGGCGGACAGCGGCGCTGTACTGCTCGACGTCGGACTCTGGTCCATCAGCGAAGGTTCCCTTGAACTGGGGCTGGGTTTCATGTTGCGCGGTTTGGCGATCGCCTTGCCCGCCATCTTGTTGATGACGTGCACCGACCCTACTGACCTGGCCGATGCGCTGGCGCAGAAGGCAAGGTTGCCGCACCGCTTTGTCCTGGGATCCTTGGCCGCGATGAGGCTGGTGGGGTTGATGGCCGAGGAGTGGCAAACCATCGGGATGGCCCGCCGCGCCCGCGGAGTCGGTTCCCAGGGCAGCCCGTTCCAGCGGCTGAAGGCAACGCTGGGCCAGAGCTTCGGTTTATTGGTCCAGGCTGTTCGCCGGGCATCCCGGCTGGCGGTGACTATGGAAGCGCGCGGTTTCGGTGGCGGACAGCGGACGTGGGCGCGCGAATCCACTTACTCGTTGCTCGACGTCTGGGTGCTCCTGGGTGGCTTGGTGATCGCAGCCGGCGCCGTGCTGGCAGCTGTTGGTGCGGGAACGTGGAGCTTCGTCTGGCGCTAGTGCTTTCATGCACTGGCGCTCCGGGCACCAAGAGTGCCGCCGGCTTTTTTGGGGCCGGCGGCACTTCGCTTTTTCGGCGGCGCTTACAGTGCCTGTTGGTCCTGGATCTCGTCGAATCCTGAACGGGTAAGAAAACCCAACTGGGCTTCCTTCTCCGCAAGCTGAATGATCGGCCCCAGCTCAAAGCAGGTCGCTTCCAAACGACGCAGGGCTTTGGCGTTGCGTGAGTCCGGTTCCACCACAATCCGGTCCTTGCCCGGCAGGGAGAACATGTACTTGATGAGGGCTGTCCCGAGCTTCGGCGTGAAGTGCGGGATGGGCCGTGTGGCCGGGGCCAGGAGCAGGTGCATGCCGATGTCGGCCTCCCGGGCGGGGTAGGCCTCGCCTACGGGGTCGTGCAAGGGCTCGTAGGTCTGGAAGAGTGCCAAGGGCTCGCCATCAAGGATGGCCAGGAAAGCGTGGTGGGTGTCCAAAGAATCAAGGAACTCATAAATCCCCTGGACTTCTTCACGGGTATTTTCCGTCATTCCCCAGAACTTTGCCCGGGGCTGCGTGACCCACTCAAAGATGAGATCGATGTCCTCGGCGGGGATCAGCGGGACGATGCGCAGCGCGCCCCATCCTTCGAGGTCCTCGGAGTAGGTGGTGGTGCGGACGGAGAAGTCCTGGGTGGTGGTGGTCATGGCTTCCTTCGGGGCTGATGCGTGGCTGATGCGGTGCAGGCGAGGTGCTGGTGCGGTGCAGGTGAGGTGCTGATGCGTGGCTGGTGCGGTGGTGGTGTGGGAGTAGCGCGGGCTGGGTCAGTCTTTGAAGAGTTCATGCCAGTCGGTGACTACCGGGGCCAGTTCCCCGGCAGCCCAGAGCGGGAGCTGGTCGGCAAAGTGCTCGTGGTCAGGCGTGCCGGAGGCTCCGAATGGGACGATCCAACGGCTGTTGCGCCGCTCGGACAAATCCCACACGTAGCGGGCCACAGGTCCACGGAAGCTTCGGTCATCAACGCCGGGCAGGCTCTCGGTGCAGAGCACGCAGCCCGTATCTCCTGCCAGCCCGGCCGTGGGCGCCGCTGAAGCAAGTGGACCGGGAAGGACATGAACGGCCAACAGGGTGTGGCGGTCGCCCCAGGAGAGCACCCGGGGTTCCTGTACCGCAACGTCCTCAAGGGCTGCAGCAGCTTCCGCCGGGACGTCGATGCCAAGTTCGGAACCACGAACCAGCAGGGTTTCCAGGGCGAAGCCGATGCGGGACGCCACTGAAAGCCAGGGGCCGAACAACGGCGAGTAGCCCGTAGGCGCGTCCAAGGGTACCAGCGCGGAATGCCGTGCCAGCCGCCGGACCAGCTGCCCCCGCCAGGCCGCAAACACCGCGGCATGCCGGCTTTCGGCGTCCATGCGGCCGTCCCAGTCCAGCAACAGTGAACGCAGGACCTCCGCGTCGGGGGACAAATGGTCCTCCCCGGACGAACCCTCCGCCGTGGACAAACCGGCATCCCCGGACGAACCCTCCCCGGACGAACCATCCCCGGACGAACCCTCCCCGGACGATTCATCCGCAGCCAGTCCGGAGAGCAACGAACGGAACAGCGGCCAAGGTCCCAGCAGGGTGTCCGTGTGGATGGCTTGCATGTCACCCACGGACAACGGCCCCGACGCCGACGCCAGATCGAGCAGTTCACGGATGCGGGCGGCCCGATGCGCAGGGGCGAACTCCATGGCCACGGCGTCGCCTCCTCCGGCCGCGCGGTCATTCGCGCTCACGGCAAACTGCTCCACGTCGGTGCGGGGCAGGAAGACGTACTGCTGCTCCCACTGGTGACGGGGCGAGAAGGCCGGAGCCGGAAGGCGACGGTTTGCCGGATTGCGCTGCGGGACGAGCCCTGCAACGAAGTGCCGGACAGCTCCGGACGTGTCCGCGGCGATCACGCTGTTGACGGGCTCAACCCAGGCATCGAAAGCTGCTTCCACCTCAGCGACGCTGCGGCTCTCCAGCAACGGAAGGAGGGCCTCGAAACCCAGCCGCCCTTCAACGCGGGCCGGAAAGCGCAAACTCAGGGCGTCGCCGTCGGGCGCTTCGGAGATCACCGAACCCCGCGCGGTCTCAATGACCTCAACGGTGACCGGCTCACTGTCGCGCACGGTGATGGTTTCGAAACTCACGACGGCGGTTTCCCAACCGTCCGCTCCCCGCGCCTCGATGCGGACCCCGCCGGCGTCCGTGACCCGGCGGAGTTGTTCCTCGAAAAGGTCCTGGTAATCGGCCATGGCGTTGGTGATGGCCCAGGCGGTGTGCCCGGTGTGGGCGAAATGGGGGAGGCCGGGGACACCTGGGAAGGCGAAGCCGATCGCGTCGAAGTCCGGGCAGGCGAGCCGTATTTGCTGGTACACGCCGGGAAGTTCCATGAGGCGGTGCGGGTCGCCGGCGATCAGCGGGAGGCCGGTCGCTGTCGTCGAGCCGTGTGCAGCCCAGGCGTTGCTGCCGGACCAGACGGGGGCTTCGATGCTGAACAAGCCCACAGCGTCATCGCCCAGAGTCCGTGCCACGTGGGCCCTGAACAGTTTGTTGGGGAACGTGGAAAAAAGTACGTGGTGTACCAGGAAGACACCCAGCGGGGTCCACGGATTCCAGGGCTCCGGCGCGCTGCCGGACGCAGCGAATTCCGGGCCGTTGCGCAGCCCGTCGGCCAGCGCCTGGTTGATGCCGGCTACGTACTGTCCGCACCAGCGCTGGGTCCGGGTGTCGAGGTTCCCAAAGCAGCGGCGGGCTGTGTCATCGAGCCTGGCTTGGCGGGCGAACCGGTCCCAGACCACGGCGTCGGCTCCCAGGACTTCGGCGGTGCGGCCTTCTGAGCGCCACCGTTCCAGCTCGATCTGCCACGATCGGTCGGCAGCGGCGTTGTTGCCTTGGAGGAAGGCGAGTTCGTCGGCCGAATCAGCCCACAAATGCGGGATTCCCCACCGGTCGCGGTAGGTGCCGGGGCCGCCTGCCGGGGCGGAAGGGTGCGTCAAGGCAGGCGTCATAATCTCTGGCCGCTTTCGAGCTTAGGTTAGGCTTACTTAAGTTCAAGATAAATGGCTTTGGCCCCGTTCACAAATCGTGGACATTCGTGAAGGAGTGTTGCTTGAAGCGCAATTGGGAAGGCGTCGTCCTCAAAGTCATGGGCGCCAAGGACTTCACCTTGGAGGTCACCGGGAAGGACGAAATAACCCCGGACTTCCTCCGCGTGCACGTTCGGGACGGCGGGTTGCTGGAGCGAAGCGGATTGCATCCCACCATGTGGATCCGGCTGTGGTTCGACGACGCCGGCAAGGCCCACCAGCGCGCCTACACGCTGGTCAACGCTTCCCCTGCTGACGGAACCTTCAGCATGGACTTCGCACTGCACAACGGGGTTGCCGCTGACTGGGCCCGCTCTGTCCAGCCCGGCGACACCATCGATGCCACGGTCCAGGGCAGTTCCTTCACGTTCCCGCAGCCGGTCCCGCGCCGGATCTGGGTGGTGGGCGATCCCGCCTCCATCCCGGCCATCAACTCCTTGCTGGACCAACGGAACCTTACCGCCGCGGGCGCGGCTCCCGTCACCGCCTGGCTTGAATACCAGCACGACGCCGACCCCTCGCTTCAGGTGCGGACGTCAGAGTCCGACGTCGTCACCTGGGTTCCGCGCAAACGTGACGGTGCCGCCTTGGTGGAGGAAGTCTGCGATGCGCTCACGGCCGGGACCGTGTCCGTGGAGGAGGACTTCTTCTGGATCGCCTGTGAAGCCTCCAGCACCCGGGCAATCGTGAAGCACCTGCGCAAGACGCTGGGCGTGGACAAGCACCGGATCGACGCTTTGGGGTACTGGCGCGTCTAGGAATCACGTCCAGGCGCCGCGGCGCTTCTGCCGTATCGCAGCGTTACTCGCGCCAGTTCAGGAAGCCCTTTTTCCCCTCCGGCGGCGTGAGGACCACGTCCCGCCCGTACTTCTTCTTCGCGTCATCGCCGAAAAAGGCATCAGGAACTATCCGGATTGCCTTGGCAACCTTTCCGTCCTTCATGAAGACGAACAGCGCCGGGGATGCCGTGTAGCGGTTCTCCTTGGTCAGGGGTTCGCCGAAGGCCGCTTCGATGTCCTTGGCCGGCGTCCCTTCGGTCACGAATCCGGCCTGGTCCCACTCGAAGTCCGTGGCGTCAGCCAATTTCAGGGCCGTCCCGTTCTTGGCGGATTCGAGGACCTGGTTGTTGAGCTTCTCATTCGATTCGGGCATAACGGATCCTCCTAGTGAACAGGCGGCCAGGGCGCAGGCCAGGACGAGGGTGAGCAGGCTTGCGAGCGTGGCGCGGGTTGCGAGGGTGGCGCGGCGTGTGGGGGTGGCGCGGCCCGCGGCGGGGGTGCGGCCTGCTGAAGTCCGTGGCCGGTGTCGTGCCTGTGTTGCGGGCTGGGTCCTCACGAGGTGGTCCGGGACTCGTCGTTGAACTCCGGATCCTCGCCCGGGGCGGGTTCGGCATTGTTGGCATCGCCGGTCTGGTCCATGGGGACCTCGTTGGACGGGTGGGGCAGCAGGTCCTGTCCCACCACCACGGTGTCGCCGTTGTTCACGGCTTCCTCAATCAAATCCGCAAGCTCCTCAGCACTGGCATCCGGGTTGGCGATGGCCACATTGCGGCCCACCTCATTGTTGTACAGATCCATGGCTTCACGGGGCGCAGGGTTTCCAGGGAGCTGCTCGTGGGCCGTCGCGTAATCCTCCGCCCAGTCGGCGCCGAACTCCTTGACCATGAGGGCGTTCCAATAGGCGTGGCGGAAGGCGTCATTCTGGTCATCGTTGCGGTCTGCACTGGGAAAGCGGTCATCAGCGGTGCTGAACGCGTCATCGTGGATGTCCTTGAAGGCGTTCATCTCAAAAGGGCCCAAGCCGTTGAGGAGCTCAGCTTCCTTCTCGGTGACTTCCCTTTGGTCGACAATGAAGCGCAGGGGATCCCAGTCCCCGGGCCACTTGGTGACCTTGGCATCGCTGACCTGGTACTTGTCCAGGATTTCCTGCGGTGTGGGCTGGTCCTGGTTGGACGCGGTCTTGGTGCTGGCGTCACCCCCGGAACTGCCGTTGCTGTCGGAACCGGTGCTGTCGGCGGACCCGGAATCGCCGGCGCCCCCGGAGCTGCCGGCGTCCCCGGCGCTCCCTGAACCGCTCCCCGAACCGTTGCTGCCAGCGCCTTCAGTGGAAGCGGAGGATTGCTGGTCCGCGTTGGTCAGGACGGACCGTGACGCTTCCTCCAGTCCACGCGTTGTCCGTTCCAGCAGCGGCCTCAGCCGGCCTTGCCAATCCGCGGCAAAACGCTTGGCGTCCTGGCCCTGCCACCCGCCGCCATGGCCGGTCATTCCCTGCCCGATCAACGAGTCGAGCTCCCTGGCCCGGCTGGTCAACAGTGTGGCACCGTTGGACAGGGCCTTTGAGAGTGCTTTGAGTTGGTCGACGTCGGCGCCGTAGAAAGGCATGTTTCCCCCTGAGCTTTGCCTCCATGCTTTGGTATTGTCGCGCGAATCGCAATGGGGACCTCTGCCCAGCCATAACGGGTGGAAAGCGTTAGCCGGAAGTGAGCGGCCGCCGTCGAGCCTTTATCTCACAATCCGGGTACGGTGTGACGTTTGCCGCTCAAACGGCGTTTTATGCTCCAGTTCTAGCTCACCTGTGATATTTCTTGGATATGACGCAACCTACCGCTGAACACGTAGGCCTTCTGCTCCGTAACGCCCGCGGCGAAAAAGGGTGGACGCAGGGGCAGTTGGCTACCGAGCTTGGAACCAGCCAGAGCGCAATCGCCCGGATGGAGCAAGGCAAACAGAATCTCAGCCTTCGGATGATCGAGCGGCTCGAGGCCATCTTCGGCCGATCAATCGTCAAAGTGGGCAAGCCCCAGATGACCCACCTCCGGGTTGAGGGCGGCAGGACCCTTTCCGGAGAAGTGGATGTCAACAGCAGCAAGAATGCAGGCGTGGCCCTTCTGTGCGCCAGCCTGATCAACCGCGGCACCACCACGTTGCGCCGGTTGGCCCGGATCGAGGAAGTCAACAGGATTGTTGAAGTCCTGACGTCCATCGGCGTCGAATGCACGTGGCTCAACGGAAGCGACCTCCGCATCCGCAGGCCCGACGTCCTGGACCTGGGTTCCATGGATGTGGACGCCGCCCGCCGTACCCGCAGCGTCATCATGCTGCTTGGTCCGCTCTTGGACGAGACCAGCGAATACCTGCTCCCCTACGCCGGTGGCTGCGACCTCGGAACCCGCACAGTGGAGCCGCACATGCAGGCGCTGCGCCAGTTCGGGCTCGACGTCGAAGCGAAGTCCGGGTTCTATTCCGTGACTGCGCCGCCCGCTGATGGACACGACCGTTCCTTCGTCCTCACCGAACGTGGCGACACCGTGACCGAGAACGCCATCATGGCCGCCGCACACCGCGAGGGCACCACGGTCATCCGGAACGCGAGCCCCAACTACATGGTCCAGGACCTCTGCTTCTACTTGCAGGGACTCGGCGTGGAGATCCAGGGCGTGGGAACCACCACGCTGAAGATCACCGGCCGTTCCGCCATCGATGTGGAAATCGAGTACTTCCCCTCCGAAGACCCCATCGAGGCAATGAGCCTGATCACCGCCGGGATTGTCACCAACTCCGAGGTCACCATCCGCCGTGTCCCCATCGAGTTCATGGAAATCGAGCTCGCCACCTTGGAGCAGATGGGCCAGAACCTCGAAATCTCCGGGGAGTACATGGCGCGCAACGGCCGGACCCGCCTGGTGGACGTAACTACCAAGCCATCCGAGCTCCGCGCTCCCCAGGACAAGATCCACCCCATGCCGTTCCCCGGCTTGAACATCGACAACCTGCCGTTCTTCGCAGTCATCGCAGGCAACGCCGAAGGCCAGACCATGATCCACGACTGGGTCTACGAAAACCGTGCGATCTACCTGACGGAGCTCAATAAGCTGGGCGCCCAGGTGCAGTTGCTTGACCCGCACCGGATCTACGTCAATGGACCCACCAAGTGGCGTGCCGCGGAGATCGGCTGCCCGCCGGCCCTGCGTCCTGCCGCGTGCTTGCTCCTGGCAATGCTTGCTGCCCGTGGCACGTCCGAGCTCCGCAACATCTACGTGATCGAGCGCGGCTACGAGGATCTGGCAGAGCGGTTGAACACCATCGGCGCCAAAGTCGAGTACTTCCAGGACTAGGCTCCACGCCACTGTCCTCCGCAGGCCGCCTGACGCAGAATGGAGCATGCGGACGTTCGGGGTTGAGGAAGAGCTGCTCATCGTCCATCCTGTGACGGGCGAACCCTTGGCCTTGGCCGATGCGCTGCTGGCCACCTACGACCAGCCTGCCACTGCTACCGGGCTCAGTCCCGAGCTCAAGCTCGAGCAGATCGAGACCCAAACCCGGCCCTGCCACAGCTACGCCGAACTCCGGCACCAGATCCGCCGTGGCAGGGTCATGGCCAATGAGGCGGCCCGCCGGCACGGCGCACAGGTTGCTGCGATCGCTACCTCTCCACTGGATTCGAACACCCACACCACCCCGGATCCCCGGTATGCCGCCATGCTGGACCGCTTTGGTATTACCGCCACTGAGCAATTGACGTGCGGATTCCACGTCCATACCTCCGTGGAGTCGCCGGAGGAGGGCGTGGTGATACTGGACCACATCCGCGACAAACTCGCGGTGCTCACGGCGCTCTCCGCCAACTCGCCCTACTGGCGGGGACTCCCCACGGGGTTCGACAGCTACCGCACGCAGGCCTGGAACCGTTGGCCCACCTCAGGACCCTCCGCTCTTTTCGGCTCCCTTACCGCGTATCGACGCCTTGTGAAGCGGCTGCTGGATACGGGCGTGATCCTGGATGAAGGCATGATCTACTTCGATGCCCGCATCTCCCGCAACCATCCCACCGTGGAGGTCCGGGTAGCCGACGTCTGCCTCCGCGCCGAGGACGCGGCCTTGATTGCGGTGCTGGTGCGGGCTTTGGTGGAGACGGCTTCCCTGGAAATGCTCGACGGCGTTGAGCCCACCCCGGTGCCCACGGCACTCCTGCGGATGGCAAGTTGGCAGGCCAGCAATGCCGGGCTGCGCGGAGATCTTCTGGATTTCGGTGATTTCCGGCCACGTCCGGCAGCGGAAGTGGTGTGGGCGTTGGTGGATTATGTGAGCCCGGTCCTGGATGACCAGGGCGAATTGGAACTGGTCAAGGCCGGCATCCAGGAGTTGCTGGATCGGGGCAATGGCGCCCACGAGCAGCGGGAAGCGGCGGTGCGCTTTACCAACAGGAGGCACGGCGGTCAGAGCCAGGCGGGTAGTCCGCCTACCGCGGAAGCCTTGGCCGCCGTCGTCGGGCATGCAGCGAAGGTGACGGTCCGCGGAACCTCTGCCGACGCGCACAAGGAGCCCGCGCCGACGCTGGCCAGGGTCAGGCGGCCCTAGGTCCGCAGGCTTCCCCGGTCTTCCGTGGACTTCGCCACCGTGCCGGCAGCATTGACTGCTCCGGCACGGTGGGAAGGATGCTTCCCCGGCTGCAAGATCAGACCTGCTTGAGGGCCTTCTCCAGGTCCAGGATGAGGTCGTCCACGTCTTCCAGGCCCACCGACAAACGGACCACGCCGTCGCTGAGGCCGATCGCGGCCCGGCCCTCCGGTCCCATGGCCCGGTGGGTGGTGGTGGCCGGGTGGGTGATGAGTGACTTGGAGTCACCGAGGTTGTTGGAAATGTCCACCACGCGCAGCCCATCGAGCAAGGCGAACGCAGCCTCCTTGGCTGAGCGTCCGGCCGAAGGCGACAACTCGAACGTCAGCACCGTACCGCCGGCCTTCATCTGTTTCGCGGCCAGCTCGTACTGCGGGTGGGACTTCAGCAGCGGGTATTTGACCCAGCTGATGGCGGGTTGCTGCTCAAGCCACTCTGCGATCTTCAAAGCCGATGCCGAGCTGTGGTTTACCCGCAGGCCGATGGTCTCCAAACCCTTGGTCAGCACCCAGGCATTGAACGCCGACAGCGACGGGCCGGTGTGCCGCATGAGCTGCTTGACCGGGCCGTCGATGAACTCCTTGGTCCCCAGGATCGCGCCGCCCAGAACACGGCCCTGGCCGTCGATGTGCTTGGTGCCTGAGTACACAATCACGTCCGCGCCCAGCTCACCGCAGCGCTGCAGCAGGGGAGTGGCGAAGACGTTGTCGACGACGACGGTCGCCCCGGCGGCATGCGCCAGTTCGCTGACGGCCGCGATGTCCACGATTTCCTGCATGGGGTTGGACGGTGACTCGAAGAAGACGGCGGTGGTCGGCTCCGAGAGGGCTTCACGCCATTGGTCCAGATCCGGGCCATCCACGAATACCGTCTCCACGCCCCAACGGGGCAGGATCTCATTGAGGATCACAAAGCAGGAACCGAACAAGGACCGGGCGGCCACCACGCGGTCGCCGGCAGCCAGCAAGGCACCCAGGGCGGTGAACACCGCGGACATGCCGGACGCCGTCGCAAAGCATGCCTCGGTTCCTTCGAGCAGCCGCAGCCGCTCCTGGAAGGTGGCCACGGACGGGTTGCCGTAGCGGGAGTAAACGAAGCGTTCGTCCTCGCCGGTGAAGGCACGTTCGGCCGCAGCGGCTGACTCATAAACAAAGCCGGAGTTCAGGAAAACCGGCTCGGACGTTTCCTGGAAATTGGTGCGGTCAAGACCACCGCGAACGGCCTGGGTGTCAGGGCTCCAGCCGGCGGCGTCGGGATTGAATGTCACTTACTCGGTCCCCAGGTTCGTCGGCAGGCCGCGGTTTTTCCAGCCGTTTACGGTGCGCTCGCCGTAGCGGTCCGGTTCGCCTTCAAAGCCTTCAAGGACGTTGTAGGCAGTGAAGCCGGCTTGCGTCGCGGCGATCGCGGCGGAGATGGAGCGCTGGCCGGAGCGGCAGATGAAGACGAGCTCCACGGCTTCGTCCTCGGGTGCCTGCTGCTGCAGGTCCTCGATGAAGCGGGAGTTGGGGATGCCGCCGGCGAGGTTCCACTGGATGAAGAGGGGATCGTTCTCCGTGGCTTTGGTGTCCGGGATGCCGATGTGGGCCCATTCGCCCTCGGTGCGGACATCCACCAGGATCGCGCCTTGTTCAAGCTTGGCCCACGCGTCCTGTGGGGTCAGGTCACCTGCGTAGCTCATGCGTGGCCCTCGAATGCTTCTTCGTCGTCGTAGTTCTCAAGCTGGTCCACTGCGTTGGCTACGGCCGCGTCAGCGTTGGCGATCGCGGCGGGAAGGACAATTGCTTGGGCAACAATGACGGTGGTGCCGTTGAACGTTGCTGCCGGGCTGCCATGGAGCACATAGCCCTCGGCGAGTGCGCTATGGATACGCTCACAAAATTCACGGTTGTCCGGGCCTGTAATCAGGCGGTAGGACAGTTTTTCTTCAGTGGGTTCAGGCATTGCTGGTGCTCCTCAGTCACGCTTGCAGTTCGAATTTGTCGATACGCCGAGTAGTCACCTGAGGCACCCCGCCGGAGAGAGGGTTGCCGACCAGCAAGTCAGGGCTTTGCGCTGGTACTCATTACTCAAGAAAAACGTAACATCGACCGGCCTTGGGCCGCACTTGCGTGCTGTTCTCCGGTCGTCATGTTGCGTAATCGGAGGCCGCCCGGGACCTCACCAAATGTGACGTCCCGGGAGCATAATTGACCCAGTACGACCCCCTGTAACTTCGCATGAAATCAGGTCGCGGTGAACGGACAGAGCAGTTCTACACTCAAGCCCATGCTGCACTTTGGATGGTTTGTAGGCCACGGATTCGGTGTCCAAGGGTGGGGGACGCCGGGCTACGGCCTGGGCTACGACTGGAAGAAACCCGCCCTGTACCAAGAGGCCGTCCGGGCGTTCGAACAATCCGGTTTGGACCTCTTCATCATTGAGGATTCCCTCACCGTGCCGGACACGTACGGCGGATCGGCGGAGGTCTCCCTGGCTCATGCCTCCTTCGCGCCCAAGCATGATCCCCTGGCGCTGGTCCCGTATCTTCTGTCCGCCACCGAGCACCTGGGGATCGTCCCGACGGTCAGCGCGTCCTTTTATCCGCCCTTCACAGCTGCCCGGCTCCTGGCCACGCTGCAACACTTCTCGGAAGGGCAGCTGGGCTGGAACGTGGTGACGTCCGGCAGCGACCTCGCCGCGCAGAACTACGGGCTGGACCAGCAGATAGAACACGACCTCCGGTATGAAAAGGCGGAGGAATTCGTCGACGTCGTCAGGCGGCTCTGGCGGAGTTGGGAACCTGGCGCTGTGGTTGAGGATGTGGAGGCCGGCGTGTTCGCGGACCACAGCAAAGTGCATCCGATCAACCACCACGGCGACTTCTTCAAGGTACGCGGTCCCCTGAATACGGCGCCTTTGCCTGAAGAACCCGTGTTGGTGCAGGCCGGGGCGTCACCGCGGGGGAAAGCGTTCGCAGGTGGCCATGCCGACGTAGCCATTGCCTTGGCCCGCGGCGTTGACGGTATGAAGGCCTACCGCGACTCCATCCGTGCCGAGGCCGCCAAGGCAGGCAGGAATCCCGACGACGTCAAGGTACTTTTCGTCCTTAAGCCCACAGTGGTTGGCTCAACTGCCGAAGCTGAGGACTTGCGGGCCCAGCGCCGCGAACTCACCCAGCGGGACATCGACAGCCAGCTCAACTCCATTTCGTATCTTTCGGTGATCGACTTCAAACAATTCGACCTCGATGCTCCACTGCCGGAACTGAGTACCAACAGCAACCAGGGGACCTTGGAACACTTCGCCAAGGCGGCGCCTCCCGGTTCCACGTTGCGTGAGATCCTGCAGGCCAGGAGCGGCGGGGCAGGGGATTCGATCATCGGCACGGTGGGCCAGATTGCCGACTACCTTGAGTCCACCGGCTCCGAGGTGGGCGGCGACGGGTTCCTCTTTTCCGGTTTCGTGGATCCGGTGACGGTCCATGGCGTGCTGGATAAACTCACTCCCGAACTGCGGCGTCGTGGCCTGTTGAGGAAGAGTTACGGCAATGGTGGGTTCCGGCAGAACCTCCTGGACTTTTGATGGCCTCTGTTGAGCCCCGCACCCTTCATCTGGGGATGACGCCGATTTCCGCGCGGAGTGTTGCCCTGACGGCCGCTGAGTCCTCGTTCCACGTGAAACTCAACCAAGATGCGTTGACTCTGATGACCCGCTCACGGGATGTTCTGGAGCATGCGGCGGCCTCCGGACAGCGGGTTTACGGGCTCAACACTTTGCTTGGATCCGGCAGGGATACCGCTGTGGAGGAGAAGTCACTGCTGGCGTATCAAATCCAAGTCGTCAGGTATCACAACAGCGGCGTGGGCTCCTATCTGGACCGTCCCGCTGCCCGCGCTGTGATCCTGGCCCGGCTCATCGGGTTCAGCCGGGGAGGTTCCGGCGTGCGCCCGGAAACAGCCGCTTTCTATGGGGAGATGCTGAACCGTGGAGTCCTTCCCGCCATCCCGCGCGAAGGCTCGGTGGGTTCCTCGGACCTCACCCAGCTGGCCGCCGTCGCAGCCGTTGCCATTGGTGAGGGCCAAGCCTTCGACGCCGACGGCACTTTGATCCCCGGAGCCAAAGCGCTCGCCGACGCCGGCCTGCAGCCACTGGTCCTCGCGCCCGGCGAAGCGCTCGCCTTGGTCAGCGCCAACGCCTACTCCGTGGGCGTCGGAACCCTCGCCCTGGTGCGGTTGCAATACTTGGCCCGCCTGGCCGACGTCGCGCTTTCTCTCTCGCTGGAGACCATCGCCAGGTACGACGGCGGCGGGAACCTCAGTCCGTTTTCGCCGGCCATCCAAGCGGCCAAGGCGGTAAACGGCCAGGGTGACTCGGCGGCTGCAGTGCGCCACCTGCTCAGTGGTGGCTGGATGGAAGATGTGCGTCCCGAGGTGTCGGTGCAGGATGCGTTGTCCTTCCGGGCCGCACCGCAGACGCACGGGGCCTTTCGATCCCTCGTGGCGCAGCTGGGTGCTGCGTTGGAGGTAGAGCTGAATGGTCGCGGCGACAATCCGTTGGTTGATGTCGAGTCCGGGCTCATGGTGTCCGGCGGGAACTTCCAGCCGATGCAACTGGCCCTTGCGTTCGAAGGCCTGCGGGTCGCGGTGGCACACGTGGGGGTCTCCAGCGAGCGGCGCATCGCCAAGCTGTATCCGCCGCAACGGGCCATCCGGGCCAGGCACCTGCAGGCAGCATCGACTCAAGCCCCGTCTGCGGGGTCTGAACCGGGGGCCGGACTGGAGTCTGCCCCGGCTGCCGGGCTTGCCCAGGAGGAACTGCCCGGGCTGCTGTGGTACTCCGCCGCCGGGCTGTTGGCCGAGCTCAAGTTCCTGGCCGCCCCGGCCACCCTCGGCGCACCGACCCTGTCTGCCGACGTCGAGGACCATTCAACGCTGGCCCCTTTGGCCCTGCAGCAACTCGAAAAGTCGGTGGAGGTGCTGGAAAAGCTGTTGGCAATCGAGGCATTGACGGCGTCCTATCTGCTGCTGGAAGCGGGAGCCGCGCAGCCGCTCGGGAAGGGGACAGCCGTCGTCGTGGGTCGACTCGCTGATGTGCTGGCCGACAGGCCGGCGGCGCCCGATCTTGTGGAACGGGCGCGGATTGCAGTGCGGGACGCGACGGACCGAGTACTCCCGGAAACAGAGGAAGGGGCGGAGTTGCGGTGAACACAACAATTCGCAAACACGGAGTGCACTCGGCAACGGCTACCCCGGACGGGCTGGACGCCTCGGTCCTGGACAAAGTGGGCAACACGCCTTTGGTGAAGTTGGAGTCGCTGGGCCGCGGCCTGGGGAGCACCATCCACATCAAGCTTGAGTCCGAGAACCCCGGCGGCTCCATCAAAGACCGCACCGCCCTCAGCATGGTTCGCGCGGCCGAGAAGTCCGGGGAGCTGAAGCCGGGAGCCACCATTGTGGAGAGCACCTCGGGCAACACGGGGATCGGCCTGGCACTGATCGGGCACCTGACGGGCCACCCAGTGGTGGTGGTGACGGGCGATACGATCTCCGAAGAAAAGCTCGCTGCGCTTCACAATTACGGGGCCCGCGTGATCCTGACTGACTGGAATGCGCCGTCCGAGTCACCGGAGAACGCCCGCGCAGTAGCCGCCCGGATCACCGCAGAGACACCCGGTGCCTGGCGGCCCATGCAGTTCGACAACCCCGCCAATCCCTTGGCGCACTATCAAACCACCGGACCGGAAATCTGGGAGCAGACGGGCGGCCTGGTCACGCACTTCGTTGCCGGCATAGGGACCGGCGGGACCATCAGCGGGAACGGGCGGTACCTGAAGGAACGGGTGGCGGATTCACGGCCCGGCGGGCACCTGGAAGTTGTTGGCGCCGACCCCTATGGCTCCGCCTACAGCGGCGGGCACCCCGGGGAGATCCTGGTGGATGGCGTGGGAAACTCCTGGCCGGAACCCGAATGGCCCAAGGCATTCGACCGCTCCATTGTGGACCGATTCCTGCGCATTCCCAACGACGACGTCTACACCACCGTCCACAGGCTTCTCGACGAAGAAGGCCTGGCGCTTGGCCCGTCCTCAGGGCTCGCGGTGGCCGCGGCTGTCCGGGTGGCTCGTGCTGCGCCGCACGGTTCGGTGGTGGTGGCCATAGCGCCCGACGCCGGCACCAACTACCTGAGTAAGGCCTTCAACCCGGCGTGGCTGGCCGAGCATGGCATCCGGCTCGCCGCCGACACCCCTGCCGCGCGCGAATAGAACCCTCTTTCAGGTCCCCCGGGTTTGGGGTGGACCCTCTTTCAGGTCCCCCGGGTTTGGGGTGGACCTTCTTTCACATCCCCCGGGTTTGGGGCGAACCTTCTTTCACATCCCCCGGGTTTGGGGCGAACCTTCTCTCACATCCCCGGGTTTGGGGCGGACCTTCTCTCAGTTCCCCCGGGGTTTGGGGCGAACCTTCTTTCAGGTCCCCCGGGTTTGGGACGAACCCTCTCGCGTCAGGCTGCATGGGCCCTTTGCGCTAGGCTCCAACCATGCCCGAACAGGAAACAAAACCACGTCTGGCCGGCTATCTGGACAAGCAGCAGCCGGAACTTTATGCCACGCTGAGCCACTATTCCCAGCAACTTGTAGACGAAGCCGACCGACTGGGAATCTCGCGTCGCACCCTCGAACTCGTCAATTACTTGTGCTCGCAGATCAATGGTTGCGCCTTCTGCCTTGACCTTCACCATCGCCGGGCCCTTAAGCTCGGTGAAACAGAACAACGGTTGTCCTTGGTAGCTGTTTACAAGGAAGTTCAGCTCTTTGATTCCGCTGAAGTGGTGGCCATGGAAATCGCTGAGCAAATAACCCGCATGAGTTCTTCACGGCCCAGTCCTGAGCTCTTTGAGAAGGCACGGCAGCACTACAGCGACGAGCAAATCAGTGTGCTCTGCATGGCTGCCATCGGCATCAACGCTTTCAACCGGCTGTCCATCTTGAGCGAGCACCCGGTCCGCGCAGCCAAGAAGTAGCCCGGAAAACACAGCCGGGTGATTAACCCGGAAGATACAGCCGGGTGATTAAGGGGCGTGCCTCCACCACCAACTTTGGCTGGCAGGGCCGATCTGACACATCTCTTGCCCGGCGTGTCAGGGCTGCCCGGGTTTCAATGTGGGTGGTGGAGGTCCGGGAGGTGTGGCGTCCTGACCCTCTTTGAGATGGGCTC
Source organism: Arthrobacter sp. StoSoilB20 (assembly GCF_019977295.1). Lineage (NCBI taxonomy): Bacteria > Bacillati > Actinomycetota > Actinomycetes > Micrococcales > Micrococcaceae > Arthrobacter > Arthrobacter sp. StoSoilB20. The sequence continues at coordinate 4,221,737 of NZ_AP024651.1, read as the reverse complement.
AGCCCCTGGTCAACCCGCAAAGGTTGTCCAGGGGTTGAGCTGTCTCCAAACAAGGTCAGGAAGCTACGAACCAGGAAGAACTATGCGTCCGCTGCCTTCTTGAGCGACCGGCGTCGGCCGTACTTGAAGTAGAAGACGGCGTAGCAGGCGCCCACGAACGGAACGCCGAACAACAGTGCTGCGACCTGGTTGGGGTCGAACGCGATACCGATCAGCGATACAAGGCAAAGTGCGAACGCCAGGATCGGGACCAGCGGGAACAATGGGGCCTTGTACGGCAGTGTGCTGAGGTCTCCGCCGTTCCTGATGAAGGTCCGCCGGTAAATGAAGTGCGACGCCACGATGGACATCCAGACACCCACGGTGGCGAAGCCGGCTACCGAGACGAGCACAAGATAGACCGTGGCCGGAGCCACCACGCTGCTGATCAATGAGGCCAAGCCGCCCAGCATGCTCACGCAGAGCGCCACCATCGGGATGCCGCGCTTGGTGAGTTTCTTGAATACCTGCGGTGCGTGGCCTTCATCGGCGAGCGAGAAGAGCATGCGTGCACAGGAGAAGAGGCCGCAGTTTCCGGCGGAGAGCAGCGCGGTGATGATCACGAAGTTCATGATGTCCGCGGCATAGGGGATGCCGAGCATCGAGAAAACGGTGACGAACGGGCTCTCGTCCACGCTGACTTTTTCGTAGGGGATAGTGGCCGCGATGACCAGGATCGCCCCGACGAAGAAGATCATGAGCCGGATGACCGTGGTCCTCATGGCCTTGGGGATGTTGGCGCCCGGGTTGGCGGTTTCGCCCGCGGCAACGCCGATCAGTTCCGAGCCGGAGAAGGCGTAGAAGACAGCCAGGCAGGTAACGAAGACGCCGGTGAAACCGTTGGGGAACAGGCCCGCCGGCGTGCTGAAATTCTCACCAAAGGAGGGATAGTCTCCCGTAGCGAGGGGGTGGAATCCCGCCAAGGCGGCGCCGCCGAGAATTATCAAGCCGACGACGGCGGCAACCTTGATAAGCGCGAACCAGAACTCCGATTCGCCAAAGACACGCGATGAAATGGCGTTCAGTGTGAACAGGACCGTGGCGAAGATGAAGCACCAGATCCAGACGTCGACGCCTGGGAACCAGCGCTGCATGAGGAGGCCGGCCGCTGTAAATTCCGAACCCAGGGCAACCGCCCAGCAAAGCCAGTACAGCCACGCAGTGGCGAATCCTGTGGCGGGGCCGATGGTGCGGGCTGCGTAAATGTGGAAAGCGCCGGAGACGGGGAACGCGACAGCGAGCTCCCCGAGACAAGCCATCACCAGGTAAACCACTACGGCGCCGATGAGGAACGCCAGGACAGCGCCCAAGGGGCCGGCTGTGGCGATGGTGTATCCGGAACTTACGAACAGGCCTGATCCGATGACGCCGCCCATGGCGATCATGACCAAGTGCCGGGCCTCCATGGACCGGCGCAATCCTGTTTGCGAGGCGTCAGTGTGGGACTGTGCCTCTGTTGCCGATGCTTCGGCTTCTGTGGGGGAGCTGAGTCCCATATTCCCTCCGGGAAGTTAGCCAGCAAAGTCTGAAGTAGTACCAGCCGGACGTGATCCAACTAACACGAGAACAAGATTCATCACATGACGAATGACCATTTCAAGGAGAATAAGGAATGCGATTGAACACACAGACAGCCCTTGGCTGAGGCTAAGAGTTCCTAATCATTTAGTCATGCGAGCGATTACTCTACTTGTTATCTGCTAGGTTCCATGCGGAGCTCCTTAGCCGGAGGCCCGCTGATGGGGTGGGTTTGCAACCGTTCTGCACAGACTGAGTCGCGGCGAAAAGCTGCCTGCCGTGTCTAAGTCGCTGACAGGGTGCTCTCCCTCTTTTCTTGGTTTCGTTACATTATCGGGACCGTCCGACATTAACCGGGTATGAGAGTGAAGACAAAAACAGGGGACCGTGGGGAGTTGCCCTGGCAGCGGCGACTCCAGCCCAGAGCCCCGGCGATTCCGCAGTACATTCGCGCCACCGGCTTTTGGCCCAAGGCTGGGTTGGGACTGGCTGCTCTGACCGTCGTTGCTGCGGGGGCCGTTGTTGTGGCTCCTGCCGTGTCAGCGCAGTTTCAGCCGGAAGGGCCTCCGGTTTTGCCGGTCGGTGATACCCAGAGTGAGGGGAGCGCCGCTGGCGAAGGACCCCGGGAGAACGACCTCGGTGACCTCGTGTGCCAGGGGAACATGGTGCCGGTTCAGGCGCTGGTTAATCCCAAGCCCGCAAGTGAGCTGTCTTCCGGCGCTGCGCCGGCACTCGAGGGGCGTGACGTCTCTGACTTTAACCCTCACACGTGGCTGATTGCGCAGGAGAGCAGTGACCGGGTGATGCTGATGACGAAGCTCCAAACTCCCCAGGATGACGGCAGCGGAGATATTCGCGACTACCAATACATCATCATTTCCACCAAGTCCATGGAATCGGAACCAGGCAAAGCTGTGTGGGCAGTGGTCGAGTCGTCTACATGCACCCCCGAGTGGGACCTCGGCGGGTTGGATACCGCGGCGGTAACCCTTGATCCGGCACAGCCCAGAAGCCTTGCCTCCAACCACCTCGCCTTGCTTGTCACGGAGATTTCCTGCAACTCGGGGCAGGACGCCGAGGGGCGCCTTGAAGTAGCCAAACTTGTCGAAACGGCCTCAACCGTGGAGGTGGTCGTGGGAGTGCGGCCGTCCGGGGCCGGGATGAAGACCTGCCAGGGAAACCCGCCTACACCGTTGACAATTTTGCTGCAGCAACCCCTGGGAGAGCGCAAAGTCTTGAACACGTCGCCCTTCCAGCCTCGGGAGATTGCGGTACCTGCCGCACGCGAATTGTCGGACGGTGTAGCTGCAGCCGGTGGCACTGCTGCGCAGGGTGGCTCCGCTGGTCGGGTGGCCCGTGTTCCGGGGCCACCCGCCCCAGTGGTTCAGCATTCCGGCTGGTGAGAGCTGTCCACGCTCTGCCGGAGGCCCGCTGATGGGGTGATGTTTACTCGATTCCCGCGAACAGATGGTTCAGCTCCGCGGTGAGCTGCTTGCGCACCTCGGGCGTGCCGATTTCCTTGCCGTTGATGTGGTTCACAGGGGCGATCAAGCGAATGCTGGAAATGAGCCAGACGGCGTCGGCGTCGAACAGGTCCTGCGGTTCCAGGGGACCATAACCCAATTCCCAGCCGGCAGACTTCGCGGCAGCGAACAATGCGCCCTGCGAGGTGCCCGGGAGGATGCCGCTGTCCAGCTGGGGAGTGATGAGCCGACGAACAGTCCTGACCGAACCATCGCCGTCGTCTGCTGTTTCAAGGTGCGCCAGCAACACGGTGGACGTGGGGCCTTCCAGGACCCGGCCGTCAGTTGACGTGAAGATGGCATCGTCCGCACCCTGCTTGTGCGCGTAGCGCAGCGCCGCCATGTTCACGGCGTATGAGAGCGTCTTTGCGCCCAACAGCAGCCACGGTGCGCGCTCGCCGGCTTCGGTATCAAAGCCGCGGTCCAGAAGGACGACGTCGATGCCCGTCTCGCGCTGTCGGCGACTGCCCGCAGGTGAGGGCGACGCTTGTACCCAGCACGTGGGGCTGGCGGCGCCTTCAACGCCTCGGGTCACGATGAGCTTGACTACGACCTCGTCCTCTTCGGGTGTCGGGGCAGGGTGGACGTCGCGGAATTCGTTGATGGCTGTCTCGATGGCCCGGCGCCAGACGTCCTGCCCGGGGAGCTCCAGGTCCAAGGCTGCCGCGGAACTGCCCAGACGGTTCAGGTGCGCCTGGACTTTGCGGGGGCGGCCTTGAACGGCAAGGAGTGATTCGAACACACCGTCGCCGCGGGTGGCACCCAGGTCCGTTGCCATGAGTTGCGGTTGGCTGGAATCGGCAATACGGCCGTTTTCGAAGGCTGGGTCCAGGAAAACGAGGACCGTGGGGGCAGGTGAAGTCATGGTCCCAGCTTAGTGCGGGGCCACTGCGGACGACTTTGCCGGATAGGCTGTGGTCACCGTTGTTCATGGACCGTAGGGGTTATCGCGTGCTCTTTCCTTTTCCGTTTGGCCAGGAGTGGACCTGGTTGTTGGGTGCGTGGGCCATTGCGGAAGTCATCATGCGCATCGTGCTGCTGGGCATCATTCCGGGCAACCGTCGTCCCACCACGGCCATGGCATGGCTCTTGGCTGTTTTCCTCATCCCTTCCGTTGGGTTTGTGCTGTTCCTGCTCTTTGGCAATTTCAAGTTGTCCAGGCGCAGGCGGGAGCAGCAGGAAGAAGTCAACCGCCGCGTCCGCGCGGTGACCTCCGACCTCGCTGACCCCGTGAGCGTCTACTCCGGGCCGGAATGGGTGAAATCGGCGGGAGAGCTCAACCACCGGCTGGGTTCGCTGCCGATGGTTGACGGAAACAAAGTGGAGCTGATTCCGGGCTACGAGGAATCCATCAAGGCCATGGCCGAGGCGGTCAAGGGTGCGAAGACCTACGTCAATGCCGAGTTCTACATCATGAGCAGCGACTCGGTGACGAACGACCTTCTGACTGAGCTGGAGAAGGCTGCCGAACGGGGAGTGACCGTAAGGCTGCTCTTTGACCACATCGGAACGCTTCGGGTGAAGGGCTACCGTCGGCTGATCCGCCGGTTGAAGGCAGGCAAGATCCAGTGGAAGCGGATGCTTCCGCTGCTGCCCATCCATGGCCAATGGCGCCGCCCGGACCTCAGGAACCACCGCAAGATCATGGTGATCGATGGAATGGTTGCTTTCACCGGCTCGCAGAACCTCATCGAGCCGTCCTACAACAACCCCAAACACCACAAAGTGGGCCGCAAGTGGGTTGAACTGATGTCCCGTCTTGAGGGGCCAATCGTGGCTACGCTCAACGTAGTGTTCGCTACGGACTGGCTTAGTGAAACGGACGAATCCCTCGAGGACCAGCTGCGTTTGCCAACCCAGCCGGCTCCCGGACACGTCACCGCCCAGGTAGTGCCGAGCGGCCCCGGTTTTGCCACTGAGAACAACCTGCGCCTGTTCAACACCCTGATCTACTCTGCGCAGCACCGGATTTCCATTTGCAGCCCGTACTTTGTCCCGGACGACTCCCTCCTCTATGCCATCACCACGGCCGCACAGCGAGGTGTCGACGTGGAGCTCTTCGTCTCAGAAAAGGGCGATCAGTTCCTGGTCCACCATGCCCAGCGCTCCTACTACGAAGCTTTGTTGGAAGCCGGTGTGCGCATCTACCTGTACCGTGCGCCATACGTTCTCCACGCCAAGCACTTCACCATTGATGACGAGGTGGCCGTCCTCGGTTCCAGCAACATGGACATGCGCTCCTTCTCCTTGAACATGGAGGTCTCGGTGATGCTCCTTGGCGCCGAAACCGTGAACCTCATGCGGGCCGTGGAATCCACGTACCGCGAGGTGTCCCGTGAGCTTATGCTGGACGACTGGATGGATAGACCACCCTTGGCCAAGTATGTGGACAACGTGGCCAGGTTGACCGCGACGCTGCAGTAGTCCTCAACAGCAGACCCAGGGTCAGTCCGGGAAGCCGGCCCCCAGTGCTGACAGCACCCCGAACGCCTTGGTCCGGATTTCCTCGTACTCGTCGTCGGCCACGGAGTCTGAAGTGATGGCCCCGCCCACGCCGAGGGTAAGGGTCCGCCCACCGGCGCCTTCCGGGTTGACCACCAACGTACGGATCACCACGGCCAGATCAGTGGCCGCATTCAGCGAAAAGTAGCCAACAGCTCCCGAATAGATGCCGCGGGGTCCGGACTCGAGCTGGTCCAGGATGTCCATGCTGCTGATCTTTGGTGCACCGGTCATCGAGCCGGCGGGAAAGGCTGCTGCCAAAGCTTCCGCCCGGGGTGCGCCCGGTTTCAAATGGGCGTCAATGGTGCTGACCATTTGATGGACGGTTGCGTAACTCTCGATCGCGCACAAGCGGCTGACTGTGACGGAGCCAGGGATGGCGAAATGGCTGAGGTCGTTGCGCAGCAGGTCCACGATCATGATGTTCTCGGCGCGGTCCTTCCGCGACGTCTCGAGGTCGTGCCGCAAAGCAGCATCCTCGGCAGCATCCGGAGAGCGCCGCCGGGTGCCCTTGATCGGCTCGGCGCGCATGCCGCCGTCGGACAGGATCCGCAGGAAACGCTCGGGCGAGGTGCTTGCCACCACCAGTTCGCCGAACCGGAGGTAACTGGCAAACGGTGCCGGGTTCCGGCGTCGGAGGTTCAAGTAGCTGCGCCAAGGGTCCAGGTCCCCGGCGGGGGCTTCGAGGGTGGTGGTCAGGCAGATTTCGTAGGAGTTGCCCTCGCTGATTTCGTGCTGGGAGTCCGCGATCTTGCGCTTGTAGTCGGTGGCGGAGTCCCGGCTCACGAATTCCGGGACGGCGCCTGACTCGACGGCGCCTGATGCAACGGCACCGGAAGAGCCGGCAAAAGGCTCGGCAGAAGAGGCGGCAACAACAGCAGCCCCGACGGCGGTGCGGGCCGCGCGCAACCACTCACCGGCGTCGGGCGCTTCCAACGCGAGCAGCCAGACGGCGTGTTCCCGGTGATCCAGGACCACGGCCCGGCCGGCGAAGAGCAAGGCGGCATCGGGGGTGTCGGAGGCGACGTCGTTGCCGCCGGTTTCGCGTTTGAGCTCGTAGCCGAGGTAGCCGAGCCAGCCGAGGGTGAACTGGCCGTCGTAACCGCGTGGCGCGCGGACGGCGCGTCGGCCCCAGACGGAATCGAGCCAGCGGAAGAACGGCCCGGTGGTGTTGACGGAGGCCGAACCTGCGGTCACCCGGGTAGTCCCGGACTGGTGACGTACCGACTGGCCGAAGGTGCCGCCGTCGTCAGCCAGGATGCTGAAGCGGCTGCGGGCCGCGGCTTGGGACCTGCCGGCCACCGAGGCGGCGTTGGAGGAATCGAGCCACACGGCGTTGGCGGAGCGGCCGTAAAGGGACTCGAACAACAACGCTGCGTCCGGGGTGGCGTCCAGGCGTTCGGAGCGCAGTTGAAGGCCGCGGCGTGCACTAAGTTCCGGTGACAGGATCGAGGCGACTGAAGGCAGGTACATGAGGGCCTGCAGGACATCTTCCGGTGCACTGCCGTCAGCGGGGTTCTGGACCCGGACGTCGGCAGCGCTGACCACGGCATCGGAGGCAAGCCACTGCTCTTCCTGGGCAGCCCAGCTGTCCCAGTAAGGTTCGTAGGTACTTCCGTCCCGTGCCAAGGCTCGACGGCGGCGATCCTCACCTGGGCATTCCACCCAGACCACGGCGTCCAGCAGGGGCCGGGCAGTCTCTGCCGCAGCACCCACGCCCTCAACAATGATGATTTCGGCGGGCAGCGTGACGTTCAGTCCGCCGTCGTAGTGGCGTTCCCAGTCCCAGCTGGTCCATTCGGCGGCCTGGCCGGAGCTGAGCGGTGTCAGGACTGTGCCGACGTAGCGCTCAATGCCCGGCATGAGGCCGTTCCAGCCGGGATAAATGTCCTCAAGGTGGAACAGCGAGACTTTGTGGTGCTGCCGCAAACGGGCAGCCAGTTCCACGGCCAGTGTGGTTTTTCCTGCGCCGGACCTGCCGTCAACAGCGATGATCACGGGTGCAGGGGTCATGTCATAGAGGTTACCTGCTGGTGGTCGTGGCCCGCGGCGGCTTCGGCGGAGGCGATGGCTGCTTTGACGTACTGCACGATTCCGGGGATGGCGTCTTTGATGAGCGTCCAGGTGTTGTCGAAGTCCGTGTGGCCGCCGTACCAGGGGTCCTCGATGCCGAGATCCAGGGAGCTGCGGCCTTCCATGTGGGGATCGAAGCTGCGGAGCATCCGTACTTTTTCGAGCGAGGCCCGGTCAGGGGCGCCCTCCTGGAGCCAACCGAAGTGGTCAACGTCAAGGGCGAGGATCAGGTCCCGTTCGGCGTACCATTCGTGCAGCCACTTGCGGGCAATGTGGTCTTCCGAAGCGATGTGCTGTGCTGTCAGGACGCGGGCGGCGCGGGGGTCGATCGGGTGCCCCACCTCGTACCCGGTGGTGCCGGCGGAGTCCACCCGCACCAGTTGGCCGAGCCCTTCCGCGGCGAAGGCTTCGGTGAGCATGAGTGCTGCCATGGGTGAGCGGCAGATGTTTCCCGTGCAGACCGTGATGATGCGGTATGGGCTCGTCGTTGAGTACATTCAGCAAGCATGATTGATGGCACCCCTTCTTGGCTAGGGGCCACTTCACAACTGAGTCACTTTTCGTGTCAAAGCTGTCACAGAGCAGCTGGCTACCCCTGCGTTGTGAGCACCGGATCAGTGGTCGAGGCTTCGGCGGCCAGCGCTGCGGCCGCCAGGTAGACGGTGCGTACGACGGCGGCGCGTCGCCTTTGCACGCGGCCGGGGTCGTTGCCGGCCATCAGTCCATCGAGTGCCGGGAGGACGGGCGCGGCATCGCAGAGGCTGACGATGGTGATGAGCAGGTCTCCGGCGTCTTCCCTTGAAATGCCGGGGAGGGCGGCGATGGTGCTGTTGACCTTGGAGGCGCAGTTGGCCATCCTCTTGGGCAGCCCAACAACTTCCACGCCCCGTTCCAGTCCTTCCCAGAAAAGGAGGCGGGGTGCGGTGGCGTCTTTTTGGTGGTGGTCAAAGAGCCGGCCGGCGTAGTCTGCCATGGCCTCGGGTCCGTTGCCCTCGATGGGCACTTCATCCATCAGCGAGCTTAGGGCGGTGACGATCACGGCATCAAAAAGGGCGTTCTTGTTGCCGAAGTATTGGTAGATCCGTTCCTTGTTGACGCCGGCTTCTGCAGCGATGCGGTCGATGCGGGCGCCGGCAAGTCCTCGCGCGCAAAACTCGGAGGTCGCTGCCTCAAGAAGCAGTCCCTTGGTTCGCTCTGTGTCCCACGCCATAGGGTCATATTACCATTTTCCAACTAAGTAGTTGTAATTGATTCGCGGCGGGGTTATGGTGATCTCAAGCCAAAAGCAACCGTTTAGTTGGAGAATGCCATGACAGCACAAACAACCTCCGAAATCGCCGTCGAGCCAGCAGCGCCTGCCCGTCCGCAGGGCCCTTCCGTCCACATGCGGGCACTCATCACATGGCTGGCGATCTTCCCGCTCGTCTCCATCGGCATGCTGCTCCTGGGCCCCATCATGGAGCCGCTCCACCCGGTCCTGCGGGCGCTTATCCTGACAGCCTTTGTTGTGCCCACCGCCGTCTACCTCGTGGTTCCCCGCCTCATGGCCGGCCACGGCGCGCTGTCCCGCAAGGCCGTGGAACGCGCAGCACAACGGGCAGCCCGCACCTCCGCTTAACCCAAGTAGGTAACAGCAAATGCTCCACCGGGGCCTCGGTGGAACGTTTACTGTTACCCAGTTGGGTGCCGGACTGGGGCTAAGCGTCCCTCAGCTGTTCGACGTCGGCGATGCCCGGGTACGCGGCCTGCGTCCCCTTCTTGGTTGCGGCCAACGCAGCGGCAACCGAAGCGAAGGAAGCTGCGCTTGCCAAGGAGTCCCCGGCATCCAAGCGGGCAGCGACAGCACCAGTGAAGGCATCACCGGCGCCAGTGGTGTCAACAGCTGATACCCGCGTCGGAGCGATGCGCGTGATCTGATCTTCAGCGCCGTGTGCCAACGAATCCAGGACCACGGAGCCCTGGGCGCCGAGTGTCACCAGCACCCGCTGCAAACCTCGGTCCGCGAACTGGCTCCGAACCGGCTCCCACGCCTCCGCCCCAGCGTCAGCGTCAGGAATGTCCGCTTCGGCACCAAGGAACAGCGAAGCCTCGTGGGCGTTCACCAACAGCACATCGCTCAAGTGCGCCAGCTGCTCCGGCACCTCCGCGTAAGGCGAGAGGTTGAGCAGGACAGTGGCGCCGGCGTCGTGCCCTGCTTGGGCGGCGGCAATCACAGTCTCGATCCCCACCTCAAGGCAGAGGCACACCACGGCCGCGTCCTTGAAAGCGTCCGGCGCGACGTCCGCGGGCTTGAGTGTGCCGTTGGCGCCGGCAGAAATGATGATGCTGTTCTCGCCGCTGGAGTCCACGGAAATGACGGCGACGCCAGTGGCGACCTCCCTGCGCAGGACCCGCGAAACGTCCACTCCGGCGTTGGCCGTCGAATCCAGGAGCATGGTGCCGTTGGAGTCCTCTCCCACGGCGCCGATCAGGCTGACCCGGCCGCCGAGCTTGCTGGCAGCCACCGCCTGGTTTGCGCTCTTGCCTCCGGGATTCACCGCGAAACCGTTGCCGTGGACCGTCTCGCCGGGTTGGGGGAGGCGGTCGCAGTAGATGGTGAGGTCGGCGTTCAGGGAACCGACGACGACGATTCCCGCCTTGGGTGCGCCGCTCATGCGGTCACCGCCTGATCCTCGGTCACTTCTGCGTCCACCGGCTTGGGGATCAACAGCGAGGCCGCGAAGGCAGCGAGGGTGATGACAAGGCCCACCACCACGACCGTCAGGTAGGACGCCTTGGCATCATTGAGCGAGGCTGTGGCCACGAGAACGGCGGGAAGGACCAGGAAGCTCAGCCCGGCGCCGAGGTTGAAGGCGCCGGCGTTCATGCCCGGAAGGAAACCGGGGTTGCCTTGCGGCGAGAGCACCACGCCCAGTCCGTTCAGCATGATGTTGACCGTACCGGCGTACATGATGCCCAGCAAGGCCGTTCCCACGATCATCATGGGCAGGTTGTTGAGGCCGAAGAAAGCGATGATCGCCAAGGCCACCAAGCTTCCGACCAAACCGATGCGCAGGACCTTGGTGTAGCCGAGGACGGGTGCGAGGCGGCCGCTGATCGGACCGAAGAGCCAACCAAGAAGGGCGTACGGGGTCAGGATGATCAGCGACATCTCGGTAGGACCAACGCCGAATCCGGGATCCGCAGCCTGCACATAGGCGGGCACGATCCCGTTGATGACCGCGAAGATACCGGTCATGGTCAGCGTGGTGGTCAGCAGCGGAGCCCACGTGGAGCGCTGGCGCAGGTGCACTGTCTCAACCATGGGCTGCTTGGCGCGCTTCTCAACAGTCCAGAACGCAAAGAACGCGACGACGGCAATCACCGTGAGCACGAGCGCCAGGGTCAGCGTGCCGGCGTCGAAGGCCGTGGCCAGCTTGGCGCCTTCGTTCAGTGCGGTCAGCAGGGCGCCGACGGCGATGACGATGCAAAAAACGCCCAGCCAGTCCATGGTGGTGCCTGCCGCGGGCTTGCTTTCGCCGGCGAGGACGGCGATCAGGACGGTGGCGATCAGGGCCAGGGCAACCATGAGCCAGAAAATGCTGCGGAAGCCGAAGTTCTCGGCGAAGTAACCGCCAACGAACGAGTCCACGCCGGCCACGCCGCCGTTGACTGCCGTGATGAGCCCCATGAGGGTGCCGTACTTGCGCGGGTTGGTGACGGCGGAACGGAGCATGATCAGGCAGAGGGGAACCGTGGGACCACTGACACCTTGGATGATGCGGCCCACGAATAGCCACGTCACGTCCGGAGCCATTGCCGCGATGACCGAGCCCACGGCCATGAGGATCATCATGCCCACAAGGATTTTCTTGCGGCCCACGATGTCACTCAGGCGGGGCAGGAAGAGCGAGAACAGGGCGGCCGCAGTGAAGAACCAGGTCTGGGACAGCCCGATGGTGGCTTGGTCGGTGTTGAGTTCGTTGCCCATGGTGACCAGGGCCGGGCTGAGCATGGAGGCGTTGAGCTGGAAGGCCACGCAGGCTGCCAGCAACGCCACCATGAGGGCGGTGACGTTGCCGCGGGAGGTCTTGGAAGCGGTTGCGGGGGAGGACATTACTTTGCCTCTCCTGCCAGGATGGCCTCTGCTGTGGCGCTGACTTCGACGTCGGTGGGGCGGCCCGCGGCGGTGGCGACAGCACCGGCGTCGTGCGTTGGTTCGCCGATTCGTTCGATGGCATCGGTGACCAGGTCCCAGAACTTCTTGTGGTCCAGGTCCACAGCCACCGACGTGTGGCAGTCATCCGGGGCGGGCGCACGGAAATCGGCAACAGTCATGCCCAGGGTGAGCTTGCCCTGAAGCTCAATGTCCACCGGGACCTTGCGGGTGGTCATGACGGTGGGGTCGATGACGTAGGCGACGGCGCAGGGGTCATGGACCGGCGGGAAGTCGAATCCCTGGGCGTCCTTGTAGGTCTTCTGGAAGAAGTCCATGAGTTCCATGACGAACTTGGCCGGCTTGGTGCCGATCTTTGCGATGCGGTCCACTACCTCGTCCGTTGCCAGCGCCTGGTGCGTGAGGTCCAGGCCAACCATCACCACTGGCCACTTTTCGTTGAAGACGATGTGCGCGGCTTCGGGGTCGATGATGATGTTGAACTCCGCCACGGCACTCCAGTTGCCCACGTGGTAGCCGCCGCCCATGAGCACGACTTCCTTCACGCGCTCCACGATGCGTGGCTCCTTGCGGGCTGCCATCGCAATGTTGGTCAGGCCCGCGGTGGGGACCAAGGTGACGGTGCCGGGCTCGTGAGCCATGACAGTTTCAATGATGAGGTCGACGGCGTGGCGCGGGTCCAGCTCGATGGTGGACTCGGGCTGCTCCGGGCCGTCCATGCCGGAATCACCATGGATGCTGGGAGCGGTTTCGATGGTGCGTACCAGGGGGCGGTCGCAGCCGGCAGCGAAGGGGACGCCGGTGATGCCGGCAATGGTGGCCACCGAGAGGGCGTTCCGGGTGACCTTTTCCAGGGTCTGGTTTCCCACGACCGTTGTCACGGCCAGAAGTTCGATGTCCGGGTTGCCGTGCGCCAGCAGCAATGCCACGGCGTCGTCATGGCCAGGGTCACAGTCAAGAATGATTTTCTTGCGTGCCGGTGTCATGGTGTTGGGGTCCACGTTTCTCTCCACGTCATTGGGGCCTGCCTGGTACTTGCCCCGGGCAGGGCGCTAAGCATTCAGGGGAATTCTGGCACTCGTTTGTGGGCTACGTCAAACGCTTAACGTGTTTGTGCGGCGTGTCATTTCCCTCCGACGTCAAGCGCTTGATGCCTTCGCGCAGGTCAGGGCGGATTTGGAACGCTACGATCGATGCATGGAATCCCTGGACCGGCGCCACGGCCGCGCACCCCGCTCACCCCGGGTGACGGCTGCGATGGTGGCTGCTCGGGCAGGCGTTTCGACGGCGACCGTCTCACTGGTGGCGAACGGCAAAACCCAAGGACGGGTGTCAGAGGACAACATCTCACGGGTCCGCTCCGCGATCGCCGAACTCGGTTACGTGGTGGACAGCATCGGCAGCTCCCTGGCCCGCGGCGTCAGTTCCATCGTCATCCTGGTGACCCCGGACGTTTCCAACCCGTTCTTTGCCAACGTGATCGCCGGGGTGCGGGAGTCCCTGGGAACCCAGTATCAACTGCTGCTCTCAGTGACCGACGCCGGCGAATCGCCCCAGGCTTCCGACGTACGCAAACTATTGGCACTCCGCCCTGCAGGGCTGCTGGTAGGCGCCCCCAGCGCAGAGTTTTTGGAAGATCTGTCAGCGGCGGCTCCGTTGGTGCTGCTCGACGCACCGGGCCTTGAGTCCTACGCGCCGTCCGTGAACCTTGACGTTGCCCAGGGTGCCCGCGAGCTGGCCCGTCATCTGGCTGCATCCGGCCATACCCGCGCCGCCTACGTGGATGGCGTGACAGGAACAACAACCTTCCAGCTGCGCCGCGAAGCCTTCCTGGCCGAGGCTGCCGCCTGCGGGCTCTCGGTGGCTGAAGGCCATGTTGTCAGCACCCCGATCGACGTCGGTGCTGCCGCTGCCGCGTTCGCCGACGCCTGGCCGGAATGGCAGCGCGAGGGGGTGACCGCCGTCGTCTGCGGTACCGACACGCATGCCTATGGTGTGCTGCAGGAAGCCCGCGTGGAGGGTGTCCGGATCCCTGGAGAACTGGCCGTGGCAGGCTTCGACGACCTGCCCTACTCGGCTACCAGCAACCCAAGCCTTACCAGCGTCCATCTTCCGGCGACGCCCCTGGGGCGCAAGGCTGGGGAGCAGCTGCGGGGCCTCATGGAAGGCCTGCCGTTGGCGGAGCCCCATGTGACGCTGGAGAGCTCGCTGGTGGTGCGGGGATCTACGTCATCCAGCCAGGTGTCACCTAACTAGGTGCCAGCGGGCGAAGCTGGTCCTCCGGGATGGGGTTGGGCACGGTGAAGTAAACCTGCGGGGCGGTCATATCTCCCCAGTCCTCCCTTTTCACCCGCACCAAGGTGGGCGTGACTTCGGCGATCCGCACGCGCAGCCACCCGCCGTCGTCGAGCAGTAATTCGTGCGGGTCGGCGAGGTATCCCAGACCTAGCTCGTCAAGGGTTTCCTCAGCCACGAACCAGTCCACTACTTCCGTGCGCGCCCGTCCCAGCAGGTCGATGGCCACAAAACCGTCGTCCACGGGCTTCATCCAACCCACGTGCTCACGGTCGTCCGAGCGTCGGTGTTCGATCCAGTCCGGTTCCATGTCCTCGACCGTAGCACCGGGTGTGGCTGGTTCGCTGGGCTTGGCTGGTTGCTTGGCTGGTTCGGTTGGTTGGTTCGCTGGCTGGTTGCTTGGCTGGTTGCTTGGCTGGTTGCTTGGCTGGTTCGGTTGGTTGGTTGGTTCGCTGGCCGACTCGGCTAGTGGATGACGGCGAGCAGGATGCCCACAAGGACGAACAAGCAGCCGAAGACCCTGTTGAGGACCTTCTGGCCGTGCTCATCATGGGTGAATCTCTGGAAGGACCGGGCCGCGAAAGCGAAGAAGAACCACATCACCATGATGTCGATAATGATGACCGTAGTAGTCAGCACCGCGTATTGCTGAAGCAGCGGCTGATCCGGACGGATGAACTGGGGCATGAACGCCAGGAAGAACACGATTGCTTTGGGGTTCAGGAGGTTTACCCATATGCCGCGTTGGAACATGGAGAGGGCGGACTCGTTCTTCTTGTCCGCGACTTCTTCCTCGTCCAGATCCGGTTTGCGCAGGAACTGCCGGATCCCCAGGTAGACCAGATACGCGGCCCCGGCGTACCGGATGACGTTGAAGATCACCGGAGAACTCGAAACCAGCACTCCGACGCCCAAGGCAACAATGACGATGTGGATGACCAGGGCCACCTGTTGGCCGAGGATGCCCCAGATGGAGCGTCGGAAGCCGGAATTGAGCGAGTTGCTCATGGTGAAGATGGCCCCGGCGCCGGGAGTGAAACTGATCAGGGTGCCGGCGCCAACCAGGGCCAGCCAAAGTGAAAACTGCACATCTCAGCTTAGGCCCGGGGGACGGGTGCTCTTGACGCGTTGCTTCCTGACCTTCTTTGGCGGCTGACGAGGGTGAATGCACCCGGAATAGGTTGATTCGCCCGCCCGCCCGAGCCAAAGAAGGTCAGGACGCCACAGCGTAGGGCAAACTGGTGCCGTGAGCGGAATCCCTTGGGTACTCCACGTCGATCTCGACCAGTTCATAGCGGCTGTCGAGATCCTGCGCCGGCCTGAGCTGGCGGGCAAGCCCATCATTGTGGGCGGCAGGGGAGATCCCACGGAACGGGCTGTTGTCTCCACGGCCTCCTACGAAGCCAGGGCGTTCGGCGTCGGCTCCGGAATGCCGCTGCGGATCGCGGCCCGGAAGGTACCGGATGCCATCATCCTGCCGGTCGACCAGGAGGCGTATCTCGCGGCCTCGGACGTCGTGATGGCCACCCTGCGAGCACAGCCGGGCGCCACCGTTCAGGTGCTGGGTTGGGATGAGGCGTTCGTCGGCGTAGTAACCGAGGACCCGGAAGCGTACGCCAGGAAGATCCAGGCCGCCGTCCTCGAACAAACCCAACTGCACTGCAGCGTGGGCATCGGCGACACCCTTGTCCGCGCCAAGAATGCCACCGATTTCGGCAAGCCCGCAGGAACATTCACCCTGACCAAGGAGAACTGGCTCGAGGTCATGGGAGCCAAGCCCACCAGGGAACTGTGGGGCGTCGGGCCAAAAGTGTCTCAGCGCCTCGCGAAGCACGGAATCACTACGGTGGCAGAGCTCGCATCAACGGAGCCGCAGGATCTCGTCACTGAATTCGGACCGAAAATGGGCCCGTGGTACGCGCAGTTGGGACGGGGGGAGGGTGCCAGCGAAGTGGACGACACACCGTGGGTCGCCCGGGCACATGGCCGCGAGACAACCTTCCAGCAGGACCTGACCGAGCGCACGCAGATCAGTGACGCCATCAAAGATTTGAGTGCCCGTGTTTTGGAAGATGTGGCCGCGGAGGGGCGGCCGGTGATCGGGCTGACCCTGAAAGTCCGTTACGCGCCGTTCTTCACCAAGACCTACGCGAGGAAGATCCCCGAGACTTTCGACCGGGAAGAAGTTCTGGCGCAGGCCTTGGAGCTGGCCGCGAAAATGGAGCCGGACCGCCCCATTCGCCTCCTCGGCTTGCGGGCCGAAATGTCCATGCCCGAGGAAGCCCGCAAGGGACACACGCCGACGCGCGGCGGCTGGTAACGCGGTCGAGCACCAACACCCGACGGCGGTCCGCAGCGCCCGACGGCGGTCCGCATTTGACCGAGGAAGCCCGCAAGGGACACACGCCGACGCGCAGCGGCTGGTAACGCGGTCGAGCCCTAACGCCGTCGGGCCCTAACGCTGCGGATCGCAACACCCGACGGCGGCCCTCCTACTACCAGCGCGGGTGGATCGCTTCGCGGAAATAGCGGTCGTAGATGTCCCGGACGTTGTGGGCGAGGCCGGTACCAAGGTCCTGCATTCCGCCGGCCTCGGCATTTGCTGCTGCCTGCGATGCGGAGCGTGCACCGGGAATGACCGAGGTGACACCGTCCTGGGCAATCACCCAGGCGAGGGCCGCTTGGGCGGTGCTGACGCCGTCGGGCACCAAGCCGCTGAACTCCTGTGCGGCCCTGACGCCGGTTGCGAAGTCGACGCCGGAGAACGTCTCGCCGACGTCAAAGGCAGAACCGTCGCGGTTGTAGTTCCGGTGGTCGTTCTCCGGGAATTCGGTGTCCGGTGTGTACTTCCCGGACAGCAGGCCGGAGGCCAGCGGGACCCGGGCGATGATGCCGACTCCGGCTTCCTTCGCTGCGGGCAGTACCTCGTCAAGAGGCTTGAGACGGAAGGCGTTGAGGATGATCTGCACGGACGCGGTATTCTCGCGCTTGATGGCCTCAAGGGCCTCATCCGTCCGCTCGACGCTCACGCCGTAATTGCGAATGACTCCTTCGCTGACGAGGGTGTCGAGTGCGTCGTAGACTTCGTCGCTGCTGTAAACGGACGTGGGCGGGCAGTGCAACTGAACAAGGTCCAGCGTGTCCTGCTGCAGGTTGCGCCGTGAGCGGTCAGTCCATTCCCGGAAGTTTTCCAGGGTGTAGTTCTCGCGCAGTTGATCCACGCGGCGGCCCATTTTGGTGGCTACTGTGATGTCCAGTTCCGGGTTGGCGCGCAGGAAACGGCCAATGAACTGCTCGCTGCGGCCGTCACCGTAGACGTCCGCGGTGTCGAAGAAAGTGACGCCGCCATTCACGGAGGCTTCCAGGACTGCGAAGGCGTCCTCTTCGGTGACAGAACCCCAGTCGGCTCCGAGTTGCCAAGTGCCCAGTCCCACGGTGGAGACGGATCGGCCGGTTTTGCCAAGTATGCGCTGTTCCATGGTTCCGACTATAAGGCTTTATGGCTGGTCCATCCGCGCCACTTTTCCCAGTAGGTAGCGCCTTTCCTGAAGGCTGGCCGTCTTTTTGGCTGCGGCCAAGTAGGCGGCCCGGGCCTCCGGATACGAGCCTGCCATCTCCAAAAGATGCGCCCTGACCGCGTCCAATCGCTGGCTCCGCCCCAGGGCTTCATCCAGACCGGCCAGCAACTCCAGCCCCGCGGCCGGGCCGTGAACCCTGGCCACCGCTACCGCGCGATTCAGCGTGACCACGGGACTGGGTGCTACGGCATCAAGAACTGTGTACAGGGCAAGAATCTGCGGCCAGTCGGTCTCCTCATCTGAGGCCGCTTCCGCGTGGACCGCTGCGATGGCGGCCTGTAGCTGATAGGGCCCGGTGGCCCCCTGACCCAGGACGGAGGACAGCAGCGCGATGCCCTCCTGGATCTGGTCCCGATTCCACTGACTGCGGTCCTGCTCCGCCAACGGCACCGGCATCCCATCCGCCGAAGCCCGCGCAGCCCGGCGGGAATCGGTCAGCAGCATCAACGCCAGCAGGCCGGCCGCCTCAAGCTCTTGTGGCGCGGCGTCCACCAGCAGACGGGTCACCCTGATGGCCTCGGTGGTGAGGTCCTGACGCTGCAGCGACGGACCCGAGCTTGCCGCGTAACCTTCGTTGAAAATCAGGTACAGGACGTGAAGTACGACGCCGAGCCTCGCCTTGCGCTCGGAAGGCGGCGGCAAGGTGAAGGTGGCACCGGCTTTCTGGATCCCTTGTTTCGCGCGGCTGATGCGTTGTCCCATGGTCGCTTCGGGGACGAGGAAAGCCGAGGCGATTTCCGCCGTCGTGAGTCCTCCAACTGCCCGGAGAGTTAGGGCGAGCTGCGACGGAGCGGACAGGGCCGGATGGCAGCAGAGGAACATCAAGGTGAGCGTGTCGTCGGCTTCCGAAACCGTACCCGGCTGGATGTCGGCGTCCATGGCAGCAACGCGTTCTTCGCGGGCCCGGCGGGCGTTTTCGCTTCGATAAAAGTCCACCAGCCTGCGGGTTGCGACCGTTATCAACCACGCCCGTGGGTTGTCCGGCAACGTGGATGGCCACTGCATGGCGGCTTCCAGCAGCGCCTCCTGGACGGCGTCCTCGCAGGCATCGAACTGTCCGTGTTTGCGTGCCAGCACGGCAAGGACCTGCGGCGCCAGGCTGCGCAGCAGGTCCTCGATCCGTGCATTCGGCGAGTGGTCCAGCTAGACCTCCGGCGGAGCTTCCTGGACCGCGCGCAACTCAACCACCTGCGCGTACTTGACGATGCTTGAGCAAATTTCGACGGCGCGCTCCTCGCTGGCCACGTCAACCACCCAATAACCCACCAAGGACTCTTTGGACTCGGCGAACGGGCCGTCGGTGGTGATGACGCCGTCGGGGGTCTGCTTGACCAGCTTCGCGGTGCTGCCGTCGGCCAGGCCCGCGTTGAACACCATCTCGCCGGACTCGGTCAGGTCCTTGTCGATCTGGATCATGAACCCGATCATCTCCTGGATCCACGCGGGGTCAGCTGTCTCCATCATGCCCTCGGCCGATCCGAACATCATGATCATGTATTTCATCTCAAACTCCTTGTGAGGGGCGGCCTTTGGTGGCGCCTTCACCCGTGGGTCGGAACTGCGGTGGGCTTTTCTACATGGTTGGGGAAATTCTTTTTTGCACCGCTCAGGCCCGGGCGATCACCTCACCGTTGGGGATCAGGAAGTATCCGTCATCGGTGGCTCCCCAGCGGTGCCATCCCGCGGCAATCCGGGCGAGGTCGGCCTCGTTGGCGTAACCGTACTCCAGGGCTTGCTCGGCGAAGGCGGAGTGCAGGACCCGTTCGCTCCACACGCGTGATTGCCAGGCACGTTGCTGGGCGGTGGCGTAGAGCCAGTTGCTGCTGGTGGGAGCCACCTGGGTGAAGCCGGCCTGCTGGGCCCACGACACCAAGCGCCGGCCGGCGTCCGGTTCAGCTCCGTTGCGGCGGGCGATCTTTTGGTACAGCTCCATCCAATCGTCCAGTTCCGGGACTTCGGGGTACCAGCTCATGCCATGGAAGTCTGCGTCGCGCACGGCAACAATGGCGCCGGGCTTGGCGACGCGCCGCATTTCGCGCAGCGCCGCCACCGGGTCCGTGAGGTGTTGGAGCACTTGGTGCGCGTGAACGAGATCGAACGACTCATCCTCGAAGTCGAGATCGTAGATATTGCCGGTCTGAAAGGTCACGTTGTCCACGCCGCGTTCGATGGCCAGCCCGGTTGCCTGCGCAACGATATCCGGAGAGCGGTCCAATCCGATTACTTGCCCGGGCGCGACCAGCCCCGCAAAGTCGCACGTGATGCTCCCGGGTCCGCACCCGACGTCGAGCACTGACGTTCCGGCGGTGAGGTGCGGGATGACAAACGCTGCCGAATTCTCGGCCGTCCGTGAGGCGTGGGCCCGGACAACCGACTCGTGGTGCCCGTGGGTGTAGACATCTTCAGGCTGCTGCGCGTTCATAGGGAAACGCTACAACTTGGAAGGTGGAATTAGGTGGAATGCGCTGCGTCGGGTTGGGTCGCTTCCTCGCGTGCGGCGAGGGTGGCTTCCACCATGTCCGTCATGAACCGGGTGACGAGCTCCAGTTCCTCGGAACTGTAGGCGGCCATGGCCTTGCCCATGCGGATGGCAAGCGGCATGAACATGGCGCTTCCGTCCTTATAGGCCTTGGGTGTCATCTGGAGCTGGACCTGCCGGCGGTCCGTGCCAAGGCGTTCGCGCACCACGTGGCCACTGGCGTGCAAGCGATCCACCAGCGCAGTGGTGGCGGGGGAGCTGAGGCGCAGCTCGGTGCGGAGGACCCCGGGCGTGACCACCTTGCCAGCGGCCGTGTGGCGCATGATGACGGCGAGCGCGTTCAGGTCCGTGCGGTGCATGTCATTGCGCCCGCCGGCTGCGTCCACGTAGTGGTTGGCTTCCAGGGTGAAGTTCTGGAGGAGCCTCACCAGTTCCTGGGGTGCGGCGTTCTGGGGACGTCCCTGTCCGGCTTCGCCTGGTTCGGCTTCGTTTGGTCCGGCTTCGCCTGGTTCGGTGCGCTCTGCTTCGGGGCGCGTGGCTGCTGTATCCGACATGTCCGCCCTCCTGCCAGCGTTTGCCTGGTGATTAGTGCCTTCCGGATATTACTCCCAGCAGCCGGGGATTCCGGCATTCGCTTCCACTAACCCTTGGAATAGTTCCATCGTAGAGATAATCTATGATGGAATAAAGACCCTTTACGCATCCCCACAGAAGAAGGACCCATGAACACGCGGAAAGTACCGTTCTGGCTTCGATGGCTGATACCCGTGGTGCTGGTCATCACCTGGCTTGGTATCGCAGGAATTGGCGGCCCTACGTTCGGCCGATTGGAGGAAGTATCCTCCAATGACCAGGCCTCGTTCCTCCCCGCAGGTGCCGAAGCCACCGAGGCCGGCGACTGGCAAGCCAAATTCCGGGACTCTGAAGAGATCCCTGCCGTGGTCATCGTTGAGAACGATGCCGCCTTCACTCCGGCCCAGCTGGGCCAAGCAGCCCAGCTGAAAGCCGACATCGAGGCACTCAAGCTGGGGAGCGCCGTCGTCGGGCCCATCCCCTCCGAAGACGGCAAAGCCGTCCAGTTCATAGTTCCGATGGCGTCCTCGGATGAGCTGCGAGATAAGGTCCAGGAGCTGCGCGACGTCGTCCAGCCCGGAGCACCCGACGGCATGAAGGCCTTCGTGACCGGGCCAGCCGGCCTGACCGCCGATCTGGTCAACGCTTTCGGCGGGATCGACGGCATCCTGCTGCTGGTAGCGCTGGGCGCTGTGTTCGTGATCCTGCTGCTGGTTTACCGTTCCGTGGTGCTGCCTCTTGCTGTGCTGTTCACTTCGGTTTTTGCCTTGTGCGCCGCCATTCTGCTGGTGTTCGGCATGGCCAAGGCGGGCTGGATCCAGCTCAACGGCCAAAGCCAGGGCATCCTTTCCATCCTGGTCATTGGTGCAGCGACCGACTACGCGCTGCTCTTCGTGGCGCGTTTCCGTGAGGCGCTGACCCACACCACCAACCGCACCCAAGCCGTCATCACCGCATGGAAGGCCTCGTTCGAACCGATCCTCGCCTCCGGCGCAACGGTGATCATCGCGCTTCTCTGCCTGCTCTTCTCCGACCTGAACTCCAACAAGGCGTTGGGCCCCGTGGCGGCTGCAGGCATTCTCTGCTCCCTGTTCGCGGCACTCACGCTCCTGCCGGCGCTGATGGCCTTGCTCGGCCGCGCCGCCTTCTGGCCCTTCCGCCCCAAGTTGCTGCCCGACGACGAACGCGAACCGGAGATTGTCACCGGACTTGAGGGACAGAAGGGTCTGTGGCGCGCCACGGGTCGCCTGGTCTCCAAGCGGCCGCGCGTTGTCTGGGTGGCGTCAGTGCTGCTGCTCCTTGCGGCCTCGACCGGCCTGATGCAGCTGAAGGCCAACGGTGTTCCGCAGACGGACGTCATCCTTTCGGCATCCGACGCCGTGGACGGCCAGGAGGCCCTGGCGCGGCACTTCGACGCCGGCAGCGGCAGCCCCGCCGTCGTCATCGCCCCGCAAGGTTCCGCGCAGCAGGTCCTGGACAAGGTCAAAGCCGCCGACGGCGTGGGCGATGCCTATCTGCTGGCTGATGGAAACGTGCCCATCACCGGGGCCCCGGGCGCTCCAGCCGATCCGGCCGTCCGCGATGGCAGGGTCCTGATCAACGCCACCCTGAACTCCGCCGCTGACTCCATAGAGGCCGAAGAAGCGGTGAAGTCGCTGCGGGTTGCGGTCAAGGAGGTCGACGCCGATGCCCTGGTGGGTGGCGTAACCGCCACTGCGTTGGACACCAATACCACCGCGCAACGCGACTTGGTGGTGATCATCCCGATCGTGCTGATCGTCATCCTGTTCATCCTGATGCTCCTGCTGCGTTCGGTGGTGGCTCCGGTGCTGTTGGTACTCTCCGTGGTGCTTTCCTACGGTGCCGCCATGGGTGTCTCGGCGTGGGTGTTCAACGGAATCTTCGGATTCTCAGGTGCCGACGCCACGGTGCCACTGTTCGGCTTCGTGTTCCTGGTGGCCCTGGGCGTTGACTACAACATCTTCCTGATGAGTCGTGTCCGCGAAGAGTCTTTGAAGCACGGGACCCGACCGGGGATCCTGCGGGGCTTGGCCGTCACTGGTGGTGTCATCACCTCTGCCGGTGTGGTCCTCGCCGCCACGTTCGCGGCCCTCGGGGTTATCCCCATCATGTTCCTGGTGCAGCTGGCTTTCATCGTGGCATTCGGTGTGCTGCTGGATACCGTCCTGGTCCGCTCCCTGTTGGTTCCCGCGCTCGCCTATGACATCGGCAGCAAGATCTGGTGGCCGGGCAAGCTCGGGCGCGAGTCCTCGCCTGCGACCCCTGTTGGGCGTCACAAAGAGGAGGAGGCCCCGGTGGGCCGATAACCGTCAGTCAATAACTGGCGAGCGGCGCTCCAGCAGCAGGGTGTCGCGCCATTGTCCGGCGGCGGGTCCGGTGCTCAGGCGAGCAATACGTTCCCGTCGCCCGACAATGGCGAATCCATTGGCCTGATGCAGCCGCAGGCTGGCCTCGTTTTCAGGGAAGATGCTGGACTGGATGGTCCAGATTCCCTTCGCCTCCGTGGAGTCAGCCAAGGCCGTCAGGAGAAGTGCGCCGACCCCTTGGCCGCGGGCGGCGCCGGCGACGTAGATGGAATGCTCCACGACACCGGCGTAGGCCGGACGCTTGGAGACCGGCGAAACCGCGGTCCAACCCAGAACGTTCCCCTCGCCGTTGACGGCCACAAATCGGTGGTCGGGCAACCTGGAGTTATTGAAGGCGTCCCATTCTGGCGCGGACGATTCGAACGTGGCGAAGCCGGTGTCGATGCCTTCCTGGAAGATCTCCCTGACGGCGGGCCAGTCTCCGGGCTCCATGGCCCTCAGCATTACCGTCACAGCCCCGTCACCATGCCGGCAACAGCGTCCAAGGCGCCAGGGACGAGCGAGTAGTAGGCCCACGTGCCGCGCTTTTCCCGGTGCAGCAAGCCTGCGTCCACCAGGATTTTCAGGTGGTGCGACACCGTTGGCTGGCCGAGGCCCAGGGGCTCGGTGAGATCGCACACGCAGGATTCCCCCGATGCCTCAGCTTTGACCATGGACAGAAGCCGCAGCCGGTTGGGGTCAGCGAGGGCTTTGAAGACCGAGGCCTTCTGCTTCGCATCCTCGGCATCGAGGGCGGGCTGGCTCGTTGATTCGCGGCAGTCTTGCGTCGAGGCGGATTCGAGCGTGGGGAGGACGGTCATGTACCTATTATGCGCTTGCATTGACGGTCATCAATGTTCTCAGCGGCGACCGGTGGGGACCACTTTCGACTTCGGCCTGTCCTGTGAGCGGCGTACTTTTTTGCGTTGTCGCCGCCGCTTAATGTCAGCACTGAATGGTGGCCTGGGCGTGCCACGGAGCGGGCCGCTCCAGTAGTGCCCACCCAAAAGGACTCCGGCCAGGGCGCCATACGCCCACGCGAACGGAAGAGCCGGCTGGCTGGTGTTCCCGCCCAGGAATGCCAGTAAAAAGAACTCCACGGGGACCACCAGGAGGAGCATGTTCCGGGTCAGTGGTGACGGCGGAAAACGGAACAATGCCCAGCCGCAGAGCAAGGCACCGGCCAAAACGGCGGCGACTGCCGCCGTCGGACTCTGGAAGGCGAGGTGGGCGAGGCCGCCGCCAATGAGGACAGCGACGCAGCCTGCAACGGTCGGCAGGAGTCGGCGGCTACCCACGGCCTCTACCTCCTTGGCGTTGCTCTTGGCCTCCTGCGGATCAGCGGTCCGCGGACGCTTGCCCGACCACGGGCGTCCACTGCCTAGTGCCCCTGCGATGAACCCAAGGCCCCAGGATGCTGCTGCAGGAATCCCCAGGCTGTCCTCGACTGAGAGCCACGAGTAGAAAGTCAGCGGAAGCGCCAACAGCATCACCATGGAAGCTCGGGACGTCTGCGGAACCTGCCGGAACAGCAGCGTGGTGTACACCGCCCCCAGGACAAAGATCGGGGATGCTCCGAGCAGGACGCTGCGGGCCATCCATGCGAAAGCCACGACAACAACCATGATCATCCCAACAGGGAGGACCCATGCCGGCCATTGGCTTGAAGTCTTCTTCATGTCAGCATTCCCCACGGGACCAAGGGTAGATCACGCCCGGGTGTTCACTGTGTGCGGCACGACGACGTCGTCCGCCGTGCGCGCATCCCTGGGAAACAGTGCCACCAGAAGGCCAAGTCCAACGGCGGCGCCGATAAGTTGCGCGAGGACAAAGCCCGGGACGGAGACGGGTGCGATCCCGGCGAAGGTGTCGCTGAAGATGCGGCCCACAGTCACCGCGGGGTTCGCGAAGGACGTGGAGGACGTGAACCAGTATGCCGCTCCGATGTAGGCGCCGACAGCGGGGGCTGCCAGGGAGCTGCGCTTGGTGGCAGCAAGGGAGAAGATCAGCAGAACAAGTCCGGATGTAGCCACAACCTCGGCCAGCAAGTGGCCAGGAGTTGCACGTTCTTTGCCGGAAATCGACGTGCCGACTTCAAACATGGTGTTGGCCAGAACGCTGCCGCCGATCGCCCCCACGGTCTGCGAGGCAATGTACGTGCACAGTTCCTTCACTGACAGCCCGCGGCCGGTTCGCCTGCCCAGAATCCAGTCCACCAGTGAAACTGCCGGATTGAAATGCGCGCCGCTGATGGGTCCAAAGATCAGTATGAGGACCGTCAGTCCGAGCACCGTGGCAGTGCTGTTTTGCAGCAGTTGCAGGCCGACATCGTCGGGGGAGAGCTGCTGGGCCGCAATACCGGAGCCCACAACGATCGCAACGAGGAGGCAGGTCCCCAGCACTTCGGCGAGCGCGCGGCGCCACAATGCCGGCGGATGAGTAGTCATGGGAACAGCTTGACGCAAGAAGTTGGTTCAGTCAAAATTGAATCAATGACTATTGAACGAAACTCAAGCCTTCTGGAGCGGGCGGCCAAGTACGCGGCCCTGGCTGATCCTGCGCGGCTCCGCATCGTGGACCTGCTGACATTGGGGGATCTGTCGCCGACGGAATTGCAGGTGGAACTGGACATGCCCGCCAACCTGCTGTCCCATCACCTGCGGTCCATGGAGGCCGCCGGGTTGGCTGTTCGGCATCGTTCGGAAGCCGACAAGCGGCGCAGCTATGTGCGCCTGGCTCCCGGGGCGCTGGATGGCCTCACTCCCGGCCGCGAGCATGGGGCCAGCCGGGTTTTGTTTGTCTGTAGCCGGAACAGTGCCCGCTCGCAGTTGGCGACGGCTTTGTGGCGAACCGCCAGCGACATCCCTTCGTTGTCGGCGGGAACTCATCCGGCGGACCATGTGGCGCCGAGGGCTGTTGATGTCGCCCGCCGGCATGGTTTGGACCTTGCCGGAGCCAAGCCATGCCTGATAGACCGAGTGATGCGGGACGAAGATCTGGTAGTCACGGTCTGCGATAACGCCCATGAGGAGTTGCGGGGGTTGCGCGGCATTCACTGGTCCATCCCCGATCCGGTTCGACTCGACAATGAGGAGGCGTTTGAAGAGGCCTTCGCAGACATTTCGCGCCGGGTTCACGATCTCGCGCCCCGCTTGCGTGTGGCCTAGCCATGCAGGAGCCATATATTGACAATCATCGATGTATTAGCCAATACTCGATTCATCGATGAACATCAATACGTTTCATCGCGGCATTGGCACGATGCCCACCAAACCGGCCCAACCGATGTCAGGAGAAACCTGTGAGCACCGAAACCGCCAAGAAGCCCTCCGTTTTGTTTGTCTGCGTTCATAACGCAGGGCGTTCCCAGATGGCTGCTGCGTTTCTCACAAGCCTGGCAAAAGGTGCCATCGAGGTCCGCTCCGCCGGCTCGCAGCCCGCAGACAAGGTCAACCCTGCAGCTGTTGACGCGATGTCTGAGCTAGGTATCGACATGTCCGCTGAGGTTCCGAAGGTCCTCACTACCGAAGCCGTCAAGGAATCCGATGTTGTGGTGACCATGGGTTGTGGCGACGAGTGCCCGTACTTCCCGGGAAAGCGCTACGAAGATTGGGTCCTCGAGGATCCCGCGGGCCAGGGCGTCGAGGCCGTCCGTCCCATCCGCGATGAAATCAGGGCCCGCATCGAGAACCTGATTACCGAACTGCTGCCTGCCCGCCACGCCGACGCCCAGTAATTCACCCGAACCCTCCCAAGGAGACCACGTGAACACCGAACAGCTGATCATCATCGGGTCCGGCCCTGCCGGGTATACGGCCGCCATCTACGCCGCCCGCGCCGGGCTGAACCCCCTCGTTTTGGCCGGCTCGGTCACCGCCGGCGGCGCACTCATGAACACCACGGAAGTAGAGAACTTCCCCGGCTTCCCGGGCGGGATCCAAGGCCCGGAGCTTATGGACGGGCTGCAGGAACAGGCCGAAAAGTTCGGTGCACGGATAGTGTTCGACGACGTCACTGAGGTCGACCTCAAAGGTCACCTCAAGCGCGTGGTCACCGGGGCGGGAGAGAGTCACGAAGCGCCGGCGGTCATCCTCGCCACGGGCTCCGCCTACAAAGAGCTTGGGCTTCCGGAAGAGAAGAAACTCAGCGGGCACGGCGTCTCCTGGTGTGCCACCTGTGACGGCTTTTTCTTCCGCGAACAGGACATCATCGTGGTCGGTGGGGGCGACTCCGCCATGGAGGAGGCTACCTTCCTGACACGGTTTGGAAAGTCTGTCACGGTAGTGGTCCGGAAGGACGAACTCCGGGCCTCGCGCATCATGGCCCAGCGCGCCAAGGACAACCCTAAAATCACTTTTGCGTGGAACTCGGCCATCACCAAGATTCATGGGGACACGAAAGTAACCGGAGTGACGCTGCAAGACACCCGCACTGGCGAAACCCGGGAACAAGCGGCAACCGGGATCTTCGTGGCTATCGGCCACCTCCCCCGGACGGAGCTCGTGGAAGGACAAGTGGATCTCGACGCTGAGGGTTACATCAAGGTGGACTCACCCACCACGTGCACCAACCTCTCGGGCGTCTTCGCCTGCGGTGACGCCGTGGACCACCGGTACCGCCAGGCCATTACCGCTGCGGGTACCGGTTGCTCGGCGGCACTCGATGCTGAGCGATACCTCGCCGCCCTGGATGATGCCCACAGCATTGCCACTGCGCTGGTCGAAGAGCCCACCCACTCCTGAACATCACCTCTGAAGGTAAGAGCAGCATGAATCAGCACCTCCCGATTGCAGTCATCGGTGCGGGCCCTGTTGGCCTGGCGGCCGCAGCACACCTGCTCGAACGCGGCCTCGAACCGGTCATCTTCGAAGCCGGCGCTTCGGCAGGGGCTGCCATCGAACAATGGCGCCACATCCGCCTCTTCTCGCCGTGGAGGTTCAACCTCGACGCCGCTGCGGTGCGGCTACTCGAGCCAAGGGGCTGGAAATCGCCCCGTCCCACCGCCCTGCCCTACGGCGGGGAACTGGTTGATGACTACCTCACCCCCTTGGCGGAGCTCCAGCCCATTGCTTCCCGCCTGAAGACCGGTGCCCGCGTCATTGCAGTAACCCGGGCCGGCCTCGACAAAACCCATGTCCGCGACCGGGACACGGCTCCCTTTTTGGTTCGGGTTGAACACGGTGACGAGGTGCGCGATTACACCGTGTCAGCGGTCATCGATGCCTCCGGCACGTGGTCCACCCGGAACCCCTTGGGAACCTCGGGGTTGCCCGCCATCGGTGAAGAGCGTGCAGCAGAGCGCATCACTTCGCCCTTGCCCGATGTTTCCGGCAGGGATCTAACGGCTTTTGCTGGTCGGAGGGTTCTGGTGGTCGGCGCGGGCCATTCCGCTGCAAACACCCTGATCAGCCTCGCCCAACTGGCCAAGGAGGCACCGGAGACCAGGATCCTCTGGGCGGTCCGGGGGGCCTCTGCGGAGAAGGTCTATGGTGGCGGCGACGCGGACGGCCTGCCCGCCCGCGGCCAGCTCGGCTCGCGGCTGCGCAGGCTTGTTGAATCCGGCACCATCGAACTGCATACCAGTTTCGGAATTCGCTCCCTGACCGATTCAGAGGACGGAGTGACCATCACCTCCGGCGACGGACGCTCCCTGGTGGCCGACGTCGTCGTACCTTGTACCGGATTCCGTCCCGATCTGGACATGCTCCGGGAACTCCGCTTGGACCTGGACCCTGCCGTTGAAGCTCCCACCGAATTGGGCCCCCTGATTGATCCCGAATTCCACTCGTGCGGCACGGTCCCGCCACACGGTGCGATGGTGCTTGCCCATCCGGAGAAGAACTTCTACATAGTCGGCATGAAGTCCTACGGGCGTGCACCGACATTCTTGCTGGCCACCGGCTATGAGCAAGTCCGTTCGGTATCCGCTGCCCTCGCAGGAGATCAGCTGGCGGCGGACACTGTCCACCTTGAACTGCCGGAGACCGGGATTTGCTCCTCTGACGCCGGTACCAGCTGTGACGTTCCTGCTGTGGCACCATTGGCACCGCAGCTGGCGGCCAGCGGCTGCTGCTCAACTCCAGAACCATCATTCGTTGGATTTCCCACCGGGCTTGCCCACGGTCGCTCGGGGAGCTAGCTGGCGATGCGGCCTCCTCAGGCGGTGACCGTGTTCCGTTCCCGGTAATCGTCGGCAGCGTAGACCCCGAGGATCCGGACTTCGGTGGTGAAGAACTCCAGTTCCTCCAACGCCCGCCGGAGTCGTGCGTCTTCGGGGTGGCCTTCGACGTCGGACAGGAACATGGTGGCGGCGAACTCGTCACCCACCATGTAGCTTTCCAGCCGCGTCATGTTCAGGCCGTTGGTCGCAAAGCCGCCGAGAGCCTTGTAAAGGGCTGAGGGAACGTTGCGGACGCGGAAGACGAAGCTGGTGATCGCAGGGCCAGGCAGTTCATCCTTGCTGGGAAGCTCGCGTTCCCTGGCCAAAACAACAAAACGCGTGGTGTTGGTGGGATCGTCCTCTACTCCTGAGGCCAGGACGTCGAGCCCATAAAGGCCGGCGGCCAGCGGCGGAGCCAAGGACAGCTTTCGGGGATCGTTCCAATCCCTTACTTCGCGGGCCGAACCGGCTGTATCGCCGGCGATCACGGGCTTGAGGCCAGCCTCCCGGATGATCCGCCGGCACTGACCAAGCGCGTGGATGTGGCTGTGGACCTCGGTAGCTCCCTCGATGGTGCTTCCCGGTATGCCCAGAAGGTCAAAGTGGATCGGCAGGAAGAACTCGCCCACGATCTGGAGCTTGGACTGGGGGAGGAGCACGTGGATGTCGGCTACGCGTCCGGCAATGGAGTTCTCAATCGGGATCATGGCCAAATCCACTTCACCCGTGGATACACGCTCAAAAGCATCCTCAAAGCTCGCGCACGGCACGCTTTCGAGTTCGGGGAACATTTCCTTGCACGCGAGATCCGAATTGGCTCCGGGCTCACCTTGGTACGCAATCTTCTGGGCCATGATGCTCATGGTTACACGCAGGCCGCCCGGCTTCCCAACCGCGTCCACCCTGTGACTGGACAAGCGGGCGCCACCGGCCCTAGGTTCGCAGCAAGGATTGGGGGCCGCTGATGCCGAGTACAACAACGTTTCAAGGGGACAGGGCGCAGCAGATCAACGAGCAGCGGGTGGCAAGCTTCGCGGGCACGATCATCGGCGTATTCACGTTTCTGTGGGCATTCGTGATTTCAGGACTGATGGGCTGGAACGTCCTGGCAACAGCGCCGTGGCAGGTCGCATCACACGCGTTGAGCCTGATGTCAGCGCTCATCATCCATCTCTACTGTCTAAGACTTGCTCACCGGACGAGTGCCTCCGGGCTGCTCTGTTTCGCAGCCGCAGCGTTCTTCTTCGCCGACATCGCATTGGGCTTTCAGTACAGCCCGTTCTTCGGAATTGCCCTCATCGCTTGGGCGGCCAGTGCCCGCCGCCCCTTCCTTGCCGGAACTGGAGTGTTGGCTCTAGGGGCCGCCATTTTCGCCAGATTCGACCATGAGCTCGGCGTCGTCGTCGTAGGTGCATGCGGCGCGATCATACTTGCGATCGCAGCCTGGCCAAAACGGAGCACTGGAAAGCAAAAGTAAGTGACAGATAACGTCGCTATGAGGGCTCATTGCGACGTTATCTGTCACCTGGATGGGTAAGCGCGGCTTAGCCGTTGATAACCTGCGGGACACCAAGAGCCTTGAGGCCCTCGGCGCCGAACTCCAGGCCGTAGCCGGACTGCTTCGCGCCACCGAACGGGACCCGCGGGTCCACGGCGCCATGCTTGTTGATCCACACGGTGCCGGCCTGGATCCGCGACGCCACTTCGCGTGCGGCGTTCAGGTCGGAGGACCAGACTGAGGCGCCGAGTCCGACGTCGAGCGCGTTTGCCTTGGCGACTGCCTCGTCAACGGTGCTGTACTTGATGATCGGCAAGGCCGGGCCAAATTGTTCCTCGGCAACCAACGGGTTGTCGTTATCGATGTCGGCCACCAAAGTGGTGGGGTAGAAGTTGCCGGGAGCATCGGCGTCGGGGTTGCCGCCCAAAAGGACCCGGGCGCCCGACTCGCGGGCGGCTTCAACCAGGCGGGCAACGATGTCGTACTGCTGGCGGTTCTGCAGGGGACCGAGGACGTTGTTCTCGTCCAAACCGTTGCCCATGGGCATCGCGGCGGCCACGGCAACAAGTTCTGAACAGACGGCCTCGTACTGGGATTCGTGCACGTAGAGGCGCTTCAGCGCAGCGCAGGTCTGGCCGGTGTTGATGAAAGCGCCCCAGAACAGGCCCTCGGCGATGGCCTTGGGATCGGAATCGGGCAGGACGATCCCGGCGTCGTTGCCACCGAGTTCCAGCGTGAGCCTTTTGACGGTGTCGGCCGAGGACCTGATGATGGCTTTGCCTGTGGCGGTGGAGCCGGTGAACATGACCTTGCCGATCACCGGATGCTCCGCAAGGCGGGCTCCGACGTCGCGACCACCGGAGACGACCGAGAGAAGGCCTTCCGGCAGTTCCTGGTTGATGATCGAGGCCAAGGCCAGCACGGAGAGCGGTGTGTATTCGGAGGGCTTGACCACCACGGCGTTGCCCATGCGAAGGGCCGGAGCGATCTGCCACACGGTGATCATCATCGGCCAGTTCCACGGGCCAATGGCACCCACGACGCCGATGGGCCGGTAGTGCAGTTGGGCGTGGGATTCGCCGTCGTCCACCACGGTTTCAGGATCAAGCGGCGTGGCCGCAGTGGCGCGAAGCCAGGCAGCGCATGCGCCAACTTCGAAGCGCGCGTTGGGGCCGTTCAGCGGCTTGCCTTGCTCGCGGGACAGGAGTTGGGCAAGTTCTTCAGCGGAACGTTCGACGGCGTCGGCGGCCTTCATGAGGGCAGCGGACCGGGCGTCGTGGCCCAAGGAAGCCCAGGCGGGTTGGGCGGCAGCGGCGGCCGAAATGGCTGCTTCGAGGTCATCGACTGTGTGAACAGGTGCTTCGCCGACAGGCTCGCCCGTTGCCGGGTCAAGGATCGTGCGGCTGTTCTGTCCTGGGGCTGGGGTGATCGAGGCCAGCAGGGCGTCGTAAGTCTCCATTGGTACTCCGCTCGGGTAGTAAGTCTTGGCGGCCGTTGAGGCGCGCGGCGATGTTTCCAGTGTGGCCGGGGTCACGCGCGGGGGCCTTGTCTATGCACGAACGTCCCTTGACGGGAAGCGAACGCTTTCGGTTCGGGCGCCTTTGCCAGATAATCGAGCTTGTGACCCTTGCATCCCTCGCGGCCTTCGCTGGCCTCTGCCTTGTCCTGTCTGTGACGCCCGGCCCGGACACGTTCCTGGTGCTGCGCATCGCCTTGAACCGTCCCAGTGCGGGCATTGCGGCTGCGGCGGGGTCCGCGGCAGGCGCAATCATGTGGGCGGCGCTGGTGGGTGTGGGACTGGCTGCCATTCTGGAGCAGTCCGCCGAACTGTTCCGCTGGGTCAAGATTGCCGGCGGACTCTACTTGCTGTACTTGGGCGTCTCGTCATTCATCAAGTCCCGGAAGGCCGCAAAAGCAGCCAAAGCCACCGCCGCAGGAGGCGGCGCGGAGAACACCCCGCTCCCGTACAGCCGGCTGTCCGCTCTGGGAGCCGGAGCTTTGTCGACGCTGCTCAACCCCAAAGTTGGGCTGTTCTATCTCGCCGTTGTTCCGCAGTTCATTCCCCACGGTGGTGACACCATGGGCACCTCGCTCATCCTGGGCGTGGTGGTAGCCGTCATCGCCTTCGCCTATCTGTCGATGATCGCCGTCGTCGCGTTTAAGGCGATGAGGTGGCTCAAGCGTCCCAAGGTGAGCACCGCCGTCGAGCGCGTCAGCAGCGGTGTGATCGCCGGACTGGGCGTCGGAGTGGTGGCGTCGGGAGCCACCAGCTAACCTGCAAGCAGTGCGAGGTAGTTATCCAGCTGTCCGGCAAGATCCTGGGAGAAGTGCTCGGCGGGGGACAGTGCCACAACGATTTGCGCGCCGAGCATCATGTTCAGCAGGTGGTCGGCGACGGCGGCGTCCTCAATAGGGGTTTCAATTTCCCCTGCCGTGCGGGCTGCTGCGCAATGATCGGTGATGGTGGTGTGCCATTGGCTCATGGACTCGCTGTGAAGTGCGGCCATGTCCGGGTCGTTGAGCGCCTTCTGCCAGAACGGAATAACGATCCGGGCTTCATTGACGCGTTCCTCATCCAGTGGAAGGACTTCGGCGCAAAAAGCGCGGAGTGCCGCCACCCCGGAGAGGCCTTCCGTCACGGCGGTGATGCGCTGGTTGGTGCGGTTGAACACGTGCCCGAATGCGGAGGTGAGCAGCAGGTCCTTGGTGGGGAAATAGGGCTTCAGGGCGCCGTTGGCGAAGCCGGCTTCCTCGGCGATTTCCCGCATGGTGGCCCCTTCCATGCCCAGCCTCGCGATGATCCGCCAGGTAGCGTCCACCAGTTCGAGGCGTCGTTGATCGTGGTCCACAATCTTTGGCACTGAAGGGGCTCCCGGAAAAATAAATGGCGGACAGGTCTTGTGACCCATCTTACGTTTTGGTTATTCTCTACACCTATAGAAAATAAATCCTGACCCATCATAGGTCCCGGACAAGAGGCAGCCATGACGCCCACAGCAACTGAGACAGCAACCGGGACAACCCGGGAAACGCAGTACGCCCTGGCAACAGGCGCCGAGATCTCCCAGGTGCAGGGAATCCTGCAGGAAGCCGGCCACCTCGGCGCCGGGAAGCGGATCGCCTATTTGGGACTCATTGATCCCCCGCGCGGCCAGTCAGGGCAGGACCGACGCTTCCGCATCTTCATCCACGACATCGCCGGCGGTGCTCCCAGCGACGTCCTCGTCTCCGTGACCCAGGGCCGGATCCTGGAAGCCCTCGCGCTCGATACCAAGGTCTCCGGCGAACTCCCCGTCCTGGAGGAGGAATTCGAGGTAGTTGAGACTCTCCTCGCCACCGATGATCGTTGGCTCGCCGCGCTCGCCGCCAGGGATCTGGACGTCGCCAAAGTCCGCGTCGCACCGTTGTCGGCAGGCGTCTTTGAGTACGACGACGAGAAAGGTCGCCGCATCCTCCGCGGCCTGGCCTTCGTGCAGGACTTCCCCGAAGACAGCGCCTGGGCCCACCCCGTGGACGGACTGGTGGCCTACGTGGACGTGGTCAAGAAGGAAGTCACCCAAGTGATTGACCTCGGAGTCATGCCCATCCCGGCGGAGCACGGAAACTACACCGATCCCGAACTGACCGGCCCCCTTCGGGAAACCCAAAAGCCCATCAGCATCACCCAACCCGAAGGCCCAAGCTTCACGGTCACCGACGGGAACCACGTGGAATGGGAAAAGTGGAGCGTCGACGTTGGCTTTGATGTTCGCGAAGGAGTTGTCCTCCACAACCTGGCCTTCAAGGACGGAGACCGCCGCAGGCCCATCATCAACCGCGCGTCGATTGCGGAAATGGTGGTTCCTTACGGTGACCCCTCGCCCATCCGTTCCTGGCAGAACTACTTCGACACCGGCGAATACCTGGTGGGCCAATACGCCAATTCCCTGGAACTGGGGTGTGACTGCCTGGGCGACATCACCTACCTCAGCCCCGTCATCAGCGACGCCTTCGGCAACCCCCGCGAGATCCGCAACGGCATCTGCATGCACGAGGAAGACTGGGGCATCCTCTCCAAGCACTCGGACCTCTGGACGGGCATCAACTACACCCGCCGCAACCGCCGCCTGGTGATCTCCTTCTTCACCACCATCGGCAACTACGATTACGGCTTCTACTGGTACCTCTACCTGGACGGCACCATCGAATTCGAAGCCAAGGCCACCGGCGTCGTGTTCACATCCGCGTTCCCGGAGGGCGGCTCGGACAATATTTCCCAGCTCGCCCCCGGCCTTGGAGCCCCGTTCCACCAGCACCTCTTCAGCGCCCGGCTGGATATGGCCATTGACGGGTTCACCAACCGTGTGGAAGAAGAGGACGTGGTCCGCCAGGCCATGGGTGATGGCAATGAGCGCGGCAACGCGTTCTCTCGCAAACGTACGGTCTTGGCAAAGGAATCCGAAGCAGTCCGCGAGGCCGACGCCCGTGCAGGCAGGACCTGGATCATTTCCAACCCGGAGTCCAGGAACCGTCTGGGCGAGCCTGTTGGTTACAAGCTCCATGCCGAGAACCAGCCCACTCTCCTGGCAGACCCCGGCTCCTCGATCGCCAAGCGCGCAGCCTTCGCCACCAAGGATCTCTGGGTCACCCGCTACGCCGACGAGGAGCGCTACCCCACGGGCGACTTCGTAAACCAGCACTCCGGAGGCGCCGGGCTGCCGGCCTATGTTGCGCAGGACCGCGAAATCGACGGCCAGGACATCGTCCTTTGGCACACCTTCGGGCTGACGCACTTCCCCCGCGTGGAAGACTGGCCCATCATGCCCGTGGACACGGTGGGCTTCAAGCTCCGTCCCGAAGGCTTCTTTGACCGCAGCCCGGTTCTGGACGTGCCGGCAAACTCTTCAGGTTCAAGCTGCCACAGCGCGCCGGCCCCCGGCGAGGCGCCCGGCGAGCACGGCGCGGGGCAAGGCGAGCACGGCGCGGCACCCGGCGAGCACGGCGAACCTGCCGGCCACTGCCACTAGAACTCCCGCCGGGACACTCATAATGGCAACCACGACAGGACAGGTCCGGGCTTCCGGGCCTGTCCTGCACCCCCGGATTTGCGCCGCCCTGACAGCTGTTTCCTGCGCAGTGCACCTGTGGCTCGCGGCCTCGGGACACCACCAGGCCTGGCTGGGCATCCTCATGATCGGACTGGCCGCAGTGTGCGTTCCGTGCACGGTCCACATCTGGCGGCACAGCCGGGTTGGCGCACTCCACCAAGTGACTGTCTCGGCACTGGCAATGGTGGGACTCCACGCCGTCCTGCTCCTCAGTGCGGGCGGTTCCGGACATGCGCACGGCGGGGGACCGGCGTCGAACGCTGTTGGCGTCTCAGGTGTTGTTTCAACCCATGCGCTTTCGTCCGGCGCTGCCGGCTTGTTGTTGGTCATCGGACTGGAAATCACGACGGCGTTGCTCGCCGCCACGCTGGTGGCCCGCCTTCGGCGCTCGCGAACGTCCGAGGCAGCTGTGGCTTCCTGACCCTCTTTGCCGAACCGCTCGCCCGAAATCAACCCACCCTGGTTGCCGCTGCGACTATCGGCAAACAAAGAAGGTCAGGAAGCAACGCCTGAGCTACCCGGCCAGCGAAACCCGCGTCAGCTTGTCCGGGTTGGACACCTGGCGTACTTCCCGGATACTGCCATCCGGGGCCGCCTCGCTCCTGCTGGTCATCGGACTGGAAATCACGACGGCGTTGCTCGCCGCCACGCTGGTGGCCCGCCTTCGGCGCTCGCGAACGTCCAGGGCAGCTGTGGCTTCCTGACCCTCTTTGCCGCACCGCTCGCCTGAAATCAACCCGCAGTGGTTGCAGCTGCGTCTATCAGCAAGCAAAGAAGGTCAGGAAGCAACGCCTGAGCTACCCGGCCAGCGAAACCCGCGTCAGCTTGTCCGGGTTGGACACCTGGCGCAACTCGCGGATGCTGCCATCCAGGGCGGTATCAATCACCAGGACATCGGAGCGGCCATGATGCCGGAGTACCAAGGCCGGCTCGCCGTTGACCTCGATGATCCAGGCCCGGACCGGCTCCGTGGGATCAAAAACCGCAGCTTTGCCAAGGATGCCGGTGAAGAAGCGCGCGATCCTTGCCGCGCCGAACAGCGGATTCATGGCGCTCTTGACCTTCCCGCCGCCGTCGGCCCACAGAACGGCGTCCCGGTCCAGCATGGCGACCACGGTGTCAATGTCACCCTGCTCGATCGCACCCACCAGCTTTTCCAGGGCTGCCCGGTCTTTGGCCCTCGGGGCGGGAGCTTCCGGATCAATCTCCAGCCGGCGTTCTGCCCGTGAAATCATCTGCCGAACCGCTGCCGGGGTCTTCTCCAGAATGTCCGCGATCTCCGGGGCAGACATCGCGAACGCCCGGTGCAAAACGAGCGCCGCCCTGGCCTCAGGTGCCAGTTGCTCCGCCAGGTGCAGCAAGGCCAAGGACAGGAGTTCGCGATTGGCCACGGTTTCTTCCGGAAGCCTGGAGGCATCCAAGGGCTCCGGCAGCCAGGGCCCGGTGTACTCTTCCCGGACGGCGGCGAGTTGGCGTACCCGATCAACTGAGCGGCGCACGCATACGGTTGTCAGCCATGCCGGCCAGGAACCCACGTGTTCCGCGTCGGCCTGGCGCTCGCGCTTCACGGCGTCGATGGCCACCTCGGAAACCACATCCTCCGCATGCCCGAAGTCGCCCAACATCCGGTAGGCGATTCCCAAGAGACGGTTCCGTTCGCTCTGCCACGCCGACGTGGCTGACACCGTAAGAGTCATGCTGTCAACGCTACCGTTCAGACCAACGGATTCTTCTCATCCACTGGCGGTTCCATCTGCGTGCTGATGGCGATCCTGTTCCACACGTTGATGGTGGAAATAGCGAAGATCAGCCCGCCCATCTGGGCGTCGTCGAAATGGGTGGCAGCTGCGTTCCAGATCTCGTCCGTGACTGTCTCCGGACCCAGCTGCGTGACGGCGTCCGTCAGGGCAAGAACTGCCTGCTCGCGGGCATCGAAGAACACCTTCGAGTGCTGCCACGCCGCCACGGCGTGCAGTTTCCTGTCCGGAATTCCGAGCTTCCGACCGTCCGTGGCATGCATATCCACGCAGAAGCCGCAGCCGTTGAGGATGGAGGCGCGCAGCTTGATCAGTTCGTACAGTTCCGGATCCACGGACTTGCGGGCGTAGCCTTCCAATCCGATGACGGCGGCGTAGCCGAGCTTGTTGGTACGGCCGATGTTGATGCGGGTCATACTGACTTCCCTTCAGAGATGGTGCCTTACAACAGGAATGTCGGATCCCGCCCCCGAAGTGTGACAGGGGGCAGCCAATTGTTAGAGTCAGGGGCGTGCGCGCAATAGTCTTTGATGAGGTCCGGACCCAGCCCGAAGTCAGGGAGGTCGCCAAACCGCAGGCCCCTGTTGGAGGCGTGGTGGTGAGGGTGCTGGCCACCGGCATGTGCCGCAGTGACTGGCACGCTTGGGCCGGCCACGATGACATTGCCATGCCGCACGTACCGGGCCACGAGCTCGCCGGGGTGATCGACGCCGTCGGGGAGGGCATCCAGCATTGGAAGGTGGGCGACCGCGTCACCGTCCCCTTCGTTTGTGGCTGCGGCAGCTGCGAATGGTGCCTGGCCGGCGATGCCCAGGTCTGCCCGGACCAGCAACAACCCGGCTTCACCCACTGGGGTTCGTTCGCCGAGTACGTGGCACTGCATGCTGCGGACAGCAACTTGGTTGCCATCCCCGAGAGCATTGAATATTCGACGGCGGCAAGCCTCGGCTGCCGCTTCGCCACCGCTTACCGTGCCTTGGCAGCCCGTGCGCAAGTGAAAGCCGGAGAGTGGGTCACTGTAGTTGGCGCGGGCGGAGTGGGACTGAGCGCTGTGATGATCGCCAAGGCCATGGGGGCACGGGTGATTGCCGTGGACCGGAACCCCGAGGCGCTGGCTGTGGCTGCACGGCTGGGTGCCGAACACACCGTGCTTGCCGATGGTACGGACATCCCGGCCGCAATCAACGTCCTCTCCGGCGGAGGCAGCCACGTGGCGGTGGACGCTGTCGGAAGTGAACAGACCTGTGCGGACGCGATCCTCAGTCTTCGCAGGCGGGGCCGCCACGTCCAGATCGGGCTGCTCCCGTCCATCGACGGCAATCCGCAAGTGCCCATGGCACGGGTGATCGGCTGGGAACTGGACGTCCTGGGCAGTCACGGGATGGCCGCTGTTGACTATCCGGGCATGCTGGCGCTCATCGAACAGGGAGCGTTGCAGCCGCAGTTGCTGATCGAGCGCACCATTGGCCTGGAAGAAGCAGCCGCACTGTTGCCCGGCTTCGACAAGGCGAACCCCGCCGGCATGACCATGGTGGACCCTGCCCTTTAAGTCACTTCCCGCACCCAAGTAAGTAGCAGCAGAGCGCGTTTGGACCGCTCAGAACGCGCTTGACTGTAAGCTATCTGGGTTCGTCAACGGGACGGTTCCGGTACGCGGCGAGGTAGGTGGAGATGCGGCGCACTGCTTCCTCGATGTCCTCTACTGCGGGCAGGATGACGAAGCGGAAATGGTCCGGCGTGGGCCAGTTGAACGCCGTTCCGTGCGAGACCAGGATTTTCTGTTCCTGCAGGAGTTGGAGGACGAACTTCTCGTCCGAGGCGATCGGGTAGATTTCCGGGTCCAACTTCGGGAACAGGTACATGGCACCCGCGGCGGGGACGCAACTGACGCCTGGGATCGCGGTAAGGAGTTTCCACGCCAAATCACGCTGCTCACGGAGACGCCCGCCGGGACGGATGAGTGCCTCGATGCTTTGGTATCCGCCGAGGCACGTTTGGATGGCGTGCTGGGCTGGAACGTTGGCGCACAACCGCAGCGAGGCCAGCAGTTCCAACGACTCCCGGTACGCAGCTGTGACTGTCCGCGGGCCCGTCACGGCAACCCATCCCGCCCGGTATCCGGGCATGCGGTACGCCTTGGACAAGCCGCTGAACGTCAGCACGCAGACGTCCTCGGCTACGGCTGCGGTGTGAATATGCGGGGCGTCAACGTAACGGATTTTCTCGTAGATCTCGTCCGAGAACAGGACGAGGTCGTGCTTCCGGGCCAAGGCGGCGAACTGCTCCAGGATGTGGCGCGGATAGACGGCGCCGGTGGGGTTGTTCGGGTTGATGATCACGATGCCCTTGGTGCGCGGGGTGATCTTGGCTTCGACGTCGGACATGTCCGGCCACCAGTTCTCCTCCTCATCGCAGAGGTAGTGCACGGGATTGCCGCCTGTAAGGGTCACCGCGGCAGTCCACAAGGGGTAGTCCGGGGCCGGGATCAGGATCTCGTCGCCGTTTTCCATGAACGCCTGCAGGGTCATGGAAATCAACTCACTGACGCCATTGCCAACGAACACATCTTCGACGCCGATGGTCATCAGTCCGCGGGTCTGGTAGTACTGCGAGATGGCGGTGCGGGCGGAGAAAATGCCCTTCGAATCGCTGTATCCCTGCGCGCCGCGAAGGTGGTGAATCATGTCCACAACTACCGACTCCGGAGCCTCAAGCCCAAACGGTGCTGTGTCCCCGAGGTTCATCTTGAGAATGCGGTGCCCTTCGGCCTCCATGGCCTTGGCCGCTTGGAGGATGGGCCCACGGAGTTCGTAGCGGACATTCTGGAGTTTGCTGGAGTGCTGCATCGGACGCATGGTTGATCATTTCACGGCACCTGCCTGTGCGGGCAAACCGTTCCGGAATCAGAGCCAGCGAATCACCAGGGGAAGGCTCCTGGTGCTTGCTGAAACTTCCCGTTCAGCGCCGTTGACCGCCACAGCGAAGTGCTGGACCTCGTCAGCAGATGCCAGGACTTCAAAGTGGCCGGTCGCATCACTGACCGCCGCGGTTGCAGAAGAGTGGGCGTGAATGTAAGCGTCGGAAATGCCTTTGTTGTGCACATCCACCAGCCGTCCTCGGATACGGCGTCCGGCAGTTGAAGCGCCCACGGCAGCTTGGGCAGGCGGATCCGACGGCTCCTCGAAGGGGAGGGATACAGGGACGCGGACCAGGAAGCCCAGCCCTTGCCGCACTGCACCGGAGTACTCCTCAGGCCGGAACTCGCCGCTGGATACTACGGAGTACTGGCCGTGCAGTTCCACGGCCAGTAGCAGGCGCTCCATGTTCTCCAACTGCTCAGGGCCGTGGCACTCCACTGCCACCCTCAGTTCCAGGTCCAGTGCCGGCCCGTCACGGCGGGACCGTCCAACCCTGTTCAGGGTTACCGCCCGCACGGTGACCGGAGCGTCCGGTGGAGGAACGACGGCAGTGGGGGAGCCGTCGTCGAACCTTACATGCTGGGGGTCGACGGCGGCGGAAAGTACCCTCAGGAGGTCGTACAGCGACGATTGCACATGGCCCACGGCAGAACCCCAGCCGGACAGAAATTCACTGAATTAACTGGAACTAGGCTACTCCCGCTCTTCGGCGTAGTCACTGGGCCTAAGCCCCAAGCAGGCAACAGCAAGTGCTGTCACCTACTTGGGTGAACCAGGCTCAGGCGAGGCCGGGGACGCCGTCGGTGATCGTGAAGGTCTTCCTGGTGCTGACCGGTGCGCCCGGGGTGGTGACCTGATCCAGCACGCGGAAGTCGGCGGTCATGGAGTCCTTGGTGATTCGCGTGTTCACGTAGCCGCGGTTGTCGTTGTAGAACTTCAGGTGCGGGTTCCAGGCCATGGTGGGGTCGGTGGTGGATCCTGTGCCGTCGCCGGTGGAGGTGATGGAGGAGCACACCAGTTCCGAGCCAACCACTGCCGCGGCGGGGTCCTTGTAGTCCACTTTGAGGTCGGCGGCCCAGTGGCGGTGGACGTCGCCGGTCAGTACGACGGCGTTGCGCACCTTGGCGTCCACCCAGCCTTGGGTGATGCGTCGGCGGGAAGCGGCATACCCGTCCCACCCGTCCATGGAGACGTCGTCGATCTCCGGGGCTTTGTCACGGTCCCGTTCGGCGAAGAAGACCTGCTGGCCCAGGATGTCCCAGCGCTGGGTGGAGTTCCTGAAGCCGTCCAGCAGCCATTTCTCCTGTTCGGCACCGGTGATGGTGCGGTTTTCATCAAGGCGTTCGGTCACGTTCTTCCGCCAACCGTCACCGGCCAGTTGATCGTCCCGGTACTGCCTGGTGTCCATCATGTGGAAGTTGGCCAGCTGTCCCCACTGGATGGTTCGGTAGATCTTCATGTCGAAACCAGCAGGGACCGAGGACGAACGCAACGGCATGTTCTCGTAGTACGCCT
This sequence comes from Arthrobacter sp. StoSoilB20, assembly GCF_019977295.1. NCBI lineage: Bacteria > Bacillati > Actinomycetota > Actinomycetes > Micrococcales > Micrococcaceae > Arthrobacter > Arthrobacter sp. StoSoilB20. Next base: position 4,179,700 of record NZ_AP024651.1, on the reverse strand, counting down.
GGAACGCGGCGGCGCGGCGCTGGCGGAAATGCTCCGTGGTGTCATTGAGTTGGCCTGCGTCACTGTTCTCCGGGATATCGTCCGCCCAGTTGTTGTCCACTTCGTGGTCATCCCAGACCACCAGCCACGGTGCGATCGCATGCGCTGCCTTCAGGTCGGCGTCGGACTTGTACTGGGCATGCCGCTGGCGGTAGCCGGCCAGGGTGGTGGTCTCGGGTCCTTCGTGGTCGCGGGGGTTTCCGCCGCCGATCACGTAGCTGCCCTTTTTGTACTCGTAGAGGTAGTCACCCAAGTGCAGCACCAGGTCCGGGTGGTCCTCGGCAAGGCGGCGGTAGGCCGTGAAGTAGCCGTGCTCGTACTGGGCGCAGCTGGCGAAGGCCATGGCCAACGCAGCGGGGGTTTCACCGGGCGCCGGACTGGTCAGGGTGCGGCCCACTTCGCTGACATGCCGCCCGGTGCGGAAACGGTAGAAGTACTCCCGCCCGGGGCGGAGGCCTTTGAGCTCGACGTGCACCGAGTGGGCGGTTTCGATCCTGGCATGTTCGACGCCGCGGGCTACTACGCGCCGCATCGCCGGGTCTTCTGCGACCTCCCAGGCGACGGCGACGTTACGCGAGGGCATGGCGCCCAGGCCGTCCTCGGCTACGGGGTTTACTGCCAGGCGGGTCCAGATGACGAAGCCGTCGGGCCACGGTTCGCCCGACGCGATGCCGAGGGTGAACGGATCGGTGCGGAGACCGGCGTCGTCCGCTGTAGAAACCGCGACGGCGGTCCCTGGCAACGCGGCTGACATGCCGGCGGCGATTCCTGCTCCAAGGCCGGCTGAAATGAGGGATCTGCGGGAGATTTTTTCCATAAGGCCGACCCTAGGAAGCCTGGGTTGACTGGATCGAAGGTGTGCATGAATGTGTGGTTAATTCTGTGACAAGGGGTGTCACTTGCCCTCGGGGAGCTGCCTGCCGCGTGGGGGCCTCGTCTATGCTCAGTTCATGAAGACGGGCGAGAGCCGTAAACGACCCGGAGTGGTGACGTTCTCGGTGGTGCTGATGTATATCGGTGGCATCGCCCAAATCCTGCTCGGGATACTGACGATTTTCCTGCGGTATACCCCCGAAGCCCAGTCCGGCGGCATTGCTTTGCCCATCACCTTGCTGGGAGCAGGCATGGTCCTGTTCGGGCTGTTGGTGATCGGACTGGCCTCCGGGGTGGCCCGCGGCAGCAACGCGGCGCGGCGTGGTGCAACCGCAGTCATGCTGCTGGGGCTTGTTTTTGCCGTGCTGGACCTGGTGATTGCTGCGGACGGAGACTGGTCGGCCGTCATTTCCCAAGGCATCGCTTCGGTCGCCGTGCTGGTGCCGTTGTGGGTGGGACGTGGTCGCAGCTACTTCGAGGCGCGCTGATTGACCGTTTGGTGCAGGGCCTCCTGGGCATCCCGGTAGGCGACGCGGCGATGAACGAACCGGACGATCTCCACCAGCGCGATGCACGCCGCTGACGTTCCCAGGACCAGTAGTGCCGTGGGCAGGGTTGGATCGGTGAACTGCAGGAAGTCGCGGGCTATTGGCACCGAGTACACCAGGACAAGGCCGACCATCATCGCACCGATGACCATGCCCTTGAAGCGGGTCACCGGGCGCGAGAGCACCACCAGGATCCAGATGCCGATGATCGCCAGGATCAGCGTGGACCCGGTCCTGATCTCCGCTTCCGGAATCTGCAGGTTCGCCGCAAGGCGGGCATAGGAGGCGAGCCCCAGTGTCACCGACAAGCCCGCCGGGACGGCAAAGGTCAGTGAGCGGCGCAGGAAGCCGGGGATGTAGCGCTGGGCGTTGGGCAGCAAGGCCAGGAAGAACGCCGGTATGCCGATGGTCAAACCGTCAGTGACGGACAGTTGCCGCGGAAGGAAAGGGAATGGCAGCAGGAGGATGCCGAAGGCGATGGCCAGGAAAGTGGCATAAGCGGTCTTGGTCAGGAACAGCATGGAGACGCGCTCGATGTTGGCGATGACCTGCCTGCCCTCGGCCACCACTGAGGGCAGGTGGGAGAACTTGCCGTCCAGGAGCACCAGCCGGGCCACGGCCTTGGTGGCTGCCGCCCCGGAGTTCATCGCCACACCTATATCGGCTTCTTTGATGGCCAAGGCATCGTTGACGCCGTCGCCGGTCATGGCCACTGTGCGGCCGGCGGACTTGAGAACCACCACGATCCTCTTCTTCTGGTCCGGGGTGACGCGTCCAAAGACCACGTGGTTGTTGATGACCTCCAGCAGTTCCTGGTCGTCGTCGGGCAGTTCCCGGGCATCGAAGCCATAGGGCGCCTCCAGCCCGACTTCCCGGGCTATGGCGGCAACGGTCTGCGGGTTGTCACCGGAAATGATCCGGACGTCCACGTCCTGCGCCGCGAAGTAGGTGAGCGTTTCGGCGGCGTCGGGGCGGATGTTCTCCTTGAACGTCAGTAGGGCAACCGGGACGGCGTCTGATGGTACGGTCTCGTCACCGGTGGGCGTGCCGTGGGCCAGCACCAGTGTGCGCCGGCCGGTGGCAGCCAGCTCTACGGTCCGGGCGGCAAGCTGCTGCCGCACAGGATCGGTGGAATTGTGCCCCGGGAACACCATTTCGGGCCCTCCCAGGATCCACATTCCGTCGTCGAAAACAACCGCGCTCCACTTACGCGCCGAAGAAAACGGCACGCGGTCTACCGGCGGCTCTGCGGGAGGCTCGGTGAAATGACCGGCAAGGCTCCGGGCCGTGGCATTGGCATCGTTCTGCACGCCGTACCAAGAGAGCACAGCCTCCCAGCCCGGGCGGTGCGTCAAAGGATGGGCGGCGTCGAAAACGATGTCGCCCTAGGTGAGGGTGCCGGTCTTATCGAGGCAGATGATATCCACGCGCGCCAGCCCCTCGACCGCCGGAAGCTCCTGCACGAGGACCTGTTGCCGGGCCAGCTTTACCGCCCCGACGGCGAAGGTGATGCTGGTCATCAGTACCAGTCCCAAAGGAACCATGGCGACGACGGCGGCAATGGTCGCCGTCGCAGCGTCCCGCCACGCTCCACTCGCCGAAGCTTCGGCCCACCCGCCCTGGGCAATCATCTGGGCATTCAGGACCAGCAACGCCACCGGACCCACGAACCAAGTGACCCATTTCAGGACCCGGTCGATCGAGGACCGCAGTTCTGAAGCCACCAGGGAGAAGCGCTTGGCCTCCGCCGCCAGGGAGTTCGCGAAGGAGTCTGCGCCTACCCGGTCCACCACGGCTGTTCCTTCACCGGCCACCACCACGGATCCTGACAGGACACGGTCGTCGTCGGCCTTTTCAACGGGGTCGGATTCGCCGGTCAGCATGGATTCATCCACTTGGAGGCCCCGTGATCCGGCTACCAGTCCGTCGGCGGGCACTTGGTCACCGGCACGGAGGACCAGGGTGTCATCCAGCACTACGTCGTCCAGGTCGATTTCGGCCTCGGAGCCGTCGCGCATCACCCTGGCGTGCGGGGCGTTCAGGAGGGCAAGGCGGTCCAAGGCACGCTTGGCCCGGTACTCCTGGACGCTGCCGATCACCGCGTTGGCCACGGCACTGAACCCGAACAAGGCATCCTGCCAGCGGCCGATCGCAAACAGGACAATGAAGCAGGCCAGGATGATGCCGTTGAACAGGGTGAGCACGTTGGCGCGGACAATGCTCCACACGCTGCGGCTGGTGTCCTGGACGAAGGCGTTGGTTTGTCCCGCGGCCACCCGCGCAGCAACTTCGGCAGCGCTCAATCCCTGGGCCGATCCACCCGCTGGACGGACTGCCGCCGGTGATTGGTGCTTGTCCTCTGGCACGCATGCCCCCAGTTGTTGTGCTGATCAGATCACGTGGACTGATCCAATCAGTTGAGTCGATCCGAGGAGCCGGGTCTGTCCAAGGATGGGTGGAGCGATGGGACTGAGTATGCCAGCCGCTGGGCGTTCTGTCGCCGTCGTGGTTGTTGCGCACGGCCGCGCACGGCCGCGCCCGCCCAGGCGTGAGGGTAGGCCGCGCCCGCCTAGGCCGTGCCCGCTCAGGCGTGAGGGTAGGCCGGGCCCGCCTAGGCCATGCCCGCTCACGCGTGAGGGCAGCCCGGGCCCGCCTAGGCCGTGCCTGCTCAGGCCGTAAAGGCGAGGTCTTTCGCATGGAGTCTGTGCAGGAGCGGTTCTCCGCGGGACACCCGGTGGGCTTCCTCGATGGTGCTGGCGGCCATCCGCTCCAGCTCCATCCCCAGCGAGCCGGCCAGATGCGGTGTCAGCAGCACATTGGGGTGTGTGTAGAAGCCCGAGTCCGCTGGGAGCACCCAAGGAGTGGTGACGTCCAGGACAGCGTAAAGGTCGCCTTGCTCGATGCGCCGAAGCAGCGCATCTTGGTCCACCAGTTCGCCGCGCGCGGTGTTGATGAAGGTGGCACCGGGCTTGAAACAGGACACCAGGCCTTGATGGATCAGGTTGCGGGTGGACGGAAGCGACGGCGCGTGGAGGCTGACGACGTCGCAACTGCCCACCAGCTCTTCCAAGGTGACGCGTTCGACGCCGAGGGAGGCTGCCGCGGCATCGTCAAGGAAAGGATCTGCCACTACTACGTGGACGTCGTAGGACTTCAGGAGCCGGATGACGTGCTTGCCGATCCTGGACGCCCCGATGATGCCCACGCGTTTGCCGAAGTTGCCCATGTCCGGGAACACCTGGTCCGGCTCGATACCGGTTTTCTCCGAGTGCAGCTTGCGGGCGATCTGGAGGACGCGCTTGTTGGCCAGCAGGATCATGGCCACCGTGTACTCGGCCACGGGGATGGAGTTGGCATCAGCGGCGGTGCTGATTTCGATGCCCCTTTCCCAGCATTCGTCGCCCACATGGTGTTTGACGGTGCCTCCGGCGTGGAGGACATGGGTCAGGCGCGGAGCTGCGGCCAGGGCCGCGGCATCCAGTCTGGGGCAGCTCCACCCTGTGATGAGGATGTCCGTCTCTGCCAGGAGTTCCAACGAACGTGCGGATGTGAAATCTTCCATGGGATCAGGGCTAAGCAGCCGCAAGCCGGGGGAGAGGGTCTCGAGGCGGCGGCTGGGAAAGACCCGGGATACGACGCCGGGACCCATGGCGAGCGCGACGTTTGGTTTGGTGCTGGTCACTTGACGCTCCCTGCGGTCAGGCCTGACTTCCAGAAGCGCTGGAGCATGATGAAGGCCACCAGCAACGGAAGGATGGAAAGCAGCGAGCCCGTGATGACCATGGGCGTGAATTCGGGCTGCGGTACGGAGTAGCCCTGCCAGATGGAGATGCCCACGCTGACGGGGAGGAGTTGCTGGTCCTGGAGCATCACCAGGGGGAGCATGAAGTTGTTCCACACGCCCACGAACTGGAAGAGCGCGATGGTGATGTAGCCGGGCATCATCATGGGGAGGCCCAGGGAGAAGAAGGACCGGACTGGCCCGGCGCCGTCCATCCGTGCGGCCTCGAGGGTTTCTGCCGGCACGTAGCTGGAGGAGTAGACCCGGGCCAGGTAGACGCCGAACGGGTTGCACAGTACCGGGATGAGGATGGCCCAGATGGTGTTGGTCATACCCACCAGGGAGGCCAGGAGGTACATGGGCAGCACGGTTGCGGTGTTGGGGATCAGGACGCCCACCAGGACGAAGCCGAAGAGCGAGTCCTTCCAACGGAACTGGAATTTGTCGAACGCGTATCCGGCCATGACTGAAATGAGGCTGCCGAGGACCGCGCCAACGCCGGCGTACATCACGGAGTTTCCCAGCCAGCGGAAGAAGAGCCCGCCGTCCTGGTTTGCCACGTTGGCGATGTTCTCGAACAGGGAGAAATTACCCAACGCGTAGGCGCTGGTGCCGTAGAGGTCCGCTGCATTCTTGGTGGAGGCGAACACCAACCACAGGACAGGGACCACCATGTAGGCCGAGCCAATGATCAGGAGCCCGTTGACGGTGAGCTTGCTGGCAAACCCTCCGCTGCGGTTGGAAGTGCCGTTGCTGCCGCGGCCGGAACGGTATCCCGTGCGGCGGGACCGTGGACCTTGCTTGGATGCTGCGGTGTTTCGGGAAAGTGTTGAGGTGCTCATGATTTGTTCATCCTGGAGCTAAGGCGGGTGACGGCCAGGGACAGGATTGCGGCCAGCCCGGCAATGATGATGGAGGCCGCCGCGGCCTGGTTGAGGTTGTGGCGGATGAACGCTGCGTCATAGGCCCACAGGTTGGGAACCCAGGTACTGGTGACCGAGGCCGTGGCCTTGGAGATGATGTTTGGCTCGGTAAACAGCTGCAGGGTGCCGATGATGGTGAAGAGCATGATGACGCTCAGGGCCGGCAGGATCAGGGGGAACTTGATGCTCACCGCGGCCCGGATCTCACCGGCGCCGTCCACCCGTGCCGCTTCCAGGATTTCCCGGGGCACGGCCTGGAGTGCAGTGAACAGGATGATGACGTTGTAGCCCGTCCATTCCCATACTCCGATGTTCACGATGGATGGGAGCACCAGGTGGGCGTCCAGGAAGTTGACCTGGATACCGCCACCCTGGAGTGCCTGGACCAGTGGGCTGATGCCGGGGGTGTAAAGGTAGGCCCAGATCAGGGCAGCAATGACGCCCGGAACTGCGTGCGGAAGGAACACCAGGAGCTGGAAGAGCTTGCGTGCCTTGGCCACTGTCGCATCCAGCAGGAGTGCGAAGACCACTGCACCGCCCACCATGCAGGGAATGTAGATCAGGCAGTAAAGGCCGAGGCGGCCGATGCCCTCCATGAAGGTTTCGGATTGGAAGACCTGCACATAGTTCTCAAGCCCTACGAACACGGTCTTGGCTTCCCCGAAGCCCAAGCCGGACTTCTGCTGCGAGTGGAAACTCAGCACCAGGGAGTAGATCACTGGTGCGATCATGGCGATCGCGAAGACCGCGAAGAAGGGGACCAGGAACAGCGCGGCAGTCCGTCCGCCGGTTCCCGCCAGTGCACGGCCGCGGCGGCGCACTGTGGTGGTGAGGGCCTGGGTGGCCATGGGATTCTCCTAGCTTGGGAGGGGGCCTCCTGTCAGAGGCCCCCTGCCTGTGGGACTACTCGGTGAGCGGCTGTTCCTGACGAATTACTCTTTGACGGAACTACTCTTTGACCGACAGGCCGGCCTGCTTCAGGCTGGCCACTGTGGCGTCCTGGGCGGTATCGACGGAGCCAAGGATGGTGCCGCCGGTGGTGAGCTTGCCGTAGGCATCCTTAAGGGCTGTGTTGGTGATGTCCCAGTTGGGTCCCCACTGCCAGCCCGGGGTGATGGTGCCGTACGCCTTGGTGAAGACCTCGTAGATGTCGTTGCCGAAGTAGCTGGCGTCGTAGGCCTGCTGGGCCACGGGCGTCAGGCCCGGGAAGGCCAGGAACGCGGAGCCGGTGTTGCCGCGGGCCTTGATGGCCTGCTGGTTGGTGGTGAGGAACTCGACGAACTTGGCGGCAGCGGCGGGGTTCTTGCTGCTCTTGGTCACGTTGAAGCTGGAACCGCCGTAGAAAGCGCCGGATTCGTTGCCCCAGTTGGGCAGCTCGGCAGCGATCCACTGGCCCTTCTGGCCGCTGGCCTCGGTGCGCTTCTGGATGCCGGTGGCACTCCAGTTCGCGCCAACTACGCCAACCACAGTGCTGTTGGCGAGGTCCAGGCTCCACTCGTCGCTGTAGGCCTGGGTGACTTTGACGATCTTCTGGTCAATCAGCTTCTGCCAGTAGTTGGCAACCTTCTGTGTTGCTTCGTCGTTGACTCCAACTTTCCAGCTGTCGCCTTCGGTGCCGAACCACTTGGCCCCTGCCTGCCAGGCCAGACCTGCGCTCGCCGCTACCTCGTTGGGGTTGAAGCTGGCCAGGTAGGAGTCAGGCGCTACGGCCTTGAGCTTCTTGCCTGCCTCTTCAAATTCGTCCCAGGTCTTAGGGACCTCGACGCCGGCTTTCGCCAGCATGTCTTTGCGGTACCACATGAGCATCGGGGCGGCGTCGTACGGAAGGGCATAGGTCTTCCCGCCGAACTGGACCAATGCCTTTGTCTCGTCCGTGAGCTTGTCCACAGTTTCGGACTTGTTGATCAGGCCATCGAGCGGAATGACCTGGCTGTTGCTGACGAACTGCGGCAACTGGGGGTATTCGATGGTGGCGACGTCCGGGCCGTTGCCTGCCGTGATGGCGGTGGAGAGCTTGGCGTAACCACCGTTGGCGCCGTTGGGGATGGTTTCGAAGCTGACCTTGATCTTGTCCTGGCTGGCGTTGAACGCTTCAGCCACTTTGTCCATCCCGGCCAGTGAGGACCAGAAAGTAATGGACCCTGAGGGGTCTTCCGTGGGCGTAGGAGCAGCGGAGGTGCTGGGGCCGGTCCCGCAGGCTGCGAGCAGCAAGGTGCTGGCCGCCAGGCCGGCCACCCCCGCGAATAGGTGACGACGCTTCATGGTGTTCTCCTTTGAAGACTTGCGATGCGAAGAGAGGGGACATGTGGTTGGGGCCACATGCGATGAATCCATGTAATCGGCAAGTTCGAACATCTTCAACGTTTCAAACAAATTCAAACATTCAGCAAGGAAGCCTGCGTCTTTGAACCGCATTCCGGCGATGCATCACCGATGCCAATTGTGTTTGAACGAACAAAAATGCTGGACGCTGGTCGTTCGGCGCTGCTATGAATTCTGGACACCCGAATCAGCGACTACTGAAAAGTCACCACCGAAGAACAGGGATTCCAATGGAGAAATCGAACATCAGCAGGCGGGCAGTCCTTCAAGTTGGCGGCGCGGCTTCGCTCGCGGCGGCCATCGGGCTGGCAGCCGGCCAGTCGGCGTCGGCGTCCACTCTTCCCGCGTCCAAAACCAAGGCGACCGAAGTGCTGGACCTTGGCCCCGGCGTCGTCCAGTTCTCCCTGATGAGCGGGCTGCTGGTAGGCGACACGCTGTTCATCGGCTCGCGGAACCTGGATCCCGTGCGCATTGTGGCGTTCCATGTTCCCAGTGGCAAGGTCACCGGGGTGACCGAGTTGGAGAACGGCTACGCCATCCAAACCCTGGCCGCCGACGCCTCGGGCCGGTACCTGTACGCCGGCGTCCTGCAGAACACCACCGGGCCCAAGCCGAACCTGTTCCGCTGGGACCTTTCCAACCCGGGTGTGAAAGCCAAGCCCATTGGGCGGATCGGGGACCGCGACGTCCGAGACCTGAGCGTAGCCCCCAACGGCCGCCTCTACGCTGTGGGCGGCGGCAGCGGGACGGCGCCGGCGTTGTGGGAATACGACCCCGCCACGGGAACGGTTTCCAACCTTGGTGTTCCCGATGCCGGCGCTACCCTGGCCCGTGCGGTTGCGGCCACGGACTCCACCATCTTCTTCGGCGCAGGCAGCACTTTGGGCGGCGGCGGCAGCGCCAGCAGGGCATGCCTCTACGCTTACAACCGCGCTGCCAAGACCTTCACCAACGTCACGCCTGCAGAGATGGTGGCAGATCCCAGCATCCGGGACCTGGCAATTGTTGGCGACAAAGTCCTGGTGGGCTCGGCTGCTTCCACGTCCACTTCCAAGATCGCCGCCGTCAGCATCGCCAACCCGACCTCCTACGCCGCGGCCGCATCCGAAGGCAAGACCGCCAAGAACTTCGCCGCGATCGGGGACAAGGTCTACTTCGCCAACGAGGCCGGTCTCCTGGCGTACTCACTGTCCGGCAACAAGGTTGCAGCTGTGCCATACCAAGGGCCGTTCCTGGGCGAAATCTGGGGCGTTGATGCCTTGGACGGCAAGCTGCTGGTCACCTCCGCTTTCGGTTTCGTGGCGGAAATCGACCCCGTTTCCGGGACGTACAAGACCACGGACCTCGGCGAGGCCGGAGCGCCGTCGGATGCCCAGGAAGCCATGGGGCTGGCAGCCGGGGGTGGCCTGGTGTATGTGGGCGGCAATGGCGTCATCTCGCGTCGGTCGCTGAAGGACGGGCAGGTCACCAACATGACGGTTCCGGGCGAAGCGAAGGACGCCGTGGTGGTGGACAACGTGCTTTACACCGGCCAGTACAGCTCCCAGGGCATCTGGAGCTACGATCCGCGCAGCGGCAAGCCCATCAGCCAGGTGGCCAAGTTCTCCTCCGAACAGAACCGTCCCCTGGACGTCCATTGGGACGAGGTCAACAAGCTCGTCCTGGTGTGCGCCCAGGCTGACACCGAGGGCGGTGGCTCGCTCTGGACCTACGATCCCGCCACGGGCAAGTCCGGATTCTTCCTCAACCCCGTGGACAAGGTGCAGCTGGTTCGTGCAGTAACAGCGCGCGACGGCGTTGCCTACCTTGGCGGCGGACGGCCCGGTACCGAGGGGCCCGGCACTGTTGTGGCGATGAACCCTGTGACGGGCAAGGAACTGTGGCGCCTCGATCCGGGCCTCGGCGCAGGCGTTTCTGCCTTGGCTGTGCAGGGACGGTACTTGTACGGGATCGTCCGGACCGGGCGCATGTTCGTCATCGACCTGCCACGGCGCGTGGTGGTGCACCAGGCCGACATCAGTTCGGTCTGCACCGGATTCGCGGCCTTGGTCACCAACCGTGGTGCTGTTTATGGTGTCTCGGACACGGACGTTTTCCGCTTTGATCCCAAGACCTTCGAGCTCGCCACGGTTGTGGCCGATATCGACGGCGGCTGGTACAGCGGCTCGCACATCACCAACGACGAAGACGGCTACCTCTACACGATGCGTGGCCGGAACGTTGTTCGGATCGACGACTACCCCCGACGGTAGTGGCTGGCGTTGCGGGGCCCGCTTTGCGCTCTCTGGCGAGTATTTAACGCGCAGAGCGGGCCTCACAGCGTTCATTTATGCTTGTTTGACCATTTGGATTCCGGAAGAGGATTGGCATGCTCAGCGGGGAACGCCACGAGAAAATACTCCGCGAGCTGGAGTTGCGCGGGACACTGACCGTGAACGGGTTTGCCGAAAAGAGCGGCCAGTCCACCATGACCATCCGCCGGGACCTCACACAGCTCGCGGCCCAGGGCCTGCTGAGGAGGGTCCATGGGGGAGCGGTGCGGATGGTGGCCGAACGGCCGGGCGAAACAGTCAGCCGGAGATCCCGCCAGCCACTGGCAACCCTTGGCCTCATCGTTCCCACCGCCGGGTACTACTTTCCCGAAATTATCCGGGGCGCAGAAGCTGCAGCCAGGGAACTGAACGCGCGGCTCATCCTGGGGGTCAGCAACTACTCCACCGAGGATGAGCACCGGCAACTCCAGCGCATGGTGGCAAACTCGGTGGACGGCATACTGTTGGCCACCGCCGGACCCTTGGAACCCGGGTCTCCGACGTTCGAATTGCTGTCCGGACTGCGGATTCCCGTGGTACTGGTGGAACGGTCAAGCCGGGTGTTCGAGTCCGTGATGTCCGATCACAGCTACGGGGCCGAACTTGCCATCGAGCACCTGGCATCATTGGGCCACCGCAGGATAGGGCTGGCCATAGCGAGCAGCTCCACGGCACCCTGGCTCCGCGAAAGCCACGAGCGCATGGTGGCCAAGCTTGGCCTCGAAACAGATGCACCCGTCATGGAATATGTCCGTTCAGTGGTGGGGGCAGGCAACAACCAGAAGGAGTTTGCCAAGTTCCTGAAGGACTGCCGGCGCACCGATACCCATGCGGCCCTGGTGCTGCCGGACGAAGAGGCCATCACGCTCATCAACCTGGCTGAGGAGTCCGGCGTCGATGTTCCCGAGGACCTGGCGATTGTGGCCTATGACGACGAAGTTGCGGACCTCGCCCCTGTACCCCTGACCTCCATCGCCCCGCCCAAGCGCGACGTTGGACATGCCGCCGTCGCCATGTGCATGGAACGTCTTGCGGCAAAGACGGGTTCCGCCGTGCAGCCTGCACTGCGCCGCGTAAGCCTGGCCCCGAAGCTGATCATCCGGGAGTCCACGGTGACGGGGGAGGACGCGGAGTAGGGGTCTGCTCTGAGAAATGTCAGTGGCGGTCAATAGTTTGAGGCATGACTGATTCGCGTGCCCTGGCTTTACCCGCAGATTACAAAGATCTCTTGGATGCGCTCAAGAAACGCGTGCGCGATGCGCGTCAGACCGCCCGTCGAACCGTCAACACACAGCTGATCGAGTTGTATTGGTCGATCGGGAAGACTGTGTTGGAGCGTCAGCAGATCGAGCAATGGGGGAGCGGCGTCATGGGGCGCCTGGCCGAGGACCTCCGTGCAGAGTTCCCGGATATGAAGGGTCTGTCTTGACGGAACCTCTTTTATATGCGGGCCTTTGCCGACGCATGGCCGGACCCAATTGTGCAACAAGTTGTTGCACAATTGCCGTGGGGGCACGTCACCTCACCCATGGCAGTGGCCGCCTATACATACGACAAGCTCCCGGCCTCCGAACAGCAAGCCCTGCCCAACGAAAGCCACCTTGTCGCTGCCCTCGAATGGGCAGATCCTGACGAGGAACAGCCGAGCGCCTCCCAGGAGACGCTTGTAAATTAGTCGCATTGCCTTCACCGCGCGACCCTCCCGCCGGCTCTGTGCCAGGACTAGGATGTCCGCGGAAGCGCACTGCACACCGGCAAGACCAGACCCCAACCCTTAACAGGAGAACACCATGGGAATTCTGTCCGTTGACCTCTTCATCACCCTCGACGGCGTGTACCAGGCCCCGGGCGGCCCGGACGAGGACCGCTCGGGCGGCTTCGAGCACGGCGGATGGCAGGCCGCCTACTCAGATGAGGAAGCCGGTGCCGCGATCGTCGATGGGATTAACCGGATGGACGCCCTTCTGCTGGGTCGGCGGACGTACGACATCTTCGCCGCATACTGGCCCAACCAGGACGACCACATTGCCCGGACACTGAACGGCCTGCCCAAATTCGTGGTTTCCAAGACCTTGACCGACCCTCAGTGGGACGGAACGACGACGTTGGGAAACCTTGATCAGCTCGCTGCCCTGAAGGAGCGCTTCAACGATATCCACGTGATCGGCAGCGGCGAACTGGTACGGTCACTCCTCGACGCGGACCTGGTGGACCGGCTCAATTTGTACCTTTACCCGCTCACCTTCGGCACAGGCAAGCGCTTGTGGGCCGACGGAGCCGGGGTACCCGCGGCTTTCCGGTTGGTTCAGCCGCCGCAGGGCTTTCCCAACGGGGCGGTAGCGCTGGCGTACGAGCGTGCCGGGGCGCCGGTTACGGGCATCGATATCGGTCAATCCTGAAGCCGCAGTAAACTGCCGCTGCACTTAACTGGAGCGTTCGACGGCGGGTGCGGCACCCGCCGTCGAACGCTTCAGTTTTCTGCTGTGTCGCCTGGGCTAGCGCAGGACCGGAACGGCGAGGGGTTCACGCTGCACCCGTCCGCGAACGAAAATCAACGCGACTACGGCGATCAGCATGTAGATCATGTTGGCCGGGCCTGCCAACTGTAATAGCGGGCTCTGCGGACCCGCGGCGGCCTGGTCGATGCCGCCAGTTGACAGGAAGAGCGTGGGGTCGTAGAGGGCATGCAGGATCATGGGCCAGATCAGGTTGCCGGTGACCCGGAGAGTCAAGTACATGCAAATGCCGAAGCCGAACGTAAACAGCACGGTCACCAAGACGGTGACGATCGGCATGCCTGACAAGACGTTCGCGGAATGAAGCAACGCAAAGACCAAGGAAGACAGCACCATGACTACCCACTCCGGCTTCCCGGAGTCGCGCAGCATTTTCACCACGATGCCGCGGGTAAGGATTTCCTCGGCAAAACCGATCAGCAAACCCGTGAGCAGCATGATGACCACCACGGATGCCTGATAGCTGCTGTAGTTGATGCCCAGAAAGCGCAGCGCAATGGCAGCCACCAGGAAGAACGGCGCAACCCACATCCACCAGCTACCCTTGATCGGCTGGGGAGCGAACAGCGGTTTAAACCACTTCACCGAATACACGAATGCTGCCAGTGCCGCGCTGCCAATAATCAGCGACAACGTCAGGCCGACAAAGACGCTCTCGGGCGTGCGGAAGAGGTCCTCGGCTACCACCTGGTCTCCCGCAATGGGACCAATCACCAGGCCGGCACCAAGGTAAATCGCCATATAGAGAACGGCCAGCAGGATGGCCCGCCACCAACCACCCTTATCCCAGAACGCTTTCCACGGTGATGAACGGACGGATTGGTCCACGTAATGCCCCCTTGAGTCTGCGGGACGATGGATTGCCCCCACCTAGAAATCTACTGCACGCAGATCTTGTGCCGATTGCCATGCGTGCCGGTAGTACTCCGAGTGCGCCAGCCGGGCGGCGGCGTCCTCGTCGATGATCACCGTCGCCCGCGGATGCTGCTGAATGACGGAGCCCGGAACTGCCGAGGACACTGGGCCTTCCAACGCAGCGGCAACAGCCTTTGCCTTAGAGGAACCGAACGCCAACAGCACCAACTGCCTTGCCCGGAGGATGGTCCCAAGCCCTTGGGTAATGCAATGGGTTGGGACTTCTTCCAAGGAACCAAAGAACCGCGCGTTGTCCCTGCGCGTCTGTTCGGCCAGTGCCTTGATACGCGTGATTGATGCGAGGGAGGACCCGGGCTCGTTGAATCCCACGTGGCCGTTGGAACCGATGCCCAGGATTTGGATGTCGATGCCCCCGGCGTCCGTGATCATGGCTTCGTACTCGGCTCCGGCGCGGGCGATGTCGGGGCCCGTTCCCCGCGGAGTGAACACCTGCTCCGGAGTAAGCCCCAGCGGTTCCACAACCTCGCGGGCAATCACCGAACGGTAGCTTTCCGGGTGCTCAGGCGGGACGCCGAGGTACTCGTCCAAGGCGAAGCCACCCACGCGGGACACATCAATGCTGTGCTCCCGCACTTCCTTGGCCAAGGCCGAATAGGTTGTCAGCGGGGTGGAACCTGTTGCCAGGCCCAGGACGGTGGCGGGGTTTGCGATGATTTGCTGCATAAAGATGGATGCAGCGACGCTTCCGGCCTCGATGGGGTCGCGGACAATGATGACTTCTGCCATGGGCTTCCTTTGGCTAGTAAAAGATAGCTGTTGCTCAGTTGGGTGAGAGGCTGACGGGCGTGCCGGCTTCCAGGCTCTTATTGGCGGCTTCCACGATTGCCACGATGCTGAGGATCTCCCGCAACGGCACATTCGGTGTCCCGGTCCGGATGGAACTCACGATCCCGTCAAGAAGGCCCACCAGCATGGGCGGACCCGCCTCGATGGAGAACTCGGAACAGCCGCGATCGGTGTCGATGCGTCCTGACGTAAAGGCGCTCCATTCCGCTTCGCCCGTCAACGAGACCACGCGGCCGTCTCCCCAGCGGACCGTCACGCTGGTGGCGCTGGCCGGTGACCCCGGCCTAACGGCGTCGACCGTTACCGTCTCCGGTCCGGCCCCCAGGGCGGCCACTGCGAGGTCCACCAGATGCACGCCGTACCAGGAAAGGCCCGGGTGGCCGGGCTGGGTGGGGAGGGGACCTTCCAAAGATACGGATTGCCCGGTCCCGCGGGAAAGGGCCTCCTGGAACTCAGGCGTGAACCGCTTGGGAGAGCCGGCCAGGACCAAAGTTCCGGAAGCCTGCGCCTGGGCGAGCATGGTGCGGGCCTCAGCAAGGGTAGGAGCGAACCGGGTGTCCACGTAAATCGGCTTGCCGAACCGCACCACGCGCTCAAAATAGCGTGGGTGCGTCCTTGCATCGGAGGACACGATCAGCAGGGCATCGCAGGCCTCGGCCACGGCTTCCGGCGAATCGCACATGGTGACGCCCAACCCGCTCACCTCGTCCGCGAAGTCGTCGATCCGGTCGCGGCTCAACGGAAAGTCCGACGCCGGTTCCCCCTTCCAGGCGTGCGTCACCGTGCCGCCGGGGACAACGCCGTCGGAACCGTTGCCGAAGAGGCGGGTAAACGAAGGCGCGTGCGGGGAGTCCACACCGATGAGTCCGAAGCGGATGGGCGCAATAGCGGTCATCCCTTGACCCCGCTGTGCGTGATGCTGGCGACGATGTGCTTCTGCAGGAGGGCGAAAATCACCAGGCACGGGATGAAACTGACCAGTGTTGCAGCCATGACGTTGGACGTGGAGGCCGTCTCGGTGTTCAAGGTTGCCAAGCCCACGGTAAGCGTCCGGGCAGTGTCGGATTGACCCACCACCAGTGGCCAGAGGAGGTCGTTCCAGTGCCACAGGAAGACGAAGATCGCCAGCGTTGCCAGGACCGGACGGATCAGCGGAAGAACGATCTGCCAGAAAGTACGCCACTCACCGGCGCCGTCAATGCGGGCTGCGTCGAAGAGCTCCTCGGGCATGTCCCTGACGAACTGGCGGATGAGGAAGATCGCCTGGGCGTTGGCCAAGGTGGGCAGGATCAGGCCCCACAGGGTGTTCACGCCGCCCATCTTGGAGATGAGGATGAACGTGGGAATCAGGGTGGCCTGAACGGGCACCATCATGGTGGCGATAATGGCCCACAGCAGCGCGTTCCGTCCCGGGAACCTCTTACGGGCCAAGGCGTAAGCGGCCATGGCAGCGGTCAGCAGGACCACCACCACTGACACTGCTGAGTACAAGAAAGAGTTCCAAAGCCAGAGCGGGAATTCGCCTACGTTGAAGATGCGGACAATGTTGTCCAACGTCAACGACGGCGGTAACGCGTAGGGCAGTGTGGGGGCTTCCTCCGGGGAGAGCGCCAGCACGGCAACGGCGATCAGTGGCGCCACGGTGAAGAGTGAGATCACTGCCAATACCCAAGTGAGGGTGCGCTGGCGGCGTTTTTCGGTGCTGCGGCGGGGATTAGCGCCGGTGGAGTGGCCCGGAGTACGCCCGCCTATTGAGGGGCTGGGAACTGTGGCAGTCACTTGGATTCCTTACCTTCGAAGAAGCGCTGCTGGATGAGCGAGAGGATGAGCACGATGACGAACAGCACCACGCCGATGGCTGAGGCGTAGCCGAAGTCGAAGAACTTGAAGCCTTCGTCGAACAGGAAGTAGATGAGGCTGTGGCTGGCCCGGGCGGGTCCGCCGCCGGTCATGACGTAGATGGTGTCGAAGACCTGGAAGCCGACGATGGTTTCGATGACGAGGACGAAAAACACCACGGGCTTCAGCAGCGGCAGCGTGACGTACCAGAACGATTTCCAGGCGCCGGCACCGTCAATACGGGCAGCCTCGTGTACCTCTGCGGGTTGGGCTTTGAGTCCGGCCAGGAAAATCAGCATGGAGTAGCCGAATCCTTTCCAGACGGACACCACGGCCAGGGACAGAAGGACCAGCAGTTGGGGTCCGGAGGTGAAGGGCACGGGGCCCATGCCCAGGCCGCCCAAGGCTGCATTCAGGGGACCGTCCGTGGAGAAGATCCACGTCCAGATGATGCCGGCCATGACGAATGAGCTGAGGTACGGAATGAACAGCAACGCCCGGAAAGTCCCGGTGAATCGGACCAGTTTGTCCAAGAGGACCGCCCCGGCCAAGGAGACTCCGATGATGAACGGCACGAAGATGGCCACGTACAGGAACGTCACCTTGAGGCTTTGCCAGAAGTTTGGATCAGCGGCAAGCCGTGTGTAGTTATCCGCCCCCAGGAATTCGAAGTCGCCGTTGAGGCTGTACTCGGTCAGGCTCATGGCGCCCGCCCCAAAGATAGGGAGGAACTTGAAGAGGCCGAAAATGACCAAGGTGGGGAGCACGAAGAGGATCCCGGCAATGGCCTCACGGTTACGGGCCGTCTTGGCTCCAAAGGGCTTGAGCGGGGGTGCCGTCAACTCGGGATGTCGACCGGCCAGTGTGCTTCTGGTGCGGGTGTTTACAGACATGGGGTGACCAATCAGTGGTTGGGCTGGACTCAGGATGCCGAGCGCTGCAGGATGCCGCGAGCCTCTTTAGCGGCACGGTCCAGGGCTTCCTTGGCGGTGACATCGCCACGAAGGGCCGCCTGGATGTTCGGCGCGAGGGCGCCCATCACCTGCCGGGCAGCGGGGGAGGGTTCGCCGGGGTTGGCGGACTTCAAAGCTTCTGCCATGGCAAGCGAGTCGGCGTCCGTGCCAAGGGCCGCGGCATCGCTGCGCGTAGGCAGGTTGCCGGCAGCGGCGTTGAGGGCCTTCTGGGACTCAGCCGAGCTCAGGTAGCTCATCACCGTGTAGGCAGCGTCGCGGTTTTCCTTCTTGTTGATGGAAGTCAGTGCCAGCAATCCGGGATTGCCGTAGGTTGCCTGGACCTTGCCCTGCAAGGGAGCTCCGAGGGCAACATTTTCGGCACCGAGCGCGGCGCGCATCTGTTTCAGCTCAGGCAGGGAAGTGGTGGCACGCATCGCTGCTTTGCCAGCGGCAATCGGGGCACCTTCAACTTTGGGGCCATCGGTGGCTGCATCCGCTGGCAGTCCACCAAGCTTCTTGAGGTCCACCAGCAACTGCAGCGCCGAGACTCCGGACTCCGAGTCGAAAGCAACGTCCTTGGCATCATCGGTGAATACTGTCCCGCCTGCCTGCCACAGCAGGGGATAGAAGGACAGGTTCAACGTTTGCTCGGGGCTGCCGGCGTAGTCCATCACGGCAATGCCCTTCTTCGCCAGTACCGGCGCGGCACTGCGGAGGTCGTCCCAGGTCTTGGGCAGTGGAATCCCGGCGTCCGCGAAGATCTTGGTGTTGTACGCCGTGGTGTTGATGTTCTGGAACAGCGGAACTCCGAACACCTCTTTGTCGAATGTCGCTGCCTCCAATGTGCCGGGGTAGAAGCTGTCTTTGTCCTTCTCAACTGCTTTGTCCACGGGCAGCAGTCCACGAACGTTGCGGTAGGTGGCGGCTTGGTCCGGCGTAATGAGTACGACGTCGGGGCCGGAGCCAGCTGCCAGAGCCGCTGAGATCTGGGCGTCCCGCTTGTCGAACGTCTGGAGCTCAATGGTCAGGTCAATCCCGGGATTGGCCTTCTCGAAGCTGGCTTCCGTGTCCTGCCAGAACTTCTTGCTGGCTGTCTCGTCTTTGATGACGGGGTACATCCAGAGCGTCACTTTGCCGCTGGCTTGGCCGCCGTCGGACGTTGAGGAGCCTGCGGAACCGCAGGCGGTGAGGGTCAAAGCGGCGGTGACGACGGCGGCAGTGGCCAAAGTGGCGCGGCCCAACTTACGTGTAAACATGGTGGCTACTTTCGGGTGAGGGTGGCTTCTTGGATCGCGGTGAGCGCGATCTGGTGGCGGCTGGCTGCAACGGGGGCGGTGAGGAGGGGATCTCCGCATTCGAACATCCAGTCGAAGAGGGCAGCAGAGAGATCGCGGAGGATCTCCGACTGCTCCGGATGGGCGGCGATGTTTTCCAGTTCCCCAGGGTCTGTTGTGAGGTCGTAGAGCTCCATCGCCGTGCTGGTACCGATGGTTGGCCCGCCGAGATCTGCCGGCAGGCTGCGATGGACCCAGGATTGCGTGGGATCCATGGCACGGGGTGCGTTGGAGAAATTGACGATCAGCTTGTGCGTGGATGTGCGCACTGATCGCTTGGGGTCGTAGTAGGTGTGGTAGCTCAACTGGCTGAAGCAGTGGTTGCGTGGTGCCTCCCCTGCTTCGACCGCCGGCCGCAGGGTGGTCCCGGCGAGGCCGTCCGGAGTTGGCAGTCCTGCCAGGTCCAACAGGGTGGGCAGGACATCGACGTGACTGACGATGTCCGACACGCGCCTCCCGGACCACGCCGGGTTGCCGGGATGGCGAAGCATCAGCGCAACGCCGAGTCCGGCGTCGTACAGGGTGCATTTGGCGCGTGGCAGCGCAAGCCCGTGGTCGGTGGTGAACAGCACCAGCGTCTGGTCGCGGAGGCCCAGCGAATCGAGTTCCGCCAGGATGCTGCCGACGCCTTCATCCATGTGTTTGACTGCGCCTTGGAGTTCGGCGATTTCCTCGCGGGCACCGTCGTCGTCCACCAAATGGGCCGGAACGGAATGCCCCAAGGAGACGTCCGGTTCCACGCCATCGGCAAGGAACCCCATCACTCCTGGGCGGTCCCTTGCGGAGGGCACCCGGTGCGGCTCGGTGAAGCCCACCTGCAGGTAGAAGGGCCGCTCGCTGCCGGACATCCGACGCAGGGCGTCGGTGGCGCGATCTACGACGACGTCCCGCGCACCTCCCGTACGGGCGTGGTCGAAACCGAGCCTGCCGGCCACCACGTCGTCGTCAAGGACGCGCGATTCGTGGTGCACGCCGACGAGCTCGGTTTGGTAGCCGACAGACTTCAGCCTGGAGGCGATGTGGTCTTTCGGCTCTTTGAGGTCCCAACCGAAGGGCTCGTGTGTCAGCCCGAGGACGCCGTTGCTCTGGGGATACGTACCGGTGAACAGCGAGGCCCGGGCGGGGCTGCAGTGCGGAGCCGTCGCGAAGGCTTGTTCGAAGAGTGCTGACTCATCGGCCAACGCGTCCAGGTTTGGCGTGGAGACGGTTTCCACGCCGTACGTACCCAGGAAACGGCCGAGGTCGTGGCAGTGGATCAAGAGAATGTTCTGCACGGTCAGCCCATCCGTTCGAGGTCGGTTCGGGTCAGGGCGTGTTCCATGGGTTGGTCGCTGATGAAGCGGCGTAGTTCGTCAACCACAATGCCGCCCGCCCTGCGTCTGGAGTCGATGGTGGCTCCGCCGAGGTGGGGAGTAAGGAGCACGTTCGGCAGGGTGCGCCATGGGTCATCTGCGGGAAGGGGCTCGGCGTCGAAGACATCCAACGCAGCGTCTATCCGGCCCGAACGCACCTCTTTATAGAGGGCTTCCATGTCCACGATGGTGGAGCGGGCCGTGTTCACTAACGCTGCCCCATCCGGAAGCAGGGCGAGTTCGGCAGCACCGATCAGCCCCCCGGTTTCATTGGTGGCGGGGGCGTGGATGGCGACGACATCGCTGTTTGCCATGAGGCCATGCAAGGTGGCGGAGCTGGCTGCAAGGGGATCCCCTTCATGGAGGTACGGATCATAGACGCGTACCTCTGCGCCGAGTGCCCGGCAGGCGTCGATATAGCGGCGGCCCGTCCGTGAGGCGCCGACTACGCCGATGCGGGCGCCGGAGATTTCACGGGCCCTGGGTACTGCGCGGGCATCGTCCCAGTTGGTGCCGTTGCGGAGGCTGTGATCGAGCTGGTGCACGCGGCGCAGCAGGCTCAGAGTGAAGGTGAGCGAGAGCTCCGCGACGGCCGGGGCCATGGCTGCTCCCGCTTGGGAGATGGGGATGCCGGCGGCCCAAAATGCGTCGCTGACAAGGGCGTGCAGCGATGACGCGGCGTGGACGACGCATTTGAGGTTCGGCGCCGCTGCCAAGTGTTCGGCATCGAGGCGGGGGAAGCCCCAGGCTGTGATGAAGATGTCTGTCCCTGCTGCCGCGGCGGCGAAAGCGTCCAATGACTGGAGCTGGGCCGGTGCGATGGCGGTAACCTCGCCCAGCTGGTTCAGTGCAGCGTGGGTTTCCGGGGAGATGAAGGCCGCCCGTTCCACGTCCGGGATGCTCAGGAGAATCCTCAGTCCGGCGGCGGTGGGTGGCGGTGGTGTCGATGCAACGCCGTTGTTGATGTTCATGGGTTGAGATTGCCAGTTTCAGTATCTTTTGTCAATGACTAAAGTAAGTATGATGGAGAGTGTGAAAGCAATAGCGCTACGGATGCCAGAATGGGTGGGATCCTTTGCCGCGCAACAACAGGAGCCACCAGCAATGAAGCCACGTGCAGGCAGCAAGGCCCTGATCCGTGAGATCAACGAGGCCCTGGTGCTCGACGTCGTGCGGACCAAATCGCCCGTCTCCCGGGCCACCATCACGGTGCAGACCGGCCTGAGCGCTGCCAGCGTCACCGGAATAACGGGCAAGCTCATCAACTCGGGCCTGCTGGTTGAGACCGAGATCGCGCCCAGTACGGGCGGCAGGCCAGCGCGCCTGCTCGAACTTGGCCGCGAGGGCGTTTTCGCCGCGGGCGTGCGGTTGTCTGCTACGGAAGCGCACGCCGTCGTCGTCGATTTGCGCGGTGAAGTGGTGGCCACGCACAGCGAGCCGTTGGCATCCACTGAACCTGCAGAAGCCGCGGCAGCCGCGGCGCGGGCAGTGAGCGATGCTGCAGGCGGCAGGGAGCCCAAGCTTATTGGTGTGGGGGTGGCCATCTCCGGCGTTGTGGACCAAGCGAGTGGCCTGGTGCGGCACAGCGGGGCCATGAGTTGGGCTGATATAGCCTTCCAAGAGCTCCTCGAAGAAGTCGCAGCCCACCCCGTCGTCATCGACAGTTACGTCAACGCCTACACGCGCGGGCTGCTTTTCGACGGCGTCTTTGCAGGCCGCGAGATGCTCATCTTCAGCGTCGGCACCAGCCTTGGCGCCGCCGTCGTGGTTGAAGGCCGTATCCAGCGTGGCTTCAACGGTTCTGCAGGGGGTTTCGCTCATTCGCGGGCGATCACCGGTCCCGAGCCGGCCAGACCCTGCCACTGCGGCGCGGAGGACTGTTTCGAAACCCGAGGCAGCCTCTGGGGCATGCAACGTGAACTGCAGCGGAGCGGCCAGGACCGGGGGATAGACCCTGACGGCGACTCCGCACTGATTGCCGACGCGGCATGGCACCTGGGCATTGGAATGGCGAACATGGCCAAGGTCCTGGGCCCGGGGCAGGTGGTGGTCGGCTTCGCGCCCGAAGCCGATCTGGGGACGTTTGCCGAGCAGACCAAGGCCGCGTTCGTGCGCCAATACGACCACGCGAATACTCCGCCTCCAATTTTTGATACCCCCATAGCGGATCCCGTAGCGCTGGCCAGGGGTGCTGCATGTTCGGTGCTTGCGCGACTTTTCACTGCCAGCCCGGCTGGATAGCAGCAGATGCCGTTTGCAGGGCTCTAAACGGCATCTGCTGCTACTTACATGGGCTAGTGCGGCTTAGCGCCGCATGGTCTGCATTGCCTGCTGATCGTCGATCCTGACGAGGTCGGATCCTTGCAGGGTGTAGAGCAAGCCGTTCTCGTCGGCGGTGATGTGGGGGCCGCTGTACCAGCCGCCGTTGATGCCGGCCACCACAACGGACACCGCGAATGTGATCGGATCGATGCGGAACACGGTGGTGTCGGAGACGCCGTACACGATTCCGCGGCTGACCTGGAGGGCGCCGAAGTCGGTGCAGACGCTGCTCAGGTCGCCCCGGTGAACCACTTGGCGGGTATCCAGGTCAATGACGAACAGGCCGGAGGCCTTGCGGGACATGCCGTAGAGGAACTTGCCGTGGATGGCCATTGCTGCGATGCCCTGCGGCTGTCCCGGATCCACGCGCCACAACTCCTGGTTGGCTACGGGATCCCAGGCAACAACCGTGCTTCGCGGGCCGGTGGCGTAGATGTTGTCCCCTCCGAGGTACGCCACGCCATCCTTCGTGGCCACCGCCCGGACCATCTGCAGACTATCGATGGGGTTGACCTTGGCGGTGACCTGCGTGGTCACGGGGTTGTAAGCAGCGAAGCACCCGCCACCGCCGGTATCGTTCTGCGCCCCGGCAATGACCAGCCCGTTCACGGCGTCCCAGCAGACATCCAGGGGACGGTTTTGTCCCGGCGGGAGCGCGGCCACCTGGTAGGGGAGTTGCCCGGTAGAGGGATCGTAGGAGTAGATGCCCCGGGAGTTGTACTGGCCGGTGTAGAGGATTCCGCCCACGATCACGGCATCCTTGGCTTCGCCCGTCGCCCGAAGGTAGGAAACCTGGTTCGCAGCCAGCTGGTGACGCGCAATGGTTCCGGTGCCACCCACATACACGTCCCCCGCACCCGCGGCGAGGCCCATGCAGAGTTGCGGACCGCCCGGAGCTCCAGCCTGTGTGAGGTCACGCTTGACGGCGGTCTTCGCCACAGGATCGACTTCAATGACATCGTAGGAAGAGACAGTGAGCGCCTTGTTGCCGTAGACGTCCAAGCCCCACATGGCCCCAACATCCTCCGTGAGGATTTGGGTGATCTTTTTGCTGACCATGTTGTAGGACCAGACGCCCGGCTCCTTCACGAAGAAAACGTCGTTGCCCAACTGCCGGAACATCACCCCGGTCTTGGCGATGATCGCGTATTTGGAGTGGTCTGCCAGATTGATGAGTACGGATTTCCCTGGGCCCTTGACGCCCACTCCGAGCTGGCCATTCAGGACGCTGAGCGAGGTAACGGATACGCCGGTGGAGACTTCGGCCGGGAGGATGTTGGTGGACGCTTTGGTTGTTCGGTCAAACGCAAACAGGCGAGCCGGGCTGGAACCGTTGCCACCACCCAAGGTGCTGCCGGTGCCAAAGTACACGTGGCTGTCAGAGGCGGCCACGGCCTGCGCAATGGTTGCCCCTGGATCCGGCACGCCCCAGCTGGTGGTGGCGTTCGTTCCGGGATCGTATTCCCAGAGAGAAGGAGCCTTGGAGGTCTCACCGCCACCTGCTGCATAGACCTTGCCGTCTGGAGCAACGGCCAGGGCCCTGATGTCCCGGTCCCCGGTTTCACCAACACCCACTGCCGGAGAGCTGGGCGTGCTCAGGTCCCAGCGGTAGATATTCGGTTTCCCATCCACACCGTCGCGCAGCACGCCGGCGTAGAGGTAGCGACCCGTGGAGTCGGCGGCCAGCGCTTGGATGCTGTAGCCGGATCCAAGGTCAGTGCGGGATGTGACTTTGCCGGTGGGAAGGTGGAAACCGATCACCCGAGCAGGGCTGAGGTTGCGGGACCCGATGTAGACGGTATCGCCCACCAGCAATGAACTCATCAAGGAAAACTGCACGACGGCGGGTCCCAGGTTGGTGATCACGGGACCGCCTGCGGCCTGGTTCCGGGGTGCGGCCTGCGCTGCGCCGGAGGACATTGCCGACAATGCTGCGGCGAGCCCGCCGATGCCCCCGGTCTGCAGCAATTGACGACGATTGATGGCAAATGTGGACATGGAAGATCTCCTCATTGAGTGTCCCGTGGGGGTGGTTTTGGTGCTTTGCGGGACGTTCCGGATACGTCCCCTGCGCACTCCCTCAAGGGTTTCAGCCCTCAAGTCTGAAATCCATGATTCGAACATTTTCAGACATTGGCTGCGTGCCCTGCCGCCCCTCGGGCTGCGGCTACATGGCCTGCCGCCCGGCGCTCCGCCACCACGCCACGGTGGCCGCTGCTGCTTCGGTAAGGGGAGTGGGTTCGAGCCCAAGCATCCGCTTGCTTTCGGAGGAATCCATCACAAAGGGACGCTCGAACTGGTAGAGCATCTCCGCCAGCTCACGCATGTCGGTGGAGAAGACGCCGGCAGCCCGCAGTACCCAACCGGGTACTGCACTCACTTTCAGGACGGAAACCCCCGCGGCGTCGGCGTAGGCTGCAGCCACTTCGCGCTGGGTCATCGGCTGGCCGGTCGGTGCGTGCAGCACGCTGTTCCACAGCTCGGGCTTCTGCGCCGCAGCGATCATGGCCGCGGCGAGGTCCGGCACATACGTGAAGGAGTGCGGCTGGTCTGCGCTTCCGATGACCTGGATTGCTTTGCCTGCCAGAACCAAAGGGACCATCCGTTCCCCGGCGTGGGCCATTTTTACCCGCGGCCCAAAAAAGTCCCCGGCTATGACGCTCACGGTATTGGCAGCGTGCAGCTCCCGTGCTTTCAGCAGCTGGACCCGGATGCCGCGCTTTCCGCCGGAAGCTTCCCGCGGGCTCGATTCAGCCATGACCTTGTCCGGCTCGCTGTACGAGTACAGGCTTTCGGGGAATACGACGACGGCGGCCGCGGCCGCCGCTGCATCCATCACCACCTGCTCTGCTTGTGGGAGTTCGGCGGCCCATGCCGCTGTCCGGTAGGCGGATCCGTGGATGCAGTGGAAGACGGCGATGGCACCCTGCAGGGCAGATCCGAGCTGGGATGGATCTGAGACGTCCGCACGGATCCGTTCAACTAAGGGATGCTCCGGGCCGCTGCCGGATCGCGTTAAAACACGAACCTGGTGACCTTGCCCTGCCAATCGCTCCGCAACACTGTAGCCAACGGGTCCTGCTCCTGTGACGACGTACATGGTGGTCCTTCTTTCGGGTCTGCAGGGATTTGAATGTGAGAGCACTGCTCTCTCAATCAGAATGGACTGCGCATTAACGTCTGTCAAGAGCAGTGCTCTCATTTGTTGACACCGCTCTCCATTGTGGCAAGCTGGGGACATGACTCCAGCCGAACCCGCCGCAGCCATGACGAAGGCAAAGCCGCCCACTCCCCGCGAGCGTGCCCGCCGCCAGACCATCGCCGACATCATCCGGCTCGGCCGGGAACACCTGGCTGTCCATGGTGCGGCAGCCCTGTCCCTGCGCGCTGTGGCGAGGGATCTCGGCGTCGTATCCTCTGCCGTCTATCGCTATGTGGACAACCGCGACGAACTCCTCACGCTCCTGCTGATTGACGGCTACAACGAGCTGGGTGATGAAGTCGACGCAGCAGTGAACGCTGTGTCCGGGGATGACTTCGCCGGGCAGTTCACAGCGCTCGCCAAGGCTGTCCGCGCCTGGGCCATCCGTGAACCTGCCAGCTATTCGCTGCTTTTCGGCAGCCCCGTTCCCGGGTACCAAGCGCCCGGTGAACGCACCACGATTCCTGGTACTCGAGTTATCGTTCGCCTCGTCGGTATCTTTGACGCCGCCTACCGTGCAGGTGCGCTGAACGCAGAGGTGAGTCCCGCCGTCGTGATTCCCGAAAAGCTGGCAGCGGATCTGGCAGCCATCCGTGAGGAGATGCACCTCGAGGCCCCGGACGCAGCTTTGGCGCGCGGTGTACTGGTGTGGACGTCCGTGTTCGGGGCTGTCAGCTTCGAGGTTTTTGGGCAGTACGGCCCGGATACTTTCAAGGCGCGGGACGAACTTTTTGACCACCAACTGCGGGTGCTCCAGGGCCTGGCGGGGCTCCAAGGCTAGGGCGCTACAGTATTCAGATGGTCCGAGGACTGGCAGACATTGGTGCGGAGGGCGTCCTGCTCGCAGGCGCCGGCCGCGCCATTCTCCTGCAAATCGCAGACCCCAGGGTGGGCCACGGCGTAGCCGAGCACAGCAATTTCGCGGAGCGTCCCATGGAACGGCTTCGGGCCACCATGACCTACGTCTACGCGGTGGTTTACGGTTCTGAACAGCAGCTTACGGCCGTTCGCCGCGCCGTCAACCGCGCCCACGCGCCCGTCCGCCGCGGACCGGCCGGCGCCTCCAAGGGGTACAACGCCTTCGACGCCGAATCGCAGCTGTGGGTGGTCGCCACCCTTTATGACACTGCCGTCACTGTCTACGAACAAGTGCATGGAAAGCTCGACGACGACACCGCCGACCGCATTTACCGCGAGTACGCGCGGATCGGGACAGCCCTGCAGCTTCCGCCGGATATGTGGCCCGCTGATCGTGCTGCGTTCGCCGCATATTGGGATGCTCGCGTGCGCGGACTCCGCCCGGACGACCAGGCGCTGAGGGTTGCCCGGGATCTGCTCTATCCGGTGGGCGGCCCGCGGGTCCTGCGGCTCGCAATGCCGCTGGCGCGCTTCCTCACAGCCGGCCTGTTGCCGGAGCATCTTCGTGAAGGCTTTGGCTTCGAATGGGGCGCCGGCCATGCCCGCCGGTTTGAGCGGACCATGCGGGTACTGGGGCGTATCTATCCACGGTTGCCGCAACGGATCCGGCACTGGCCACGGGATTACTACCTTGGCGGGCTGGATGTGGGAGTCGAGGTGCCGCATGCGTAACTTCACCTCGGTTGAGGAATCCATTGACGACGCCGCCCACCGCTACCTGGACCGGTTCCGCGGAGGCCGCCTCCAGGCCGGGCTCACCGAGTTCGTGGTCTTTGGGCTGAAGCAGGCGTGGGCGTGCGTGTTCGGTGCTGCGTTGCTCGCCGTGATTTTGGGGGCGCGGCTTTGGTATCCGGACAACGCCGGCCTCGCCCGGAACGACTTCCTGACCCTTGCCGCCGTCGTTATTCAAGTATTGATGATCGCCTTCAGGCTGGAAACCCTGCGGGAACTGCGGGTGATCGTGCTGTTCCACGTGGTGGGCACGGTGATGGAGCTGTTCAAGACGGACGTCGGTTCCTGGGCGTATGAGGCCGAGGGCGTCCTGCGGATCGGCGCGGTCCCGCTGTTCAGCGGGTTCATGTACGCGGCTGTGGGCTCCTACATGGTGCGGGTTTTTCGGTTGTTCGACCTCCGCTTCGACCGCTACCCGCGCCGCTGGATCACCGCCCTGGTAGCGGGTGCGATCTACGTGAATTTCTTCTCGCACCACTACATCTTCGACCTCCGCTGGGTGCTGCTGGCCGCCGTCGTGGTTGTCTACGGGCGGTGCGTGATGCACTTCCGGGTGTTCCGGCGGCGCTTCCGCATGCCGATCCTGGTGTCATTCCTGCTGGTGGCGGTGTTCATTTGGTTCGCCGAGAACATTGGAACCTGGTCGCGCGCGTGGCTCTATCCGAACCAGTTGGAGGGCTGGCAGGCAGTTTCCATCGACAAGCTGCTGGCGTGGTTCCTGCTCATGATCATCTCGGTGGTGTTGGTGGCGTGGGTGTACAAACCGGAACCGCTCGATGCCGGCCAGGGCGCCGAGGTTCCTAGGCTTCGCCGCGTAGCGCCTTGAGGGCTGCCCGCTTACCACGAGGTCGTTCAGGGGTACAAGGGGCGAAATGTAGGGGTGCTCTGTCGTTACGTGCAACTTTCCGCTGGTACTTGCAGTTCACGGGCGGTCGATGGCCAACGAATCACATAAGATCACAGCATGCCGGACTTACCTTGGACCACCAATCAGTTGCGTAAACTGGGCATCTGCATCAGGGACTCCAGGCCAATTCCCGAATCACTCCCCACCTACGATGCCGTGATGGTGTACTACAACGACGTAGCTGCCGACACGCAATCAAAGATCAAAGCGTTGGATTGGACTCCGTTACTTGGTGAGCGCGTACCGGAGGTTACCTCCCGCCCCAAGACCATCGATACCCTGCGAGAGAAGCTTCAGCGCGACCACTCGACGCCCTTGCAAAGCGTGCAAGACATAGCTGGCGTGCGGTTTGAAGCAGAAATGACCCTTGATGAGCAGGATGGCGTGGCGAATGCCATCGCTGGTCTGTTTGGTCACGATCTGCAGGTGTGCTGTCGCGACATGCGGGACAGCCCGCATAGTGGATACCGCGCGCTTCACCTCTGGCTAAAACTCCCGGCACGAGTTGAAATCCAAATCAGAACCCACCTTCAAGGCCGATGGGCGAACACCTATGAAGCAGCAGCAGACGTGCTGGGCAGGGGGATTCGATATGATGAATTGCCCACGGACGATAGGGAGAAAAAGTTCGTCGTTGATCTACAAGACATCTCCACTAGTGGCCTCTCCACACTTGAGCGGCGCCGTAGCAAAGTCCGCACGCTTCGCAGCTTGGAAGAGGCCAAAGAACATCCGTCCAAGAGCAAGTTGAGAGAATTCACCAAAGCGGAAAGAGACATGGACGAGACGGAGAATGTGGTCCTGGAAGGACTGGCGAATCTCAAAGCTTCGTTTGATACCATGCGGCTTACTAGGAAGGAATGAGACATGCCTGGTTATGTTATCGAGTACAACCGCCTTACCGGCGATCGGCTGGTTACAGCATTTCCTGGAGCCGATGGTCATAAAGCAGCGCTCTTAGAGCGACTGCGTCTGGAGAAGTTGCGCCCCAGCGAGGACTGGGAAGTCGTCTCGCTGAATAGCGACTCTTTGGAGACAGTCCAGAAGACTCATTCGCGTTACTTCACGGGCAAAGAGGTTCACGCTTTAAGCGCCTAAAACGCACCTCGTAGAGGAAGGGCTCGGCAGTCAGCAGACGGCCGGGCCCTTCCTGCGTTCCACTAGTCATGTAGAGCAATTGAACCCGAGTGCAACTGCCAGTTCACCGTGGGCGAAACCAGCCCTCCGGCCCCGTGATTCCGGGATGTTTCCGGAGCTGAAAAGCAAAGTTGAGCGTACTTCACTCAACTTTGGATTGACATCTTTCCGAGGCTGAGTACAGTTGAGTGCAGAACGCTCAACTAGCCGATTGTTGAGCAGGCTTCCGGCACGTAGACCGCCCAGCGGACCGTTGCCAGGGTGCAATCTCCAACATCGGCCATTGAAAGGAAACAAGATATGTCACGTGCAGTAGGTATCGACCTCGGAACAACCAACTCCGTGGTCTCTGTTCTCGAAGGTGGCGAGCCCACCGTTATCGCCAACGCAGAAGGCGGCCGCACCACGCCGTCGGTGGTTGCGTTCTCCAAGTCCGGCGAAGTCTTGGTCGGCGAAATCGCCAAGCGCCAGGCCGTCAACAACATCGACCGCACCATCGCTTCGGTCAAGCGCCACATGGGCACCGACTGGAACGTCGCCATCGATGACAAGAAGTACACGCCGCAGGAAATCTCCGCGCGTATCCTCATGAAGCTCAAGAACGACGCCGAGAGCTACTTGGGCGAAAAGGTCACCGACGCTGTGATCACCGTTCCGGCTTACTTCAACGACGCCGAGCGCCAGTCCACCAAGGAGGCCGGCGAAATCGCAGGCCTCAACGTCCTCCGCATTGTCAACGAGCCCACCGCGGCTGCACTGGCCTATGGCCTGGACAAGGGCAAGGAAGACGAACTCATCCTGGTCTTCGACCTCGGTGGCGGTACTTTCGACGTCTCGCTCCTCGAGGTTGGCAAGGACGAAGACAACTTCTCCACCATCCAGGTCCGCGCAACCGCCGGTGACAACCGCCTCGGCGGCGACGACTGGGACAACCGCGTTGTCGAGTGGCTCCTGAACCAGCTCAAGGTCAAGGGCATCGACCTCTCCAAGGACAAGATCGCCCTCCAGCGTCTCCGCGAAGCTGCAGAGCAGGCCAAGAAGGAACTGTCCTCCTCCACCAGCACCAACATCTCCCTCCAGTACCTCTCCGTCACCCCCGACGGCCCGGTTCACCTGGACGAGCAGCTGACCCGTGCCAAGTTCCAGGACCTCACCAAGGACCTGCTGGACCGCACCAAGAAGCCGTTCAACGACGTCATCGCCGAAGCCGGCATCAAGGTTTCGGACATCGACCACATTGTGCTCGTCGGTGGTTCCACCCGTATGCCTGCTGTCTCCGAGCTCGTCAAGGAACTCGCCGGCGGCAAGGAGCCCAACAAGGGCGTCAACCCGGATGAAGTTGTGGCCGTTGGCGCTGCACTCCAGGCCGGTGTCCTGAAGGGTGAGCGCAAGGACGTCCTCCTCATCGACGTCACCCCGCTTTCCCTCGGCATTGAAACCAAGGGTGGCGTCATGACGCACCTCATCGAGCGCAACACCGCTATCCCCACCAAGCGTTCCGAGACCTTCACCACCGCTGATGACAACCAGCCGTCCGTGGCCATCCAGGTCTTCCAGGGCGAGCGTGAATTCACCCGCGACAACAAGCCGTTGGGCACGTTCGAACTGACCGGTATCGCTCCGGCACCCCGTGGCGTTCCGCAGGTTGAGGTCACCTTCGACATCGACGCCAACGGCATCGTCCACGTGTCCGCAAAGGACAAGGGCACCGGCAAGGAACAGTCCATGACCATCACCGGTGGCACGGCGCTCTCCAAGGACGACATTGACCGCATGGTCCGTGAAGCCGAAGAGCACGCAGCAGAGGACAAGGCCCGCCGCGAAGCTACGGACACCCGTAACTCCGCAGAGCAGCTCGCCTACTCGGTGGACAAGCTGATCGCCGACAACGACGACAAGCTGCCCGAGGAAGTCAAGACCGAGGTCAAGGCCGACGTCGACGCCCTCAAGTCCGCTCTGGAAGGCACCGACGACGCCGCTGTGAAGACTGCGTTCGAGAAGCTCCAGGCTTCCCAGACCAAGCTCGGCGAAGCCATCTACTCGCAGGCCGCTGCAGCTGACGCTCCGGGTGCCGGTGCCGAAGGTGCTCCTGCCGGTGGCGAGTCAGGTTCCGCCGCTGACGAGGACATCGTCGACGCCGAAATCATCGACGAAGACGAAGCGAAGAAGTAGCCATGCCTCACCACGGCAACGAAGCAGAGCACTCAGAAGGCAACGAGCCGCGCAAGCCGGTTATCCGGGACAACCGCAAGGTTGACCCGGAGACCGGGGCAGCACGTCAGCCTGACAGCGAAGCTGCGGCTCCCACCGAAGGCAGCGCCGCTCCCACGGACGGCGACGCCCTCTCCCAGGCTGAGGAAATCCTCAACGGGGTAGAGGTGCCGGCAGAGGAATCGGTAGCCTCCGGTGCCGCGGCTGAAGCCCAGGCTGCGGAGCTCCGCAACGACCTCCTCCGCCTTCAGGCTGAGTACGTCAACTACCGCAAGCGCGTCGAACGCGACCGCGCCGTAGCAGGAGAAATGGCCGTCATTGGCGTCCTGAACTCCCTGCTCCCGGTGCTGGACGACGTCGACGCCGCCCGCCAGCACGGTGACCTCGAAGACGGCCCCTTCGCCGCCATCGCCACCAAGCTGGAGAACGCGCTGAAGACGTACGGACTGGAACGCATCGCGGACACTGGAGTCGAATTCGACCCCACCATCCACGAAGCACTCATCCAGCAGCCCGGCGAAGACATCGAGGTTGACACTGTCAGCCAGGTGCTGCGTTCGGGATACCGCTCCGGTGAGCGGGTCCTGCGTGCAGCCCAGGTGATCGTCGCGGTTCCGGCTTAGTCCCATCTTGTCGCTACACCGGATATGGGGCGGTGCCCGCTCCGCGGTGCCCTCCACACCGCCGCCCCATATCCGGTTGCGCGCCCGCTGTAAGCTCGCCTGAGGTGAGATGACTGCGGACGTACGCTTAGTTTGTTTTAGAAAGGAACGCTCTTGGCCAGCCAGGACTGGGTTGAAAAGGATTTTTACGCGATCCTTGGTATTGCCAAGGACGCGTCCGACGCGGATATCAAGAAGGCTTACCGCAAGCTAGCCCGCGAGCATCACCCTGATACGAATTCGGGGAATGCTGCTGCGGAGAAGAAGTTCAAAGACATTTCCGAGGCTTACTCGGTGCTGTCCAATCCTGAGGATCGGCAGCAGTATGACGCCATCCGCGCCATGGGCGGTGCCCGGTTCGCGCCGGGTGCTGGAGCCGGGCGTGGTGGTGCAGGAGCCAACGGTGGGTTCGAGGACCTGTTCGGCGGCTTGTTTGGCGGTGGCCCCGGTGCCCGTCAGCCCGCGGGCGGCGGAATCCCTCCGGAATTCGCTGACCTGTTTGGCGGTGGATTCGGCGGTGCCGGCCAGACCGGCTTCCAGCGTGCGCCGCAGAAGGGTTCGGACCGGACCGCGACTACCTCCATCTCGTTTGCCGGATCCATCAAGGGGACCACGGTCAGCCTGCGCGAGAGCAACGGCAACGTGATCGACGTCAAGATTCCCGCTGGAATCAAGGACGGCCAGAAAGTCCGCCAGCGCGGCAAGGGCAACGTTGGCCCCGCCGGCAATGGCGACCTCATCATCACGGTGAGCGTGAAGCCGCATGACTTCTTCCACCGCGATGGCGACGACATCCGCATCCACGTGCCCGTCACGTTCGCAGAAGCGGCACTCGGCGCCACCATCGAGGTTCCAACGCTCGACGGCGATACCGTCAAGGTCCGCGTACCGGCCGGGACGCCCTCGGGCCGTACCCTCCGGGTCAAGGGCCGTGGCGTGAAAACGTCCAAGGCCACCGGTGACCTGTTGGTGACCATCGACGTCGCCGTCCCGCAGAACCTGAACAAGGAAGCGGAGGAGGCCGTGAAGGCGTTCGCCGCCGCCACCACTGACGCCGACCCGCGTCACGACCTGGCCGCAAAGGCCCGGTTGTAAGGAGGCGGTCATGGCTATCGACGTCAACCAGCCGATCTTTGTCATCTCGGTCGCTGCGGAGCTTGCCGATATGCATCCGCAGACGTTGCGCCAGTACGACCGTTTGGGCATCGTGTCGCCCAGCCGTGCGCCCGGCAAGTCCCGCCGCTACTCGCAGAACGACGTCAACAAACTGCGGGAGGTCCAGCGCCTCTCGCAGTCCGGCGTCTCGCTTGAAGGCATCAGACGCATCCTCGACCTCGAAAACCAGGTTGCTGCACTGCAGTACCGGGTGGCCGAGTTGACCGAGGAACTGTCCCGACGCCGCTCACCAGTGGACGCGAGGATCTTCGCTGCGGGAGCAGCGGGCGACGTCGTGAGCCTTGCCCGCGGACAGCGTCCCCGGGCAAGGTCCCAGGCAGTTGTGGTGTGGCGGCCACGCCAAGGAGAGAACCTCTAGGCCGGAGGTTTACGGCAGGGTCCGGTCCCAACTGACCACTACCCGTGCAGCGCCCTGTTCGGTCCGCTCCACGTCGGTGACGATCTGTGATTCGGGCGCACCCATGTCACGTATCTGCTGCTTATAGTTCTCCACATGCTCCAGCAGTGATTCTTCAGTCCATTCGCCTGGACGCATCCTCGTCGAGATTTCGACAGGCTCCTCCGGAACCAGGATTTCCGCTGGACGGGCCACATGCGGCTCTGAAGCGTCGGCCGGCGACTTTTCCAGCCGCGAGGCTCCCTTTGGTTCCTGACGGCGGTCCTTGATGGGTTCGGGTTCTCCCTGCGGCACCAACATACGGAACGCGAAGGCCCCGCCTGCCACACCGGCTACCAGGCCCATGGCAATGAGCCATATGGTCCGGCCCGGTCCGCGCCGCTTGGGAACTGCTCCTGTGGTGTGTGACTTTTTTGGGTTTGGTCGTGCCATGGGGAGTTCAACTTTCCGTCGGCGTTCGGTAGTCCATACATGAGCAGGCTGTAACCCGCACCACCATGGTAAGCATGCTGAGGACTCGTGGTAAGACTCGGAGCTGCGAACGCGTACCCAAGGTGCCTTCCCTCACCGGCAACGTAGCCGCCGACATGCTTTACGTGGTTCATTTGCTGTGGCTTGCAGGCTGGAACGGGAAGATAATGAAGGCATGGCACGGCAAGCAGAGCCCGTGCTGATTCTGGGCATCGACGCAAGGACGGCGGCGTTGCCCGTGTGGTGAGGAAGTTTCCGGTGTCGTTGTCGGAAGAAGAGCGCAGGAGCTTGGAAGAGCTGGAGCGGGAACTGGCTTCCACTGATCCCGAACTGGCCTCCGAGCTGACTTCGGGCCGGCCGCGGGGCGAGGCAGCCCGCACCATTCTCGGCAGCCTCGCCGTACTGGGTGGCTTTGTCATGGTGATCGCCGGGATCGTGACCCAGATTGTGGTGCTGGGCGTGGTGGGTTTCCTCTTGGCCAGCGCCGGGGCGTATTGGCTGCTCGCCAGGACCTCGCTTCGGCGAAGGTTCGGAAACCACGACGGCGAACCGGCACCTTAGCGGGACCGTGCACCTTGATGATGCTGCTTGAAGGCCGGGGTAGAGAC
Organism: Arthrobacter sp. StoSoilB20; assembly: GCF_019977295.1. NCBI lineage: Bacteria > Bacillati > Actinomycetota > Actinomycetes > Micrococcales > Micrococcaceae > Arthrobacter > Arthrobacter sp. StoSoilB20. Next base: position 4,144,443 of record NZ_AP024651.1, on the reverse strand, counting down.
GTCTCCTAGGGAACCGGCGGCACGGGCGGCTGGACCGGAGTTTGGGGCTGCTTCACGGGTTGAGGTTCACCCGGCGGCACCATCATCCGCCAGGCAAGGATGGCACCGGCACCAACGGCGGCCCCCACAATCAGACCGATTACCCACCCGGACAGGCGCGGAGCGCGCTGCGGACTGGTCCGTTTCAAGGCCTGCGTCGTCCTGTTCACTGCCTTGGCCGCCGCCCGCTGGGCTTCCTTGGCGGATTTCTTGTTGCCGGTCAGCGTGAGCATGACCCCGTGGACCACGGATGGGACGTCTGCATGATTGATGCGGGCCAGTGCCCACTTCACCACCGCGTCGGTCTGGGACGATGTCCCGTCGGCCGCGTGGGAGACCCACTCACGGGCCAGATCCTGCGCGGCGGGAATGATGTTCTGAGGTTTGTACATGTGATGCGCCCCTGGAAGAGTAGACGGCCCCGTGAGCCAGCCTACGCCGGAGCTCCCGCGACCAACAGGTGCTCCGGCGTCCAAAGATCAGTCGCGGACAACAGCCGCCAGCTCCACCGGGCTTTCCAGCCCCGCCCATTGACCGTTCAGGGTCAACTCACCATGAAGCTCAGGAGCGGCAGCCGAGTTGGCCGAAGAGTCCGCAGCCACATCAACCACGCGGGCCACCTTCAACCGCAGCTCGCCGGCGTCGATGATGGTCACGCCGCTTCCCGAGACCGGCGCCGAGGCGCTCAGGGCGGGAACACCGCCGTCGAGCTTTCCGCTGCCTTTTACCGTCACCGAACTCGGACGCGGCTCCGGCTCGCCGTCGACGATCAGCTCGGCCTCCTTCTGGCCCGTCAGAATGGCGGTGGCCAAGGCCTTGATGTAGATGGGGTCAGCGCAGGCGTCGTACACATAGCGCTTGCCCAGGACCGAGTGATCCATGGTGCCGATCAGCCACTCTTCGGCCCCGGCGAGCTCATAGCCGCGGTAGCTGAGGGGCACCTGGTAGATGCGCTCGCCCGCAGCGACCACATGCGTCTCCATGCCGACCTCGCCGGCGGGATCATCAAAACGGTAGGCCCCAATGAGCTCCGGCGTGCCGTCCTGGATAAACCAGGGCTGCTTTGGCAGGTAGCCGGCGATGAGGTCGAGCTTGGACGGGGACAGGTTTGCCTTGTGAATGATCGCCATGCACCCCAGCCTAGGGCAGGGCACGGCGAGGTTCGAAAGCAGTCCGATGCGCGGCCCGGCCCCTGCACTGATTACAATCAGAGGGACGTCGACCACTGAGGGAATCATGAAGAAACTCACCACTGTCCTGATCGCTGCCGGGCTTATCGCCACGGCATCCGCCTGTTCCGCACAGCAGCAGCTGACCACCAAGGAAACCTGCGACCGCGTTGGCGTGGCCGCAGCCGGCATTCCCCAGAACGCCAGCCAGACCGCCACCATCCGCGTTGCCAACGCCATGCGGCCCATCGAGCCCGTAGCGTCCGACGACATGAAGCCTGTTGTTACCGCCATCCTGGAGTACATGGATGAGCAGGCCAAGGAAACCCCTGATGAAGCCAAGCTGGGCGAGCTCGGCGCCAAGTACCAGGAAGCCGGCACCAAGTACGGCGAGCTCTGCCGCGGCTAATGACGCCCGCGCGCTGAAGGCTCACTCGTTGGAGAGACAGAGCTGAATGAACAGGGCTGAATTAACAGAACTGAATAAAGAGAGCTGAATAAACAGAAAGGGACCGGTTGAAGAACCGGTCCCTTTCTTCGTCCCCAACCCTCTATCACGTCCCACCCCTTATTCCACGACGCTCTATCACGTTCCACCCCCTATTCCACGACGCTCTATCACGTTCCACCCCTTATTCCACGACGCTCTATCACTCCTCTAAAGAGAGTGAGTGATGGTTGGTGGAAACCTCGGGGGATGTGAGTGAGGGTTGGTGGGGAGGGTGGGGGATGTGAGTGAGTGAGGGTTGGTGGGGAGGGTGGGGATGTGGGAGAGGGTTGGTGGGGAGGGTGGGGGATGTGAGTGAGGGTTACTTTTCGTCGGGGCCCAGGTCAGGCCCGACGGCGAAACCCACCTCGCGCGTGGCGCTCCCGTGGAGTTCCAGGATGGCGAGCTCGTTGGCGCCTTCGCGGATCAGCGGGCCGGGAACATACAGGGTGCGTTGCGGCCCACGGCTCCAGTAGCGCCCCAAATTGAAACCGTTGATGAACGCATTGCCCTTGGTCCAGCCGTCCAGCCGCAGGAAGCGGTCGCCCGGGCCGTCCGCTTCAAAAGTGGCAAAGGAGATGGACGGGCCGGCCACACCGGCGGACGCGGCACCCGGGCCGTCCGCTTCAAAAGTGGCAAAGGAGATGGACGGGCCGGCCACACCGGCGGACGCGGCACCCCGAGGAAGAGCAACCGCAGCGGCCCGGAATGCGTCCAGCGAGGCCAAATCAACAGCGCCGACTTCCCAGTCCAGCACCTCATCACCGTTCAGCAGCGCAGGCCCGATCAGCCCCTTCGCCTCGCCGATCCTCTGCCCATAGTTCACCCGGCCCTGGTCCTCCAAAAGGACCTGCAGACGACCATCACCGGGAATGACAACAGTGCGCTCGCCCAGTTCCCGGCTGAGAACGCCTACGGGCACGCCGTCCAGGAAGAACTGGGCACGGTCGCGAACTTCAGAGAAGGACAGCACGCCTCCGCCCTGCAGCAACACCTCGTAGAGGTAGAAGCCCCGGTACTGCCCGGTCCTCTCCACCGGTGGAATGGTTCCAGGCACCAGCGAGGTGGACCCGGCAACAGAAAGCAGCGGCACAGACTCAGAAACGGCCACCACGGAAACCGGAGCAGGTGCCCGGGGAACCGGCACCTCGGCTGGAACCGGGAAGTGCTTGGCGATGACGTCCCGGAATGCGAAGTATTTGGCCGTCGGATGCCCGTCTTCGGACAGAGGAGCGTCGTAGTCGTAGGAGGTGATGGTGGGCTCGTAAATGCCTTTGTCGTTGGCCCCGTTGGTGAAGCCGAAGTTGGTTCCGCCGTGGAACATGTAGATGTTTACCGAAGCCCCGGCGGTCAGCAGGGCGTCCAGTTCGGCGGCGGAAGCAGCGGCGTCGGTGGTGTGGTGGTGCGTTCCCCAGTTGTCGAACCAGCCGTTCCAAAACTCGGCGCACATCAGTGGGCCAGTGGGTTGCCGCTCCCGCAGAAAACCAAGCCGCTCAAGGGAACGCGATCCAAACGTCCCGGTTTTGTGGAGTTCGGGCAGCGAGCCGTCCTCGATCATGGTCCCGAAAGGCTGGTCGCAGGTGAACAGCGGAACGTCCACACCCAGGCGCTTGGACAGGTCCACCAAATGCTGCAAGTAGGCTTTGTCGTCCCCGTAGGCGCCGTACTCGTTCTCAATCTGGAACATGATCACAGGGCCGCCCTGCGTTATCTGCCGCGGCACCACCACCGCCAGCACGGCTTCCATATAGGAGGAGACGGCGGCCAGGTAACCGGGCTCGCTGCTGCGGACACCCACTGTGGGGTCGGTGAACAGCCATGCCGGAAGCCCGCCGTTATCCCATTCAGCGCAAATGTAGGGACCCGGCCGGACAATTGCGTGCATCCCGGCGTCGGCCACCAGGTCAAGGAACCGGCCAAGATCCAGCCCGCCGTCTGCAATAAAAGCACCTGGGAAGGGCGAGTGCTCATTCCACGGCACGTACGTTTCGATGGTGTTCAGCCCCATGAGACGGGCCTTGTGGATCCGGTCCGCCCAGAGATCGGGATGCACCCGGAAATAGTGGATGGCTCCGGAGAGGATGCGGAAAGGCCGATCGTTCAGGAGGAAGTCCTGATCGCCGATTTCGAACGTGTCCAAGGAAAGTCCTAACAGTCTTACGGGGTACGCAGCACGGCGTGGAAAGCGTACGAGGCGTTGCTCCAGATCACGAAGAGCAGCGGCGCCGGCGCCAGCGCGACGCCCAGGACCGGCTGCATCACGGCGGCGGAGACGATGATCCCCAGCAGGATCAGCATGGCCAGGCTGAGGTACCAGCGCTGGGCCACCAGATAAAGCGAAGCCTTGAGGATGCTTTTCAGCTTCGCATCAGGCAGGAGTACGACGCCGGCAATCGCCGTGACGGAAAGGCTCACCGTCACGGCGGCTGCTACGACAATCAGCGGCACCAATAGTGCGGCACCGGGAAGGGCCGCGGCGTTGTTTTGGATGACGGCCAGGTCCACGCCGAGGAACATCAGCATGGCCACAGCCCCCACGCCCAGCACTGCGGACTTGGCGAAACTGCGCTTGTATCCGCGAAGGAACGCGGCAACCGGCTTGACCGCGCCGCCGTCGTCGTTCAATGCCTTGTAGGCAGCGAAGATGCCGGCGAGCGACGGAGCGATGGTGACCGAAAGCGCCAGGAAGAACGGCCACGCAGAAGCGGGGTCGGCCACCAGCGAGAGGCTGAGGACCAGCGGAGCGTTGGCCACGGCGAGCAGTGCGTTCCCGGCCAGGAAGGTGTAGATGAACCCGAAGATACTCCCGAAGGTCTCGAATCCCGGCCCGGCCCACCGCCGCGGTTTAGCGCTCACACTACTCATCCTTTCATCCCGCTGGTCGCAATGCCCTGGATGAAGTAGCGCTGGCCGATCAGGAAGATGATGAGGATCGGGATCACGGAGATCACCGAGCCGGTCATGATCATGGCGTATTCGGCGTCGAACTGGCCAACGAAGGACCGCAAGCCCAACTGGACAGTCCAGAGGCGGTTGGACGTGAGGTAGATGAACGGGCCCATGTAGTCGTTCCACGTGTTCACGAACGTCAGCAGCGCCAGGCTGGCGAGGGCCGGCTTGGACAGCGGCAGGATCACGCGGGCCCAGATGCCGTACTCGCTCAGGCCATCGATCCGGGCGGCTTCACAGAGCTCGTCCGGGATGGTCATGTAGTACTGGCGCATCAGGAACACACCGAAAGCGCCGAATGCCTGCAGCAGGATCAATGCGTTGAAGCTGTTGGTCAGGCCAAGGTTCTGCATCATGATGTACTGCGGCACCATGTACGCCTGCCACGGGACAGCGATGGTGCCGATGTAGGCCAGGAACAGCACGTCGCGGCCCGGGAAGCGGACCTTGGAGAAACCGTAGGCAGCCAGCGAGCCGGTGAGGACCTGCAGGCAGGTGATGATGACGGCCAGGTACAGCGAGTTCTGCAGGTAGCCCATCATGGGAATGCGGGTCCAGATGTCCGTGTAATTGCTCCACACGAACTCCTGCGGAATCCACTGGATGGGAACGGTGAGGACCTGGTTGTTTTCCTTCAACGACGAGGAAAGCATCCAGATGAACGGCACCATCAGCGCCGCCACGAGGACCACCAGGACACCGTAGATCACGATGTTTGCGGTCCGCTTCTTCTGCTCCCGCGGAGAGCGCTTGCGGTCAGTACGACGACGGTCTTCCGCAGTAGGTGCCCCTGACGGAGACGGAGCTGCATCCGCCAGATGTGTGGCTTTGAGGTCTTCGGCCATGTTGGTCATCAGCGTTCCCTCCGCTGTTGGATCTTGAACTGCAGGACGGTGACCGTCAGCACGATGATGAACAGGACCAGCGAAATGGCTGAGGAGTAACCGAACTTACCTTCGCCGATGCCTTCCTGGTAGATCAGCTGGGACAGCACCGTGGTGGACCGTCCGGGGCCACCGTTGGTCATGACCACAATGAGGTCGAACACTTTGAAACTGGAGACCGTCAGCATGACCACCACAAAGAACGTGGTGGGACGCAGGGACGGGATGGTGACGTTCCAGAAACGCTGCCAGGCGCTGGCACCGTCCACTTCGGCGGCTTCGTACAGCTCGGTGGGGATCGCCTGGAGGCCGGCCAAGTACAGGACCATGTAGTAGCCCATGTCGCGCCACACACTCGTGATGATGACCGCGGGCATGGCCCAATCAGAACTGGACGTCCAGCCGGGCGGGTTGGCAATGCCGATGGCGCCGAGGAACTGGTTGATGGGACCGCTGTCCGGGCTGAACAACATGTTCCAAACCACTGCCACAGCCACCAGTGAGGTGATGTAGGGGAAGAAGATGGCAACGCGGAAGAAGCCGATGCCCTTGAGTTTGCGGTTCAGCAGCATGGCCAGGATGAGGGCCAGTGCCATGGTGAGGGGGACGTGGCCCAAAGCGTAGACCAAGGTGTTCCGCAGCGCGATCCAGAAGGAATCGGAGGCGAACATCCGCTCGAAGTTGGCCAGGCCAACCCACTTGGGAGCGCTGAACGAGGTCCATTCCATGAAGGAGAGCGCGAAAGCGGCCACGACTGGAATGAGGGTGAAGGCAAGGAAGCCAAGGAAGTTCGGAAGGATGAACGTCCAGCCGATCAGGGTGTTGCGCCTGGCTTGCTTCCTGTTGCCACGGCTCTGCACTGGGGCAGGAGCCTGGGTAATTGTTTCTGTAGTCATGATGACCGCTCCCCGGGAGTTGGGGGCGTTCCTCCATTTCAGGATCCGGAGAATTCAGGTCCGGCCCGGTGCTGCATCCTTGGGGCGCAGCACCGGCACCAGTTGCTTGCCTGGCGTTACTTGCCCAGCACTTCGCTCTTGACGCGCTTGCCCATCTCAGCAATACCGTCCGTGACGGAGCGCTCGCCCACCATGATGAGGTCGTGCTCCTGGTTGAGGATCTTGTCCGTAGCGGCAGACTTGTCACTGACGGGCATTTCCAGTTCCGTGGTGTCCGGAGTGAAGGCCTTCTTGGACAGTTCGTCCGCGGGCATGCCATCGAGCTTGAAGTACTCGGCGGTGATGGCATCGTTCTGCAGGGCCGGGACGACGCCGATCTTGGAGATCGCCTTGGCACCTTCTTCACCGGCAGCCCACTCGATGAACTTCTTGGCTTCATCGGAGTGCGTGGCGTTCTTGTTCACGGCGAAGGCCGTGGGCGAACCGAACGTGGTGACCTTGCCGTCGTCGTTCTTCTGTGGCATTGGAGCCAAGCCCCAATTGACGTTGGTCTTGCCGTCCTTCTTGGCCTGGAGGATGCCGGCAATGTACCAGGTGCCCATGGGCATCATGGCGGCCTGGCCGGACTCGAACATGGTCCGGTAGCTGGTCTTCTGGCTCTTGGCGGTGCCGAAGTCCAAGGTGGCGCCGGACTTCTGCAGGTCCAGCGCAGTGTTGTACTGGTCCTCCATGAAGCCGTAGTCACCGCTGTTCTGGTCGGCGCCGTTCTGGGCTGCCGCGGTGGCCTGGACTACTGAACGCCAGATGTGGTGGTACGTGCCGTATGTCTTCTTGCCGCCGGTCTCCGTGGAGAGCTTCTTGGCGATCTCCGTGTACTTCTCCCATGTCAGGTCCTTGGGATCTTCAATGCCGGCAGCCTTGAAGAGGTCCTTGTTGTAGTACAGCAGCCAGAAGTCCTGGCGGTAGGGAGCAGCGAAGTACTTGCCGTCGATGTTGAAGGCGTCCATGCCGGCGAGGTTGTCCTTGCCCACCTTGTCCACCACGCTGTTGATTTCCTGCAGCTGGCCGTTGTTGGCGTAGCGGGAGTAGTCGATCACGTTCTTCATGGTGAGGACGTCGGTGGTGTCGCCACCGGCCAGCATGGTGGTGACCTTCTGGGGGTAGTCGTCGGCCAGGATGTCCACGGGTTCAATGTCCACGTTGGGATTGGCAGCCTCGTAGCTGTCAAAGAGGGCCTTGAACTCGGGGGTGCCCTCGTAGTTCCAGACCGAGACGGTCAACCGGGTCTTGCCTTCGGCCGCCTGCGGTTCGGCGGGACCGGCAGCGCCGGCACAGCCGGTGAGTCCGAGCCCTGCAGTCACCGCAAGGGCGATTGCGGCGAGGGTTGTGCGCTTCATTGCGTTCTCCTTTAGTACTGGGTTTTAAGTTTGCCGTAGGTGCGGCGTTGGTGTGGCTGGGTGTGCCGGGCCTAGGCGCTGAGGCCGAGGTCCGCGTGGACTACTTGGGCCAGGAGGTCCTTGCCGGCGAGGTACCGTTCAAGGTCATCCAGGGCGGCGTCGGACATCCGCCGGGTCTCCGTTCCGAGCGAACCGGCAATGTGCGGGGTGATGATGACGTTGGGGAGGTCATACAGGGCGGAGCCGGCCGGCAGCGGCTCGGGCTCCGTGACGTCAAGGAGCGCCGTGATCCGTCCGGTGGCGCACTCTTTCTCGAGGGCTTCGGTGTCAACGAGGGAACCGCGGGCTGTGTTGATGAGCGTCGCGTGGTCCTTCATTGCCTGCAGTTCTGCCGTGCTGATCATGTTGCGGGTTTCCGGCAGTGCCGGTGCGTGGATGGTGACTACATCGGAGACGGGCAGGAGTTCTTGAAGCGAGACCAGCCTTCCGCCGGCGGCCGCTACTTCCAACGGATCCGCGTAGGGATCGCTGACGAGGCACGTGACGTCCTGGAGTTGCTGGACCAGCTGTACTACGCGGCGGCCGATGCGGGAGAACCCCACGACGCCCACCACACGGCCGATGTTTCCGAGCTCGCCTCGGTCCGCGATGTAGCTCCAGTCTTCCCGGTAAGTGCGGGCGTCGTTGGCGAGGATGTGTGCCTTTTTGCCCGCCAGGACGATCGAGGCGAAAGTGAATTCGGCTACCGGGATCGCATTGGCGTCGGCGCCGTTGGTCACGGTGATGCCGCGGTCCCAGAGTTCTTCGCTGACGAAGCTGCGGACAGTTCCTGCACAGTGGAAAACAGCCCTGAGTTTGGGCATGCGCTCCAAACGCTCAGCATTGAGCTGCGGCACTCCCCAGCTGGTGAGGAGGATTTCCACCTCTTCCAAACGCCCCTGCAACCCGGGTTCGTCCAGGGAATCCGTCCAGGGCCGGTCACCAAGGTCCACCAGTCCAGCAAGCCGCTCCAGACGCGTGGAATCGAACTGGTCAGCAAAGGTTCCGCTATTCATGACCAGCAGTGCCTGGGGCTTGAGCGACATTGAGGGGATCCTCCCTTCGAAAATTCAGTGGTCTGTTCGACCGTGATTTATGTGTTGCATCACATCTAATAATCAGTACATACTCATAAACAAGACAGTTCATTCAACTCAATCGAACTTGATCTGAAACGTTCAAACTCGAACAAACGAGAGAAGAATCCCTATGGCAACCGGCACCGCCGCCGTTCAAGCGCCACTTCTTTACCCGTTGAGGAACACATGGGGCCCCATGGCTGATCGGGACAACCTGTTGGAGACACTCCGAGGCTCCCGTGACCGGCTCACTGTTCGCCCGGCGTCCGACGGCGGATGGCAGCTTGATGATGCCCGCCTCCTTTCCGGGTGGCGCACCCAAGCATCGGCAGAAAAGGGGAGTGCCTGGCCCCAGCCCCTTGTGTCCCACTACGCCCGGTACTTCCGCGACGGCAACCGCACGGCCTACGAGGGACTGGTGGCGAGCCGGCAGCAGCGGCTGACGCGCGCCGTCGTCATGGCTGCCGTTGATGGACCGGCTTCCCGTGAGGAGTGGCTTGATGAGGTGATCGACGGCGCCTACCTCCTGTGCGAGCAAAGCTCCTGGAGCTGGGCCGCGCACGACGACGTGTTCACCCGCAGCGGCGACGTGGTTCCGGACCGTTCCCGGCCCTACCTGGATCTCGGCGCCGGGGAAGTGGTAGCGCAGCTCGCCTGGGCTGACCATTTGCTGGGTACCTCCCTGAACGAACGCGCCCCCGGACTGCGCCGGCGTATCCGTCTGGAGACGAGCGAGCGTGTGATCCGGCCGTTCCTGGACCGGCTCGACTGGCACTGGCTGGGCTTGGACGGCGATGTCCACAACTGGAACCCCTGGATCCACTCGAACATCATTGTGGCGGCATTGCTGCTGGTTGATGACCCTGATGAGCAGGCGGCGGTGGTTGCCCGGTGCATCGAGGGCCTGGACCGCTTCCTCGCCTCCATCCCGGCCGACGGCGCAATCGACGAGGGCTACGCGTACTGGTGGAACGGTGCCGGACGTGCGTTGGAAGGCCTGGCTTTGTTGGAGGAAGCCAGCGGCGGCGCACTCAATCCGGACCTGCCAGTCATCCGTGCGCTGGTCGCTTTCCCACACCGCATGCACCTGGGGCACCGCTGGTTCCTGAACGTTGCCGACGGCCCGGCCCGCGCCCACAAAGGCTTGCCGTGGAGCATGCTGCACCGCTGGGCTGTCCGGCTGGGGGACTCCGACGCCGCCGCGCATGCCGCGACCTTTGCCGCCGTCGAACCTGAACCCAACGCGGCAGCCGGACTGGGCCGCGTGCTCACCCAACTGACCTCCCTCAGCCAGCCCACGTCCCGCACCCAACTAGGTAGCGCTCAGCTGCGACCCAGTTGGGGGACGTACCTGCCATCGGTCCAGATCATGGTGGCCCGGCAAACCCCGGGGTCCACCGATGGGCTCACGCTCGCGGCCAAGGGCGGACACAACGGCGAGCACCACAACCACCGCGACGTCGGTTCCGTGGTGGTGGCCGTGGATGGTGTGCCCTTGCTGGTCGACGCCGGCCAGCCCACGTACACAGCGCAGACATTCGGGCCCGATCGCTACCGGATCCGCGCCATGCAGAGCGCGTGGCACAGCGTCCCGGCGCCTTTCGGGTTGGAGCAAGGGACGGGGTCTTCGTTCGCGGCGACCGTTCTCCAGGAGCCCACACCGGAGGAGCCCACGCTCGAGCTTGGACTGGGGGCGGCCTATGGTTTGGACCACCCCGAGCAGTGGATCCGCACCTCGCTGATGAACCGGGAGCTCGGCTCCGTGGTGATTGATGACCGCTGGAACCTGCCCGCGCAGGCGCCTGAGGGAACGCACCCTCCGGAGGGAACGCACGACGTCGACATCACCTACCTGGTTGCCGGCACCGTCCGCGTCGGTTCAGACGCCACGGCCACCATCACGCCCGAAGGTATCCCGGCTGCCGAAACCACCAAGGGACTGCACCTGCGCTGGAAGCCGGCCACCGCCGTCGTGCTGGTGGACGAGTGGCTCCTGGACGATCCGCTCCTCAGCGATATCTGGGGCGAAAAACTGACCCGTATCCGATTCCGCATGCCCGCCGAAAACCGCACTTCCGGCGCATTCACCCTCACAGTGGAGGCAACACCTTGAGTTCCGAGCAGACCCCGGAAGCGGGCGGCAAGTCGCTCTTTTCCTTGCAACGCCGTGAGCGGCTCATGGAGGAATTGCGTGCGCACGGAGCCATCACGGTCCGGGATATCGCCGCAAAGCTGGGCGTCAGCGAATTGACCATCCGGCGTGATGTGAACACCCTCGCCGACGAAGGGCTGGTGTCCAGGGTCCACGGCGGCGCAACCCTGCCCAGCCCGTTGGACCGTTCCGTGGCTGTGGGGAGGCCGTCGGCGCACAGCTACTCGATCGGCATGGTGGTTCCATCGCTGGACTACTACTGGCCGCAGGTGATTTCCGGTGCCCGCGGCGAGGCCGAAGCGCAGAACCTCCGCATCCTGGTCAGGGGTTCCGCCTATGACGCCGCGGATAACCGTCGCCAGGTCCAGGCACTGCTGGATACCCAAAACATCGACGGACTGATCGTGGCGCCGGACATGGGCGGTGAGCACGGCAAGGAGCTGCTCCGCTGGCTCAACGCACTGCCCATTCCGGTGATCCTGGCTGAGCGTCGGGCGCCGTTGGAGATTCCCGCCCATCGGCTGGAGTGGGTGGCAACGGACCACTCGTTCGGCGCAGGGATGGCCGTTCGGCACTTGTGGCAGGAAGGGCATCGGATGATCGGCTGCCTCACTGATTCCACGAGCCCCACCAGTCCGCACGTGGTCCGGGGCTGGAAGCAGGCCATGGCAGCGCTGAAGATTCCGCTGGAAAACTCCATCCATGAGGACTCAGCCAAACTGGACAACGGCGACCGGGCCAAGCACTTCGACCACGTCCTTGACTTGTGCCGTTCCTCCGGAACCACGGCCATGCTGGTGCACTCGGATACCCAGGCCGTGGCGTTCGTGCAGCACTGCGTGGACCGCGGAGTGGACGTTCCCGGCAGCATGGCGATCGTGGGCTACGACGACGAAGTTGCCTACCTGGCCGAACCCGCGATCTCTGCAGTCCGGCCGCCCAAAAGCTACGTCGGCAAAGTGGCGGTGCAGCTCATGGCTGCGCGCCTGGCCGAAGGAAGGATGCGCCCAGTGCATCGCATTGACCTGAACCCTGAGCTGATCGTCCGGGAGTCGTCCGTCGGGGCGCCGCGTGGACTGGCCGGAGTACTGGAGGATTCCCTCTGATGCTCTTGCCACCGTTGGATCACCAACTCTCACCCTTCACCGGCCTGACCCGCGAGCACTGGTGCGCTTACGCGGATCACCTCCTGCGCTCCGCCCATCACTTTGGGACCGTGGACCATGCCAACATCCACCTGCCGGGAGCCAACAGCCGGTACGGCCCGCGGAGTGACTCGCTGGAGGCCTTCGCACGGACGTTCCTGCTGGCCTCCTTCCGGATGGCGGGCGACCCCTCTTCCACAGGCTGGATCGCGGAGTGGTACGCCGCCGGGCTCGACGCCGGAACCAACCCCGCCAACCCCGACCGCTGGCCGACACCAGGCGAGCTGGGGCAGGCGAAGGTTGAGGCGGCGTCGTTGGCTGTCGGCCTGGCACTGACCCGCGACGTCCTCTGGGACAAGCTCCCCGAACGCGTGCAGGAGCAGCTCATCGCTTGGTTCGAGACCGTGATCGGCGAGGAATATCCGCCCATCAACTGGGTGTGGTTCCAGATTGTGGTGGAGACGTTCCTCGCCTCTGTCGGCGGCCGGTACTCGGACGAGGACATCGACGCCGGACTCGCCATCCACGATTCCCTGTACCGGGGCGGGGGCTGGTTCGCCGACGGCCCCGAGCGGGCCTACGACCACTACGTTGGCTGGGCGTTCCAGGTGTACCCGCAACTGTGGGCGCTGATGGCACCCTCGGATCCCCGGGTTACTGCACGAAAGACGCTCGACGGCGACCGGCTGGCTGACTTCCTGGACGACGCCGCGTTCTTGGTGGGGGCGAACGGTGCTCCGCTCATCCAGGGCCGCAGCTTGATCTACCGGTTCGCGGCCGCGGCACCCTTCTGGGTAGGAGAGTTGTCCGGGCACACCCGGCTGGCCCCGGGCATGGCTCGGCGGGCAGCCTCCGGAATGCTCGACTACTTTGCCCGGCACGGGTCCATCACTGACGACGGCCTCCTTTCCATCGGCTGGCATGGCGAGTTCGCGGGAATGAAGCAGGCGTACTCCGGTGCAGGCTCCCCGTATTGGGCTGCAAAGGGGATGCTCGGGCTGGCGTTGCCTGCGGATCACCGGGTGTGGACCTCCGTGGAGGCTCCGCTCCCCGTGGAGGTTGCCGACACACAGCGGCTCATCGCTGCTCCTGGGTGGCAGGTGGATGGGACGCGTGCCGACGGTGTGGTCCGGATCCGGAACCATGCCACGGATCATGCTGTTGTTGGCGCTGTGGTGGCTGATTCTCCGCTGTACGCCCGGATCGGGTACTCGACGCACACGTTCCCGGACCTCACGCCGGAGTCGGTTGATAACGCGGTGGCGTTCATTGACTCCTCCGGCCGGCTGACGCACCGGACAGGGTTTGAGTACCTCGGCTCGTTCTCCGAGGGCGGGGTTCAGGTAGGTGCTTCCCGGTTCACTGCCCACTGGATCGAACCTGATCCCGACGCCGGGCCGGATCACGGCAGCGGGGTGTCCGGTGTCGCGACGGCCGGTCCTTCGGTCACGGTTGTTTCGGCGACGCGGGGCGCGGTGGAGCTTCGGCTGGTGCGGGTTTCAGGGGCTTCTTCCGGGGGTGCTTCTGGTGCTTCTGGTGAGGGTTCTGTGGGCGCGTCCGGTGATGTAGCTGCGGGTGTTCTGGGTTCTGCGGGTCCTGCGCTGCGGATCGGGGGATGGCCGGTGGATGCTGCATCTTCGGAGGTCAGCACTGTCCTGGCCGTGCCTGGCTTCGGCGTGCCCTTGGATGACTCCGGGACCTTTGTCCGCCCGGGGGCACACCCGATGGGTTCGGAGCTCACCATTCCTTGGGTGGGTACCGCGGGCACAGCGTACGACGGCGACTACGCCGCCGTCGTCGTCCTCACGGGTGAGGGAGGTACTTCGCCGGACGGGGGCGTCACGTTTGTGACGGGCCAGGGGGAGGGCGAGGACCGTTTCGTGTTCGCCGACGGTGCATCGATACCCCTTTCCCGGCTGTGGCCTTCCCGATTCGAGGCTTAGCTGCGGGTCAGGTGATTCCTACCATCTAACGCGCAGCAAGCCATCGAACCGGCGGGCCCACGGAGGTGGGCACGTGCCCGTTTCGGGGGTTCGCTGCTGAGTGTGCCGTGCGCACGGCATCGGGCGCAGCGAGCCATCGAATCGGCGGGCCCACGGGGGTTCGGCCGACGCGTAGTTGCCCACTAACCGACTCCAACCGTCTGGCCTGCAGTGAGCCCCGGGAGCGAAGCCCGTTTCGGGGGTTCGCTGCTGAGTGTGCCGTGCGCACAGCATCGGGCGCAGCGAGCCATCGAATCGGCGAAGCCACGGGGGGTTTGGGCCGACGCGTAGCCGCCCACTAGCCGACTCGTACCGTCTGACCTGCAGTGAGCCCCGGGAGCGAAGCCCGTTTCGTGGTCTTGCTGCTGAGTGTGCCGTGCGCACGGCATCGGGCGCAGCGAGCCATCGAATCGGCGGGCCCACGGTACTGGGGTTGTGCCCGTTTCCGGGTCTTGCTGCTGAGTGTGCCGTGCGTACGGCATCGGGGGCAGCGAGCCATCGAATCGGCGAGGCCCCGGGGGTTTGGGCCGACGCGTAGTTGCCCACTAGCCGACTCCTACCGTCCAACAACAACGCAGCCATCGAATCGGTCTCCCACGGTACTGGGCGCTTGCCCGTTTCGGGGGTCGCTGCTGAGTGTGCCGTGCGCACGGCATCGGGCGCAGCGAGCCATCGAATCGGCGAGGCCCCGCAGCTTGGGCCGACGCGTAGTTGCCCACTAGCCGACTCGTACCGTCTGACCTGCAGTGAGCCCTGGGCGCGTGCCCGTTTCGGGGGTTCGCTGCTGAGTATGCCGTGCGCACGGCATCGGGTGCAGCCAGCCATCGAATCGGCGGGCGAACTAGGGGCGGCCCGGAATCC
Source organism: Arthrobacter sp. StoSoilB20 (assembly GCF_019977295.1). Lineage (NCBI taxonomy): Bacteria > Bacillati > Actinomycetota > Actinomycetes > Micrococcales > Micrococcaceae > Arthrobacter > Arthrobacter sp. StoSoilB20. Next base: position 4,129,364 of record NZ_AP024651.1, on the reverse strand, counting down.
CCTGCAGTAGGCTCGCCGGATGAGCAACAGCGAAGACCGCGAACGTTTCCTGGCAGCCTATGACCACAACCTCCGCACCGACGCCGAGACCCCCAGCGCCCTCAAGGTCACCCAACACGGACCCCTGCGCCTGGTGACGTTCATGAAGGGGCGGGGTTTCGTCACCTACAGGGACCTGGGCGATGCGGACTCGCAGACCGTGAAGAGACTCGTCGCCGAGGCGATCGCGCACTTCCGCGCAGATCCTGACATCACCAAGGTGGAATGGAAATCCCGCGGCCACGACCACGCGCCGGGTTTGCATGAAGCCCTCATTGAGAACGGCTTCACCCAGGATGACCCCGAGTCGATCATGATCGGCGAAGCGAAAGCATTGAGCACGGATGTGCCAATTCCCGGCGGCGTAACCCTGCGGCAAGTCACTGACGAAGCCGATGTCAGGGCCATGAGCGCCATGCAAGATGAGGTCTTCGGGGAGCCGGTTTCAGACGAGATGGCCGAGGCGTTGCTGCGAAGGCTGTCGCTCGGCGATGGCATGCAGCTTTGGGTTGCCGAAGCTGAGGGAAAGATTGTCAGTGCGGGACGCTTGGAGCCAGTGCCGGGGACAGTCTTTGCCGGGATCTGGGGCGGTGCCACCAGGGAAGAATGGCGTGGCCGGGGGATTTACCGGGCGTTGACGGCCCGCCGTGCACAGGCCGCACTCGAGTTGGGCAAGTCACTCATCCACAGTGACTCCACCGAGTTCTCGCGGCCAATCCTGGAACGTTCCGGGCTGCTCAAGGTCTCGACGACAACGCCGTACCGCTGGGTGCGCGGCTAAATGCTTGAGGGCCAGCCGCCGGTTGAGGCGGTCCACCTCATCCAAGACTCGGCCCGCTTCGGTGAAAACACAGCGGGGCCCCTCAGGATCGAAATCCCCAGGGGCCCCGCCGGTTGAGACGGTCCACCTCATCCAAGTCTTCTGTGGCTGCCCAGTGCCGGTTGAGTTCATTGTTCCAAGGCTCGTCCCACTTCGGTGAAAACACAGCGGGGCCCCTCAGGATCGAAATCCCAAGGGGCCCCGCTATCTCAGAATTTCCTTACTTGCCAGCCGCGAAGTAGCTCACGCACTGCCCCTGATTGGTGAACACGGGCGACGGACTGGTCTTCCATCCGTTGTTCTTGCACGCGTCCTTCCCGGTGGAAACAGTCACGCGATATTGCTTCGTGGTGCCGTCTGGCGCCGTCACGGTGACTATCGCCGTCGGGCTTTCCGCCGTTGCCTGCTGGACGGTCACCTTGGCGTTCGTGTCCAGCGGGTAGCCGACGACGGCGGGAGTCGCCGTCGCGGTCAGCACCCGGTAGTCGGTGGTTCCGGGAGCGAAACCGACCACGGAGGCTTGGTTGACCAGGAGCCGGCCGAGGTCGGCCAGCCCGGCGTCGGCCAGGCGTGATCCAGCGATAGCCACCTCAGCGATCTTCGTGTAAGACGCCGTGGTCACGAACGAAACCCTGATCCCGCGGGTGGTTACGGGGTCGAAGCGGACGGTCGTCGGTGAAGAAATGGAGAGTCCGGTGATGGTTCCGGCGGAGGTGTCCTTCCATGTTCCGGTGGCATCCTGGTACTGGATCTTCAGGCTTGCCGCGGCCTTCTCCGCGGACGTCACGGTCACTGAAGAGACGGTGTAGTCGCGGCCAAACGCGTAGCTCAGGCTGTCACCGGCCCTGCCGCCGCTGACCCAGTTGGACCAGCGCGTGGAGGCGTTGGAATCGCAGGTGTTCTTCGCGATGTAGGAGCCCTCGGTGTAGCTGGCGGTGACGGAAGTGCTGGGATCGTCCTTGCAGATGTTGCTGCTCGGAACCCGGTCCACCACCAGCACTGTGAGGGTCGCAGCGAGTGAGCCCGCCGTGCCCGGAACCGTCACTGAACCAACAGTTTGCAGCGCCGAATCCGACAATGAAGCCCAGTCCCACGTCACTGGGAGCGGGTTGCGGGCCGGGCCGTCACCGATTTGTCCAGGGACGGACGTGGGCGCAGCAGCCTGGACCTCAGCCACGGTAGAGCCAATGCCTACCGTTACCGACGCCGGATCGGTGGCGACGTACTGCCCAACAGTCACGGTCAGGAGGGCATCGTCAAACACCTGCCCGTAAGGATCGACGCCCGAACCGCGAAGTGTCACCTTTCCTTCCTTCTGCCAAACCGACGGATCAACAGAGGACCACGTCACAGCCAGCGGCTTGCCGGGACCCGCCTCATACAGAGGCGTCACTGTAGAAGGCAGGGTAGGCGCAACGCCAGTGAGAGTGCTCAGTTCAACGGGAGAAACACCCAGGAGCTTCAAGTCAGCAATGTCCGTGAAAGCCCACGCCTGGTGCGGGTTGGCCGATGCCGTGGCCGTGGTTCCGGTGGAGGAAGCCAGCGCTACGGACGTTCCGGCGGCGGTTTGGTTGCCCGAAACCTGCAGCGCAATCGCCGCACCTGCGTTGACCAGTGACCATTGCTTGCCGTTCTCAGTGGTCACTATCCACTGTGCAGAAGGAGTCGCCTTGGCTTGCTCCACCGAGAGGGAACCCAGTGAAGCGGCACCCGACTGGCTCCCGTTCAGTACGCCTCCGTTGCCGGTCAGGACGCGCCCGTCCTTGCTGGAAACAACCCAGCGGCGATCGTTCCCAAAGCCACCTGCACCCACGGCGTTGAAGGTCCACATTTGTGGAGCCACGCCTGCTGCGTCGCCGCCCAGTTCCTCGATCGACGCAGTTCCGTTCGCGCGCCCGGTCAGGTATTTGCCGCTCGCCTCACCGCTGAGGTGGTAGCTGTGGCCGTCCTGCACAGGTGCGGCGTCGTCCGAAACTCCACTGACGCCGTCGACGACGAAAGTCACCACTGATGCGGCAGGAACCTCAAGCGTCGCGGACTTGGCGGTGGTATCCACGGCCACGGGTGCGCCCTTGACCAGGGCGTTCTTCTCGATGTCGTCCAGTGGGGACTTGGTGGTGACAACGGGAGTGACCTTGGCGCCGGGAGCGATGGAGCCGAAACGGCTGAGGTCGATGGTGACCTTTTCCGGCGTCGGGGTGTCGTTGAAGTGGACCAGGGTGGCGCCGTTGCCGTCGGCGCGGAGGGCGCTGGCGGTCTTGGCGTTGTCGTTTTGAATGAGGAAGTCGCCCGGACGGATGTAGTGCGTGAAGTTCCGTGTGGTGTTGTATTTCTGGTTGGTCAGGACCTTGCACTTGGCTTGATCCCCGGTGGCGCCGTCGTTGAGCCGACGGTTGGAGAAGCCTTCGCGGCCTTCGTAGTTGCAGTCAAAGTCGACGTAAATGGAACCCCACCCTTTGTCTGCTTTTTCTTGCTTGTACGTGTCCTCCACAGGCTGCCAGAACACCCACGCGTTGGGGTCCAGTTCGCGGAGATCGTTGACCATGCGGCCGGCGATGCCCAGGCCGTTGGTGATGTTGGAGCGGTCCCAGCCGCTGGTGGAGTCGCCGAGCGCGGGGTTGCCTGTCCAGAAGCCGCCAACCTCACTCATCCACAGGGGCTTGTCCGTGGAGTTGGCGAGGTCCCGGACCCGGCGTCGATCATTGGTGCCGTACGTGTGGACGTTGAGCTGGGCAACGGCGTCCTTGGCCTCCTGGCTGTAGCCGTTCCAGTTGGTCATGAACTTGCTGGGATCGGTCTCGTCCATCGCCGAGATGACGGTGTCGGTGCTGCCCTTTTCCAGTTCGGCCGCCAGGAGCTTGGTCACTCGGTCCTGGGCGGCCGGGTAAATCAGCGCGCCCTCCTGCTTCTGCGTGTACGTGGTGGGCGGCTTGCCTGTGGCGGCGTCGATGTCCGTTCCCCAGTAGCCCGAGTTTGGCTCGTTGAACGGATCGATCGTGTCCACCGTGATACCGCTGCCCTTTTCGAGAAGTTCGACGGCGTTCCTCATGTACGCGGCAAACTTGGCTTCGGCTTCGGGCAGGAGGTTCTCGCCCTTGGCGGTGTTCACCTGGCCGGAAACATAGCCGCTCTTGGTCATGAACCACGGCGGGGAGTTGCTGAACGCTTCCCAGTGGGTGATCTGTTGATCGGCGGCCAGGCGCTCCACCCACCAGCGCTGGTTCTGGTCGGCGTCGGGGTTGTAGGAGGCGGGGTCGTCAGGGTCCCACGCGTTCAGGAACGCGAGTTTGTTGGCCTGCGTCTTGTCCACGGTTCCGTCCGGGTTGTAAAGGTTCGACGCCGGTTGGCCGGGTTGCGCTTCAGCCACCGGCTTCCACCATCCCTCCACAGCGCTGCCGTCGTTGAGGTAGTTGGCTACGTCGGAGGCATTGCCGCCACCGACGTTGTAGCGGGCAATGTTGAGGTTCAGCCCGTCCTCACCGAAGACCTTCTGGTACAGCTCCTCGCGCAACTCGGGGGAGTATCCCGCCGTCGCATTGGCAAACCAGACCAGGCTGGTTCCCCAGCCTTCGAACGCTTCGCCCCGGGTGGCGGGGTTCGGTGTGATGGTGACCGCTGTTGCGTCGTCTGCTTGTGCTTGGGGGGTGGTTGCGGGCAGGAGTGCCATGCCAGCGGCGGCTGTGACGGCTGCCGCCAGTATTGCCACTGGCCTTCGGATTCTTCGAGCGGTAAACGCCATGGGTGGACCTCATCGTCGGGGTGTCATTGGGTGCTTTGCCTGGCTTCATGGAAGGGCCGGGCAAGCCGAGACTATGAGGCTCTCTGGGTTGCAACAAGGCACTCGAACACGCTCGCTCGTGGTCAATCAGAACCGGTCACACGCATTCAAGCAACGCGGGGTCATTTATGGCCCCTTTGAGCCGCTTGAAGGGGCCACAGGTGACCCCCCGTTGCTTCTGTTGCGCTTGAAGGTTGGGCGCTGGTTGTATAGATGTATACAAGTACACTTTGCAAGGCGGTACGGCATGGCAGAACAACCACGGAACACAGGGGCACATCTCGTCTACGGCGAGCTGAAGCGCAGGATTCTCAGCTTGGAACTCAAGCCGGGCGAGCGTCTCTACGAACCCGCGATGGCGTCCGAGTTGCAGGTGAGCCGCACTCCGCTCCGGGAAGCCATCCGGCGCCTGATTTCCGAGAGCCTGCTCGAACAGCAGGCAACCGGGGGAGTCGTGGTGCCCGCCCTGGATGAGAAGGTGATCTCAGAGCTGTACGACGTCCGGGCCGCTTTGGAATCCCTGATGGCCAGGGAGGCCTGCGCCAACGCCACCCCTGCGGACCTTGAGGAACTGCGGGGAATCCTGGCCCGCAATGCTGCCATGGTGGAGTTCCCTGACGAAGCCATGAAATACGGGGTTGCCCTGCATTCGGCCATTGCCAGGATTGCCGGGAATTCCTGGGCACAGCGCTTCCATCAGCAGATTGCCAGCCAGGTTGAACGGTACCGGTACTTCACCAACAAGGCCTCGGAACGCCGGGATGAGGCACTCGAGAACCACCGGCTCCTGGTTGAAGCCATCGCCTCAAAGGATGCGGAGAAGGCCGCCAAGGTGGCCTTCGACCACGTCATCGGCGCACGGGATGAGACGCTGCGGGTCATCACGGGCTCCGGACTCGTGGTCGAATGATCGGGGAACTTGGACGGCGTTCGTCCACTGCACTCCTGATCCACTCGGCCCTCATCCAGGCTGTCACTTTCCTGGTCCGCCCGGCCACTACCTACCGCGCACTGGAATTGGATGTTCCCGGGTTCGCCCTTGGCCTCCTTGCCGCAAGCTACGCCGTATTTCCCCTGCTGTTGGCCCTGCCCATCGGCGGACTGGTGGACCGCCTCGGTGAGCGCAGGCTCATGGCGATCGGGGCCGCCGTCGTTCTTGGTTGTTCTGCGTTCCTGCTGTTTTGGGGGAGTTCGGTTCCGGCGCTTGTAGCTGGAACGGCGCTTCTTGGCGCGGGCCAGCTGGCCTGCGTGGTGGGGCAGCAGGCAGTGGTGGCGAACAACGCTGCGTCGACGCGCTTGGACTCTGCCTTTGGATACCTGACGTTCGCCGCTTCGCTGGGTCAAGCCTTGGGCCCGCTGGCAATTTCCATTGTGGGCGGTGCATCCGTGCGCCCTGACACCGGCGCGATCTTCCTGCTCGCCACGGCCATGAGCCTGCTGATGTTCCTGACCACTTTCGTGATCTCCTCGAAGGTCAGTCGAGGCCGCCGCGCTCCCAAGGGAGGTCCCAAAGGCAGTGCGGCTGCGCTCCTCAGGACACCTGGCGTAGTCCGGGCCTTGGCAACCAGCGCTACCGTCCTTGCAGTGGTGGACCTGACCGTCGTCTACCTGCCGGCATTGGGTGCGGAAAGGGGCCTGACCGCGGCCACCGTGGGCCTCATGCTGACCGTCCGGGCCGTGTTCTCCATGGTTTCCCGGCTCGGACTCGGCAGTGTGTCCCGTCGGCTGGGCCGGATGAAACTGCTCATCACCAGCCTGGCCATTTCCACAGCTGCCCTTGGCGTGGCAGCGATTCCGATGCCCGAATGGCTGCTCTTCATCGTCATGGCGTTCCTCGGCCTGGGCTTGGGAATCGGCCAACCATTGACCATGTCCTGGCTCTCCGCCCAAGCACCGGAAGGCCAACGCGGGCGCGCACTGGCCTTGAGGCTGGCCGGAAACAGGGTGGGCCAAGTGGTCCTGCCGAGTGCCATCGGCGTGGTGGCGGTGGGTCTCGGTGCGGCGGGGGTGTTCCTGGCGTCAGCTGTTGCCGTGGGCGGAACCATGCTGTTGCTCCGGGGGGTTCGGCTGGACGACTGAGTCTGGGCTGCGAGGTTGAGTGAGCGACTCACGCGCCCCGGGAGTGCACAGGCCTGGCGTTCGCTGGAGGTTCCCCGACCTCGTGGATGGTGTGGCCGCTGCAAGCCGTCTTGGTGACGCTGGCCCGCTCGATGCGGGACACGATGAACCACCGCATGGCGTCGCGGAGTCGACACCATCCAACCAAGTACCACTGGCCGTTCGTTGAGGCGAACAGTACGGGTTCGACGTCGCGGATGGTGGTGCTCCCATCTCCCGATGTGTAGCGCATGCGGATGACACGTTGCTCGGACATCGCCTCCTCCAGAGCCGACCTGATGGTACGCGAAGAGGCGGGAGCCGTGTTCACCCAGACGCGGCCAGCCAGTTCGTCGGCTCTTGCCCGGGTCTTGGGATCGAGGACATCCACGATCTTCCGGATCCCGGCTGCTGCCAAATCGGCATAAGGTGCGTCGGATGCAGCGGATACGGCTGCCATTAGCGCTACGGCCTGGGCTGGGGACAGGCTGACAGGCGGCAGGGAAGCGCCAGCGGCCAACCCGTAACCACCCCCGGGTCCTGGGCGCGACCATACGGGCGCACCGCTGCTCTCCAGCGCATCGAGATCCCTCTTGACTGTTCGCACGGATACCGCGAACTCTCCCGCCAACCGCTCGGCGGACACCCCGCGCGCTCCGCTGCGGCGCAGCATCTCAGAGAGCGCATGGAGGCGTTCTGTGCGTTTCAACTTCCAGTCCGCATCAAATTCATGACACAAATAGTGACACACCCTTGTCCGTAACGCCTGCGAGGGTAGTGGCATGACAACTTCTACAAGCAGTCCGGACATCATCCTCATCGCCGGCCACTGGCTGGGTGCCTGGGCATGGGATGAAGTCCTTGAACACCTGCAAAGCGACCACTCACACGCAGTTGCTGTGACGCTCCCTGGTCTCGATGGGGACGATCCTGAGCGGGCGACAAAGACCTTGGACGACCAAGCTGCAGCGGTCCTGGACACCTTTGCCCGACTTGGGGTTACCGAAGACCGGCCCGCTACCATCGCGGCTCACAGTGGGGCGAACGCCCCTGCCAGCCTTGTCCTGGACCGACACCCGGAACTTGTTCATCGGGTGGTGTGGGTCGACTCAGGCCCGCTGGCGACAGGGAGCGTCTTCGCCCCGAATCTCCCGGAAGACGTGGACGAGCTTCCACTGCCGTCCTTCGAAGTCCTCGCACAGCAGGCAAGTCTGGAAGGCCTGAGCACGGAAGTCCTCGAGCGTTTTCGTGCCCGGGCCGTTCCCGAGCCTGGCCCCGTGCTTCGTCAGCCCGTCGAGCTCATGAATGAAGCCCGTCGCCAGGTCAGGACCACCATGGTGTGCTGCTCGATTCCTGGCGCGCAGGTGCTGGAGTTGGCCCACGCAGGCCATGCCATGTTTGCCGAAGTCGCAAGCGTCGGGAATCTGGACGTTATTGACCTTCCCACGGGGCATTGGCCCATGTGGAGCCGCCCCCGGGACCTTGCCAAGATCATTCAGTCAGCTTCCACACGAGCCGACTGAACCAGCTCCCGCTGTTTTGGGAGGTCACTCCGCGAACAGCGCCGCCAGGTCGTCCGCCGTCAACGAGCCACCGGCCAGGGCGTCGCCTTCCATTACGTCCGCGAACAGCTGTGACTTCTTGGCCTTCAACGCCATGACCTTTTCCTCGATGGTGTCCTTTGCCACCAGCCGGTAGACCATCACGTTCCTGGCCTGCCCAATACGGTGCGTGCGGTCCACGGCCTGGGCTTCGGACGCGGGGTTCCACCAGGGATCCAGCAGGAATACGTAGTCGGCTTCGGTCAGGTTGAGCCCGAAGCCGCCGGCCTTCAGCGAGATCAGGAACACCGGAGCGGACCCGTTTTTGAATTCGCTGACCACATCGCCGCGGTTCCTGGTGCTGCCATCGAGGTAGCAATACTCCACGCCCTCTTCGTCCAGGCGTTCGCGGACTTTCCCAAGGAATCCCGTGAACTGGCTGAAGATCAGTGTCCGGTGGCCCTCGGAAATGACATCCTCCAGTTGCTCAAACAACACGTCGAGCTTGGAGGAGCGCACTCCGGACAATGAGGAATCCACCAACGACGCATCCAGGCTGAGCTGCCGCAGCAACGTCAGCGACTGGAAAATAGTGAAGCGGTTCTTGTTCACGTCATCGATCAAGCCCAGGATCTTCTGCCGTTCCCGCTGCAGGTGCGTCTGGTAGACCTTCTGGTGCCGCGGGTTGAGCACCACTTCCAGGATCTGCTCCTGCTTGGGCGGCAGGTCCTTGATGACCTGCTCTTTGGTGCGGCGCATCATCAGCGGACGGACACGACGCCGGAGCTTGCCCAGTTGCGCGGAGTCGCCGTTCTTTTCCACCGGCTTTTGGTAGTTCTCGGCGAACCGTTTGGGGCTGGGGAACAGCCCCGGCGCCACGATTGAGGTCAGCGCCCAGAACTCCATGAGGTTGTTCTCCAGCGGCGTGCCCGTGATGGCCAGCTTGAAACGGGCCGGCAGCTTCCGCGCGCACTGGTACGCCTTGGACTGGTGGTTCTTGACGAACTGGGCCTCGTCCAGCATCAGCCCCGCCCACTGGAAGGAGGCGTAGGCATCGTAGTCAATGCGGAACAGGGCATAGGAGGTGATCACGACGTCGGCACCCGCCAACGCTTCCACAGGGGACAGGCCGCTCTTGGCGAAGGTTTCACTGACGGTCCGCACCACCAGGCCAGGAGCGAATCGCTGTGCTTCCAAGGCCCAGTTGCTCACCACGCTGGTGGGCGCCACCACCAGGAAGGGAGCGCGTGGAGTTACCTCGACAGCGTCGCCCTGCGCGGCAGCAGCAGTCGAGGCAGCCAGATCCTTTGCCGCACAAATCAGCGCAATGGCCTGAACGGTCTTACCAAGGCCCATATCGTCCGCAAGAACACCGCCGAGGCTGTGCTTGTAGAGGAAGCTGAGCCAGTTGAATCCCTCCAGCTGATACGGACGCAGCTCAGCGTTAAGTCCGGCCGGGAGCGGAAGTCCGGTCACGCCGTCGTCGAGCAATCCACCCACGGCTTCACGCCAGGCGGCGGCCTGTTCGTCCACAATCCCGAGCTGCGCCAGCTCGTCCCAGAGCCCGGCCTGGAATCGGCTGATCTGCAGGGTGCCGTCCTTGTTGTCCGGGTTGTCCTGCAGCGAACGGGCTTCGTCGATCAGTGCGCGGAGCTGGTGCAGCTCCGGCAGGTCCAGCGAGAAGTAAGCGCCGCTGGGCAGCAGCATGCGGCTCATTCCGGCCGCAAGCGCCGAGAACACCGCCGCGAAGGACACCGGTTCGCCTTCGAGCGTGATCACGATTCCGAGGTCGAACCAGTCGCCACTGGCCGTCTCCTTGGTGGAAATGGACACCACGGGTGCTTCTGCTGCCTCGCGGTAATCTGCGATGTCACCGGATGTTTCAACTACGAGGTCGGGCAGTTCCCGCAGTGCCGGGAGAACCTCCTCGGTGAAGGCCAGTGTGTCCAAGCCGCTGAGCTCGGCGGAGGCAGCGATACGGGGCGCACCCCAGCCACCGGTTGCCGACTCGGCCAGTGCGGACACCACATCCCACGGCCGTCCGAGCGACTCCAGGATGCGGGCTTCCTCAGCGTCGTCCCGGTAGCCTCGATCGTCCGGGTGCCGCCACAGCGGTTGCGCCGTGACCAGCGTGCCGGACTTGTAATGCCACTCCCAGTGCAGCCGGACCTTGTGGTCGTTGCCGTAATTGGCCAGCAGGGACAGCGTAGGGACGGCCAGGGTAGGCAGCTCCACGGATTCGTCCGCGGCCTGGACCGGCGTGGACTGTCGCAGTTTGGGGTAAAACGAGGTCAGGAAGCGGCTCTCATCCTCGGCAGGAATCTGCAGGGTTTGGCCGTCCATGACGAACTCCAGGAGCTCGTCAGTGATGCCACCCTCGATCGGCGCCAAGGTGATCAGGTTCTTTTGCTGTGGCACGCCGGGCAGGGTTTCCCCCGAATGCGTGAAGAAGATACCGTTGGCCGGTTTGCCCAGGAAGCCCACGGATCCGGGATCCACGGATTCCCCGTCCACGGTGACGGACGGCGCAAGCTGCAGTCCGCCGTCGGGCGCTTCCGCTGTGCTGTCCGGTGCCGCGTCCAGACGCGCCAAACTCAGTCCGACGACGGCGGGTTGGGACTCCACGCGGACAGGCTCGCTGCCAGCGGAGTGAATGAGTGGGATGCCGGCTTTGGTGGCGTCGGCGAGGAGGGTCCAAAGATTCTTGGCAGCGAAGTCGTTCAGGCTCAGCCACATGGCACCGGATGGTTGCTGGCGGCCGTTGCTGGATCCATGGGCGGCGAGGAAAGTCTGAAGCCATTCGACGTGGACTTCGTTGAACTCCCGGCGGAAGCTGACGTAGCTGAGGTTGTTCCAGGAGACGTCGCCGCGGATCCATTTGCCCTTGGCGCCCATCATGACCGGGCGGGCCTTGAGCTGGCGGACGCTGCGCATGGGGTCCCGGCGGCCTGTGTAGGAGAAGTGGGCCGCAGGCTCTTCCACCTCGAACTGAAGTGCAAGCGGGATGCCGGCGGCACTGGGCGCCGTCCCGGGCTTGGTGATCAACCTGTTGAGGGCTTGTTCCCAGGCGGGACGGGCGGCGCTGCCCTGCTGCCCCGAACCAGCGCGGGAGGTTTGGATACCAGGAGCCTGCGAGAGGAGCTGTGCCCGGATGCTGGGGTGGTCCTCGGCAGTAAACAGCAGGGCGGCTACATGCTTGCAGTCCTTGCGGACAGGGCAGCTGCAGATCCCCACGGTGCAGCTCCAGCCGCTGGGCTTACGGACCAGTTTGGCCGACGTCGAATACGGCTGCGGACCCGTACCCCGGACCTTGCCGAGCAGAAGACCCGTGGCCGAATCAAAAGAAATTCCGCTCACGCGGCTGCCCATGGCATAGGCCAGTCCGGCCGCCAGGGAGCGGTCGTTAATGGCAGGAGTCTGAATGGCCAGTTCCCAGTTTTCGTCTGTGTGGGACGGCATGCGTCGGGCTACTTTCGGCAGGAGGTTATCTGTTCAATCTTAGTCAGCAGAAAACGGCTCCCAAACTTCGCCCTCCGTTCACCTCAACCTCGATTGCCGCGACGCTCCCGCGCGTACGTTGAAAGTGTCCGGAGCACCACCAGCTTTCAGCAGTGAGGATTTCCCATGACTACCAACGAGTACCCCGTCGTCCTGAACAAGACCAGCTTCGAAGCCGGCAACGCGGATGTAGTGGATTCCAACGTCAACGTCGTGAACCTGATGTACCAGGAGCTCCTCAACAGCGACGAAATCGCACCCGCAGCGCTCAACAGCTTCTTTGTGGACTTCTACCTGACGCAGGCACTGTCCGGCGGCTTCGCCCAGTACGTCTTCACGGCACCGGAACGTGAAGAGGTGGACTCCTACGTCCGCGCCGGCCTGGAAAGCATGGGCGCCACACGCCATCTGGACCTCTTCAACCGCACCGCGTCCGCTTTCGACGCCCTGACCGAGGATGAAGCAGAGGCCTACCTCGACGGAGAACTGGACGAGTCCGAAACCCCGCCTGCTTCAGTGGCGGCCTTGGACGAGCTCGACGGCGAGTTCGAGTCACTGCTGGAGGAAGAGGACATCATCGACCTCAACGCCGCGTACCTCCGCGACCAGTCCGAACTGCTGGTCCTGACCGACGAGGAGATCGAAGCGCACATCGCCGGGCGCGTTGCCTTGGTGCCGGACCTCGCAGAGCGCCAGGCCGAAGCCGAAGAAGAAGCCCTGGCCAACGCCCCCGAGTTCGAGGTCATCATCCGCGAACTGTGCGACGTTGCCGGCTACGCCCTCGAGAAGATCACCATGGGCGACCCCAACTACGAGCACGACGGCGTCAAGACCCTCGCCTGGCACTTCTCCACCGACCACGGCGACTACCTCATGATCGAGGACGACGAGGAGGCCTTCATGATCCACCCGGAGACCAAGGAGATCATCGCGGCTGTGGAGTTTGAAGAGTCCGAGGAATTCGCCGACGCGTAAGCCACTCGTTGCCGAGGTCGCCGGAACGCTGCAGAATCGCCGTTGCGTTCCGGCGACCTCGCCGCGTTTCCGGCGATTTCGGTGCCCTACGTCTTGGGCGTTGCCTTGCTGACCTGCCGGAACTTGACGAATCCCCACACTATGGACGCTTGCCAACAGGCCAGCAGGCCCACCCAGATCCAGTCCAGGCCATGCTCTGTGGCGTTGATGATCAAGGCGATGAGCCCCAAGGTCCACCCGAGTTCCTGCACCCCCAGGAACGTCAAGGTCGGCGTCTTTTTGCTGCTGATGTCCTGTGTCATTTTCTCTCCCCCTAGAGTTGGTTTGCAGTCTAGCGGACCCATGCATCGGCCTGGCTTGGGGTTTGGGCCGCCGAAAACGCCCGAAAGCTGCGGCGTCGGCGTGCGCAAAAACTCCGCCGGGGCACCTTTTTCAAGAGCGGGCTTTCAAAGAGCGCGTCCTTCGTGCGCTCGGGTGAGGTGGCGTGCTCGTGAGTTCGCGGGAACCTCGCATGTTCACACGGAACCTTCCGGCGACCTCGGAGGTTTCCCGCGAACCCGGCGTCACGCCTCAGTAACCCGAACCCGCAGCGCCCTTGATCATCTCCCCGGTGGGGCTTACCAGATACCAGACGCCACCAACTCCTTGGCCGGTGACATCCCCCGGGGCCTTGTCCTTGGCGTAGTAGTACAGCGGCATGCCGTTGAGCGTCACATGCTTCTTCCCATCCGGAGACGCTATGGTTCCCACAGTTCCGGTGACGCCGTCAACAGTGGGGGCGTCCGCCGTCGTGGTAAAAATCGGCCAGGCGTCCAAGCACGCGGCGGTGCACGCGCTGGTTCCGGAATCCTTGACGTCCTTGGTGAAGAAGTAGAGGCTCATACCCTTGCTGTCCACCACGATCTGACCCGCGCTGGAGGAAGCCAGGTTCATGTCGGCAGCGGCACTGGCGCTGCTGCTGGCGGCGCTGGGGGAAGCCGAGGTGGGTGCCGCGGAGGTCGCCGCGGGCGGGGGAGTGGAGGTGGCGGTGGTCCCCGGACTTCCGCCGCACCCTGCCATCGCCGCGGCCAGGATCACTGCACCGAATCCAAAACTGAGTCGTTTCTTCATTTCTCGCTCCTTTGACGAGCCGGCCGGGACGGACCGGCGCTAACCCCTACGACGCCGGCGGGGGAAGAATGGTTCACGGGGGCTGAACCATTTGCCGGCGTGCGTCGTCGTATAGGCGAAGGGGCAGGAGAAAACACTGAGGGAGGTGGCTATGCCGTTGGACGAGGACGTGGTGGCGGCGATCTACCGCGACCATGGCACCGCGTTGAAACGCTTCGTGCTCAGCTGCACTTCCGATGCCCATCAGGCCGATGACGTAGTGCAGGAAACCATCCTGAAGGTCTGGCAGCATGCCCCGCAGATCACGGGCAGCCTGCGAAGCTACCTCTTCCGGACGGCCCGCAACGTCATCATCGACAACTACCGGAAGGCCCAGCGGCGCCCGATGGAAGCCGGTGAGCAGGACCTCCCGGACCACGCAGCGAGGGAACGCGTGGATGAGCTCCTGAACCGGGTACTGATGGAAGAAGCGTTGCTCCGGCTCAGCCACGAGCACCGCGAGGTCCTGGTAGCCCTCCATTACCAGCGGTTTACCGTCAGCGAGGCAGCACTGCAGCTGAACATACCTGCCGGAACCGTGAAATCCCGGGCCTTCTATGCTGTGAAGGCCCTCCGAACGATCCTTGACGAGATGGGGGTGGAACGATGAACGGCCAGTCCGTCCACCAATTGCTGGGCGCTTACCTGCTGGGTGGGCTCGACGCCGGTGAAGCCCGCTCTTTTGAGGACCACCTGGCCGGCTGCGCTGAGTGCCGTCGTGAGCTGGAGGAGCTTGAAAGCCTTCCGGCATTGCTCGACGCCGTGCCGCCGGCTGACGCTGTGGCGCTCACCGTCACCGGTGGTTCCCAAGCGCTTGCACCGTTGGAGCCAATGCCCGGCACCCTTCCCGAGAAAGTGCTGGTTGACTTGTCGGCGCGCCGAAGGAAATCACGACGCCGGTGGGCGGCCGTGGTGGGTGCTGTGGCTGCCGCTTGCCTGGTGGCTGGTTTCCTGGCCGGCCCACTCTTGAACCAGCCACCCAAGCCTGACGCGAGCTATTCAGTGCAGTCGGACAACGGCCTGCAGTTGACCGTGGGAATGGTGAAGAAGACGTGGGGCACGGAACTCGAGGTTGAGGGCCGCTCCATGCCCTTGGAAGGCACTCTTTATCTTTGGGTGAAGGGCCGGGACGGGGCTGAGGAACGGACGTGCGGTTGGACGGCGACACCCAGCGGCCGGATCAAGATCAGAGGTGCTACGCCGGTCCAGTTGGCCGGAATCGCGGGAGTTGAGCTCCGCGACGAAGCCCAGAAGACGGTTGCCTCGATCTCGGTGCCGTAACCACCTGGGGTACCGTAACCAGCCGGGGTGCCGTAACCAGCTAGTTTTCGGCGACTTCGGTTCCCTGTGCGCGCAGTTCGGCCACCAGTGCCGGGTTCTCGCAAGCCCGGGCGAACGCATCGATCCGGCGCTCAATTTCGCGGCCAAGCAGCCAGCTACCCACCCTCTCGGCCAACGGCTTTACCAGAGCCGGGCGGCACGAAAAGGTGTACTTCCAGACTGCCCGGGTTCCGCCGTCGTCGGGCGTGAACCGCCAGCCACCACCGAAGTTCCCAAAGAACCACGGCCCCGAAACCATGGTCATGCCCACATTTCGGGGTGGGGTGTAGGAGACGTATTCGCTGACCATTTTCAGGCCCATGCGGGAAACGGTCCGTGTCCGGACACCCTTGCCGGCAGCTGTGGCTCCGTCAAGGAAAGCCTGGGCCGAGATGAACGGGTCCCATTTGAGCCGGAATTGGCCCGTCGTTTGGGAGAGGGCGAAAGCTGTGTCCGGATCCAAGCGGATGAATCGTTCGGCGCGCACCTGGGGCATCAGAACCCCTGACCTGAGCCGAGGACCAGGAACACCATGAAGACAATGCCAAAAATGTTGACCGCCATGATCGCCAATCCGATGATCCCCGTGATCCGTCCCGCGTTCATTCGGCCGGCCCGGAAGACGGCGATCAATCCACTCACCACGGCAATGATCGCCAGGACCACGGAAATCCCCGCCAGCACCAACGCACCAAACCACCAGGCATCATTGCCCTCGTTGTAACGGCTCATGGCGGAGGCCACCGCTGCAATGCCCAAGGGGATGCTGACCACGGCCGCGATCGGCGAGAGCACTGCAGCGATGATGCTGGTGATCCCGGCGGGAAGGCCGCGCGTCCCGGTCCTTTGTGGTTGCTGGTAGTAGTCGATCGGTGGCTGATAGCTCATGGTTCCCCCGGAATCCGTCGGCTAAAGCTTGCGGTAAGTGAGGTCGAAGATCATGCGACCGGCCTCGTGGGCCTTGTTCTCGAAGCTGGTCCGGATGCGGCCATCGAAGCGGGGTGCCCAACCGCCTTCTTCATCCACGCCCTCATTGGGACCAGTGTGCTCGGTGCTGACCGGCGCGCGGCCTTCCCTCACCGGGGCGCCGCCCACAACAGACTCGACGCCGGATTGCCACACCTGCGTCAGCGGGCTTTCCTCGCCGCTGCGCTCGCCTTCGTGCATGTTTTCGAACTCCGTGGACCCGGCCAGGACTTCGCGGACGTGCACTGCATAGTTGGACCAGTCAGTAGCGATCCGCCAATAGCCACCCTTTTCCAGTGCCTTGGCAGCTACGGAAGCGAAGGCGGGCTGGATAAGCCGGCGTTTGTGGTGCCGGGCTTTGTGCCAGGGGTCGGGGAAGAACACCCAGAGCTCGCTGACTGAGCCTTCGGGGAGCATCGATTCGAGGACCTCGGGAGCGTTGGCTTCCACTACCCGCACGTTGGTCAGGCCCCGGCTGTTGATCTTGATGATGGTGTTGGCCAAACCCGGGGTGTAAACCTCAACGGCCAGGAAGTCCTTGTCCGGGTTCTGCTCCGCGGCGTGGACCACGGCGTCACCCAGGCCGGATCCGATCTCGACGATCAGGGGTGCCTTGCGCCCGAATACGGCCTCGGCATCGAAGGTGTAGTCCGGGTGCACGGAAGTGTTGGCAACATGGCGGGGCACTTGGATGGCCCAGCGTTCGGCGTGCTCTTCCCAAGCAGCCTGCCTCCGGCCCTGCAATCGGGTGCCGCGGCGCACGAAGCTGACGGGCCGGCCGCCATAGGTTCCAAAGGATGCCTGGGTGCCGGGCGTGACGGGGCGCGGGGAATCTGGGGTTTCACTCATCACTTCCAGAATACTTTGGTTCGGGGTGGAGGCTCTGCGGAGTCTGGGCTGGGTGCTTGCGCCGGGGACGTTCCACGGTGCGGGTACCGGTGTTCAGTTGCGAAGCACCATCAAGAGCAACGCCAGCCCTTCGAGTCCTGCAATACAAAGCCCGAAGATCCCAAACATCCATGCTATGGTCCGCTGCCCATCGGCATCGCGGCTTTTGGCCAGCCTGAGACAGGTCAGGCCACAGACCAACGCCCCGAGCCAGCAAGCTCCGGTGGGGACCACGAGAATCGTTTGCGCAGCCATTGCATATGGGGGTGACTCAGCGCCAAACATGAAGAGCATCCCCACAGGGAAGACGATCATGAAGACAATGGGCACCCCCATGGCCAGTGCCAAACTCCAGATGCTGACCTTCAATCCCGGTGGGTGCGAAATCCGCGCGTGCGACTTCTGAGAAGCCGGCAGAGGATGCCCGGAAGTAGTGCTGTGAGGTGATGGTTTGGGGGTCTTGTCCATGCCCTCAACGCTATGGATCGCGATGCTGCAGAGGCAGGTAAATCTCTCCTATGTGGATAACTCTGCCAAGGCAGCTATTCATACACCGATGGTCATATACCGCTCACCGGTCATATCCCGCCCAACGGACCCTCGATCGAAGCCGCCCTGACAGAATAGGACGTGTGACCTCCTCCAAGACGCCCGGCTATCGAGAGAAACCAGTCCTGCCTGACATCGCCGTGGACGCTGAGATCGACGACGAACCGGCCGCGGATCCCACACAGCTCCGTGGTAAGCGCGGCCTGGTCTACTTGGGCATCTGCCTGGTACTGATCGGACTGAACCTCCGCACCGTCTTCTCCAGCTTCTCGGCGGTCCTTCCGGAAATAACGTCCGACGCCGGTCTGCCGGGTTGGTCGCTGGTGGTCCTCACAACCGTTCCGGTCACGCTGCTGGGACTCTTCGCGCCACTGGCTCCCATCCTCGCCCGGAGATTCGGGGCGGAACGGGTGCTTCTCGGAGCCATGGCCGTGCTCACTGCAGGCCTCCTGCTGAGGCCAGTGGAGTTCCCGGGATTCGGTCACTTGCCGGCACTTCTGGCCGGAACAGCTGCCTGCGGTGCCGCAATAGCGCTTTGCAACGTCCTCCTGCCGGGCGTCGTCAAACGGGATTTCCCGCACCGCCTTGGCCTGATGGGCGGCCTCTACACCACCGCGATTTGTGCTTCGGCAGCCCTTGGCGCGGGCTTCACGTACCCGGTGTTTACGGCAACCGGCCACTGGACATCGGCTCTGTGGTTCTGGGCGGTTCCTGCCGGCGTCGTACTTTTGCTTTTCCTCCCGCTCGCGATCCGCCAACCATCCGTGAAACACCAAGCCGTCCACGGTGGCGTCAATGTGTGGCGCTCGGCCGTGGCGTGGCAGGTGACCATGTTCATGGTGTTGCAGGCCATGATGTCGTTCAGCGTGTTCGCCTGGATGGCACCGATCCTGCGCGACAGGGGGATTGATGGCGGAACGGCCGGGCTGATCGTCTCGTTGTCGATTGTGCTGCAGATGCTGGGGTCCCTGTTTGCCCCTGCCCTGGCCGCGCGTTTCAAGGACCAGCGGATCATCAACATGGTGGTGGCGCTGATGACCGGAGGCGGCTTTGCCCTCACGATCTTTGGCCCCACTGAGTTGATTTGGGTCTGGACCGGGCTGAACGGGCTTGGCCAGGGATCACTGACTGCCGTGGCCCTGACCATGATCATGGTCCGGACCCGCGACGCCCACACCGCCGCACACCTGTCCGGGATGATGCAGGGCGTCGGCTATGGGGTAGGTTCACTTGGCACGCTGATGGTGGGTCAACTGCACCAGGGGACCGGCGGTTTCGAGGCGGCCGGAGTCCTGTTCCTGGTGGTGGGATCCTTGGCTGCCTTCTTCGGTTACCGGGCAGGCCGCGACCGCTTCGTTTAACGTTGTGAGGCCCACTCTGCACCCAAAGACCCCGGGAAAACGTGCAGAGCGGGCCTCGCAACGATCGTGGGGAACCTAGGCCGTGAGGTCCTTGCCCTTGGTCTCCGGGATGGAGAAGGCAAACCCGATGCCCACCAGCAGCAGGATCACGGCGTACACATTGAACAGCTGGGCCTGACCGATGCTGCCGAGCCAGGTCTGCAGGTAAGGGGCGGTGCCACCGAAGGCCGCCACACAGATGGAGTACGGGACCCCGACGCCGATGGTTCGGATGTGGGTCGGGAACAGTTCGGCGTACACGGCCGGGACAATCGCTGCGCTGCCGGCGATGAAGAACAGCATCACGGACATTGAGACGGCCAACTGCCACGGCGAGTCCTTCAGCAGCCACGTCATGGGGAAGTGCAGGAGGGCGGCGCCCGCGGCGGAGGCGATGATGACGGGCCTGCGTCCTATGCGGTCGGACAGTTTGCCCCAGAACGGCAGGGCTGCGATGAACACTACGTTGCCAATGACGCCGGCCCACAGGGCTTCGCCGCGATCCATCTTCAAAGAAGTTGCTGCGTAGCTCGGTGCCACCACACCCCAGATGTAGTACACAACGGTCAAGCCCACGGTGAGGCCGATGACCTGCAATGCCTGCTTCCGGTACTTGATGATCTGCGGCACGATCGGCAGGCGCTTCTCGTTGGGAGCTTCGGCCTCAAACGCTTCGGTTTCCTTCATCTTGGCCCGCATGAACAGGGCGTAGATTCCCAGGGCGCCACCGATCAGGAAGGGGATGCGCCAACCCCAGGCGCTCATGTCTTCCTTGCTCAGGACGTTGGTCAGGATGGCGCCGAGCAGCGTACCAGCCAGGATGCCTGCCGTGCCGGAGGTGTAGATGAGCGTGGCCCAGAAGCCGCGGTGTTCCTTGGGTGCCATTTCCGACAAGTAAGTCTGCGACGACGGCAACTCACCACCGTGCGCCAGGCCTTGGATGAGGCGGGCCACCAACAGCATCACCGATGCGAAGGCGCCAACTGCCGCGAACGTCGGCGCGATGCCGATGAGCAGGCTGCCCACCGCACCCAAGGCCACGGCTACGGTCATGGACGTTTTGCGGCCGATCCTGTCGCCGATCCAGCCGAACACGAAACCGCCGAAGGGGCGGGCAACGAAACCGACGGCGAAGATCGCCAAGGTGGACAGTACCGCCGACGTCGGGTCGGCCTGGCTGAACAGGGCGCTGGCGATGAAGGGTGAGAACGTTGCGTAGATTGCCCAGTCGTACCATTCAACGGCATTGCCGATTCCGGTACCAACGAGCGTCCGCGCGTGGGATTTTTGGACCTTGACGTCGGAGGACGTTCCTGCGGTGGTGGTCATGGGATTCTCCAAGCTGATGCGGGGACAGGGAGGTGGACGCTAGTTGCCGGCAAGGGCGGCGATGCGGGATACGGCGAGCTCGGCGTACAGCGCGGCACCGTCGGTGAGGACGCCGTCGTCGAACGTTGCGTATGGCGAGTGGTTGAAGGCCGACGTCGCGTGGTCGGCGCCTGGGGCAACGGCACTGAGTCCGATGAACGTGCCGGGAACTTGGTCCAGGACGCGGGAGAAGTCCTCGGAACCACTCAGGGGCGTGGCCATCCGGGTATGCCTGGACTCGCCGAACATTTCGGCGATGACCTTTTCCGCAGTGGTGGTCTCGTCCTCGTTGTTGATGGTGAGGGGATATTCTTCGTCGTACTGCACATGGACCTCCAGCCCGTGGGCTGCGGCAATACCGTGGAGCAGCCTGGGTACTGCTTCCATCATCTTCCTGCGGGAGGCTTCGGAGAAGGTCCGGACGGTTGCTTCTATGCGGGCGGTTTCGGGGATGACGTTGCGCTTGGTTCCGGCCTGCAACACGCCAACGGTCAGGACCACGGGGTCGAAGAGGTCGAACTGCCGGGTGATCATGACCTGCAGGGCGGTGACCATTTCCGCCGCAGCCGTGACCGGATCCTTGGCCAGGTGGGGAGCGGAGCCATGTCCGCCGGCGCCGTGGACGGTGACGAAGAGGCCCGCCGAGGAACTCAGCATGATCCCGGGTTTGGTGAGGAACTGTCCGTGATCGGCAACTGATGAGAACACGTGCATTCCGTATGCTGCATCCGCACGCCTCCCGGCCGCGTCCAGGACGCCTTCCTCGATCATGTAGCTGGCGCCGTCAAAGCCCTCCTCGCCGGGCTGGAACATGAGGATGACATCGCCTGCCAGTTGATCCTGACGCTCTGCAAGGAGAGTGGCAGCACCGGCGAGCATGGAGGTGTGGAGATCGTGTCCGCAGGCATGCATGGCGCCGTCCACGCGGGAGGTGTAGTCCACGCCGGTGGTCTCCTGGACGGGGAGCCCATCCATGTCGGCCCGCAGCAACACCACGGGCTTGTGGGCCGAAGCGTGGCCGGCACCGCCGCGGAGAACTGCCGTGACCGATGTCGTTTCCTTGCCCAGGGTGATCTCGAAGGGGAGCCCATCCAGTGCCTTGAGCACCTTTTCCTGCGTGCGGGGGAGCTGCAGCCCGATTTCCGGTTCACGGTGAAGGTCATGCCGGAGGCGGACGATGTCGTCCCGCAGCTCCTTGGCGTCGGCAGCGATGGTCATGTTGTACTCCTGGGTTTATCCGGGTCTCTTCCTTAGAACATTGTGTGGTGACGTGCTTCACAGGCTTGAAAACATCTGGAAATATGCATTTTCGGCCGGAAGTACCAGAAATTATGCAGCGACTGTGGGAGAGTTGGGGCATGGAACTCAGTGAGGAAGATCTTCGCCTGATCAATGCACTGCAAATTTCGCCCCGGCTCAGCTGGTCCGACGCCGGCCAGGTCCTGGGCGTCCATGCCACCACGTTGGCGGCGCGCTGGGACCGGCTCCGGGAGTCGGGAGCCGCCTGGACCACCTCCCACCTCACCGGAGATCCGAAAAACATGTGCCTGGCCATGGTGGACGTTGACTGCGACATGGACCTCCGGCCGGAGGTGACGGCGGCGCTGGCCGCCCTGCCCGAGGTCATTACCGTGGAAGAAGCAGCAAGCAACCGCGACCTGACACTGACCGTCATCACCCGTGACCTGGAGCAGTTCAGTGCGCAACTGCTGCCGAGGCTGAAGGAAATCCGCGGACTCACCAAGTACCAGACCGCACTGTGCACGCGTATCCACATCAGCGGCTACGCGTGGCGCCTCAACGTCCTCACCAAGGGGGAGCAACAGGCGGTCCGCGCGCTCGCAGGACCCGAATCCGCCAGTCCGCTGGGCCCCGACGCGAGCGCAACCCCGCTCCCCGACAGCCACTTGGCGCTGATCCCTTTCCTTGCCCGGGACGGTCGGGTCACCGCAGCAGAGATCGCGAGGGCGCTGGGGCGGAATCCGGCCACCGTGCAGCGGCAACTGGGCAGGGTCCTGGCCAGCCGCATGCTGTCCTTTCGTTGCGAAATCGCCCAACAATTCTCGGGCTACCCGGTCACCATCCAATGGTTCGCCAACGTCCCGCCGGGCAGGCACGAGGCGGCCGCCGTCGAGTCGCGCGCCATCCGCAACGTGCGTTTCGCTGCCTCCACTACAGGGCGCACCAACTTCACCATCATCATGTGGCTGCGGTCCCTGGCCGAGGTCCTGGAAATGGAGCTCACGGTCCAGCAGCGGATTCCGGGCATCGAATTGGTGGAAAGCGTGGTCATGCTGAACACGGCCAAACGCGTGGGGTGGATGCTGAATCCCGATTCCACCGCCACCGGTGAGGTAGTGGCGCCCTACGCGGAATTCCTTCCCGACGGTATTTAGGGGCTTTTTACTGCCCGCAAAACCGTGTCCAGGGTGGTGCCGGACTCGCCATCGGGACCTGTGACCGAACGCTTGCGGTCTGTAAGGACGTTGACGAACCACGGGTCACGGTCCAGACGCAATGCCCCTGCCAGCTGTTCCGGGGTGAAGAACATGCCGGAGTCGTGATGGTGGCTCCACGACGGCAGCCCGTGCGGATGGTGCCCCACCACCAGCAAGGTGCCGCCCGGGGCGACTGCTGCCGCGGCCATTGCCACGGACTCGCGCCAGGGCAGCAGGGGTGAGTGCAGGAACTGGGCCGAGACGAGGTCGAATTCGGCGTTGGGGGTCCATTCCGCGAGATCCTGCTGCTGCCACGTGATCCGGTCCGCGTGGCTGGTTCCTGCTGCATGCGCAGCTGCCCGTTCAAGCGCGACGGCGGAGACATCCAATGCGGTCACGGTCCAGCCCTGCTCTGCGAGCCAAATGGCGTCGGCGCCTTCGCCACAACCAAGGTCCAGTGCTTTGCCGGGTTTCAGGTCCCTGGCTTCGGCCACCAGCTGCGGATTCGGATTTCCGCTCCACACTTTGGTCCGCTCCTTGTACATGCCATCCCACATGTCCACAGCGTTGTCCGCGTCCTCGTGGAGGTTCAAGCCGCGCTGCTGGGCGCCGTCGTGTTGGTGGGCATGCTCGGGCGTCCCTGCGCCGGTGGGTTGTTCGCCGTGGAGGGTGCCGCCGTCGTGCGTCTTTTCAGTCATATGCCAAGCGTGCCGCGAGGCGTGGACGGAAGGCAATGCCTGTTGCTGCTTCGGCAAGTCTGAAGTAGTTGGGAGTTGACTATGGTCTTTCCGTGCGGGGGTGGGTAGCCTTTGTCGCAGATGCGCCCGTCGCGAATCAGGGGCGCCTGAAATTGGGGGATTCACGGTGTTTCTGGCGCGAAAAATCAGTCTCAAAGCCTGCCTGTCAGGTGCTTTTGCAGCGGTGCTGGCGATGGCGGCAATGCCACCCGCACAAGCGGCTCCGCCGTCGTCGGATGCGGTGGCGGTCCCCGCGACGGTTCCATCGACAAGCCCCGCGACGGTTCAGGCGGCGACTGCAACGGCCCCGCGGAAAATCGACATAGCCCATCCGAAATTCGTGGAGCTCAAGAAAGACGGCACAAAGCTCTTTGTGGCCAGCCCCGAGGGCATGCTGTCCGTCATCGACACAGCCCAGGGTGTGGTGGCCAAAAGCGTCCAAGCCGGTCCCACCACCGCCCTGGCTCTCAGCACGAACGGATCAACGGCTTTCCTGGCGACCGGCACCGGCGTCACCATCATTGATGCAGCTGCCATGACCGTGAAGTATGTGGTCCCTGTGGGTGACGAGGTGGCAGGCCTGGTGGTCAGCCCCGGTGGAACCGCACTGTATGTGGGGCTCAAAACCGCGGGCGTGAAAGTGGTTGATGTTGCCCAAGGCAAGGTAACAGCCCAAATACCAGTGGGTGGAAGCATCACCAAACTGCTGGCAACTCCGGACGGGGCCAAGCTCTATGCGCTCAAGGGGGCATCGGTAGCGGTCATTGATACGAAGAGCCGGACCGTTTTGGCCACGGACCCGATGACCGGGACGGACGGCACCGTCTCACCGGATGGAACGCGGTTGGTGACCACGCACGGGTGGGGCCTCTCGGTCATCAACACCGCCACGGACAAGGTTCTGGCCACCTTCCAGACGTTCCTGGAACCGTCCGCGCCCGTCTTCACCCCGGACAGCAAGCGGGCCTTCTTCGAAGACCACGGACAACCGTATTACCCGTCCCCGGGCCGCCGGGTCATCAACAATCCCATGGTGTCCCAGCTCAACCTCGAAACCCTGGCCGTCGGGCAGGCCACCCCGGACAGGCAGGAGCCGGGCACCTTGGTGATGAACCCGGATGGAACCCGGCTGTACCGGTCAAATGCAACGGTGATCCAGGTGTGGGGTGCAAGGTCCGAGGATTCCTCCATCCCGTTGGTCGAGGATCTCCAGCTCGGTGCCTACACCTCGGTTCGGGCGATGGCACCGGACGGGTCCAAGCTCTACGCAACCTCCGTTGACGGCAACGCCATCTGGGTTCTTGACACCTCCGGTCCACCAAAGAACGTCTGGAAGGACTACAACTCCGACGGCGCCACGGACGTGCTCGCGCGGGACACTGCCGGCACGCTGTGGCTCTACCCCGGGGACGGAAAACGGGGATGGCTTCCAAGGTCGGCAGTGGGCTCAGGATGGAATGGCATGAGCCTGATCCTGTCCGCAGGCGACTTCAACGGAGATACCCACGCAGACGTCCTGGCCCGCGATGCCGCCGGCGACCTCTGGCTCTACCCCGGCAACGGCCGTTCAGGGTGGCTGCCCAGGACCAAAGTGGGCGTGGGCTGGAACGCCATGACCGCCGTCGTCGCTCCTGGTGACTTCAACGGTGACGGTAAGGCGGACGTCATGGCCCGCGACGCTGCGGGGGACTTCTGGCTCTACCCGGGCAATGGTTCAGGCGGCTGGCTTCCGCGTGCCAAGGCAGGAACCGGATGGAACCAGATGACCACCATCCTCGGGCCCGGGGAATTTGGGTCGCCGGGCGGGGACATCATGGCCAAAGACGCCGCAGGAACCCTGTGGCTCTACGAAGGAAACGGTAATGGCGGATGGCTGCCGCGCCGGCAGGTAGGAATCGGGTGGAACGTCATGACGGCGATAGTGACACCCGGCGACATCAACAGCGACGGCGTGCCTGATGTCCTGGCGCGCAACTCCAGCGGAAGCCTGATCCTCTATCGAGGAACGGGTTCAGGTGGCCTGCAGGAGGACCAGCAGGTGGGCGCCGGGTGGAACGTCATGACCGCCATCCTGTGACGCTGCTACGACGGTTGGTTCCAACGCTGCGCACCGGTTCCTGAAGCGCCGAGCTCGTCCGAGGGGTTCTGCAACGTGCACGACTTCAGGCTCAGGCAACCACAGCCGATGCAACCGTCAAGATCGTTTCGGAGGTGTTGGAGGGCAGCGATGCGGTCGTCTAGCTCCTTGCGCCATCGCAGCGACAACTTGGCCCAATCGCGTTTGGTGGGAGTCCGGCCGTCCGGCAGGGAATCCAACGCCTCGCGGATGTCCTTCAACGGCAGGCCCACGCGCTGGGAGGTCTTGATGAACGCGACCCGGCGCAGGGTGTCCCTCCGGTAACGCCGTTGGTTGCCGGCCGTTCGTTCCGCTTCGATCAGCCCGTTGCGTTCGTAGAAATGAAGGGCCGACGGCGCCACTCCGCTGCGCTCGGACAGCTCGCCAATAGTGAGGGGCCTGTGGGTTGTGGCTGGCTGCATGGTGTGGCCTTCGGTGGCGTGGATAGCGGATTGACCTCAACATTAGTTGAGGTTCTAGGGTAACCACCATGACCTCTGACACCTCAACGGCCGGGATACTGCGCCGCCCCTACCTGCTTGCCACCGTGGGGGCTTGCGCACTGGTGTTCCTCAGTGCGTTCGAATCCCTCGCCGTGACCACCATCATGCCGCTCGTGAGCCGCGACCTCGACGGGGCAAGCCTTTACGCCCTGGCCTTCGCCGGCCCCCTGGCAACCGGTGTGATGGGCATGGTGGCAGCGGGCAACTGGTCGGACCGTCGAGGACCTGCGGCGCCGCTGTATTCCTCCGTTGCTTTGTTCGTAGCGGGACTTCTGATCGCAGGGATGGCCGGCACCATGGAAATCCTGGTGCTGGGCCGGTTGGTGCAGGGTCTTGGTGGCGGCGCGATGACCGTGGCGCTCTACGTCCTGGTGGCCCGGGTGTACCCGGCCGAACTGCACCCTAAGATCTTCGCCGCTTTTGCCGCGTCCTGGGTGGTCCCATCCCTGGTGGGACCATTCGCGGCAGGCGTGGTGGCCCAGTTGAGCAGCTGGCACTGGGTGTTCCTCGGCGTCGTGGGACTTGTTGTTCCGGCTTTGCTGATGGTGGTGCCGGCCGTGCGTGGCATGAAGTCCGAACCCCCAGCCGAGCCTGTTCCCTGGGCGTTTGGCCGTATGGGGTGGGCTGCGCTCGCAGCCATAGCCGTCCTCGGCCTGAACCTGTCCGCTGAGGTGCCGGGCTTCGGTGGGGCGATTGCCGTCGTCGCGCTGGTCATTGCCCTTGTTGCGGTGAAGCCCCTGGTACCGCGTGGAACACTGACGGCACACCGCGGCCTGCCCAGTGTGATCCTGGTACGGGGGCTGGCGTCGGCGGCGTTCTTCGGGGCCGAGGTGTACCTGCCGTACCTGTTGACTGAGCGGTATGCGTTCACGCCGACCTTTGCCGGGCTGACCCTGACCGGTGCCGCGCTCGCGTGGGCCGGGGCGTCGGCGGTACAGGGCCGGCTGGGTAACCGCTTGGCCGACGATCTCGCCGTGAAGATCGGCGCCGCACTGGTGCTGGTCGCCATCATTTCCACGCTGGTGACGGCCGCGTTTGCCCTCCCCGCGGCTGTGGCCATTGGCGGGTGGATCCTTGCCGGCGCCGGGATGGGCCTCATGTACCCGAGGCTCTCCGTGATGACGTTGGCGCTGTCCACTCCCGAAAACCAGGGCTTCAACAGTGCGGCCATGTCCATCTCCGACTCCCTTGGCGGTGCGCTCTCCCTCGCCGCCACGGGGCTTGTGTTCGCGGCCTTCACGACGACGAACCCGTTCGCGGGGGTGTTCGCACTGGCGGCGATCATCGCCGTCGTCGGGGTTCTCATGGCGCCGAGGGTCGCCGCCCGCGCGGGGGGTCGTGCTCGGGTGGGTGCTCGTCGGGGTGCTCGGGAGGGTGCTCGAGAGGGCGCTCGGCGGGGTGCTCGGGTGGGCGTGACATCGGCCGACGCAAGTACACCCGACACGGAATCCGAACTGACGCACCACGCCTGACCCGTTGGGGAGGTTGTGAGGCCTGTTCTGCAGGGTATGTGTGCCCGGAAAGGTGCAGACTGGGCCTGGCAAGGTGTGGGGTTTGGTTGTTGGGCCTGTTCTGCAGGGTATGTGTGCCCGGAGGGGTGCAGAGCGGGCCTGGCAAGGTGTGGGGCTTGGTTGTGAGGCCTGTTCTGCAGGGTATGTGTGCCCGGAAGGGTGCAGAGTGGGCCTCGCAAGGGGAGCCTGAGCAGCCCCGATGCAGGTCCGCAGGAGAAACACTGCTAAGCTAGGAACACTTGATGTGCGGTGACGCCCTGAAGCAGGTGGCCTGAAAGGCTGCGCGGCGGGGCATTTTTCATGTGAGAGGCACATCCTGCGTCGATGAACGCGTTCTATTTGGTCCCGACCACCGCTGTTGCAGCGAATCGGTAGACCACCTGACTTTTCCTCGGCGAACCCCTGGCCCAACCGGCGTCGGGGGCCGATGTCCGCAACTGGACACCGCCCGAAAGACATGAAGTTTATGACTACTTTTGCTGCCCTTGGCACGCCCAAGCCCATTGCTGAGTCCCTCGCCGCAGATGGCATCGAAGAGGCATTCCCCATCCAGGTGAAGACCCTCCCTGACACGCTCGCAGGCCGCGACGTCCTGGGCCGTGGCCGCACCGGCTCCGGCAAGACCATCGCTTTCGCCATCCCGCTCGTGGCCCGCTTGGCCGAGCGCGAAGCAAAGCACTTCCGCAAACCGGGCCGTCCCATGGGCCTCGTCCTTGCACCGACGCGTGAACTGGCAACCCAGATCAACGCCACCATCGAGCCGTTGGCCAAGGCCATGGGCCTGAACACCACGGTCATCTACGGCGGCATCTCCCAGGCACGCCAGGAAAAGGCCCTGCGTGCCGGCGTCGACATCGTCATCGCCTGCCCGGGCCGCCTCGAAGACCTGATCCGCCAGCGCATCCTGACCCTCGAAGCCGTTGAGGTCACCGTGCTGGATGAGGCCGACCACATGGCTGACCTCGGCTTCCTCCCGGTGGTCAAGAAGCTCATGGACATGACCCCCA